>NZ_JBITGX010000007.1:190228-331477 GCF_044457425.1 Streptomyces sp. NPDC050546
ACGGACACCCCCCGGCGCGGCCCCGCCCCCCACCCGGCGTCAGGCAACACAACGACAACGGCCCACCTGCTCTATCGCAGGTGGGCCGCCGATCCAGGTGGGCGATACTGGGTTCGAACCAGTGACCTCTTCGGTGTGAACGAAGCGCTCTCCCACTGAGCTAATCGCCCGGACGCAGGAAGAACATTACCCCATGTCAGGGGGTGCCTGTGACCAGCGCGAGGCCGGCACCGGCACCCCCGCGCGACTCACTGGTCCTTGATCTTCCACGGCATGACTATGCCGAACTTCCACAGGTAGATACCGACCAGTACGGCCACGATCACCAGCCCGACGGTCGTCAGGATGATGTTCCGGCGCCGCACTTTGGGGTCGAGGGCGCGCTGCGCCGCCTCGGTGACCTTCCGCTTGGTCCAGCGGAGCACCAGCTGGGCCCACACGAACTCGGTCGCCCAGATCGCCATACCGCCGAAGATCACGACCCATCCCGGCCCGGGCAGGGGCAGCATGATGATGCCGGCCACCACGACCGCGAGCCCGATGATGAAAACCCCGACCTGCCAGCTCACGTGCAGCGCCCGGCGCGCTTTGATGAATTCCGGTGCCCGCGAGCCAAGCCCCCGCTCTTGCTCGCTGTGCACCTCGTCCGTCCCCGTCTCGTCCGACGCCACGGCCACCTCGCCCGGCTCGTTACTCCCCGTATTCATACGGCCAAACACTACCCGAGCGAAACCAGTCACCGGAATGGACGCACGACGCGAACGATCTCTCGGCCGGAAGAGTTACGTAAAGGCACGCAAAACACTCAGAGGGGTTTACAACGGCACCGTAGGTGGCATGTCGATTTCGCCGACGTGCGAATCCCCGAGCGCACACTGAGCGAAAGGCCCTGGCGCTTATGAACACCACGGTCAGCTGCGAGCTGCACCTGCGCCTCGTTGTGTCGAGCGAGTCCTCCCTGCCTGTCCCCGCAGGCCTGCGGTACGACACGGCCGACCCCTACGCCGTGCACGCCACCTTCCACACCGGAGCCGAGGAGACCGTCGAGTGGGTGTTCGCCCGCGACCTCCTCGCCGAGGGGCTTCACCGCCCTACCGGCACCGGCGACGTCCGCGTCTGGCCGTCGCGCAGTCACGGCCAGGGCGTCGTGTGCATCGCCCTGAGCTCACCGGAGGGCGAGGCCCTGCTCGAGGCCCCGGCACGGGCCCTGGAGTCCTTCCTGAAGCGGACCGACGCCGCCGTGCCGCCCGGCACGGAGCACCGGCACTTCGACCTCGATCAGGAGCTCTCGCACATCCTGGCGGAAAGCTAGGGCGAGGCCCTCACAAAGCCGCCCGGCGCCGTCGACTCGGGGAGACGGCTCGGGCTTGGACAACCGCATACGGGATACACCGGCGTCGGCACCGCGGATCACGCGGAGCCGGCGCCGGTCCATGTGTGCCGGCGGGGAGATCGGGGAGGCGACGGGGACGGTCGTTGTCACTGTCGGTAAGCGGGAACCATGACGGGCCCGGCGGCGTTCTATTCGAAGCCATGTGCGGGCATGAGGGCCGTCCGGTGGATGCGGAGCCATTACCATCGGCCAGCATCGGCGGGCGCCTGCCCGACCCTCAGGCCAGGGAGCGAATCGTGCTGATCACCCACGACACCCGGTGCGCCCTCGACACCGTGGTCGATCTGGTGAACACCGCACCGGAGGACGACACGGCAGCGGACGGGCTGGCGGACGTGGCGACACTCACGGACTTCGTGGGCAACCACGAGATCAGCGACGTCGGCGTGCTCTCGGACTTCGACCTCTCCGCGGTGCGGAAGATCCGCGGGCGGTTCGCCGCCGTCTTCGCCGCCCCCGACGCCAGGGCCGCCGCCGGAGTGATCAACGAGCTGGTCGCGGCCGCCGGCACCACCCCCCGGCTCACGGACCACGACGGCTACGACTGGCATGTGCACTACTTCGCACCGGGCGCCTCCGTCGCCGACCACCTGGCGGCCGACTGCGGGATGGCGCTGGCGTTCTTCGTGGTCGCCGGCGAGCAGGAGCGGCTGCGGCGGTGCGAGGCGCCCGACTGCCGCCGTGCCTTCGTCGATCTCTCCCGGAACCGCTCCCGCCGCTACTGCGACAGCCGCACCTGCGGCAACCGCCTGCACGTGGCCGCGTACCGGGCGCGCCGCAGGGAGGCGGCGGGCTGACAGCCGCCCCGGGAGGACGCGGGGCTCAGAAGACTCATCGATGCCGACGCGGCCCCGGCGGGTGACGCCGGGTACCGCGGGTACGGCTCACAGCCACAGCAGATCGTGCAACGAGGCCATGAGCAGCAGACACCCGATCACCGCAAGGAAGATCATCAGCGGTGGCTGGGAAAGGGCGAAGAGACAACCACGTGGCTCGTCCTGCGGCGGCGCGGGGTCGCTCTGTCTCGTCGTGTCCAGCATCTCGCGGTGATGATGGCGCAGCCGCCCCGCCAGGCGCGATCAGCGCCCTCGTTCCGTGCGGGAGTGCGCTGATTCCGTGAGGTCCGGTTCAGGTTGTGATCATTTCCGCGCGTCCACAGACCCACTGTGACGATTCAGTCCGGCACGAGGCCGGCCTCATATGCCGTGCTTCTTGAGGATGGCCTCGATGTCGCTGAAGTCGTCCTCTCCCCGGGACGCCGCCGCGGGCCGGGAGGCAGGACGGGAGCCCTGCCCGCCCTGCCCCAGGGAGGGCGCCGATGCCGCCGGGGCCACCGCCTCGGGCTGCGCCGCCGCCCGGGCCGCCCTGCGCTCCTTGCGGGTGCCGCCGCGGCGGCGCTCCACGACGCGGGTGGTCGCGAACAGCGCCCACGCGAGGCCCAGCACCCCGAAGCCCGCCCAGGCGGTCGGGCTGAACGCGGTGTCGGCCAGCCATTCGACGACTCCCGTCATCACCAGGCCGATCGGCACGAGCGAGTACGCCGCGATACGGGCCGCGGCGAGGAAACGCTTGCGATACGCCGTGATGGCCGCAATGCCCAGGCCTGCCGCGGACACGGCGGAGCAGACGGTCTCGGCAATCATCCGGTCCTCCAGGCGTGGCGCGGTCGGGCAGGGGCACTTCGTCCCTTCCATCCTGCACCCGCCGCACCCCGGCGGGCCATGCCTCGCCCCTACATCAGGGAGATCTCCGGGTCGCCTCCTCCGCAGGTGCCGGTGCAGGTGCACGGGCTGGAAGACTGTCGGCATGAGCGACTCCTCCCCTGCCCCGTCCACCGCCCCCGTCCTCGAGATCTGGTGCGACCTCCAGTGCCCGGACTGCCGCACCGCACTGGACGACCTCCAATCGCTGCGCGCCCGCTACGGCGACCGTCTGGAGGTGCGGCTGCGGCACTTCCCCCTGGAGAAGCACAAGCACGCCTTCGCCGCCGCCCAGGCCGCCGAGGAGGCATGGGAGCAGGGCCGGGGATGGCCGTACGCCGAGGCCCTGCTGGGACGGGTGGAGGAGCTGGCCCGTAAGGGGGAACCCTTCCTGGTCGAGGTGGCCAGCGAACTGGGCCTGGACGCCGAGGAGTTCGACACCGCGCTGATCGACGGCCGGCACATCCTGATCGTGGACGCCGACCAGGCCGAGGGCAAGGCGATCGGCGTGACCGGCACCCCGACCTACGTCATCGACGGCCGGCGACTCGACGGCGGCAAGAGCCAGGAGGGGCTGCGCGAGCGGATCGAGGAGATCGCGGACCGACTGCTGGCCGGGCAGGAGCAGGGCTGACCCGGCCCCCGCCCGGCCGTTACACCAGCGGCTTGTACATGGCGTACTGCTGATTCTCGTAGCCGAGGGACGCGTAGAGCCGTTCGGCCGGGGTGTTGCCGGCGAAGACGTTGAGGCCGATGGTCCGTCTGCCCTCGGCGATCGTCTGGGCCTCGGCCAGGAGCATCAGGGTGCGGCCGTGCCCCTTCCCCCGGTGGGCGGACTCGGTCTCGACGTCGAAGACGAACGCGTTGTCCTGGCGCACCCCGAGCCACAGTGTGCCCACCCGTATCCCCTGGTGTTCCAGGACGCTCACGGGCATGCCGGGAGTGGCGAGGCCGCCGGGCAGCAGGGCGGCGTGGTCCCGCTCCGACTTGGCCCAGGCCTCGGCCTCCGGCACACCCCGCTCGATCCAGCTCCGCGCGTAGTCCTCCTTGCCCTTCTCCAGCCACGGGCCGAACTCCGCCTCCGTCATGGGCCGGGCCCGGCTGCCGTGCGGCAGTTCCGGCGGGGTGTCACCGAGCGGCTTCTCCATGACGCGGTTGCGCACGACGTAGCCGAGCGCCGTGGCGAGCCGGAACGCCGGCTCGGCCTCGGCGGGCACTATCGCCTCGATGCGCCGGCACCCCCAGCCGCGCGCCACCTCCTCGGCGGCGAGCGCGGCCACCGTGCCCCGGCCGCGTCTGCGGTCCGGTTCCTCGATGCGCAGCTTCATGATCCGGGCCACCGTGTCCCCGAACACGGGATGCGTGCCGAGGTGTATCGCTCCTACGGGACGGCTGTTCACACACACCTGGAAGCGGCGTGAGCGCGTCCCGTCGGGGTTCTCCTGAAGCGGCTCGGTCGGCCGCAGGGTCGTGGTCATCAGGGGTGTTCTACCCGCAACCAGGCCCCGGTTCAGCCGAATAAGCGGGGGCTGTCAGGGATCGAGGTCGTGCCCGGAGCGCTCGTCGAAGATCCGCATGGCCTTGGCGGTCACCGGGCCGGGCGCGCCCGGCAGCTCACGGTCGTCGACGCGGTGCACGGCCTGCACGTCCCGCAGCGTGGATGTCAGGAAGACCTCGTCGGCTCGTTCCAGCACGTCCAGCGGCAGATCGGTCTCCCGGGCGCCGGTCCATGCGATCGCCAGCGCGCGCGTGATGCCCGCGAGACAGCCCGACGCGACCGGCGGGGTGTGGATCTCGCCGTCGAGGACGACGAAGACGTTGGACCCGGTGCCCTCGCAGAGCTGTCCCGCCGTGTTGCCGAACAGGGCCTCGGACGCGCCCTGTTCGCGGGCACGGGCGAGGGCCACGACGTTCTCGGCATACGAGGTGGTCTTCAGACCGGTGAGCGCGCCGCGCTCGTTGCGGGTCCAGGGGACCGTGATCACGGCGGTGGAGTCGGGGCGCCGGTGGGTCGCGCCGAGGGCGACGACGAGGGTCGGGCCGTGCTCGCCGCGGTCGGAACCGAGCGGGCCGTAGCCGCCGGTGTAGGTGATCCGCAGGCGGCCGAGCGGCGCGGGGTCGGCCCCGAGGACGGCGGCACAGGCGCGGCGCACCTCCTCGTGGTCCGGGTCGGGCAGGCCGAGGCCGCGCGCCGACCGGGTCAGCCGGTCGAGGTGCCGGGTGAGCGCGAACGGTCTGCCGTCCACGGACTTCACCGTCTCGAAGACGCCGTCGCCCACGGTCAGTCCGTGATCGAAGACGGAGACGCGGGCGGACTCGCTGTCCTGCAGCCTGCCGTCGAGCCAGATCTTCACGTCAGGTCCTCTCCCTTCACCTCGTACCCTCCCGACGCTATCGCGAGCAGCCGGGCGGCCTTCAGCTCGGTCTCCCGCCACTCCCCCTCGGGATCCGAGCCCCAGGTGATGCCGGCACCGGTGCCGAAGCGCAACACGCCGTCCTCCCGGTCGATCCAGAACGTACGGATCCCGACGGCCAGCTCTCCGACCTGCCGGTCGGCGTCGACCCACCCGATCCCCCCGCAGTACGGCCCTCTGGGCACCGTCTCCAGCGCCTCGATGATCCGCAGGGCGCTCGACTTGGGCGCGCCGGTGACTGATCCGGGGGGAAAGGCCGCCCCGAGCAGCTCGGCCCAGCCGGCCCCCTCCCCCAGCTCACCGCGGACGGTCGACACGAGATGGACCAGCCCCGGATGCTTCTCGACGGCACACAGATCGGGCACCGTCACACTGCCGGTGGCGCAGACCCGCCCGATGTCGTTGCGGACCAGGTCCACGATCATCACGTTCTCGGCGTAGTCCTTCTCCAGCAGGTCCGCCTCGGTGCGGCCGGTGCCCTTGATGGGTCCGGACTCGACGACCCGCCCGTCACGCCGCAGAAACAGTTCGGGTGACGCGGTGGCGATCTCCACTCCGTGCCCGGGCAGGCGAATCGTTCCCGCATACGGCGCCGGGTTGCCGCGGGCCAGCAGCGCGGCGAGGGCGTCCACGTCGGCGCCCGGCGCGACGGGCGCGGACAGTACCCGGCACAGATTCGCCTGGTAGACCTCGCCGGCCGCGATGTGCTCGCGGATCCGCCGTACGGCCGCCGTGTACGCGGCGTGGTCGAGCGAGGACGTCCAGTCGTCCGCCGCCGGTGCGCGCCATGCGCCGGGTACGGGGGCGGGCACGGGCCGCTCCCGCACCTCCCTGAAGCGGGCGCAGGTCAGACGGCCCTCGAAGTCGGCGCAGACGGCCCAGAAACCGCTGGATTCCAGGGCTTCGGGATCATCGGTGACGTCGAGGAGCCCGGTGGCGACGCGGTCGCCGAAGCGGGTCAGAGGAGGGAGCTCGGACACGCAGTCGAGTCTATGGCGGTGTCCTGGGGGTGACCGGAGGATGTCCCTTCCGGAGGCTCCGCGGCATCCCTGAGCAGGGGAAGCGCAGCACGCTGCACAAACGCGTTTTTGTGCTGGCCCCGGAATCCGCTAGAGTTCAACACGTCGCCGGGCCGCGAGAGCGGGCCGGAAACGACAAGCGGACGTAGCTCAGTTGGTAGAGCGCAACCTTGCCAAGGTTGAGGTCGCCAGTTCGAACCTGGTCGTCCGCTCGCAGGAACAGGGGGCTCCCGGCCCCCTACACTCCTGGTGGAGTGGCCGAGAGGCGAGGCAACGGCCTGCAAAGCCGTCTACACGGGTTCAAATCCCGTCTCCACCTCCAAGGACGATTAGCTCAGCGGGAGAGCGCTTCCCTGACACGGAAGAGGTCACTGGTTCAATCCCAGTATCGTCCACTGGATCTGCTCGAAGATCCGAACCCGCGCGATTAGCTCAGCGGGAGAGCGCTTCCCTGACACGGAAGAGGTCACTGGTTCAATCCCAGTATCGCGCACGCAGTGCCCATGATCCGCCGCAGCGAGTGGTCATGGTCCCGAGGACGATTAGCTCAGCGGGAGAGCGCTTCCCTGACACGGAAGAGGTCACTGGTTCAATCCCAGTATCGTCCACACCACACCGGAGCCCCCGGCCGTTCGCGGCCGGGGGCTCTTGTCGTGCCGTGACGCGCGTGTCGCGACGCGGGTCACGACACCCGTGTCACGACGAGAACAGCATGTGCCCGAAGCCCTTGTTGCGGTGGTGACCGTGGTGGCCGTGGCCGCCGTGATGACCGTGGCCGCCGTGCGGGGCGCCCCAGGCGGGGGCCGGCGGCGCGGGGTAGGCCTGCGGGGCGGGCGGGGGCGGCGGCGCGCCCTGGGACCACTGGGACTCCAGGCGGGTCAGCGACTCCAGCTCGCCGTAGTCGAGAAAGATCCCGCGGCAGCCGCTGCACTGCTCGATCTGGACACCGTTGCGGTTGTACGTGTGCATGGGCGCACGGCACTTTGGACACTGCATGGTGGTTCAACTCCTCGCCGGTCGGTCCTGCTTCGCGTCTCGCCAGGACAGACTCTGTCCCGCCATGGTCGGTTGCACCCTACTTCGCGTGCTCCTGTGCCAACTGCGGCGGGAGGGCAGCCATTCGGTCACAGGCGTCCACGACGGACTGCTCGACCTCGTCCAGAGCGCGGCCGGCCGCGGCCGCCTTGACGACGGCCCGGGCCGCTGTCTGCACGGTGAGGGCGCGGGCGGGGACGTCGAGAGCGGGCCAGGGATCACCGTCGGCGGGTACGGCCGGGCCGCCGGCCTCCCGGTAGGCGGCGAGGAACCGGGCCCATTCCTCGGGCAGGAGCAGTCCGCAGGCGTACCAGGCCGCAGGGCGGGCGAGATCCCAGGCCGGGACGCCGACACCGAGGTCGTCGACGTCTATCAGCAGCCAGGGGCCGTCGGAGGCGGGGTGGCGTATGAGCTGGCCGAGGTGGAGGTCGCCGTGGCAGAGGGTGCGGGTGTCCGGCATCGGGGCCTCGGCACGGGCCCAGGCGGGGAGGGTATCCCAGGCTCGCAGCACGGGGGCGGCGGCAGGGTGCGGGCCGGCGTTCCGGAGCTTGCCGACGGCCCGGGCCGCCTTGGCGGGGCCTCGCATGGTGGGGAGGCCGTCGGGGGCTGGCGTGCGGTGAAGCCGGGCGAGGAGTGTGGCGGCCGCTTCCCAGGGAGCGGCGTCCGGGTCGTCCGGGTCCACGGGAGTTCCGTACGGCCAGCACGTCACGAGTCTGCCGTGCAGGTCGGCCGGGGTGGGAGTGAGCGGAGCCAGGAGGATCTCGGGGTGGCGAGTGGCCACCTCGAGGCGGCTGGTCAGTTCGGTGGGGCCGGACTCCGGGGGGTGGGCCTTCGCGACGATTCCGGCGTGGCGGACGACCGTCGCGTCGTGGCCGTCCGCGAGGGTGGCCGCGCCGCAGGGGCAGGTCGTCGAGCGGGCGTGGGCGGTTGCTCGGGCCTTGGCGGTGAGGTCGGCCAGGAGGGGGGCGGGGGTCACGACGGTGAGGGTACGTGGAGGTGAGGCAGGGCCGTAGGGGATGGTCGGCTTCAGGTGCTCGGCGTTGGTGCCGGTGCCGGGTGGGTCCGCAGCCCGGCGTAGCGGGGTGCCTCCCCCACTCTCGGCTTCGCTCGAGCGGGGGGGACCCCCACCGCCCACTCGTGCCGCCCCTGGCCGCACGCATGCCCGCGGCTGAGAAGGTGGGGCGGCTGGGAAAAGCAATGCCGGCGCAGCTCCCCAGCTGCGCCGGCATTTTTGCCGTCCGCCGCACCCCCGTCCCCACGGGGTTTCATGGGTGGATGTCCCCGCCCGGACCGCTCTTCCGGGCCTGGGGTCGCCGCTCAGCGCCCCAGCATCTCTCCCACGGACGACGCCTGTGTGGCCACTGTCTCCCACCCGTCGAAGACGAGGAGGAGCAGGACCGCCAGGGGAAGGGCCATCAGCGTCGCCACCAGGGGGTGGCGGCGGCCCGTACTGCGCTCCCGCGTGCGGACCAGCGTCCGCGGTGCCGTGTGGGCCATGGTCCCTCTCCTGACCGTTCTCAGTTGTCGTTGGCAGCGGCGGGCGTCTGACCTCGGGGGACGAGTGCTACACCCGCCGCTTGACCTCAAATCTAGGTGTCCGGCCCTCCTCGGGCGTCATGCCCTCGTATCGATTGCCGGGCCTCCCGGAGGATGAGCCGCCACCTGCGATGTACTCCCCTGGGTGGAGACGCCGAGCCGGGTCTCAGGGTCTTCCCCGACGGGACGCCTGGATCACCCCGCTTTGTCCGAGCTCTCCTCCCTCGGAATCGGCTGTTCCACCAGCGCGAGCACCCGGTTCGCCATGAAGCGGGCCGTACGCACGACTGTCCCGCTTCGCGTGACTTCGCTCACTTCCACGACACCTCGACGAACCGCCGTCTCCACCCTGCGGCCCGCCCTGCTCGCTATGACCTCGTACGTGCGCGTCGTGTCCCCCGCGTCCACGACTATCTCCACACGATCACCCTTCACAGGACCAATCCCCCTTCTGCGACGGGCGGTTGGGATCACTCGCCACGCGAAGTCCGCCTCTTCGCGCCCTCCCTGACCACCTTTCAAGTCTCCCACCCACCACTGACAATCCATCACTGTGAGAGGGCGCGGCCTCTGCGCGTGGGCGGCCGTGGAAACGTAAGCTGTGGCTCGTCACAGGACCGGGCAGCGGGGATGAACATGGCGATGATGCGCCTGAGGCGCGAGGACCCGCGCGTCGTCGGCTCGTTCAGGCTTCACAGACGGCTCGGCGCGGGCGGGATGGGCGTGGTCTACCTGGGCTCCGACAAGAAGGGGCAACGGGTCGCGCTCAAGGTCATCCGCCCCGACCTGGCGGAGGATCAGGAGTTCCGCTCGCGCTTCGCGCGTGAGGTCTCGGCGGCGCGGCGGATCCGCGGCGGCTGCACGGCCCGGCTCGTGGCCGCGGACCTGGATGCGGACCGGCCCTGGTTCGCCACACAGTACGTACCGGGCCCCTCCCTGCACGACAAGATCGCCGCCGAGGGACCGCTCGGCGCCGCCGATGTCGCGGCTGTCGGGGCCGCCCTCTCGGAGGGCCTGGTCGCCGTGCACGAGGCCGGGGTGGTGCACCGGGACCTGAAGCCGTCCAACATCCTGCTGTCCCCGAAGGGACCGCGGATCATCGACTTCGGCATCGCCTGGGCCACCGGCGCCTCGACGCTCACCCACGTCGGCACCGCGGTCGGCTCGCCGGGCTTCCTCGCCCCGGAGCAGGTGCGCGGGGCGGCCGTCACTCCTGCCACGGACGTGTTCTCGCTGGGGGCCACGCTCGCGTACTCCTCGATGGGCGACTCACCGTTCGGGCACGGCAGTTCCGAGGTGATGCTGTACCGCGTCGTGCACGAGGAGGCGCAGCTCCACGGCGTGCCCGACGCGCTGGCTCCGCTCGTCCGGGCGTGTCTGGCGAAGGACCCCGAGGAGCGGCCCAGCACGCTCCAACTGTCGCTGCGGCTCAAGGAGATCGCGGCCCGGGAGGCACAGGACCTCGCCGGGGTACGGCCGCCCGCGCCACGCGGCGCCGAGACCGATCGGCCCGTCGACACCTACCCCGAGCGGGCCCGGCGTCCGCAGGGACAGCAGGGCTCGGCGGGGGCCGGCGCGCAGCGGGGCCGGGGCACTCCCCCACCGCGGGGTTCCTCCCAGTCCCGGGACGGGGTTCCGGCCGCGGACGGTTCGGCTTCCCAGGGCGGAGCCGGCGCCCGGGGCGGAGCGCGGCCCGCGGGAAGCGGGAACGGGAACCGGCAGGCGGGTGGCGCCAACCGCGGCAGGACTCCGGCGCGCGGCCGCGGCGCGTCGGCGCGGTCCGGGGCGCGGCCGACGCCCACCGGGCGCAACGGGACCCGGTCGGGCAGCGGCAGCCGCCCCGCCCCGCACAGCGGTACCGGGCGTCCGTCCAGAACGGGGACCGGGCTGCGGCCCGCCAACCCACGGTTGCTGCGTCAGCGGCTGTTCGTGTTCGTCGTGGTCACGCTGCTGGTGGCGATCGGCATCGCCCTGGTGCAGGGCTGTCAGGGCCCCGCGAGGGGACTCGGCGGCGACGGAGGCGGCGTACGGGAGCAGCAGGTCCATCGGTCGCAGCCGGTGGGCGACGTCCCCGCGCGGCCGGACGGTACTACGCGCGGCTGACGCGCCTCGGCGACCTCGCCCGGCTCGGCCTCGGCGTTGTCCCCAGGGCCTGTCGTCTGGCTGGGGTCGCAGGGAATCGGCGGCAGCTTGTCAGCCCCGCTCACCGGCGTGGTCCGAACGACAGGCCCTATGCCTGGGGACGTCCGGTGGCCACGGCGTAGAAGGCGACGGCCGCCGCCGCGCCGACGTTGAGGGAGTCGACGCCGTGGGACATGGGGATGCGGACCCACTCGTCGGCGGCGACCAGGGCCTGGGTGGACAGGCCGTCGCCCTCGGCGCCGAGCATCAGGGCCACGCGGTCCATGGTGTGCGGGGCGGCCTCGTCGAGAGGCCGGGCCTTCTCGTCGGGGGTGAGGGCGATTAGCGTGAAGCCGGCCTCGCGGACCGACTCCAGGCCCTTGGGCCACGTGTCCAGACGGGCGTACGGAACGGAGAAGACCGCGCCCATGGAGACCTTCACGCTGCGGCGGTAGAGGGGGTCGGCGCAGTCCGGGGAGAGCAGGACCGCGTCCATACCGAGGGCCGCCGCCGAGCGGAAGATCGCGCCGATGTTGGTGTGGTCGTTGACCGACTCCATGATGACGACACGGCGGGTGGTCCTCAGGAGGTCGGCCGCCGTGGGCAGGGGCTTGCGCTGCATGGAGGCGAGCGCGCCCCGGTGCACATGGTAGCCGGTGACCTGTTCGGCCAGCTCCGGGCTGACCGCGTAGACCGGGGCCGGGAGCTCGTCGATGACGTCGCGCATGACGTCGACCCACTTGGCCGAGAGCAGCATGGACCGCATCTCGTAGCCCGCTTCCTTGGCCCTTCTGATGACCTTCTCGCCCTCGGCGATGAACAGGCCCTCGGCGGGTTCGCGCTTGCGGCGCAGCTCCACGTCGGTCAGGCCGGTGTAGTCGGAGAGGCGCGGGTCGTCGGGATCCTCGACGGTGATGAGATCGGCCACAGGGTGATACTGCCTTGTCCTGGGTGCGGTGCCAACGGCTCGGTACGGTTTGTGTTACCCGGGGTTACTCGCGGGGCGCGGCGGCCGTGGGGCCGACCTTCACGACCTCGCCGATGACGATGACCGCCGGGGGCTTCACGTCCTCGGTACGGACCGTTTCCCCGACCGTCGCGAGGGTCGCGTCGACCCGGCGCTGGGCGGCCGTCGTGCCCTCCTGGACCAGGGCGACAGGGGTGTCGGCCGGCTTTCCGTGGGCGACGAGCGTCTCGGCGATCTTTCCGATCTTGTCGACGCCCATCAGGATCACCAGCGTGCCGGTCAGCCTGGCCAGGGACGGCCAGTCGACCAGGGAGCGCTCGTCGTCGGGTGCGACATGGCCGCTGACCACGGTGAACTCATGGGCGACGCCGCGGTGGGTGACGGGGATACCGGCCGCGCTCGGGACCGAGATGGAGCTGGAGATGCCGGGGACGACGGTGCAGGGGATGCCGACCTCGGCGAGGGCCTGGAGCTCCTCCATGCCGCGGCCGAACACGTACGGGTCGCCGCCCTTGAGGCGGACGACCGACTTGCCCTGCTTCGCGTGCTCGATCAGCGCGCTGTTGATGGCCTCCTGGGCCATGAAGCGACCGTAGGGGATCTTCGCCGCGTCGATCACCTCGACATGGGGCGGGAGTTCGGCGAGGAGGTCGCGCGGGCCGAGGCGGTCCGCGATGACGACGTCCGCCTCGGCGAGCAGACGGCGGCCGCGGACCGTGATCAGGTCCGGGTCGCCGGGGCCGCCGCCGACCAGGGCGACTCCGGGTGTGCGGGTGCGGTGGTGCGGGGCGACGAGTGTGCCGTCGCGCAGTCCCTCCACGACCGCGTCGCGGATGGCGGCGGTGTGGCGGGGGTCGCGCCCCTTGGCGTCCGTGGTGAGGACGGCGACCGTGACGCCCTCGCTGTGGCCGGTGGCGGGGGTCCAGGCCGTCGCCTCGTCGGCGTCGTCGGAGCGGACGCACCAGACGCGGCGGCGCTCCGCCTCGGCGGACGCCCGGGTGTTCGCCTCCGTGTCACCGGTGGCGATGAGGGCGTACCAGGCGTTCTCGAGGTCGCCTTCCTCATAGCGGCGCCGCTGCCAGGTGATCTCGCCGGCGTCCGCCATGGCTTCGACGGAGGGGGTGGCCGAGGGGGACACCAGGAAGACGTCCGCGCCTGCTGCGATCAGCGCCGGGAGGCGGCGCTGGGCGACCTGGCCGCCGCCGAGAACGACCACGCGGCGGCCGGTGAGGCGGAGGCCTACGGGGTAGGCGGGGTGTTCGGCCATGGGGGTGCGGCTCCTGTTGACGGCGGTGCGGTAGCCCTGACGTGCGGATTTTAATGGGCGGGACTCTGGACGGCTCCGGTGGTCCAGTGGCTGGGCACCGGAGCCGGCCCTCGGCACCTACTTCTCAGTGACTCCCGCCGAGTCGAACGTCGCCACCTCGTGCATCGCCCGGGCCGTGCTCTGCACCAGCGGCAGGGCCAGGAGGGCGCCCGTGCCCTCGCCCAGTCGGAGGTCGAGGTCGACCAGGGGGCGCAGGCCCAGCTTGTTGAGGGCCGCGACATGGCCCGGCTCGGCGCTGCGGTGCCCGGCGATGCAGGCGGCCAGGACCTCGGGGGCGATGGCGCGGGCCACCAGGGCGGCGGCACCGGCGCTGACGCCGTCCAGGATCACCGGCGTACGCAGGGAGGCGCCGCCGAGGAGGAGGCCGACGATGGCGGCGTGTTCGAAACCGCCGATCGCGGCGAGCACGCCGATCGGGTCGGCCGGGTCCGGCTGGTGGAGTTCCAGCGCGCGGCGGACGACCTCGGTCTTGCGGGCGAGGGTCTCGTCGTTGATGCCGGTGCCCCGGCCCGTGACCTCGGCCGGGTCGGCACCCGTGAAGACGGAGATCAGGGCGGCGGACGCGGTGGTGTTGGCGATGCCCATCTCGCCGGTGAGCAGGGCCTTGTTACCGGCGGCGACCAGGTCGCGGGCGGTCTCGATGCCGACCTCGATGGCCTGCTTGGCCTCCTCGCGGGTCATCGCGGGCCCGGTGGTCAGGTCGGACGTACCGGCCCGGACCTTGCGGGGCAGCAGCCCGGGGGTGGCCGGGAGGTCGGCGGCGACACCCACGTCGACGATGCAGACCTCGGCGCCCACCTGGGTGGCGAAGGCGTTGCAGACGGCTCCGCCACCGAGGAAGTTGGCCACCATCTGGGCCGTGACCTCCTGGGGCCAGGGGGTCACCCCCTGCGCGTGCACGCCGTGGTCGCCGGCGAAGATCGCGACGGCCGCGGGCTCCGGGATGGGCGGCGGGCACTGGCGGGACAGGCCGGACAGCTGCGCGGAGATGATCTCCAGCATGCCCAGCGCACCGGCCGGCTTGGTCATACGCTTCTGGCGCTCCCACGCCTCGCCGAGCGCCTTGGCGTCCAGCGGGCGGATCTGCGCGACGGTCTCGGCGAGCAGGTCGTGCGGTTCCTCTCCGGGCAGTGCGCGGCGGCCGTACGTCTCCTCGTGCACGACCCAGGAGAGCGGGCGGCGCTTGGACCAGCCCGCCTGCAACAGCTCGGGCTCGTCAGGGAACTCGTCGACGTAACCGACGCACAGGTAGGCGATGACTTCGAGGTGCTCGGGCAGGCCGAGGGCGCGCACCATCTCGCGCTCGTCGAAGAAGCTGACCCAGCCGACGCCGAGGCCTTCGGCGCGGGCGGCGAGCCAGAGGTTCTCCACGGCCAGGGCCGCCGAGTACGGCGCCATCTGGGGCTGGGTGTGACGGCCGAGGGTGTGGCGGCCGCCACGGGTCGGGTCCGCGGTGACGACGATGTTCACCGGGGTGTCGAGGATGGCCTCGATCTTCAGTTCCTTGAACTGCTTCGCCCGGCCCTTGGGGAGGGACTTGGCGTACGCGTCGCGCTGACGCATTGCCAGTTCGTGCATCGCGCGCCGGGTGTCGGCGGAGCGGATGACGACGAAGTCCCAGGGCTGCGAGTGGCCGACGGAGGGCGCGTGGTGGGCGGCCTCCAGGACACGGAGCAGCACCTCGTGCGGGATCGGGTCGCTGCGGAAGCCGTTGCGGATGTCGCGGCGTTCGCGCATGACCTTCAGTACGGCCTCGCGCTCGGCGGCGTCGTACGCGGGGGCGGCGGGGCCGGTGGACTGTCGTGGTTCTGCCACTGCGGCCCCGCTCTCCTCGTCCTGGCGGGTCTGGTCCGCCAGATCTTCCTGTTCGGCGGCCCGGGTGTCCAGGTCGTCGGCGTTCTGTACGAGTTCGGCGTCGCCGTCGCGGGGTGCGGGGACGGTGGCAAGAGGGGCTGGCGCCTCCGGCTGGGCGGGCTCGGGCTGTGCCGGCTCGGGGGCGGCGGGCGGCTGGGACTGCTGCGGGCCCTGGACGGGCTGCATGACCGGCTCGTCCGTCTGCTCTTCTGCCTGCCCGGCCGGCTTCTCGTCCCTCTCGTCCCTCTCCTCCGCGATCGGCTCGGGGAGTACGACGGTGACGTCCTCGGCCGATGCCGGAGGGACGTCCGTGGTCTCGGGCGTGGGGGTCACCGGCTGCGGGGCGGGCTCGGGAGCGGCCTCCTCGGCCACGGGGGCGGGCTCGGCTGCCTCGGGTGCGTGGAGCGGTGCGAGAGCCTCGGCGGGCGCCTCGGGCACGGGGGTCCCGGGCACGGGGATCTCGGGTACGGGCGTCTCGGTGACCTGGGCATGGACCGGTGCCTCAAGGGGCTGAGGCGGTGCGGCCGCTGTCTCCGGTGCGTCGGCGAGGGCCCCGGCCTCGGGTGCGTCGGCGACCGGTGCCGGGGGCACCGGAGCCGGCGCTTCAGGAGTGGGGGTGGCGTTCTGTGGAGCGATCGGCTCGGCGGCGGGGGCGGCTGCCTCGGTATCAGTCGGCTGAGAGGCGGGCGCGGCCTGCGGTGCGATCGGCTCGGCCACCGGCGCGGGGACCTCGGCGCCGAGGGCGTCCGGCTCCTGCGCGACGGCCTCGGAACCGGCAACCTCCGCGGGCGCCTGCGCAACGGCCTCGGGAGCGACTGCCTCGGGCGCCTCTGCGGGCGCCTCGGGAACACCGGCCGCCTCCACGACACCGGCCTCGGGCCCACTGGCGGCCTCCGGGAACGGAACCGCTTCAGGGGCCGCTTCGGCCTCAGCGACAGGAGCGGAGACCACGTCCTGCTCCGCGGCGGCCACCGGAATCTCTTGGCCCGCGTCGGCGTAGTCCCCGATGGCAGCCGGCTCGGAAGCCTCGGGAGCACCACCGGCAAGCCCCGGCTCACCGTCCTGCCCAGAACCGTCCTGGCCAGAACCGGTCTGCCCGGAACCGTCCACGAACGGCACCTCCCCCGGAACCGGCTCGAGCGCGGAGACGGCCCCCGCCTCGGCCTCAGCCACCTGCGCGGGGACGTCCTGCTCCGGGACGGCCTGCGCGGGCTGCTCGGCGGGGACGGGCTGCTCGGCGGGGACAGCCTGCTCGGGCCCGGCCGCCGGCATCGCCTGGGCCATCGGCGTCGCCTGGGCCGCTGGCGTCGCCAGCTCCGTCTCCGTCGCCACACTGGCCGCGACGGCCGCCGGCACCGGCTGCGCTTCCGGAACAACCGTTTCCGCAGGGGCCGCCCCGGCGCCCACCGGGGCCTGGTGGGTGACCTGCGCGTCCCAGGGCGCCGCCGGGGGCGAGTGCGTCTCCGGGGCGCGCGGGGCGTCGAGGTACTCGGGTCCTGCCGACTGCGGCGCGGGCTGTCGCAGCGGAGCGTCCGCCGGGCCGCGGTCGGCGAGCGAGCGGACCGGGCTGGCGGAGCTGTCGGGCAGCGGCGGGCCGAGGTGCAGCGGGCGGCGCGGGGTGACGGGCGGGATCGGCGGAGGGTCGGGCAGCCGGACGCCGCCGAGGTCGACCGAGCCGCTGTCCCGGCCGGAGATCTCGTGCGGACCCGGCTCGTGCACGGTCTCGGCGACCGGCTCCGGCGCGGGCGGGGCGACCTCGTTGCCCCAGGCGCCCTGGGCACCGGGCAACAGCAGCAGGTCGTCGTCCTCGGCGGTGGTCTCGGGCTCGGAGAGGTAGGTGTACGAACCGTGCGCGGGGGCGCCCGGCTGCTCCACCATGCCTGCGTTCTCCGGCAGTCCCTCGCCCGGGACCTGGCCGGTGTCGGTCATGCGTACCCCTCGCCCATCGATTAGTGCTCCTACGACCAGCTCGCCCGGAACGGCGCACCGACCGCCCGCAGTGAAGAACGAGCGTGCGTCCCCAGCGGCACGAGCGGCCCGCCCCAAAAAGGCGACAAAGCCATTCACTGGCATTGTCGCGGCCGTACCACCCTCGCGGCAGCTTGATCCGCGACGGTTCCGCTGTGGACTGCGCCACGTTGCGCGTCCTCAGGTTCTGCCGTACCACACACACCCCAAAACGGGCGGGTTTTCCGGACATTGACCGACGAAGCGCCGGGCGTCCGCGTGCGGTGCAACGATCGGCCAGCCTACCGCGCGCGGTACGACAACCCGATCACGGGGACGGCGGCGGGATCAGGTGCTGCGCCGCGGCAGCACGCCGCTGAGCAGGAACGCGACGCTCCGTTCCTTCTCCGTCCAGGCCCGGGTGTCGAGTTCGACGGACTGCAGCAAGGCGCACTCGACGCCGTAGCCGTGCTCGGTCAGGTCGCGGCCGATGAGTTCGGCGGCGTCGCGGGTGCCGGCGTGCGTGACGATGCGCTGCGGGCGACGGTCGGCGACCGCCGAGACGACCGCCGCTCCCCCGGCGCCGACGCGGACGACGTCCGGTTCGGGGAGGTTCTCCAGGATGTGCGGGGCGGTGCCGTGCACGATCTGGAGCTGGACACCGAGGCGGCGTGCGGTGGCGTCGGTGCGGGCACAGGCGGCCCGGTCGCTGTCGACGGCGATGACGGCTGCGCCGGCGCGCGCGGCCTCGACGGCGAACGCGCCGCTGCCGCAGCCGATGTCCCACACGAGGTCGCCTACGCGCGGTCCGAGGCGGGCGAGTTGGGAGGCGCGCAGCGGCTGGGTCTCGCCCTCGCCGAGGGGGGCGCCGTAGGTCTCGGGCGGCAGGGACCAGCCACGGGGCCCGGCGGACGGGTCACGGCCGGCGATCCAGCCGCCGGCCTCCCCCGCGGTGCCGGGTCCGGCCGGGCCGCCGAGGACGATGACGACGTTGGGGTCGCGCCAGGCGTGGTCGGCGGCCTTGTCGGAGGTGACGATCGTGACGCGCTCACGTTCGGTGCCGAGTTCCTCGCAGATGACGAAGGAGCGGTGGACCCCTTCGAGGAGCAGCCCCAGTTCGGCCGGGCCGGCGCCGGGTGAGGTGAGGACGGCCACCTTGGTGTGGGCTCGGCATACGTTCACCGCGCGGCGCAGGGTGCGGCGGTGTGCGACGACCACCTGTGCGTCGTCCCAGGGCATTCCGGCGCGGGCGAAGGCGGCGGCGACGGAGGAGACGGCGGGGACGACCTCGACCTCGAGGCCGAACTCGGGGGCGCGCAGGGTCCGTACGACGCCGAAGTAGCCGGGGTCGCCGTCGGCCAGTACGACGGCCGTGCCGCGGTGGCCGGCGATGCGGCGGGCGGCGAGGGCGACGCTGCCGAGGCGGATGCGCTCGGCGCCGGCGGGTACCTCGGGGAGCGCCAGGTGATGGGCGGCACCCGCCACGAGCGTGGCGGCACCCAGGGCGGCGCGTGCCGCGTCGGTCAGCGGCGAACCGTCCCAGCCGATCACCGTGACCCGGTCGGCCATCGTCGTCAGTCTCCAGAGGATCTCGCAGGTCGTCTGCGTGTCGTGTCGCGAGCGGCCCGTGGGCGGGCTTGGTGAGAGTACCCGGTGGAGCCGGCGGAGGGGACGGCGGTGCGGTCGCGCACGGTGGCCGTTCCGGTCAGTTCCAGTCGCCGAAGGACGTGAAACCGCCGGGCAGCCGGCCGCCGACGCCCTCCAGGTCCTCGGGGAGCAGGCTCCAGACGATGAAGTCGGTGCGTACGTCGGTCCACGTGCCGTCCTCGGCACGGCTGCGGGCTATACAGGCGTTGCGCAGCACGCCCTCGCTGATACAGCCGATCTTCTGGGCGACCTGCTGGGAGGCGGTGTTGTCGGCCGCCGTGCGCAGTTCGACGCGTTCGAACTTCTGGTCCGAGAAGAGCCACCGGGCGGTGACGAGGGCGGCCTCCGAGGCGTAGCCCTCGCCCCGGGCCCAGGGGGCGATGATGTACGACAGCTCGGTGGAGCGTACGCGCCAGTTGGTCTTGCCGAGCTGGATGACGCCGACCAGGCGCTGGGTGAGGAACTCGGTGACCGCGAAGTCGAGGCCGCGTCCCTCGGTGCGCTCGGCGGGGGCGTACTCGGTGATCCAGGTGCGGGCGCCGTCCTCCGTGAAGGGCTGCGGGACGGAGGTCCAGGCCGCCACCTGTTCGTCGTTCATCATCGCGGCCAGGGCGGCGACGTCGTCTTCGTCAAGGGGACGCAGCACCAACCGCTCCGTGCTGATGGAGACGTTGGGAAAGGTGCTCGTCATGCGCCGCTCCGTAACCTTCGGTGAACCTTCGGCCTGCTCAACTGCCCAGCATGCAGCATGAAAGCACTGCTCCGCACCACGGGGTCCTCCCCCACCCGGTGAGGGAGGACCCCGTGCGGCGCGGGTGCCGGGCGGGGCTCAGAAGGAGGCGAGCACGGCGCCGTCGTACTTGTCCTGAATGAACTTCTTCACCTCGGGCGAGGTGAGGAGCTTCGCGAGCTTCTTCACCCGCGGGTCCTTCTCCTCGCCCTTCTTCACGGCGAGGAAGTTGCCGTACGGGTTGTCCTTCGGGGACTCCAGGACGAGGGCGTCCTTCGCCGGCTTCAGGTCGGACTCGAGGGCGTAGTTGCCGTTGACGACGGCGGCGTCCACGTCGTCGAGGGAGCGCGGGGTCTGAGCCGCCTCCAGCTCCTTGAACTTGAGGTTCTTCGGGTTCTTGGTGATGTCCGAAGGGGTCGCCTCGTTGCCCACGCCCGCCTTGAGGGTGATGAGCCCGTTGGCGGCGAGGAGCTTGAGGGCGCGGGCCTCGTTGACGGTGTCGTTGGGGATGGCGACCGTCGCACCGCTCTTCAGTGCGTCGGCCTTCTTGACCTTGTGGGAGTAGAGGCCGAGCGGCTCCAGGTGGACCGTGACGACGGGCACGATGTCGGTGCCGTTCTTCTTGTTGAAGTCGTCGAGGTACGGCTGGTTCTGGAAGTAGTTGGCGCCCACGGAGCCGTCCTGCGTCGCCGTGTTCGGCGTGACGTAGTCGGTGAACTCCTTGACCTGCAGGTCGAGGCCCTCCTTCTTCGCCAGGTTGTCCTTGACGTAGGTGAGGATCTCGGCGTGCGGGGTGGGGCTGGCGGCGACGATCAGCGGTCCGTCGGAGCCGGAGTCGCCCGCGCCGCAGGCGCTGAGCCCGAGGGTGAGGGCTCCGGCGGCGAGGACGGCGGTGGTGATCTTGGCGGTGTTACGCACGAAAAGTGCCTTTCCTTATGGCCTTGCGGGTGGTGCGGCCCCTGGAATCAGGGGTGGCGGCGCGAAGCGCCGTCGTTGAGGGGTGGTGGTCGGGCGACGGGTGGGCGAACGGGGAGTCTCAGGAGGCGGCCTTCAGCAGCCGCAGCTTCGGGGCGGGGCCGGAGTGGGCGCCGCGGCGGTGCAGGGAGCGGGCCGCGTAGTCGCCGGCGAACTGGATGACCGAGATGACGACGGCGAGGATCGCGACGGTGATCCACATCAGCTGCGTCTCGAAGCGCTGGTAGCCGTAGCGAATGGCGATGTCGCCGAGGCCGCCGGCGCCGACCGTGCCCGCCATGGCCGAGTAGCCGATCAGGGCGACGATCGTGGTGGTGGTGCTGGAGATCAGCGACGGCAGGGACTCGGGGACGAGCACCTTGCGGACGATGGTCCAAGTGTTGCCGCCCATGGACTGCACTGCCTCGACGAGCCCGTGGTCCACTTCGCGGACGGCCGTCTCGACCAGGCGCGCGAAGAACGGGATGGCGCCGACGGCGAGCGGCACGATGGCCGCCTCGACGCCGATGGTCGTCCCGGTGATGGAGCGGGTGAAGCCCATCAGCGCGACCATCAGGATGATGAACGGCAGGGAGCGGGCGATGTTCACGATCTGCCCGATGACCTTGTTGGCGGCGAGGTTCTGGAGCAGGCCGCCGCGGTCGGTCAGGACCAGCAGGATCCCCAGCGGCAGCCCGCCGACCACGGCGATGACCGTGGACCAGCCGACCATGTAGAGCGTGTCCCAACACGCCTGTTCCAGCAGTGGCTGCATCTCGGACCAGGTCACTTGACACCCTCCTTCACCAGTTCGGACTCGTGGCCCAGGACGTCGATCTGCAGGCCCTGCTCGCGCAGGAACCCGAT
Organism: Streptomyces sp. NPDC050546; assembly: GCF_044457425.1. Classification (NCBI taxonomy): domain Bacteria; kingdom Bacillati; phylum Actinomycetota; class Actinomycetes; order Kitasatosporales; family Streptomycetaceae; genus Streptomyces; species Streptomyces sp. NPDC050546. Next base: position 211,740 of record NZ_JBITGX010000007.1, read on the forward strand.
CGGTACGACGTTGTCCTCGTAGCGTCCGGGCAGCTCGATGCGCATCCGGCCGACCTGGAGGCCGCCGACGGTGTCGATGGCGGCGCCGAGGATCGATATGTCGATGTTGTAGGTGCGGGCGAGCTGCGAGATGACCGGCTGGGTCGCGCTCTCGCCCTGGAAGGTGACGTCGACGACGGTGCGGTCGTCGCCGGAGGCCTCGCCGCCGAGCGGGAACAGCGCGGAGGCCAGTTCGGAGCCGGGGGTCGCGAGCAGTTCGCTGACCGTGCCCGACTCGACGACGCGGCCGTTCTCCATGAGCGCGGCGGAGTCGCAGACCGACTTCACGACGTCCATCTCGTGCGTGATGAGCAGGACGGTCAGGCCGAGCTGCCGGTTCAGATCGCGCAGCAGCGCCAGGATGGACCGGGTCGTCTCCGGGTCGAGGGCGCTGGTGGCCTCGTCGGACAGCAGCACCTTGGGGTCGCCGGCCAGGGCGCGGGCGATGCCGACGCGCTGCTTCTGGCCGCCGGAGAGCTGCGCCGGGTAGGCACCCGCCTTGTCGGCGAGGCCGACCAGGTCGAGCAGCTCCAGCGCCTTGCGGGAGCGCTCCTTGCCGGACTTGCCGAGGATCTCCAGCGGCAGTTCGACGTTGTCCTGGACGGTCCGGGAGGACAGCAGGTTGAAGTGCTGGAAGACCATGCCGATCCGGCTGCGTGCCTCACGCAGTTCCTTTCCGGCTCGCGGGCCGCGGCCGGCCAGGGCGGTGAGGTCCTGTCCGGCGACGGTCACGGTGCCGGAGGTGGGGCGTTCCAGCAGGTTGACGCAGCGGATGAGCGAGGACTTGCCGGCGCCGGACTGGCCGATGACGCCGTACACCTCGCCTTCGCGGACATGCAGGTCGACGCCGTCCAGGGCGGTGACCTCGCGGCCGCGTGAACGGTAGACCTTGGTCAGGTCCGTTGTGGTGATCACGTGGGTTTCCGTCACTGTCGAGTGCGCGGGCGTGGGTGTGCCCGGGCACAGAGGCATTCGTTCAGGGACGCGACACGGTTCTCGCTGAGGCGGGGAACCGGGGAGAACATGCGCGCGGGGCGGCGTGGCGTCTCGCACCGCTCAGGGCGTGCGGACCTGCCGCTGTCTCGCTTCGGGGCGCGAGCTCAGGGGGTGGTGCGGGGGCCCTCTAGAAGGCGCACATTCGACACATACAACGAGCACCGGGCGTCATGGTCGCCTCGGTCGCGGGGATGCGGTCGCTCGTCGTGGTCATGTCGCCAGTAAAACACGCGTACGGTCATGACAGTCACGCCGCTGTCCGGATGCTGGACAGCGGTGGACGGGGGCGGGGACGCGTCAGCCGCGGAGGGAGATTTCCACCCCCTGCTCGGTGACCAGTGCGGACAGGGCCGACAGGTTCTCGACGACCAGGTCGGCGTCGAGCTCGTGGGCCCGGTGGGTTGTGGTCAACGCCACGGTGGTCATGCCGGCGGCGCGGCCGGACGTCAGGCCCGCAGGGGCGTCCTCGAAAACGACGCAGTGGGCCGGGTCGACGCCGAGGGTGCGGGCGGCGAGCAGATAGGGCTCCGGGTCGGGCTTGCCGCGGGTGATGTCGTCGGCGGCGACGAGCGTCTTGGGGAGGATGCCGACGGCGTCGAGCCGCGCCTCGGCCAGCCGCCGGGTGGCGGAGGTGACGACGGCCCAGCGCTCGGCGGGCAGGGAGTCGAGGAACGCGCGGGTGCCGGGCAGGAGGTGCACACCGCCGTTGGGTACGTCCTCCACCTCCAGGTCCTCGATCCGCGCGAGGGCCCCCGGCACGATCTCGGCGGGCAGCAGGTCGGCGGCTATCTCGACGGCCGGCCGGCCGTGCAGTTCGACCCGCGCGAACTCCTCGGCCGTGATCCCGTACTCCGCGGCCCACCGCGTCCAGCAGCGGTCCACCGAGTCGAGGGAGGAGACCAGGGTTCCGTCGTTGTCGAACAGCAGGGCTTGCGCGTGGATCTTCATGGCCCCGACCCTACGGTGCGGGCCAGGGCCGGAAGCATCGGGCCTTTTCGGCCGTAATAAGGTCGCAGCATGCTTGCTGCTCTGACGCTGGTGACCGGCGTCGCCGCGCTGCTGCTCGCCGCCTGGTGCGGCCTCGCGGCCTACCGTGACCAGCCGACGAAGGACTGGCACTTCATCGGGATGGCCGTGGTCACCCTGCTGTCGCTGGTCCAGCTGGTGGTGGGGATCGTGCTGCTGGCGCAGGGCGAGAAGCCGGAGCAGGGCACGACGATCTTCGTGGCGTATCTGCTGGGGGCGTTCGCGTGTGTCCCGGCGGCGGGGTTCATGTCGCTGGCCGAGCGCACCCGGTGGGGCTCGGTGACGGTTGCCGCCGGCGGTGTGGTGCTGGCGGTGCTGGAGGTGCGGCTCTATGACATCTGGGGAGGCTGAGGTGGGCCGGCGGCGGCTGATCAGCGGGCCGGGCACGCTGCTGGTGTGGCTGTACGGCGTGATGGTCGTCGGGGCGGTGTCGCGGTCGGCGTATCAGATCGCGACGGAGTTCGACCGGGCGCCGCTGGCGTACTCGCTGTCGGCGGTGGCCGGTGTCGTGTACGGGTTCATCACGTACTCGTTGGTGCGGGGTGGGGAGACCGCCCGGCGGGTGGCGCTGGTGTGTTGTGTCGCGGAGCTGGTGGGTGTGCTGACGGTGGGGACCTGGACGTTGGTCGAGCCGTCGGCGTTCCCGGACGCGACCGTGTGGTCGGACTTCGGAATGGGGTATCTGTTCATCCCCGTGTTGTTGCCGCTGTCCGCCATCTACTGGCTGCGGCGGTCACGTACGCGGTAGAGAGAGGGCGGCTCGGGGGCGTCGGCGAGTGCGGGTTGTGTGTGGTTGTTCGCGCAGTTCCCCGCGCCCCTGAGAGGGCGGAATCAAGCCGTTGCCGCGTATGCGCCCGCCGGCTTCTCCAGGACGATCATGGGGATGCCGTCCGCGCCCTGGGACGTGCCCACCGTTTCGTAGCCCACCTTGCGGTAGAGGCGGAGGTTGCCCTCGTTGCGGTGGCCGGTGTGGAGGCGGAAGCGCTTGGCGCCGTGCTGGCCGGCGAGGGCCGATTCGGCCGCCCGGAGGAGGCGGGCTCCGATGCCGTGGCCCTGGAGGCGCGGGTGGACGCAGAGCTTGCCGATCGCGGCGGCGCCGTCCTCGGTGACCGAGCCGCGGACCGAGCCGACGACCTCCTCGCCCAGCCGGGCCACGAAGACGCAGTCCCGGGTGACCTCCTCGCGGACCGAGTCGAGGGTTTGGACGAGCGGGTCGATGCGGTAGTTCCCGTACAGCGCCGCCTCCCGCTGGAAGCACAGGTACTGCAGCCTGAAGATCTGCTCCGCGTCCTGCCCGGTCGCCGCAGAGATGGTCACGCTCATGCCCATGTGCGCACGCCTCCCGCTCATCTGATCACCTGTCGTTCCTCACTCCTATCCCCGTCCTCAACGGGCCGCAACCTCCGGCGTCAGCAATCTGCGCAGACATCCCAGGCATCTGGAACGTTCCGGGCCAAGACTCCCCTGTGAGATACCCAACTCCCCTGCGATTTCCCGGTATGTCAGGTCCTGCGGGGAGAGCAGGGCCTCCATCAGCCGGGGGCAGCGGCCCGGGAGGCGGCGTACGGCCTCGCGCAGGGCACGGCCGCGGGCCGCGGCGAGGGCGAGCTGTTCGGGGTCGCGGTCGCCGTCGTCGACCGGTTCGCCGGCGTACGGCCGTTCGAGGCGGCTCGTACGGCGGGTGCGGCGGGCCTCCGAGCGGACGGCGCGGCGGAGCCATCCCTGGGGGTCGAGCGGCGGGTCGTCGGCGTCGAGGCGCTCCAGCAGGCGGAGCCAGACCGCCTGTTCCAGGTCACCGGGCTCGGTTCCCGCGGCATATGCCTCCGCAGAGGCCTCGGCGGTGAGCAGCGGGCTCAGGGCGGTGACCAGGTCGGGTGTCATATGCGGAGCGACGCGGCCGCCCGGGTGGCGGGTTGCCCGGGCGGCCGAAGCTCACTCGACCGGGTGGTGTGAGATCAGCCGTTGACGAAGGCCTCGCGAGCCAGCAGGCCCGTGTCGGGCTGGTCGGTGAAGACGCCGTCGATGCCGGTCGCGAAGTACGCCTCGTACGCGCCGAAGACGTCACCGTAGGCGTCCGCGTCCGTGCCCTTGCGGAAGTTCGCGGGGAGGAAGGGGTTCTCGTTGCGCAGGGTCCACGGGTGCAGGATCAGCCCCACCTTGTGCGCGTCCGCGACGAGCGTCGTCGGCTGCGTGAGGTTGCCCTTGGCGTCGCGCGGGATGACCAGGTCGAGGGTCGGGCCGATGCCCTGCGCGTAGGAGGCGATCTCCCTGAGGCCGGCCGGCTTGACCAGGTCGGCGACGGTGCGCGGGTCGCCGGTCTCGACGAAGTCCCAGGGGCGGGTGTCCGCCGAGGACAGCAGGACGACCAGGGGGTTGTCGACGAGCTTGTTGAGGCGCTCGATGCTGGTCGGCTCGAAGGACTGGATGATGACCGGGGAGGTCCGCCTGTCCTTGCGGTACTTGCGCAGCACCTTGGCGACCCGCTCCTCCAGCGGCAGGCCCTGCTTGCGGAAGTAGGTGGGGTGCTTGAGCTCGGGGTAGATCCAGACCTGCTTGCCGCGCTTGCGGGTCTGCTCGTCCTGCCACCGCAGGACCTCTTCGAAGGTGGGGATCTCCCAGCGGCCGTTGTAGAGGGTGTTGTGCGGGCGGTTGGCCGGGATGCGCTCGATCGCGCGCAGCGTCTTCAGCTCGGCGAGCGTGAAGTCCTCGGTGAACCAGCCGGTGGTGGAGACACCGTCGAGGAGCTTGGTCTTCTTGCGGCCGGCGAACTCGGGGTGGTCGGCGACGTTCGTGGTGCCGCCGATCTCCGGCTCGTGCCGGCAGACCAGGTGCCCGTCCTTCGTCGGCACCAGATCGCCCGCCTCGACGATGTCGGCGCCCAGGTCGAGGGCCAGCTGGTACGAGCCCAGGGTGTGCTCCGGGCGGTAGCCGCTGGCCCCGCGGTGGCCGACGATCGTCGGCTTGGGCAGGCTCTTGAATCCGCCGTGCCCGCCGCCGTGCCGGGAGCCGTCCGCCCGCGCCGTGCCGGTCATGCCGAGGACCGCTCCGCCCGCGGTCAGCATCGCCGCGCCGAGCAGGGCCCGCCGTCCGGTCCCGCTCGTTTCTTCGTTCGACTCCTGCGTTCCCATTGAGCGCCCTCCCTGCCGTCGACTCGTCAGTGCTGGCCGATCGTACGGGCGCGTACATGACGGGTGTGAGACCCCGGGCGGAACAGGCGGGTGACTCCGGATGTCGTAGTGGCTGGTGGGGACGGTGAACTGACGATTCGTCGTATCCCGTTCGATTCGGTGCGGCGGTTCTGGGAACGCGTCCGGTGCGATCCGAGGCGATGTCCGTCACATCATGGCGGCCGGGTTACACACCGTCGACGACACGCCACCGCAGGTAAACACGCGTCAACAGTGCGTAAGGCCCTGGTTAAGTCGCCGTGCCCGATGTGCGCGATCCCGGGGGCCACGAGTATCGTCCTCACCTGCACATACTCATACAGATTCCCTTGACACCGGAGGGTCCGTTGTCCCGCTTCGCGCTCATCAAGGCAGTGCTCGGTCCGGTCATGCGCCTGATGTTCCGCCCACAGGTGGAAGGTGCGGAGCACATTCCCGGCGACGGCCCGGTCATCCTGGCCGGCAACCACCTGACGTTCATCGACTCGATGATCCTGCCGCTGGTCTGCGACCGGCAGGTCTTCTTCATCGGCAAGGACGAGTACGTGACCGGGAAGGGCTTCAAGGGCCGGCTGATGGCCTGGTTCTTCACCGGCGTCGGCATGATCCCGGTCGACCGCGACGGCGGCCGGGGCGGGGTCGCCGCGCTGATGACCGGACGCCGGGTGCTGGAGGAGGGCCAGGTCTTCGGGATCTACCCGGAGGGCACGCGCTCGCCCGACGGCCGGCTGTACCGGGGGCGTACCGGTATCGCCCGGCTCACGCTGATGACGGGGGCGCCGGTGGTGCCGTTCGCGATGATCGGCACCGACCGGCTTCAGCCGGGCGGGGCCGGTCTCCCCCGGCCGGGCAAGGTCACCGTGCGATTCGGTGAGGCGATGGAGTTCTCCCGGTACGAGGGGATGGACCGGGACCGCTACGTGCTGCGGGCCGTGACGGACTCGGTGATGAGCGAGGTCATGCGGCTGTCCGGGCAGGAGTACGTGGACATGTACGCGAGCAAGGCCAAGGAAGCCGCTTAGTTCTCGGGTGCGGGTGGGTGGGGGCTGTTCGCGCAGTTCCCCGCGCCCCCACCGCCGCACGACTACGCGTGGTCCGTCCCGCCGCTCTCCAGCCGCTGCCCCCGCAGCAGGAACCACGCCGCCACCGCCGCCGCCAGCAGGACCGCCGCGCCGACGCCCGCCGCGAGGGCCAGGCCGTCGACGAAGGACGTACGGGCCGCGTCCAGCATCACCGCCGAGGTGTGTGCGGGCATGCTCGCGGCCGCCTCGACGGCGCCGCCGAGTGACTCGTGGGCCGCGGCCGGGGTGCCCGCCGGGCCGGTGAAGTCGCGGTAGACGCCGGTCACGATGGAGCCGAGCACGGCGATGCCGAGGGCCGCGCCGAGTTCGTACGCCGTCTCGGACACCGCGGAGGCGGAGCCCGCCTGCTCCTTGGGCACGCTGGAGAGGATCACGTCGGCGGTCACGGTGAAGGAGAAGCCGGCGCCGACACCGACGACCAGCAGCGCGGTCCCGAGCAGCGGATAGCCGGTGGACTGGTCGATCACCGTGAGCGCGGCCAGCGCCAGGCCGATCGCCGCGAGGCCCCCGGAGACGACGGCCCGTACCGAGAAGCGGCGGGCCGCACGCCCCGCGGCCAGACCGGCCACCACCGCGCCGATCGCGGCGGGCAGCTCGGCGAGGCCCGCCTCGAACGGGCGCCTGCCCTGGACGAGTTGCAGGTACTGGGAGAGGAAGAAGACCAGACCGGACAGGCCGAGGATGGTCAGCAGGTCCGCCAGCACGGCCCCGCTGAAGCCTCGGTGGCGGAACAGCCGCATGTCCAGCAGCGGGGCGGGGAGCGTGAGCTGACGGCGCACGAACCCGTACAGGCCGGCCGCGCCCAGCAGACCTGCGGCCAGGGTGGCCCAGGCGAAGCCGTGGGTGGCCGCCTCCTTGATCGCGTACACGACACCGACCATGCCGACCAGCGACAGCACGACACTGGCCAGGTCCCAGGGCCCGGCGTTCGCGGTCCGCGACTCGGGCAGCAGCTTGATCCCGACGAGGACCAGGACCGCCATCACCGGCAGGTTGATCAGGAAGACCGAGCCCCACCAGAAGTGCTCCAGCAGGAAGCCGCCGACGATCGGGCCCACGGCCGTACCGGCGGAGGCGGTGGCACCCCAGATGCCGACGGCCAGACTGCGTTCGCGCGGGTCGTGGAAGAGGTTGCGGATCAGCGCGAGCGTGGCCGGCATCAGGGTGGCGCCGGCGACGCCCAGCAGGGCCCGCGCGACGATCATCATCTCGGGGGTGGTGGCATAGGCGTTGAACACGGATATCGCGCCGAACGCCGTGGCGCCGATCAGCAGGATCCGCTTGCGGCCGATGCGGTCGCCGAGGCTGCCCATGGAGACGAGCAGACCGGCGATGACGAACGAGTAGACGTCGCCGATCCACAGCAGCTGCGTGCCGGAGGGGTTCAGGTCCTCGCTGATGTAGGGGGTCGCGAGACCGAGCACGGTCGCGTCGACGGCCACCAGCAGCACGGCGAGCACGAGGACGCCGAGTGCGAGCCAGCGGCCCGGGCGCTTCACCGCCTCGGTCGCTTCAGCCGTCTGCAAGGTGCTGGTCATGATTCCTCTCTCCGTAGTGCGCCGCCGAGCAGCAGCTCGACGATCATGTGCTGGAAGTCCTTGGGGGCGCCCTTGCCGCTGTGCACCATCCAGGCGCCGGAGGCCATCAGGCCGTAGAGCGCCTCGGTGAGCCAGGCAGGGGTGAGGTCGATACGGAACTCGCCGCCGAGCTGGCCGCGCCGGAACAGGGCGGAGATCCGGTCGTCGATCAGGGCCCAGCCCGCGTTCTGCTCCTCGCCCTCGAACAGCTGGTTCTCGGTGTAGAGGAAGGCGAGCAGTCCGGCGGCGGGCTCGATGGCCCCGACCAGCCGGCGTACGGCATCGCTCGCAGTGCCCTCGTCGAGCCTGGCCGCGTCCAGTGCGGCCTCGCACTCCGCGATGCCCAGCGACTCCAGCGCGCGGACGAGGGCGTCACGCCCGGCGAAGTGGCGGTGCAGCGTGGCCCGGCTGATCCCGGCGGCCTTGGCGACCTCGTCCATGGTCGCGGTGGCTTTGCGGCTCAGCAGGGCCGCGGCGGTGCGCAGCACGTGATCAGGATCGACAGCCATGAGACGAGCATAGCCCAGATGAGACACTGATGTCTCACGCTGGGCATGCGTGGCTCACGGCTGGCGGTTTACGGAGAGGTGTTACTCAGCGCTCAGCGCTCAGTTCTCAGTTCTCAGTTCTCAGTTCTCAGTGCCAGGGCAGCTGTCCGCGCCGCTCCCAGTACGTCCGCGGTTCCTCGACCAGCCCGGCGAGGCGGGTCAGCTGGTCGTCGTCGAGGTCGACGACGGCGGCGTGCAGGTTCGAGGCGAGCTGATTGGTGGTGGCCGCGCCGGAGAGAACCACACCGGCCCAGGGCTGTCGCAGGATCGCGGCGAGAGCGACGGCGTCGCAGCCCAGGTCCGCTTCCTCGGCGATCTCCTTCAGGACGGCCGGGGCGTGCGGACCCGCGAGCCGGCCGTTGGCCATGCCCTCCTTGACGATCACGGTGAGCCCGGCGTCGTGCGCCTCGGCGAGAGCGGGCGCGGCGGAGGTCTCCAGCGCGTTGTACGTGGACTGGACGGTACGGAAGAGGGGTTCGCCGTCGACCGTGACGGCGAGGGCGGCGCGGATCGCGTCCGCCTGGGCCGGACCGCTGGTGGAGAACCCGATGGTGAGGCCCTGGGCGGCGGCCTCCGCGAGCTTCGCGTGCAGCTCCTTGTCGGTGAGGGCCGGGCTGTCCGGGGTCACCGAGTGGATCTGGTAGAGGTCCATCCGGTCGCCGAGCAGGGCGTCGCTCTCCGCGCGCTGCCGTTCGTAGGTGGGCAGGGTGTGGTCCTTCACCTCGTGCCGGTCGGCGTCGGTGGACCAGTCGGCGGTGTAGGTGTAGCCCCACTTGCTGCCGACGACGATGTCGTCGAAGGCGGGCCTCGCCTTGAGCCAGTCGGCGAGGAACTCCTCCGAGCGGCCGTAGGAGCGGGCCGCGTCGAAGTAGCGGACGCCCTGGGCGTAGGCGGCGTCGAGGAGATCGTGGGTGCGGGTGCGCAGCGTCTCGACGCTGCGGTCTTCTCCGAGGTCTTCGTCTCGGCCGAGGTTGATGTAGCCCGGGCGTCCGACGGCGGCGAGGCCGAGGCCGATGTGGCAGGTGGGGGTGGTTGCTGTGGCCAGGCGGGCGAAGGGCATCGGGGGCTCCGTTCGGTCGGCTCCGGTTCGGCTTCGACCAACGTATCCCGCGATGACCTTCGCCTCGGAGCTGGGATCTTGCGGTGTTTCGGCGGGTGCGGGTTGTGAGTGGCTTGTCGCGCAGTTCCCCGCGCCCCTGAGTGCGTTCCCCTCAGGCCTGCTTCTTGGCCACTGCCCATTCGTGCTGGGCCGACACGTCTGCCTTCACCTCTGCCAATTGGACGCCGACCGCGCTCGGGGCCGTGCCGCCCCTGCCGTTGCGGGAGGCCAGGGCGCCGGGGACGTTGAGGACCGTGCGGACCTCGGGGGTCAGGTGGGCGGAGATCTTGGCGAACTGGTCGTCCGTCAGATCGTCCAGTTCCTTGCCCTCCGCCTCGGCGACCTTCACGCACTCGCCGGCGACCTCGTGGGCGACTCGGAACGGGACACCCTGCTTGACCAGCCACTCGGCGATGTCCGTGGCGAGGGAGAAGCCGGCCGGGGCCAGTTCCGCCATGCGCTCGCGGTGGACCGTGAGGGTGGCCATCATGCCGGTGAAGGCCGGCAGCAGGACCTCCAGCTGGTCGATGGAGTCGAAGACCGGCTCCTTGTCCTCCTGGAGGTCGCGGTTGTACGCGAGGGGGAGGGCCTTGAGCGTGGCCAGCAGGCCCGTCAGGTTGCCGATCAGACGGCCGGACTTGCCGCGGGCCAGCTCCGCGATGTCGGGGTTCTTCTTCTGCGGCATGATCGACGAGCCCGTGGAGAACGCGTCGTGCAGGGTCACGAAGGAGAACTCCTTCGTGTTCCAGATGATGACCTCCTCGGCGATCCGGGAGAGGTTGACCCCGATCATCGCCGTGATGAAGGCGAACTCGGCGACGAAGTCACGGGAGGCCGTGCCGTCGATGGAGTTGCCCGCGGAGCCGTGCTCAAAGCCGAGGTCCTTCGCCACCGCCTCCGGGTCCAGGCCGAGTGAGGAGCCCGCCAGGGCGCCCGAGCCGTAGGGCGACACGGCCGTGCGCGCGTCCCACTGGCGCAGCCGCTCCGCGTCCCGGGAGAGGGACTGGACGTGGGCCAGGACGTGGTGCGCGAACAGGACCGGCTGGGCGTGCTGGAGATGCGTGCGGCCGGGCATCGCCACGTCGGGGTGCGCCTCGGCGAGGCCGATCAGGGCGTCCTGGAGCTCCGCGATCAGGCCGCCGACGACCCGGGCGTGGTCGCGCAGATACATCCGGAAGAGGGTCGCGACCTGGTCGTTGCGGGAGCGGCCCGCGCGCAGCTTGCCGCCGAGGTCGGGGCCGAGCCGCTCCAGCAGGCCGCGCTCCAGCGCGGTGTGCACGTCCTCGTCGGCGATGGTGCCGACGAAGGAGCCGTCGGCGACGTCCGCCTCGAGCCGGTCGAGGCCTTCGAGCATCCTCGTCAGCTCGTCGTCCGTGAGCAGCCCGGCCTTGTGCAGCACGCGCGCGTGCGCACGCGAACCGGCGATGTCGTACGGCGCGAGCCGCCAGTCGAAGTGGACGGACGCGGACAGCTTCGCCAGGGCCTCGGCGGGACCGTCGGCGAAACGGCCGCCCCAGAGCCGGACGTCACCGCTGTTGCTGCTCACTTGCGTTGCTCCTAGAGGGTGTGGATGTGACGCAGACCTTTATATGCCCAGAGCCCGGCTGACAGGGCCTAGGCCAGGTCCCGCCGGGCCGCGATCTTCGACGACAGGCTGTAGATGTCGATGAAGCCCTTGGCCGCGGACTGGTCGAAGGTGTCGCCCGTGTCGTAGGTCGCGAGGTTGAAGTCGTACAGCGACTGCTGGGAACGCCGGCCGGTGACGACCGCGCGGCCGCCGTGCAGGGTCATCCGGACGTCCCCGGTGACGTGCTGGTTCGCCTCGTCGACGAAGCCGTCCAGGGCGCGCTTGAGCGGGGAGAACCACTGGCCGTCGTAGACCAGCTCGCTCCAGCGCTGCTCGACGCCGCGCTTGTAGCGGGCGAGTTCGCGCTCGACGGTGACGCTCTCCAGTTCCTGGTGGGCGGTGATCAGGGCGATCGCGCCCGGAGCCTCGTACACCTCGCGCGACTTGATGCCGACGAGCCGGTCCTCGACCATGTCGATCCGGCCGATGCCCTGGGCGCCGGCGCGCTCGTTGAGCTGCTGGATCGCCTGGAGGACGGTGACGGGCCTGCCGTCGATCGCGACCGGGACACCCTCCTTGAAGGAGATGACCACCTCGTCCGGCTCACGGGTGAGAGCCGGGTTCTCGGTGTACTCGTAGATGTCCTCGATCGGCGCGTTCCAGATGTCCTCGAGGAAACCGGTCTCGATGGCGCGGCCGAAGACGTTCTGGTCGATGGAGTACGGCGACTTCTTGGAGGTCGCGATCGGCAGGCCCTTGGCCTCGCAGAAGGCGATGGCCTTGTCGCGGGTCATGGCGTAGTCACGGACCGGGGCGACGCACTTCAGGTCGGGGGCGAGGGCGACGATGCCGGCCTCGAAGCGGACCTGGTCGTTGCCCTTGCCGGTGCAGCCGTGGGCGACGGTGGTGGCACCGTGCTTCCGGGCGGCGGCCACGAGGTGCTTGACGATCGTCGGGCGGGACAGGGCGGAGACCAGCGGGTAGCGGTCCATGTAGAGGGCGTTGGCCTTGATCGCCGGGAGGCAGTACTCCTCGGCGAACTCGTCCCTGGCGTCCGCCACCTCGGCCTCGACGGCACCGCAGGCGAGCGCGCGCTTGCGGATGACGTCCAGGTCCTCGCCGCCCTGGCCGACGTCGACCGCGACCGCGATGACCTCGGCGCCCGTCTCCTCGGCGATCCAGCCGATGGCGACGGAGGTGTCAAGACCGCCGGAGTAGGCGAGTACGACGCGCTCGGTCACGGGTTCTTCTCCTCCGTACTGCAATCACTGTCCTGCATGAGTATGCAGACCACTGCATGATTCGTCAATCCGGCTCGGGGCGGGCAGCGGTTTCTGGTCAGGCCGAGAAGAATTTGAAGATCCTTTGAACGCGGGAAACCGCTTACTCGTACCTTTCGCCGAACGCAGGCGCCGCGTTTCAGCACACCGAGGACACCCCCGTCCCCCGACCCCTAGTGAGGCATCCGCATGTCCAGGGCTCTTCCGAAGTACAACAAGCGTCGCGTCGCGTTCATCGGCGGCGCCGCCGCGGTGGCACTGTCCGGCACGGTGATCGCCGGCTTCGCCCTCGCCGGGGAGGAGACGCCCGCGAGCGGTGGGACGAACGCCCGGACGCTGGCGGGCCCCGGCACCATCTCGTGCCCGGACGTCACCGGGCAGCTGCCCGCGGTGCCCGCTTCGGCGCAGGCGGAGGTCGACAACAACCTCGCCCAGCTGAACACCCAGATCCAGGAGGCCAACAAGCGCCTGGTGGACACGGTCGGCCAGGGCGGACCCAACTTCGTCCAGAACGCCATCCTCGGCCCGCTGGAGGACAAGCGCACCGCCGCCCTCAACCGCATCGAGACCGCCATCGGCCGCGCCGCCGAGAAGCCCGAAGGCCTCGAGGCCTTCGCCGCCGGCTGCAAGGTCAACGCCGACGGCGGCGCCGGGGCGGGCGAGGCCGCGGGAGGCGAGGCGGGTGCCGGCGAGGAGGCCGGTGCCGAGGCCGGTGCGGGTGCCGAGGCCGGGGCCGAAGCGGGTGCCGAGGCCGGGGCCGGCGCGGAAGCGGGTGCGGGCGCCGAGGCCGGTGCGGGTGCCGGAGAGGACGCGGGTGCGGGTGCGGGTGCGGGCGAGGCGGGGAACGCCGGGGCCGGCGCGATCAGCTGCCCGGACGTCACCGGCGAGCTGCCCGCGATCCCGGCCTCGGCCCAGGCGGAGGTCGACCGCAACCTGGCGCAGCTGGACACCCAGGTCGCGGAGGCCAACAAGCGCCTCGTCGACACGGTCGGCCAGGGCGGACCCAACTTCGTCCAGAACGCCATCCTCGGCCCGCTGGAGGACAAGCGCACCGCCGCCCTCAACCGCATCGAGACCGCCATCGGCCGCGCCGCCGAGAAGCCCGAAGGCCTCGAGGCCTTCGCCGCCTGCCAGCTCAACCAGTGAGGTGACAGACACCGTGGCCGCCCCGAGTGAGCGCCGGCCGGGGCGGCCACGGGCGGGCGTCCGAGCGTGGGATCCGGCAGAGGTGACCGGATCCCGCGACCTCTCGGGCCGTCGCCCATAATTCCTTAGACAGTCGAAAGACCTGCGCCCATAATCGTTTGACATGGGAAAGACTCATGAGCGCATAGAAGGCCGGCTCCGCTCGTTCATCGAGGCGCAGCCGGTCTTCTTCACCGCCACCGCTCCCCTGTCCGCCGACGGCACGGTCAACCTCTCCCCCAAGGGCCTCAAGGGCTCCTTCGTGGTGCTCGACGAGCTCACCGTGGCCTATCTCGACTTCGCCGGTTCCAACGCCGAGACCATCGCCCATCTGCGGGAGAACGGGCGGATCACCCTGATGTGGTGCGCCTTCCAGGGACCGCCGAACATCGTCCGCGTGCACGGGCGGGGCGAGCCGGTCTTCCGTGACGACCCGCGCTTCCGGGAACTCCTCGCCCGCTTCCCGGACATCGACCCGGCACAGCACGGCCCGCGCGCGATCATCGTCGTGACGGCCGAACTCGTCCGCGACACCTGCGGCTACGCGGTGCCCTTCATGGCGTACGAGGCGGAGCGCGACCTGCACGGCAAGCGTTTCGCGCGCGAGGACGACGCCTCGCTCGACGCCTACTTCACCAAGAAGGAGCACATCGCGACCAGCCTGGACGGACTACCCGGGCTGCCGTTGCCGCTGCCTCCCTCTACGGTCTGAGACATGCGCCCAGGTGCCGTCGCCCTCACCGTCTCCTCCCTCCTGGTGCTCGGCGCCGGGCAGCCCGTCCGGGCGGCGCCCCTGCCGGACCGGATGGCGAACACCGGCGGCGGCACCCAGCTGATCACCGCGGTGGCCCCGAAGCGGGCCTCCACCACGGGCACGCTCACCTGGTGGGACCTCAGGGGCGGGCGGTGGGTGAGGACCGGCTCCGCGCCCGCGCACTTCGGAGCGAACGGACTCGTCGAGGGCACCGCCCGCAAGCAGGGCACGGACACGACACCCACGGGCCTGTACGGAATGCCGTACGCCTTCGGCATCAAGGCGGCGCCGCGCGGGACGGCGTACGCCTACCGCCGGGTGCACCGGGACTCCTGGTGGTGCCAGGACAACGACTCCCGCTCCTACAACCGCTGGACCGAGCCCCGCGCGGCCGACTGCCGGGCCGGGGAGTCCGAGCAGCTGATCACCTACCGGGCGCAGTACGCGCACGCGCTCGTCATCGACTTCAACTACGAGCGTCCCGTCCGGGGGCGTGGCGCGGGCATCTTCCTGCACGTCAACGGGCGGGGAGCGACCGCCGGCTGTGTCTCCGTGCCGAAGGACGCGATGCGGCGGATCCTCACCTGGGCCGACCCGGCGAAGCGTCCCCACATCGCCGTCGGGACGAAGAGCGGGACCACCGCCGTCACCCGCTACTGAGGCGGGGACAGCGCGGGGGCACGCGCCCTCGGGGCGGGGCCGCCACGCGGGCACGCATGCCTGTTACCGCTGGTCACTCCCGTCCGCACATGACTCGGCACGCGGCTGAACACTCCCGCGTCCCGGCACGTATCTGTGGGCCAAGGGTCAAGTCCCCACGGAGGAACCGTGACCACCACGCTCGCAGGCGGCCGTGCCGCCCGTCGTCAGACGATGCGCCGCATCCGCCCGCGCCGCTCCCCGGCCGTCCCGCTGCTGATCGCCCTGTGGGCGGGAGCGGCGGCCGTGCTGTGGCTGTGGTGGGACAACACTCCGTCCCTCGCGGACCAGTCGAGCAAGATCCTGGCCGCCGGCCGGATCACCGGCCTGCTCGCCGGCTACCTCATGGCGCTGGTGGTGCTCCAGATGGCCCGGGTGCCCGCGCTGGAGCGCCGGGTGGGCACCGACCGGGTCGCGCGCTGGCACGCCATGACCGGCCGCTACACGCTCTGCCTGGTCCTCGCCCATGTCTTCCTCACCATGTGGGGCTACGCCCTGCAGGCGGGCAAGGGACTCGGTGACATCGTCCAGCAGACGACCGACTCCATCAACCAACTGCCTGACATGGGCAAGGCCGCCATCGGCACGGGCCTGCTGTTCGTCATCGGGATCCTCTCGATCGGCGGGGTCCGCCGACTGATCGGGTACGACACCTGGTACCACGTGCACCTGCTCACCTACGCGTCGGTGTACATGACGTTCTGGCACCAGATCACGACCGGCAACGAGTTCGCCGTCGAGCCGGCCGCGAAGACCTTCTGGTACGGGCTGTACGGCGTGGTGACCGCGCTGGTCGTCTGGTACCGGATCATCACCCCGGTCCGGCTGAACCTGCGCCACCGCATGCGCGTCGCGGCGGTCATCGAGGAGACTCCGGGCATCGTGTCGGTGCTGATCAGCGGACGCAAGCTGCACCGGATGGGAGCGGAGGCCGGGCACTTCTTCCGCTGGCGCTTCAAGGCGCCGGGCATGCGCTTCAGTTCGCATCCCTACTCCCTGTCGGCGGCGCCCCGCCCGGACATGCTGCGGATCACCGTCAAGGCGATCGGCGACCACACCTCCCGGCTGCGTGATCTCGAGCCCGGCACCAAGGTGTGGGCCGAGGGCCCGTACGGCGCGATGACCGCGCAGCGCCGCAGCCGCGGCAAGGTGCTGCTGGTCGCGGGGGGTGTCGGCATCACCCCGATGCGGGCCCTGTTCGAGACGCTGCCGGGTGCCTCCGGCGACATCACGCTCCTCTACCGGGCCAACACCACCCAGGACCTGGCCCTGTGGGGCGAGCTGGCCAAGATCGCCGACGAGCGCGGCGCGCGGCTGATGTACGCCGTCAACAGCCCCGACGGGGAGCGCCCCGACATCTCCGCGGAGTCCCTCCAGCGGAAGATCCCCGACATCGACGACCACGACGTCTTCATGTGCGGGCCGCCCGGCTTCGCGCAGTCGGTCTACGAAGCACTGCGCGGCGCGGGAGTCCCCGCCCGCCGTATCCATCACGAGTCGTTCGAGATGTGAGCGACGGGACATCAACGGCCCTTCAGGAGTTTGGGAAACGATGAGGAAGAGTCACCCCGTCCGGCGTGCCGTGCTCGCCGGCGCAGCCACCGTCTCCGGGATCGTGCTGCTGCTGTCCATGAAGCCGGCCTCCGACCCGGGTTCCGCCCAGGCTGCCGGGCAGGCTCCTCCGGCGGCGGCCGGGCAGGCACCGCAGGGCGGCGTGAACGGCGCCGTCACCGGTGACGCGCAGCAGACGGAGTACGGCCCGGTCCAGGTCCGTCTGACCATGAGCGGCGGAAAGATCACTCAGGCCGAGGCGGTCCAGGCCCCCAAGGGCGGACGCAGCGACCAGATCACCGCCAGCTCGGTGCCCCGCCTCAACCAGGCGGCCGTCGCCGCGCAGAGCGCGCAGATCGACGCCGTCTCCGGAGCCACCTACACCAGCGCCGGCTACAAGAAGTCCCTCCAGTCGGCCCTGGACAAGGCCAAGGCCGCGGGCGGCGCCGCACAGGGCTCGGGCAACGCCCAGGCCCTCACGGGCGATGCCGTGCAGACGCAGTACGGCCCGGTCCAGGTGCGGGTCACCGTGGCGGGCGGGAAGATCACCAAGGCCGAGGCCCTCCAGACGCCCAAGGGCGGACGCAGCGACCAGATCACCGCCAGCTCGGTACCCCGCCTCAACCAGGCGGCCGTCGCGGCCGGGAACGCGCAGATCGACGCGGTCTCGGGTGCCACGTACACGAGCGCCGGCTACAAGAAGTCGCTTCAGTCCGCGCTGGACAAGGCTCCGGCAGGGGGAGGCG
Source organism: Streptomyces sp. NPDC050546 (assembly GCF_044457425.1). Classification (NCBI taxonomy): domain Bacteria; kingdom Bacillati; phylum Actinomycetota; class Actinomycetes; order Kitasatosporales; family Streptomycetaceae; genus Streptomyces; species Streptomyces sp. NPDC050546. Next base: position 229,056 of record NZ_JBITGX010000007.1, read on the forward strand.
GCGGCGCCGCGCAGGACTCCGGGCAGGGCGCCGGGGCAGGCTCCGGGGCGGGTGCCGGGGCGGGCGGTGCCCAGGCCAAGACGGTCACGGGCACGGCAGCGCAGACGCAGTACGGTCCCGTCCAGGTCCGTATCACCGTCGCGGGTGGGAAGATCACCAAGGCCGAGGCCGTCCAGGCCCCCAAGGGCGGACGCAGCGACCAGATCACCTCCTCCTCCGTGCCCCGCCTCAACCAGGCCGCCGTGGCGGCCGGGAACGCGCAGATCGACGCCGTCTCCGGAGCCACCTACACCAGCGCGGGCTACAAGCAGTCCCTCCAGTCGGCGCTGGACCAGGCCGGTGGCTGACACGGTGGCCGACCCCGCACAGGCTCCCGCCGCGGCACGTCATGTGGAAGAGACGATGGGGACCGTCTTCTCCCTCGACGTCCGCGGCGGGGAACCGGCCGCCGTGCGCGCAGCCCTGGACGAGGCCGTCGCCGGACTGCACCGCGTCGACGAGGTGTTCAGCACCTACCGCGAGGACAGCCAGATCGCCCGGCTGCAACGCGGTGAGCTGACCGTCGCGGAGTGCGATCCCGAGGTCGCCGAGGTCCTGGAGCTGGCGGCCGAGGCGGAGCGGCTGAGCGACGGCTGGTTCAGCACGTCGTACCAGGGCCGTCTCGACCCGACCGGCATCGTCAAGGGCTGGGCGGTCGAGCGGGCCGCCCGGCGGCTGTCGGCGGTGCCGGGGGTGTGCGGGGTGAGCGTCAACGGCGGCGGCGATGTGCAGCTGCTCGGGGCGCCGGGGGCGCAGCGGCCGTGGCGCGTGGGTGTGTCGGATCCGTTGCGGCCGGGGGGTCTCGCGGCCGTCATCTCGGCGGCGGGGGTGGACGAGTTGTCCGTGGCCACGTCCGGTACGGCGGAGCGGGGCGCGCATATTCTCGACCCGCGTACGGGGCATTCGGCCGTGACCGACCTCGTCGCCGTGACGGTGGTCGGGCCGCGGCTGACCTGGGCGGACTGCTGGGCCACGGCGGCGTTCGCGATGGGGTCGCGGGAGGGCTTGGCGTGGCTGGAGTCCCTGCCGGGTGTCGAGGCGCTGTTGATCACGGCTGGTGATGAGGTGCGCTGCACCGGGGGTTTGGCTGGGCGGCTGGGGTGAGTGGGGGCCGGGGGCAGGGCGTTGCGCAGCCCGGCGGAGCGGGGTGCCGCTGCGCCCACCCGTGCCGCCCCCAGCGGCACGCATGCCCGCAGCTAAGGCGGCACGCATGCCCGCAGCTAGAAGCGGCACTCATGCCCGCAGCGGGGCCAACCTAGGGGCGCGGGGAACTGCGCGACCGGCCACGACGGCGCCACGGACGAACGACAACCCTCAGTGCCCGTTCTGCGCCAGCCTCAGCAAATGCTCCGCCAGCGCCTGCCCCCCGTCCGGCTCCCGACTGATCAGCATCAGCGTGTCGTCACCGGCGATCGTCCCCAGGATGTCGTGCAGCTCCGCCTGGTCGATCGCCGACGCCAGGAACTGCGCGGCCCCCGGCGGCGTACGCAACACCACGAGATTCGCCGAAGCCTCCGCGGAGATGAGCAGTTCCTGCGACAACCGCCGCATCCGCTCCTCCTTCGCCGACCCGCCCAGCGGCGCCCGGGGCGTACGGAAGCCCCCCTCGCTGGGCACCGCGTAGATCAGGTCGCCGTCGGTGTTGCGGATCTTCACCGCGTTCAGCTCGTCCAGGTCCCGGCTGAGCGTCGCCTGCGTGACGCTCAGCCCGTCGTCGGCGAGCAGCTTCGCCAGCTGGCTCTGCGACCGCACCGGCTGCCGGTTGAGGATGTCCACGATCCGGCGGTGGCGTGCGGTGCGGGTCTGCGGCACGGCGGGCCCGTTCGCCCCCTGCTCGTGGTCCTGCGCCTGGCTCATCGTCGTCTCATTCTCCGGATCGTCCGTCCCCGCTCACTGCCTGGAGGATGCCGGGCAGCGCCCCGAGGAAGGCGTCCACCTCGTCGTCGCCGAGGTTCAGCGGCGGCATCAGCCTGACGACGTCCGGGGCGGGCACGTTCACCAGGAATCCGGCCTCCTGAGCCGCCTGGCGCACCTGGGGCGCGAGAGGCTCGGTGAGCACGATACCCAGGAGTAGGCCCGAGCCCCGGACAAAATCGATCAACTCGTGGCCGAGGCCTTCGATCCCGTCCCGCAATGCCGCGCTCTGCCGCTTGACGTTCTCCAGCAGCCCCTCGTTCTCGATGGTGTCGAGGACGGCGAGCCCGGCCGCGCAGGCGACGGGGTTCCCGCCGAACGTCGTGCCGTGGTGCCCGGGCTGGAGCAGCTCCGCGGCCCGCCCGAAGGCGACGGTCGCGCCCAGCGGCAGCCCGCCGCCGAGCTGCTTGGCGAGGGTGACGATGTCGGGCAGGACACCCTCGTGGGCCTGGTACTCGAACCAGTGCCCGGTCCGGCCGACGCCGGTCTGCACCTCGTCGAGGACGAGGAGCGCCCCGGTCGAGGCGGTGATGGCACGGGCGGCCTTGAGGTAGCCGGCGGGCGGGACGACGACGCCGAGTTCGCCCTGGATCGGCTCGATGATGACGAGCGCGGTCTCCTCGGTCACCGCGGCGGCCAGTGCCTGCGCGTCGCCGAAGGGGACGTGGGTGACGTCGCCGGGCAGCGGCAGGAACGGCTCCCGCTTGCCGGGCTGGCCGGTCATCGCCAGGGCGCCCATGGTCCGCCCGTGGAAGGCGCCCTCGGTGGCCACCACATGGGTCCGCCCGGTCAGCCGGCCGATCTTGAAGGCGGCCTCGTTGGCCTCGGCGCCGGAGTTGCAGAAGAAGACCCTGCCGTCCCGGCCGAAGAGCCTGAGCAGCCGCTCGGCGAGGGCGACGGTGGGCTCTGCCATGAAGAAGTTGGAGACGTGGCCGAGGGAGCCGATCTGCCGGCTCACGGCCTCGACGATCGCCGGGTGGGCGTGGCCGAGGGCATTGGTCGCGATGCCGCCGACGAAGTCGAGGTAGGAGTTGCCGTCGGCATCCCGGACCCGGCTTCCCTCGCCGCTCACCAGGGGCAGCAGCGGGGTGCCGTAGTTGTTCATGAGGGCGCCCTGCCACCGCGTGGTCAGTTCCTCATTGCTCATGACTCCCCCTGTTCGCCCGGTCCCCCGGGCTTCTCGTCGGGCACGACCATCGTGCCGATGCCCTCATCGGTGAAGATCTCCAGCAGGATCGAGTGCTGGACCCGGCCGTCGATGACGCGGGCGGTGGTCACGCCGCCCCGTACGGCGTGCAGACAGCCCTCCATCTTGGGCACCATGCCGGAGGACAGGTCCGGCAGGAGGCGCTCCAGTTCGGAGGCGGTGAGGCGGCTGATCACCTCGTCGCTGTTCGGCCAGTCCTCGTAGAGTCCCTCGACGTCCGTGAGGACCATGAGGGTTTCGGCGCCCAGAGCAGCAGCGAGTGCCGCAGCCGCCGTATCAGCATTGACGTTGTAGACATGCCCGTCGTCCTGTGAGCGGGCGATCGAGGAGACGACCGGGATCCGGCCGTCGGCGAGCAGGGCCTCGATGGCGCCCGTGTCGATCGCGGTGATCTCGCCGACCCGGCCGATGTCGACGAGTTCGCCGTCGATCTCGGGCTGGTGCTTGGTGGCGGAGATGGTGTGGGCGTCCTCGCCGGTGAGGCCGACGGCCAGCGGGCCGTGCTGGTTGAGCAGCCCGACCAGCTCGCGCTGGACCTGACCGGCCAGCACCATGCGGACGACGTCCATGGCGTCCTCGGTGGTCACCCTGAGGCCGGCCTTGAACTCGCTGACGATGCCGTGCTGGTCGAGGGCCGCGCTGATCTGCGGGCCGCCGCCGTGCACGACGACCGGCTTGAGGCCGGCGTGGTGCAGGAACACCACGTCCTGGGCGAAGGCGGCCTTCAGGTCCTCGTCGACCATGGCGTTGCCGCCGAACTTGATGACGACGGTCTTGCCGTTGTGCCGGACCAGCCAGGGCAGCGCCTCGATGAGGATCTGCGCCTTGGGCAGGGCGGTGTGCTTACGCGTGACGCTCATGAGGAGTAGGCGCTGTTCTCGTGGACGTAGTCGGCCGTGAGGTCGTTGGTCCAGATGGTGGCGGTCTCGGTCCCGGCGGCCAGGTCGGCGACGATGTGGACCTCGCGGTAGCGCATGTCGACCTTGTCGCGGTCCTCGCCGACGCCGCCGTTCTTGCACACCCAGACGCCGTTGATGGCGACGTTCAGCTGGTCCGGCTCGAAGGCGGCGGAGGTCGTGCCGATCGCGGAGAGCACGCGGCCCCAGTTGGGGTCCTCGCCGTGGATGGCGCACTTGAGGAGGTTGTTGCGGGCGATGGAGCGGCCCACCTCGACGGCGTCGTCCTCGGTCGCGGCGTTGACCACCTCGACCTTGATGTCCTTGCTGGCGCCCTCGGCGTCCCGGATGAGCTGCTGGCCGAGGTCGTCGCAGACCTGCCGTACGGCCTCGGCGAACTCCTCGTACCCGGGGGTGACTTCGGCGGCGCCGGAGGCGAGCAGCAGCACGGTGTCGTTGGTGGACATGCAGCCGTCGGAGTCGACCCGGTCGAAGGTCGTCCGGGTGGCCGCACGCAGGGCCTTGTCCAGGACGTCGTTCTCCAGGTCCGCGTCGGTGGTGAGGACGACGAGCATGGTGGCGAGGCCGGGGGCGAGCATGCCCGCGCCCTTGGCCATGCCGCCGACGGTCCAGCCGTCCTTGGTGACGACGGACGTCTTGTGGACGGTGTCGGTGGTCTTGATGGCGATCGCGGCCTTCTCACCGCCGTGCTCGGAGAGCTGGGCGGCGGCCGTCTCGACGCCCGGGAGCAGCTTGTCCATCGGCAGGAGGAGGCCGATGAGGCCGGTCGAGCAGACGGCGACCTCGACGGCGCCCCGGCCGAGCACCTCGGCCACCTTCTCGGCGGTGGCGTGCGCGTCCTGGAAGCCCTTGGGGCCCGTACAGGCGTTGGCGCCGCCGGAGTTGAGGACGACGGCGGACACCTGGCCGCTCTTCAGCACCTGCTCGGACCACAGGACCGGCGCGGCCTTCACACGGTTGGCGGTGAAGACGCCGGCGGCGGCGCGGCGGGGACCGGTGTTGACCACGAGGGCCAGGTCGGGGTTGCCGTTCTCCTTGATCCCGGCGGCGATCCCGGCCGCCGTGAATCCCTGTGCTGCCGTCACACTCACGGCGCGACTCCGATCGTCGTCAGTCCCGTGGTCTCGTCGAGACCGAGGGCGATGTTCATGCTCTGGACGGCACCGCCCGCGGTGCCCTTGGTCAGATTGTCGATGGCGCTGATCACGATGATCCGTCCGGCGGCCGCGTCGTACGCGACCTGCACCTGAACGGCGTTCGAACCGTAGACGGACGCCGTGGCGGGCCACTGCCCCTCGGGGAGCAGGTGCACGAAGGGCTCGTCGGCGTAGGCCTTCTCGTAGGCGGCGCGCACGGACTCGGCCGTGACGCCGTCCTTCGCGGCGGCGCTGCACGTGGCGAGGATGCCGCGCGGCATCGGCGCCAGGGTGGGCGTGAACGACACGGAGACCGGCTCGCCGGCGGCCGCGCTGAGGTTCTGGGTGATCTCGGGCGTGTGCCGGTGCCCGCCGCCGACGCCGTACGGGGTCATCGACCCCATGACCTCGCTGCCCAGCAGGTGGGGCTTGGGCGCCTTGCCCGCGCCGGAGGTGCCGGAGGCGGCGACGATCACGGCCTCGTTCCCGGCGAGTCCGGCGGCGTACGCCGGGAAGAGGGCCAGGGAGACGGCGGTCGGGTAGCAACCGGGCACCGCGATGCGCTTGGACCCCGTAAGCCGAGCGCGGGCACCCGGCAGTTCGGGAAGGCCGTAGGGCCAGGTTCCGGCGTGCGGCGAGCCGTAGAACTTCTCCCAGGCGGCGGCGTCCGTGAGCCGGAAGTCCGCGCCCATGTCGACCACCAGCACGTCCGGGCCGAGCCGCTCGGCGACGGCGGCGGACTGCCCGTGCGGCAGCGCGAGGAAGACGACGTCGTGACCGGCGAGGACCTCGGGGGTGGTCTCCTGGAGTACTCGCCCGGCCAGGGGCAGCAGGTGCGGCTGGAGCGCACCGAGCTTCTGACCCGCGTTGGAGTTGCCGGTGAGGGCGCCGATCTCTACCTCGGGGTGGGCCAGCAGCAGACGCAGCAGTTCCCCGCCCGCGTATCCACTCGCTCCGGCCACTGCCGCACGTACCGCCATGGAACCTCCTCCTTAGAGAGCATGACTATACGTTGCGCTGCACGTTTATGCAATCCCGGCTTTGTCCCGTGCATGACCGCGGCCACGGGGAGATCATGGCAGGCGAGCAAAGGTGCGGGCAGGGTTCGGTGGCTGGAACGAAGCGTATGGGGCCGTACCCGGCGTGGGTATGTTGTGAAGGCCCCCGCGACACGCGTGACACCCGCCGACCATGGGTGGCAAGGCGCCGGGGGGCAACCACGGGGGATGCCCGCGGTGTCCACGGGGATGGCTCGCATGGCCCTGCGCATTCACTTCACCGACGACGACCTCACCCGCATCAGGTTCGCCCAGGCGCCCGACCCGATGTGGGAAGCCCTGCAGAGCATGCACATGCTCCAGACCCGGGACGGCTGGGCGGTCTTCGGCCGCTGGCGGACCCGGGTCCGCCCGGCCCTCGGCGCACCGGAACGCCAGCTGCTGCGCCTGGCCCCGCCGGTCGGCTACTCGCCGGACTTCCTCACGCCCGCCGCCGGCGAGGCAGGTCTGGAGCCGGGGATCGACGCCCTGCTGTCCACACCCCGCGCGCGATTACGCCACGATCTGCTCGAGCTCTCGGCCGACGGGCGCAGGCTTCCGCCGTGGGGCCGGGCCCTGGCGGACGGCGACGGGGCGGCCGTCCACCATCTGGGGCGGACCCTGCGGACCTACGTCAGGGCGAGTCTGGCGCCCTACTGGGATCATGTCCGCGCCCGCTTCGAGGCCGAACGCGCGCTGCGCACCCGGAACGCGGGCGCCGGCCCCGGGAGCCTGCTCGGCGCGCTGCACCCCGAACTCCACTGGCGGCCCCCGGTGCTGACGGTGGGCGGACTGCGCGTGGAGCGGGACGTGCATCTGCGCGGGCGCGGACTGCTGGTGCTGCCGTCCTATTTCTGCTGGCGCTTTCCGACCGTGCTGAAGGATGCCGCGCTGCCTCCGGTCGTCGTCTATCCCATGACGCACCAGGGCGCCCTGAACCCGGCCGACCCCGCGGCGGCTGACACCCGGGCACCGTCGCGGTCGCTGGTCGCGCTCCTGGGGCGGACCCGGGCGGAGATCCTCCGGCACGCCTCGGAGAACGGCGCCACGACCACGGAGCTGGCCCACGGCACCGGTGTCTCCGCCGCCACCGCCAGCTACCACGCCTCCGTACTGCGGGACGCGGGCCTGCTCAGCACCCACCGGCTGGGCAACGCGGTCCTGCACACCACCACCCCGCTCGGGGCCGCCCTGCTCGAAGGGCGCCACGGCTCGGCCGTTTGACGCCCGCCGGGACGAGGGCCTTTCGAAGGCGCTCTAAAGGCGGTGCGCCGGGTCCGCCCCGCTGCCCAGACTCTGCCTCAGCGATGCCGACCGCCGGGCGGACAAAGGGGATGCTGCCATGGAGAAACCGGAACCGCGCTGGGTGCTCGCCTTCGACGGGTCGTGCGCGACCTGCCGCAAGATCTCCAGCGCCGTCTCCCACGCCTGCGACGGCAAGCTCGAGGTGCTGCCACTGGACGACACCCGGGTGAGGGACTGGCGCGAGCGGGCCTACGGCCCGGACGCCCCCTGGGCGCCGACCCTGCTGCGTGCGGGCACCGGCCGGGTGCGGGCCTGGACCGGAGCGGCGATGACGCCGCCGCTCCTGCGGCGGCTCGGCCCGCGCTCCACGCTGCGTGTTCTGCGCGCCCTGGGCGACCTGCGCCGGGCGGACGCCCAGCACACCGCCGACCGTCCGGTCACGGGGCGGACCCTGCGGCGGGCTCAGTTCCTGCGGGCCGGGGCCGGTCTGGTGGTGGCGGCCGGTGTGATCATGCGCGGCAGCACTCCCGCCTTCGCCGAGAACGAGCACGAGGCGGCCCGTCGCTGGGTGCTCGCCCACCGCGGCGCACTGCCCACCACCTACGACGACGTGGTGGCGCAGCCGCTCAGCCACCGGCGCGCGATCCACGAGGCGCTGCCGCCGAAGGCCCGCAGCGGACTGTGGGCCGAGCATCTGCGGCGCTTCGGCGCCGACCGCCCGGAGCTGAGCCCGGCGCAGCGGCGGATCCTGGACCGGGCCCTGGCCGTCGCTTCCGACCCTGCGACCTTCGAGGGCGAGCCGCCCGCCGAGGTCGCGGAGCTCGGCCGGGCGGCCCGCGAGGCCTTCGGCCCGGACGGGGCGCGGGCGATGCTGGCGGTGCTGGGCCCGGCGTCGGAGGCGGCGGTGCCCGCGCCCAACTGCGAGTGCAACCGGATCGACGTGTACTGCGGCTGGGACGGCAAGTGCATCGACAACGGCTGCCGCCACACGAGCGCGGGCTGCGGAAGTCTCTACATCTATCCGTGCAACGGACTCTGCTTCAACTGACCACGGCGACCGCGTCGCCGTGCGGCGGCGCGGAGGACGGGAGTGTTCTCCATGCGTGATTCCGGGGTGCGCTGGATGCTGGCCTTCGACAGCTCGTGCGGGGCCTGTCGCACCATCTCGTCGATCGTGTACGAGGCGTGCGACGGCAAGCTGGAAGTGGTGCCGCTGGGGCGTCAGGACGTACGAGACCTGCGCGAGCGGGCGCTGGGCCCGGACGCGCCCTGGGTGCCCACGCTGCTGGCCGTGCGCGGGGGCGAGGGTGCCGGACCGGACGCCCGGGTGCGGGCCTGGACGGGTGCCGCGCTCGCCGTGCCGCTGGCCCGGCGGCTGGGACCGCGTTCCTCGGTGCAGGTGCTGCGCGCCCTGGGCCAGGCGCGGGCCGAGAGCGCGACGGGCCGGGGCAGGCTGGGGCGCGCCGAGTTCCTGCGCCTGGGCGGAGGCCTCGCGGTCGCCGCGGCCGTCCTGGTGAAGGGCACGACCCCGGCCTTCGCGCGGGACAAGGACGAGGCGGCCGCCCAGGAGTGGGTACGGGCACACGCCGACCGGCTGCCGACCCGCTACGACGACGTGGCCGCCCTGCCGGTCACCCACCGGCGGGCGGTGTTCCAGTCGCTGCCCGCCGAGGCACGCAGCGCGCTCTGGGTCGAGCACATCGACCGGTGGCGGTCCGCCCACCCCGGCCTGACGCCCGCTCAGGCCAGGGTGGTGGACCGGGCCCGGGCCGCGGCGGCGGACGTGTCGACGTTCCGGTTCGAGCGGGGCCGCCGGGGCACCGAGGAGATGCTCCGGATCGACGCCGACGCCCGTGCCGCCTTCGAGCCGGCCGCGTCGAACGCGCTGCTGGCCACCCTGGGACCGGTCGAGGCCGCCGCCCTGCCGGACTGCGAGTGCAACATCTACAGCGACAAGTGCTGGAGCAGCTCCTGCATCTCGGTGCAGAACTCGTGTGTGCGCTCCGACAGCGGATGCGGAACGCTGTGGACGTGGTCCTGCAACGGGCTCTGCTACGCATGACGGCCGGGGGGGGGGGGGGGGGGGGGGGGGCGCGCCGCCCCCCCCCCGCCCGCGCCGGGGGGGGGGGGGGGGGGCGGGCGGCGGGCGACCGCCGGGGGCGCGGAGGGCGGGGACCACGCGCCNNNNGGGGGGCGGGGGGGGGGGGGGGGGGGGGGGGGGGGGGGGCCCGGGGGGGGGGCGCGGGGGGGGGGGGGGGGGGGGCGCGGGCGGGGGGCCCCCCCCCCCCCCGCCGGCGGGTGCTACCTCTGCTTGATCCTCAGGAACGTGACGGAGTCCGCCGGGAAGGTGTACGTGAACTTCCCGGAGACGCCCCTGAAGGTGGACGTCACCGGCGTCACCGGCGTGTCCGTCTCGGTGTTCACCGCGTCCGGCTCGGCGGCCAGCGTGGTGACACGGGCGGTGGAGGCGACCTTGGCGCCGCCCAGGTCGACAACCGTGCGGGCCTCGGTGGACTGGGCGTTGACGACCTTGACGATCAGGTCACCGGTCTTGGCGTCCTTGGTCACGACCTGGCGGAAGGGCTCGGCCGGCTTGTCGTCCTTGAAGCTGCCCCATTCCTTGCCGTCCAGGAACAGGGTGACCTGGCGGCCGCGCACCTTGATGTCGATGTCGTAGGCACGTCCGGTCTCGATCGAGCCCGCCTTCGTCATCAGCGTGCCCTTGCCGCCGTCCACGGCCTGCTCGATCGCGCCCTGGGTGTTGTTCCAGCCGCCCAGGTTCCACCAGTAGTAGTTGCCGGTGTCCTTGACGCCGAAGGCGACGAGGAAGCCCTCCTTGCCGGACTTCTTGGTGGCCTTCACATGCAGGTCGTAGTCCTTCCAGGCCGGGTCGCCCGCCGTGACCATGGTGTTCTCGGTCGCGGCGTCGGTCTGGACGTACTGCCCGTCCTGGATGCTCCAGCTGCCGCGGCCGCTGGTCTTCCACTTCGAGGCGTCACCCGAGAAGTCGTCGCTCAGCAGGGTCGAGCCGTCCGCGGAGGTGACCTTCACGTCGTCGTACGCGGCGCTGGTCGCCCAGGTGGACAAGCCGACGGCACCCGTGATCGGGCCGCTGACGTTCGGCGTGGTGGTGGCCTTCGACGGGACGACCCGGTCGCCGACGTTGGTCATGAACAGCTTCTGGACCTCGTAGTTGGCCGAGTTCCAGGAGGCCCGGTTGTTGAACCAGATCATGTCGGGCCGCCACTGGACGTAGTCCTCGTTGGCGAGCAGCGGGGCGTACGAGGCGAGCTTGACGATGTCCGCGTTGCGCTCCAGGCCGGTCATGAACGCGGCTTCGGAGAGGCCGTTCTTCCAGGCGTTGCCCTGGGAGGCGTACTCGCCGAGGAAGACCTTGGGGCCCTTGCGGTCGTAGGAGTCGTAGCGGTCGTTGTTCTGCAGGAACCAGTTCGGGCTGTTGTAGTAGTGCTCGTCGACCATGTCGACCTTGCCGTCGCGGTTGAGCTGCCAGGCGGTGTCGAAGGTCGTGCCGGCGTCGTCCGGACCCGAGTTGGAGATGACGGTGATGTCCGGGTACTTCGCCTTGATGGCGGCCCGGAACTGCTCGAAGCGGGCGAAGAACTCCTTGGGGAGGTTCTCCTCGTTGCCGACCCCGATGTGGGTCAGGTGGAACGGCTTGGGGTGGCCCATCTTCGCGCGCACCTTGCCCCACGTGGAGGTCGCCGGTCCGTTGGCGAACTCGATGAGGTCCAGGGTGTCCTGGATGTGCCGCTTGAGCAGGGCGTCGTCGTCGGTCGCCTTGTTCTGGCCGCAGCCCGTGACCAGCGCGGGGACGACGGGCAGCGGCATGGCGCCGATGTCCTCGGAGAGCCGGAAGTACTCGTAGTAGCCGAGGCCGTAGCTCTGGTTGTAGCCCCAGAAGTTGGCGTTGGTGGCGCGCTCCTCGACCGGGCCGATGGTGTCCTTCCACTGGTAGCTGCGCTTGCGCTGCCAGTTCGAGGCCTCGCTGTAGTCCTCCATGGAGCCGGTGTTGACCAGGCAGCCGCCGGGGAAGCGCACGAAGCCCGGCTTGAGGGCGGCGATCTTCTCGGCGAGGTCCTTGCGCAGACCGTTCGGCTGGTTCTTGTACGTCTCGCGCGGGAACAGCGACACCTCGTCGAGCGCCGCGGCGTTCGTCGAGGCGACGGCGAGGCGGCCCCGGTTGCTGGTGCGGGTCGCGGTGAACGTGGCCTTGTACTTGGCCCAGCCGCCCTTCACGGCGACCTGGCGTGCGGTGGCCAGCGTGCCCGCGGTGTCCTTGAGCGAGACCGTGAGCGTGGTGCCGCTCTCGGCACGAGCCCACACGGAGAAGTCGTACCGTTTGCCCTTGTCGACCCGGATACCGGTGTTGTAGCCGGCGTTCGTGACGGACGAGCCGGCGCCGAGGGAGACGTAGTTGCGGTTGCGCTCGTTGAGCCTGCCGGAGTCGTTCACGACCTGGGCGGTGCCGCCGACCGCCCAGGAGGTCAGGGGCGTGTAGGAACCGTTGTCGGCGGTGGAGTACTCGAAGGATCGGTTCTGCACGAGCTCGGCGTACAGACCGCCGTCGGCGGCCCGGTTGATGTCCTCGAAGAAGACGCCGTACATCGTGTCGTCGATCGCCGCGCCCTTGGCGGACGGGTCGACGGTGATCGCGTAGTCGGTGACGTCCTCGGCGTGCGCGGGGGCCGGTACGAGGGCTGCTGCCGTCAGGAGGGCGGTGGTCGTGAGACCGAGTCTCCATCGGGTGCGGGCGGTGCGTGGCATGGATACTCCGCGGCTCTCTGGTAGAGGAGTGTTCGAAATATCAGACATTGATCAGCACTTCGAACGGCAAGATAGGGAGGGGGATCAAGCGCGTCAATGGGTCGCGCAGCAACGGCTGGGACGGAGAGCGGGGCGGAATGGGCGAGTTCTGGCCAGTGCCGGACGTACTGGCGTACCTGGCCGGACGCTGGGGCGTGACGCGGTCGGTGCGGGATCTCGCGGGCGGCGAGCAGGGGGAGTTCTCCGGAACCACCGATTTCCGGACGGAAGAGGGCGGCAGCCTGCTGCACCACGAGTCCGGCACCTTCGTCTGGCAGGGCACCGCCCGGCCCGCCGAGCGGACGCTGCGGTTCCTGCCGGGCCCGGGCGGCACCGCGGACGTGCGGTTCGCGGACGGCCGGCCGTTCCACGACCTGGACCTGACGTCCGGGCGGCATGTCGCCGACCACCCCTGCTCGGCGGACCTCTACCGCGGCGAGTTCACGGTCCGGGACGCGGACCACTGGCGGACGGTGTGGCGCGTCCGTGGCCCGGCCAAGGACCTGGTGCTGCGCACCGACTACGCGCGCGAAGTCTGAAGCGGGCTCCCCCGCTACGTACGCGAGGGCTGAGCGGACACCCCGTCGAAGCGCAGGTTCCAGCGCCCGCCCCGGCCTGTCACGGAGGTCGTCGACAGCGGGCGGACGTCGATGTTCCAGTACGTCGAGGGCGGCGCCTTCAGGGCGTAGACCAGGGCGGCGCGGATCACGGACGGCTCGGCCACCGCCACGACACGGCAGCCGTCGTCGACGGGCCGGGTGTCGAGCCAGCCGCCGACCCGGGTGATGAAGTCCATCAGGGACTCACCGCCGTGCGGTGTGGCACGCGGGTCGGCGAGCCAGGCGTCCACGGCCTCCGGCTCCCGGGCCATCGCCTCGCCCAGGGTCAGCCCGCGCCAGCGGCCCATGTCGCAGTCCCGCAGGGCGAGCTGCACGAGCGGCGCGTACCCGAGCCCCTCCCCCGTCGCACGGCTGCGCGGGGTCGGCGAGCAGTAGCGCAGCTCGGCCGCGGCGAGCGGCAGCAGCTCCTGGGCGGCATGCTCCACCTCACCCCAGCCGGCCTGGTCCAGCGGCCGGTCGTCCGCGAATCGTTCGGCGAGCAGCGGGGAGCTGCGGGCGGCGGCGACGAACGTGACCCGAAGTGGCATGCGGCGATCGTGGGCGCCGCAAGTGCGCAGGTCAAGAGGTGTTACCTGGGAGTTACCCACGGTGTGTCGGCCTTTACCGGCCGAAGATGAGCGCCATCCAGTGTTCGGGGTGCTCCAACTCCGCGAAGCCGAGCCGCTCGTAGACACCGTGCGCGTCGTGCGTGGCGAGCAGGACGCGCCGCACACCGTACGACCGCAGTTCGTCCCGTACGGCCGCCAGGAACGCGGTGCCGATCCCCTTGCCGCGCACCGACCGGTCCACGTACACGTCGCAGAGCCACGCGAAAGTCGCCCGGTCCGTGATGACCCGGGCATACGCCACCTGCTCCCCCGAAACCGTCTCGAACACGCCGAAGTTGAGTGATCCCTCGATCGCCCGGTCCTGTTTCTCGCGGGTACGGCCCAGCGCCCAGTACGCGTCGGTGGACAGCCAGCGGTGGACGCGCTCGGGGTCGATACGAGCGGGGTCGGCGGAAATCTCGTAGCCCTCGGGCAGGGGCGGCGTCTCGGTCATGACGGGATGCTCGCAGGCACCCGCCCACGCGTCGAACGCTTATCCCAGCACCTCGTCGCAGGCCGTACGCAGCCGCCGTACGCCCTCCGCGATCTCCCCGGTCCCCGCGACCGCCGCGAAGCTCAGCCTGATGTGCGCGGCAGGCGGCTCGGCGCTGAAGTAGGGGCGGCCGGAGGTGATCGCGACACCCGCGCGCAGGGCGGCACTGGTCAGGGCTGACTCCGCCACGCCGTCCGGCAGCCGCGGCCACAGGTGGTAGCCGCCGGAGGGGACGTGCGGCAGCGCGAACTCCGGCAGACGCAGCTTGAGCGCGGTGGTCATCGCGTCCCTGCGCACCTTCAACTCGGCGGATACGGACCGCAGATGACGCGGCCAGGCGGGCGAGCCGACGAGTTCCAGCGCGGCCTCCTGAAGGGGCCGGGGCACGAAGAAGGTGTCGACGACCTGGATGGCGCGCAGCCGCTCCAGGACCGGCCCGCGCGCTGCCAGAGCGCTCACCCGGAAGCTCGGCGAGGTCGCCTTGGTCAGCGAGCAGACGTGGACGACGACGCCGTCGGGGTCGTCGGCGGCCAGCGGGCGCGGCAGTGGCCCGGCGTCCTCGTGGACCAGCCGCCGTACGAAGTCGTCCTCGACGACGAACGCGCCCGCCTCGCGCGCGATGCGCAGCACCTCGGCGCGGCGCTCGGGCGCGAGCACCGCGCCGGTGGGGTTCTGGAAGAGCGGCTGGCAGACGAAGGCCGGGGCACCGGTGGCCCGGAATGCGTCGGCGAGCAGCGCCGGTTTCACTCCGCCGGCGTCCACCGGGACGGGCACCGGGCGCAGGCCCGCGGCACGGGCGATGGCGAGCATGCCGGGGTAGGTCGGCGACTCGACCAGGACGGGGGCGCCGGGCGGGGCGAGGGCGCGCAGGGCGGTGGTGAGCGCGGACTGTCCGCCCGCGGTGACCAGCACCTCGGCGGCGGTGAAGGACCCGCCGATGCCACGCGCGAACCACTCGCGCAGCTCCGGCAGCCCCTCCATGGGCGGGCGCCCCCAGGCTCCGGGACGCCGCCCGGCACGCGACAGGGCGGCGGCCATCGCCCGCTCCGGCTGCAGCGACGGGTGCAGATAGCCACCGTTGAACTCGATCACACCCGGTGGCGGGGTGGCCAGCGTCGCCAGTACCCCGGAGGCGTCCACCGAGCGCGGCACGAGGTCGGCGGCGCCGTCCGCGCTGAGCGCGACCTCCTGCCAGGAGGTGTCCCCGGCGGGTGCCGGTGCCGTCCGGGCCTGTGCGCGGAACGCGCCCGCGCCGGGCCGGGTGATCACCAGCCCCTCGGCGGCGAGCTGCGCCAGTGCCCGGGACACGGTCACGGGGCTCACCCGGAACCGCTCGACGAGGGCCCGACTCGACGGAAGCTTTCCACCCACCGAGTAGCGGTCGAGCTCCCTTCGGAGCTGTTCCGCCAGTTCAGCGACACTGCTACGCTCTTGCATGAGAGCACAGAGTAGCGCTACTACCGCACCTCGGATAGCAGTCGCCACGGATTCGGACCGCCCCGGCCTCGGCACCCTCCAGGCCGCCCTCGGCGTCATCGCCTTCTCCCTCACGTTCCCCGCGACCGCCTGGGGCCTTGAGGGCTTCGGGCCCTGGTCGCTGGTCGCCGTCCGGAGTGTCCTGGCCGCGGTGATCGCCGGTGGCTGTCTGCTCGCCCTGCGTGTGCCCCTGCCCGACCGGCGGCACTGGCCGGGCCTCGCGGTCGTCGGGGGCGGGGTGGTGCTCGGCTTCCCGCTGCTGACCACACTGGCGCTGCAGACCTCGACCACCGCGCACGCCGCCGTCGTGGTGGGCCTGCTCCCCCTCACCACGGCCCTCTGCTCCGCCCTGCGCGTCGGCACCCGGCCCTCGCGCACCTTCTGGACGGCGGCTCTCGTGGGCGCGGCGGCGGTGCTGGCCTTCACGGTGCAGCAGAGCGGCGGCGCCCTGAGCACGGCCGACCTGTACCTCTTCGCGGCGCTGCTGGTGTGCGCGGCCGGCTACACCGAGGGCGGCCGGCTGGCCCGGGTCATGCCGGGCTGGCAGGTCATCGGCTGGGCGCTGGTGCTGTGCCTGCCGCTGACCGTGCCCGTCGCGGCGCTCGCACTGGCGCAGGAACCCGTGCGGCTGACCGCGCACAGCGTCACGGGGCTGCTGTGGGTCGCGGTGGGCTCGCAGTTCGTCGGCCTGGTCGTCTGGTACCGGGGCATGGCGGCCATCGGCATCCCGAAGGCCAGCCAGTTGCAGCTCGCCCAGCCGCTGCTCACACTGGTGTGGTCGGTGCTGCTGCTGGGCGAGCACCTGCCGGTGGCCGCCCCGCTGACGGCAGCGGCGGTGCTGGTCTGCATCGCCGTCACACAGCGGTCGCGCGGCTGAGCCGGGCGCGCCCAGCCCCCTGCCAAGTAACGTCCCCCGCCGTAGACTCGAGGCCACGGACCGCTGCTCCGCACCTCGTTCGAGGAGGCCCCAGATGCGCGCAACCGTGGGCGACCAGCTTGTCCAGCACGGCAGGGTGGTCGGTCAGCACGACAAGGTCGGCGAGATCGTCGAAGTGCTCGGCCAGGAGGGCAACCCCCCGTACCGCGTCCGGTTCGAGGACGGGCACGAGGGAGTGTGCTCACCGGGGCCCGACACCGAGATCCGGCACCGGGAGACCACCACCGGGCCGTGACGCGGCCCGGGGCGGCCCCTACCCGTAGTCGTCGAACCACTCGTGCCGGCGACTACTCGTAGTGGTCGGAGACCACCTTCGCCATCGCCCCGATCCGGTCGGTCGCCACGTCCTTGGCGGCGAAGAAGACGTGCCCGCGCACCTGTGCGTAGTCCTCCGCCAGCGCCAGGTGCCGGGACAGCTCGGCCGGGTTCTGCCAGGCGGCGGGCTGTGCGGGGTCACCGGCCTTGTACAGCGCCTCCCCCACGTAGAGCTGCGTCGAGGTGCCGCGCGCGACCTCCGCCCACCAGGGCACCAGCTTCGCGTAGTCGGCGGCGGCGAAGCCGATGTTCCAGTACAGCTGCGGGACGATGTAGTCGATCCAGCTCTCGCGCACCCACTTGCGGGTGTCCGCGTACAGGTCGTCGTACGTCTGCACGCCGGCCCGGGTGTCCGAGCCGCGCTTGTCCGTGGCGGCGTTGCGCCAGACGCCGAAGGGGCTGATGCCGAAGCGGGCGCCGGGCCTGACCTTCTTGATGCGGGCCGCCGTCTCCCGCACCAGCTTGTCGATGTTGTCCCGCCGCCAGGCGGCCCGGCTCGGGAAGCCGCCACCGTGCTTCTCGTAGGCCGCGTCGTCGTCGAAGCGCTGGCCCGCCACCGGGTACGGGTAGAAGTAGTCGTCGAAGTGGACGCCGTCCACGGCGTACTTCCGCACCGCGTCGAGCATCGCGTCCTGTACGAAGGCACGGACCTCGGGCAGCCCCGGGTTGTAGTAGAGCTTCCCGCCGTACGTCACCACCCAGTCCGGGTTCCGGCGCGCCGGGTGGGAGGCGGCGAGCCGAGACGGGTCGGCGTGCGTCGCGACCCGGTACGGGTTGAACCAGGCGTGCAGCTGCAGTCCGCGGGCGTGGGCCTCCTTGACGGCCGTGCCCAGCGGGTCCCAGCCCGGGTCCTTGCCCTGGGTACCGGTGAGGTACTGCGACCACGGCTCGTACGGTGACGGCCACAGGGCGTCCGCCGTCGGCCTGACCTGGAAGAACACTGTGTTGAGCCGCCTGCGGACGGCTGTGTCGAGGTGCCCCCGCAGCTCGGCGCGCTGCTTCGACGCGCTCAGCCCCGTCTTGGACGGCCAGTCGCGGTTGGCCACGGTCGCCAGCCATACGCCCCGCATCGCGGAGGCCGCCCTGTCACCTCCCTTGCCGTCCCACTCGACGTCCCCTTTGGGTGCGGCCGACGCCGGAGGCACCATCGTGAAAGCCGACAGCGCCGCCACCGCGAACGCCCTGCGTGACACTCGTCCCATCCGCATGCCCCAAAATGCCGCGGATCCGCCCGGTCGCGGATCGCTCCGGGCCCAGAATGCCCGACTCTGGGCCGACCCCCGCGATCGATCATCGATACTTGGGAGTAACGTGCTCGAACGGAGCAGGCACCGGACCACGGAGCACCTGCCCGGACGTGGATCAGCAGCGAAAGGGACGATGTGACGGACATCCCAGCGGGAGACATTGCACGCGTCGGAGTCGTGGGCTGCGGTCAGATGGGCGCGGGGATCGCCGAGGTGTGCGCCCGGGTCGGTCTGGACGTCATGGTCGCCGAGACCACCGGCGAGGCCCTGGAGATCGGCCGGACCCGGCTGTTCAACTCCCTGGCCAAGGCCGCGGAGCGCGGCAAGATCACCGAGGAGGAGCACGAGGCGGCGCAGGCCCGGCTGAGCTTCACCACGGACCTCGGCGAGTTCGCCGACCGTGACCTGGTGATCGAGGCCGTCGTCGAGAACGAGCACGTCAAGACCGAGATCTTCCAGGTCCTCGACCAGGTCGTGACCCGGCCGGACGCCATCCTGGCCTCCAACACCTCCTCCATCCCGCTGGTGAAGCTGGCGGTGGCGACCTCGCGCCCCGACCGGGTCATCGGCATCCACTTCTTCAACCCGGCCCCGGTGCAGAAGCTCGTCGAGCTGATCCCGGCGCTCACCACGTCCGAGGACACCATCGGCCGGGCCGAGCAGTTCACCGAGAAGCTCCTGGGCAAGCACGCGATCCGCGCCCAGGACCGCTCCGGCTTCGTGGTCAACGCGCTGCTGATCCCGTACCTGCTCTCCGCGATCCGCATGTTCGAGACGGGCATCGCGAGCCGCGAGGACATCGACAACGGCATGGAGATGGGCTGCGCCCACCCGATGGGCCCGCTGAAGCTCTCCGACCTCATCGGCCTGGACACGGTCGCGTCGGTGGCCCAGTCGATGTACGAGGAGTACAAGGAGCCCCTGTACGCCGCTCCCCCGCTGCTCCAGCGCATGGTGGACGCGGGCCGCCTGGGCCGCAAGACGGGCTCGGGCTTCTACACGTACGACTGACCGGCCGGCCGCTGTCATACGCCCCGGGTACCCCCGAGGCCGATTACGGACCGTCAGATTTCGGCCATCCTGTGGGCCCGGCACCAGCATTGGTGCCGGGCCCACAGCATTCACACACCGTGTGCGCGCCGGGCACGCATATGCCCCTCGCACACGCTCCCCAGGCGCCCACCAGGCGAGTTGACTCCACATGCGCATACCAGGGATGTGAAACGACTACGGAAAGGAGCGGACTCGTGGCCGCCGATCCCGAGCATCCCGCCGTATCTGGAGAACTCGCAGAGTTACGACGCCGCCTCGACGTGGCCTACGCCCGCGTCGAGGGCGGGCTGGCTCTGCTAAGCCACCGCACCGAGGAGACCGCCAAGGAGATCGACGAGCTCAACACCCGGATCCACACGCTCGAACACACGCGCTGGCCGCTGCCCGCGGTCGCCGCCCTCACCGCCGTGGGTGCCCTCGTCCTGGCGATCTGGCAGGCGCTGGGACGCTAGCCCCTGCCCGACCTAGGGCAACGCGTCCTGTCCGAGCCTGAGATGGTGCAGCAGAAGTAACGCGGCCGCCATGTTGGCGGCCGGGACCTCGCCGCGGGCGACCATGTCGGGGACGAGCTTGAGGGGAACCCATTCCCGGCGGTCCGACTCGAAGTCGTCCACGGGGTGCCCGACGTATTCGCCCTCGTCGGCCCAGTACACATGGTGCCGGGCGTCGGTGAGCCCGTTGGACGGCTCCACGCTCATGAGGTGGTGCAGGGGTCCCGGCCGCCAGCCGGTCTCCTCCTCCAGTTCCCTGGCGGCCGCGCGGGCGATGTCCTCGCCGTCCTCGACGACACCCGCCGCGAGTTCCCACCCCCAGCTGTCCGTGATGAAACGGTGCCGCCACAGCAGCAGCACCTCGTTGGCCTCGTTCACCACCGTGGCCACCGCGACAGGCCGCAGCCGTATGAGGAAGTGGTCGAGGTGCCGGCCGTCCGGTAGTTCGACATCCGCGAGATTGACGCTGAACCAGCGGTTTGAGTACACAGTTTGTTCGTTGTGTTTCGTCCACTGCACGGTTCTGCCACCTTCCGTCGAGTAAGTGGCAATATCGCAGCAGGGACGTACTGACAGCAGGCGCACAGGAAGTCGCTCGGGATGACGCGGACGCCGCTGCCCCGGTTCTACAACGGTACGCGCAGCGCCCCGTCGATGAGTTCGGCGGCCTCGGCCGTGCCCGCGCCACCGCTGCGCACCAGATGCTCGCGCACCGCGCGCAGCCGGTCCCGCAGCCGCTGGGACTCCATGCCACGGGCCTGCTCGGCCATCTGCACCGCGATGACCACCGCCTTGTCGGCGTTGCCCTGCCGCAGTTCGATGGTGCTCAGCATGGCCAGCCGGTGCACCCGGCCGCGGTCGTGCGCCGGGTTGTCGACGGCGGCCGCGGCATGCTCCCCGGCGGCCGCGATCTCCCCGAGACTGAGCAGCGCCTCCGCCACCTGGACGTTGACGAGCCCCGGCTGGACATAGCCGGTCTCGTCGGGCTCGTAACCGCGCCGGATGCGCTCGGCGGACTGCTCGGCCCGCCGGATGCAGGACAGGGCGCTGGTGCCGTCGCCGAGATGCGCGTACGCCTTGGCCTGCATCGCGTACAGGTCGGAGGCGAGCGCCGGGGTGATCTGCTTGCCCGCGGCCCGCAGCGCGGCCTCCGCGAAGGCGACGGACTGCCGGTACTCCCGCATGAACAGCGACTGGTTGACGAGCAGGGCGATCACATACGCCCCGAGTCCCCGGTCCCCACTGGCCTTCGCGAGCCGCAGCGCCTGGTGGAAGTAGCGCTGGGCGAGGCCGTGGGCGTCGGAGTCGTAGGCACAGATCCCGGCGACGGCCACCAACCCGCCCGTCGCCCGGTGGAGTTGCCGGCCGGTCTCGTCGGTGTAGCTGCCGCGCAGCAGCGGGGCGGCCTCGGCGTTGAGGAAACCGACGATGCGGGCCCGCGTCGCGATGCCCCCGGCCTTGCGGTACATCTGCTCGTAGTGGGCCCGGGCCGACCGCAGCATCTCCAGGTCGCCCGCGGTGACCCGGTGTCTGCCGCCACGGGAGACGTCCACGTCCTCCGGCGGGTTCTCCCACTCCCACACGGGCATGACGGCGGGCGTACCGGTGAGCGCGGGCGCGCCCAGGATGTGCGGGCGCTGCTGCTGGTCGGAGCGCCACAGGGCGGTGGCCCGCTCGACGAACCCGGACAGGGAACCGGTGTGCGGGGCGGCCGGCTCGCCGGGCAGGCCGAGGCCGATGTCGTCGAGGGTGACGTGCCGTTGGAGCCGGGCGGCGAGCACCTCGCAGATCAGGTCGGGCACCTGGCCCCTGGGGCGCTGCCCCTTCAGCCACCGGGCGACGGCGGTGTGTTCGTACCTCAGGGACAGGCTCCGTGCCCGTCCCGCCTGATTGACGTGTGCGGCCAGCCCCGCGTGCGAGATCCCGGCTTCGTCCAGGATCGCGTCGAGCAGAGTGTTGGGCTGCATGTGGGCCCCCCGGTGGCTCGGTGCGGCCAGATTAGTGGTTCCGCCTTCACACGGGGTGTGAACGGAGTGCTCGAATCCGCGCTGTGTGCGCGCTGTCGCGCAGAGTCGCCGACCGGTTGACTGAAATGCCTCGAAAGAGGCCGGCCGGGCCGCCGGCTCCCCCTCGTACAGTGCGGCGGCCCGCTTCCGCCGTCCGCCCAGCCGCCTGCCCGACACTCCGTGGCGGGGCGGACGGCATCGCCGGCCGGTCAAAGGCTCGTTGTCGGCAGCGGGTGCGCGGTGCCCGGTCGCGCAGTTCCCCGCGCCCCTGAGGGAATGCACCCGTCGTTCCTCAGGAGCAACAGGGCGATGTCGTCGGCCGGGGTGCCGTTGGTGTGATCGACCAGCGCGCTCTGGACATCGCGGAGAATCGCCTGCGGTGCGAGCGCCGCCTCCCGTACGACGCTCGCCAGCACTGCCGACAGGGGGAAGAACCGGCCACGAGCATCCCTCGCGTCCTGGACTCCGTCCGTGTAGAGGAACAGCGCGTCGCCGGGCGGGAGATGCCCCAGACCGACGGTCGACAGCACGTCCGGCAAGGGAAACACTCCCAGAGGCGGGTACGGGTCGGCCGGGGCGAGCAGTTCGACTCGGGTGCCGTTCAGCCGGTACGGCCACGGGTGACCGCAGTTCAGGGCGACCATCTCGCCGTCGGCGCGGATCTCCACCAGCAGCAGGGTCACGAACTCCTCGGCGACGCTCGCCGGATGCTCCTGGCGCAGCTGCCGGTCCAGGGCGCGCTCCAGCCGGCGCAGCACCCCGCCGAGGTCCGCCTCGTCGTACGCGGCCTCGCGGAAGCAGCCGAGCACGGCGGCGACGGTCCCGAACGCGCCGATCCCGTGCCCACGCACATCACCCATCACGGCCCGTACGCCCTGCTCGGTGGCGACGACCTCGTACAGGTCACCACCGATCGCGGCTCCCGGCTCGGCCGACATCTGAACGGCGCCGACGTCCAGCCCGCCGATACGCGACGGCAGCGGCCGCAGCACCGCGTTCTGCGCGGCGGTGGCGACCCGGCGCAACTGCCGCAGCTCACGCACCAGCGTCCGCCGCACATGAAGGATCACCCCGGTACCGACCGCGAAGAGGACTGCACCGGGCAGACCGAGGCTGCGCACCCGACCCCTGAACCGGATCATGCCGATGGCCCCCCAATTAGGCCCTGACACACAGAATCGGACCGGCCCAAGAAGGCCGGTCCGATTCTGTCGACAGCGCGCCGGAAAAGGCAGGATCATCCACCTTTACCACTCAATCGAGTGAGGCAACCCGGCCTTCGTCATGGGGGCGCGGGGAACTGCGCGACAAGCCACGACGAGCCCGCAGCCGGCAGCAACGCGCAGCCCCCACGGCGCTAGCTCCGCAATTCAGCCCCTACACGCTCACCCGCGAGCGCGACCGCCGCGTCCCGAGCGGCCGAGGCCTCGTCCACGGTCAGGGTCCGGTCACCGGCGCGGAACCGCAACGCGTACGCCAGCGACTTCCGCCCCTCACCCAACTGCTCGACGTTCTCGTACACATCGAACAGCCGGATCGACTCCAGCAGCTCCCCGGCCCCGGCGCGCAGGGCCTGCTCGACCTCCGCCGCCGGAACCACCGCGTCGACGACCAGGGCGACATCCTGCGTGGCCACCGGGAAAGCGGAGATCCGCGGCGCCGTCAGCGTGGCGTCGCCGGCCTTCTCCACCGCGTCCAGGTCGATCTCCATCGCGCAGGTGCGCGCGGGCAGCCCCAGCGCCTTGACGACGCGCGGGTGCAACTCCCCCGCGTGCCCGACGACCCGCTCGGCCCCGTCCACGGTGATCGCCAGCTCGGCGCACCGGCCCGGGTGCCACGGCCCGTACTGCCCCTTGCGGATGATCAGCTCGGCGCCCGCCTCACGGGCGACGCTCCGCGCCGACTCCACCGCGTCGGCCCAGTCGGCCGGGCGGCCCTTGCCCCACCAGCCGGACTGCTCGCGGGCACCGGCGAGGACGACGGCGGCGTGCCGCGGCTGCTCGGGCAGCGCGGCGTTCAGCTCGGCGATCTCCTCGTCGGTCGGGCGGCGGTCGATGGTCAGCACGGCGGCGGCCGGCTGCTCCTCGCGCGGCTGGAAGACCAGGCCCGTCTCGAACAGTGCGAGATCGTGCGAGCCCCGGCCGTCGTTGCGCCGCAGCGCACCCAGCAGGCCCGGCAGCAGCGAGGTGCGCAGCGCGGGCTCCTCGTCGCTCAGCGGGTTGCTGAGCCTCACGACACGGCGGGCCGGGTCGTCGGACTCCAGGCCGAGCTGGTCGAAGACCTGCTCGCTGACGAACGGGTAGTTCGGCGCCTCGACGTACCCGGCACCGGCCAGGGCCCGGCCGACGCGGCGGTGCAGCCGCTGCCGGTGGGTCAGGCCACGGCCGGCCGGCGGCCTGGGCAGCGTGGAGGGCAGGTTCTCGTAGCCCTCCAGCCGGATGACCTCTTCGGCCAGGTCGTTCGGGTCGGTGAGGTCGGGCCGCCAGGACGGCACGGTGACGATCAGCTCGTCCTGGCCGTACACGTCACAGCCGACCTGCTGGAGGCGGCGGACGACGGTCTCGCGGCCGTACACGACGCCCGCGACCTTGTCCGGGTGGTCGGCCGGGAGGGTGATGGTGTGCGGTGCGGTCGGGGCGAGGACCTCGGTGACACCGGCCTCGGCGGTGCCGCCCGCGAGCAGGACCAGCAGGTCGACGGTGCGCTGCGCGGCAGCGGCCGCGGCCTGCGGGTCGACGCCGCGCTCGAAGCGCCGGGACGCCTCGGAGGACAGCTTGTGCCGGCGGGCCGTACGCGCGATCGACACCGCGTCGAAGTGCGCGGCCTCGATGACGACGTCGGCCGTGGCGTTCTCCACGTCGTCGTGGTCGGCGATCTCCGTGTTGGCGCCGCCCATGACGCCGGCGAGCCCGATCGGGCCGCGGTCGTCGGTGATCACCAGGTCCTCGGCGCCCAGCGTGCGCTCGACGCCGTCGAGGGTGGTGAGCTTCTCGCCCTGCTCGGCCCGGCGCACGCCGATGGTGCCCTGGACCAGTCCGCGGTCGTAGGCGTGCAGCGGCTGGCCGAGCTCCATCATCACGTAGTTGGTGACGTCGACGGCGAGCGAGATCGGGCGCATGCCGACCTTCTGCAGCCGGCGCCGCAGCCAGATCGGGGAACGGGCCTCCGCGCTCAGACCGGCCACCGTGCGGGCCGTGAAGCGGTCGCAGCCGATGGGGTCGGAGATCCGCACCGGGTAGCCGTACGCGTTCGGGCCGGGCACGTCGAGCAGGGCCGGGTCGCGCAACGGCAGGCCGTAGGCGATGGCGGTCTCGCGGGCGACGCCGCGGATGGACAGGCAGTCGCCGCGGTTGGCGGTGACGGCGATGTCCAGGACCTCGTCGACCAGCTCCAGCAGCTCGACGGCGTCCTTGCCGACCTCGGTCTCCGGGGGCAGCACGATGATGCCCTTGGTGCCGTCGTCGCCCATGTTCAGCTCGTCGCTGGAGCAGATCATGCCGCGCGACATCTTGCCGTAGGTCTTGCGCTCGGCGATCTGGAAGTCACCGGGCAGGACGGCACCGGGCAGCGCGACGACGACCTTGTCGCCGACGGCGAAGTTGCGGGCGCCGCAGACGATCTCCTGGAGCTCGCCCGTGCCGTTGGCCTGGCCGACGTCGACGGTGCAGAAGCGGATCGGCTTCTTGAACTCCGTCAGCTCCTCGATGGTCGCCACCCGGCCCACGGCCAGGGGACCCTTGAGGTCGGCGCCGAGCTGCTCGACGGTCTCGACCTCCAGACCGGCCGAAATCAGCTTGGCCTGCACGTCACGACCGGTCTCCGTCTCCGGCAGGTCGACGTACTCCCGCAGCCAAGAAAGCGGGACCCGCATCAGATCTCCATCCCGAACGGCCGGGTGAACCGGACGTCACCCTCGACCATGTCTCGCATGTCTTCGACGTTGTGGCGGAACATCAGCATCCGTTCGATGCCGAACCCGAAGGCGAAGCCGCTGTACTTCTCCGGGTCGACACCGCAGGCCCGCAGCACGCGCGGGTTGACCATGCCGCAGCCGCCCAGCTCGATCCAGCCCTCGGACGAGCAGGTACGGCAGGGGCGGTCGGGATTGCCGACGGAGGCGCCGCGGCAGACGTAGCAGACCATGTCCATCTCGGCGGACGGCTCGGTGAAGGGGAAGAAGTTCGGCCGCAGCCGGGTCTTCATGCCCTCGCCGAACAGCGACTGGACCATGTGGTCCAGGGTGCCCTTGAGGTCGGCCATGGTGAGGCCCTCGTCGACCGCGAGCAGTTCGACCTGGCGGAAGACGGGCGTGTGCGTGGCGTCCAGCTCGTCGGTGCGGTAGACGACACCCGGGCAGATCACGTAGACCGGCAGCTCACGGTCGAGCAGCGAGCGGATCTGCACGGGCGAGGTGTGGGTGCGCAGCACGACGCCGGACTCGGTGCCGCCCTGCGGGCCCTTGACGAAGAAGGTGTCCTGCTCGCCGCGGGCCGGGTGGTCCGGGCCGATGTTGAGGGCGTCGAAGTTGAACCACTCGGCCTCGACCTCGGGCCCCTCGGCGACCTCGTAGCCCATGGCCACGAAGATGTCCTCGATGCGCTCCGACAGCGTGGTGAGCGGGTGCCGGGCGCCGGACGGGACTCGGTCGTGGGGCAGCGTGACGTCCACGGCCTCCTCGACGAGCACGCGGGTGTCCCGCTCGGCCTCGAGCTC
The DNA here is from genome assembly GCF_044457425.1 of Streptomyces sp. NPDC050546. NCBI lineage: Bacteria > Bacillati > Actinomycetota > Actinomycetes > Kitasatosporales > Streptomycetaceae > Streptomyces > Streptomyces sp. NPDC050546. The sequence continues at coordinate 255,313 of NZ_JBITGX010000007.1, forward strand.
GGCCTGGCGGGCGGCGAGGCCCTTGTTCACGGCGCCGCGGGCCTGGCCGACGCGCTTGCCGGCCTCCGCCTTGGCGTGCGGGGGCAGGGCGCCGATCTCGCGGTTGGCGAGGGCCAGCGGGGAGGTGCCGCCGGTGTGGGCGACCTTGGCCTCCTGGAGCGCGTCGAGGGAGTCCGCGGCGGCGAAGGCGGCGAGCGCCTCGTCCCGCATGCGCTCGATCTCTTCCGGTTTCAAGGTCTCGACCTCGACAGGGTCGTACGACTTATTCGGTGCCGACATCTCTTCCCGTGCTTCCGATTGGCTGGCTGAAGGTCCCCGTCACCGACTCGGACGGCTGTCTGAAGGGACACAAAGGTGCCAATGGCCGAGTCTAACGGGGTGGAGGTAGACGAATGCGCCCGCGGGGCTCAGGCGAGATAGGCCGGAGCGCTCACGGGCAAAGTAAATCGGAACTCGGCGCCGGCGCCGGGCGCGCGGCCGACCGTGATGGTGCCGCCGTGGGCCTCGACGATGCCCTTGACGATGTAGAGCCCGAGGCCGGTGCCACCGCGCTTGCTGCCCCGCCAGAAGCGGGTGAAGACGCGGTTCATGGACTCCTCCGGGATACCGGGCCCCTCGTCGCTCACCGTGACCGACGTACCGGTGTCCTCGCCCTCTCGGGGGGACGCCGTGGCCGTGACGTCGATCGTGACAGTTCCCTCGCCGTGGCGCACGGCATTTTCCAGGAGATTGCTGAGCACCTGGTCGATCTTGTCGGGGTCGGCCCACAGGTCGGGCAGCGGCTGCTGGACGCGCAGCAGGAACCGGTCGGCCTCCTGCCCGGCGGCGACGTAGGCCTGGATGTGCCGTCCGACGGCCGCGCCGATGTCGACGGGCTGCCTGCGCACCTCCAGCCGGCCGGAGTCGATCCGCGAGATGTCGAGCAGCTCGGCGATGAGCCGGGTGACCCGGTCGGCGTCGGCGTCGACGGTCTCCAGCATCAGCCGTTTCTGGTCGTCGGTGAAGCGTTCCCACTTGGCGAGCAGCGTGGCGGTGAAGCCCTTGACCGAGGTGAGCGGGGAGCGCAGTTCATGGGCGACGGTGGCGATCAGCTCGGCGTGGCTGCGCTCGGTGCGGCGCCGGGCCTCGGTGTCGCGCAGGGTGACGACGAGGCGCCGGACGGGCCCGGTGGGCCGGCCGCGGACGTAGCGCGCGGAGACCAGCACTTCACGGCCGCCGGGGAGCAGGAGGTTGCGCTCGGGCTGTCCGACACGGATGGCGAGGCCGCCGTACGGGTCGGTCAGCTGCCACCAGCGGCGCCCCTCCAGGTCCTCTAACGGCAGGGCCTTCTCCAGCCGCTGCCCGAGGGCGTCCCGCGCGCTGACGGCGGTGATGCGCTGGGCGGCGGCGTTGAAGCAGATGACGCGGCCCTGCTCGTCGGCGACGACGAGTCCGTCGGGCAGCTGGTCGGGGTCGATGCCGAGGCCGGCGAGATCACCGGGCGGCCGGAACGCGGCGGGCGGGTGCCCGGCGTCCTGGGCTCCCGGTGCGCTGCTCGTGCCGACGCTCATCCCCGTTCCCCACCTCTCAGGTTCCATGGGGGTCCCCCCTGCTCGAGCGCAGCCGACAGCTTGGGGGAGGGTCCCTGAGCTGGTCACCCTACTAGTTCCCGGTGACGGAACGGCACCCTCCGGCGGCGCGCTGTGCACGCGCGGACGCATAGAGACATACGGCGGCGGCGGTGGCGAGGTTCAGGCTCTCGGCCTTCCCGTGGATCGGGACGCGCACGACGGCGTCGGTGAGGGCGCGGGTCTCCTCCGGGAGGCCCCAGGCCTCGTTCCCGAAGACCCAGGCGGTCGGCCCGCCCATGGTGCCCTTGTCGAGCTCGTCGTCGAGGTCGCGGTCGCCCGCCCCGTCGGCGGCGAGGACCCGGACACCGGCGGCCCGCAGCCTGTCGACCGCCTGCTCCACGGGGACGCCGACGGCGACGGGCAGGTGGAACAGGGAACCGACGGAGGCGCGGACGGCCTTGGGGTTGTACACGTCGACGGAGGCGTCGGTCAGGACGACGGCCTCGGCACCGGCGGCGTCGGCGCAGCGCAGCACGGTCCCGGCGTTGCCGGGGTCGCGGACGTTGGCGAGCAGGGCGACGAGCCGGGGTCGCGCCTCGAGGACCTCCGCGAAGGACGTGTCCAGGAACCGGCAGACGCCGACGAGTCCCTGCGGGGTGACGGTGGTGGAGATGTCGGCGATGACCTGCTCGGAGGCGAGGTGCACCCGGGCGCCGGCGTCCCGTACGGCCCCCACGATGTCGGCGTACCGCTCGGCGGCCTCCGGCGTCGCGAACAGTTCCACGAGCGTGGCCGTGTCCCCGGCCCGGTGCCCGGCAGCCTCGCGCACAGCCTGCGGCCCCTCCGCGAGGAACAGCCGCTCCTTCCCCCGGAAGTTCCGCTTGGCCAGCCGCCGCGCGGCCAGGACGCGGGGCGAGCGGAGGGAGATGAGCTCGGGCGTGGCGGGGGGCATCCTGTTCACTTTCTCGTAGCTGCACAGCAGGACCCGCAGGCCGTTCGGCCTGCGGGTCCTTGAATCACGTCGGCTTGCGGCCGGCGCGGCGTCACGCAGCCTTGGGCGCGTTGACGTCGCTCGGCAGCGCCTTCTGAGCGACCTCGACGAGCGCGGCGAACGCACCGGCGTCGTTGACGGCCAGCTCGGCCAGGATCTTGCGGTCGACCTCGACGTTCGCGGCCTTCAGACCCTGGATGAAGCGGTTGTACGTGATGCCGTTGGCGCGGGCAGCGGCGTTGATGCGCTGGATCCACAGCTGACGGAAGTCACCCTTGCGCTTCTTGCGGTCGTTGTAGTTGTAGACCAGCGAGTGGGTGACCTGCTCCTTGGCCTTGCGGTACAGGCGCGAACGCTGACCGCGGTAGCCGGAAGCCTGCTCGAGGATCGCCCGGCGCTTCTTGTGGGCGTTCACTGCCCGCTTGACGCGTGCCACTTTTTAACTCCTTGTAGCGGGGCCGCGGTTGTACTCACACGGCCCGATTGGGTCCCGGTCCTGACGTACGGCGCTCACGCGCCGAGGCGTCACTTGCCGAGAAGCTTCTTGATCTTCTTGGCGTCGCCCGGGGCCATCTCGGCGTTGCCGGTGAGGCGACGCGTCACACGGGACGACTTGTGCTCGAGCAGGTGGCGCTTGCCGGCACGCTCACGGAGCACCTTGCCGGAGCCGGTGACCTTGAAGCGCTTGCTGGACCCGCTGTGCGACTTGTTCTTCGGCATAGCGCCGTACTCTCCTCGTCGGTGGCGCTCCGGTGCCCGGTCGTGAAACCGGGCACGGTGGAGCGTCGTCTTGTTTCGGTTGCTTCCTCGGGACTCGCGTCCCCAGGGGTCACGCCTCGGCGGGCTCCTCGGCCGGCGCCTCGACGTCCGCGTCGGCTTCCGCGGCGTTCTGCGAGCGGCCGGGGTTGGCCTTCGCGTCCGCCTTGCGGGCCTCCTGCGCCTGGCGAGCCTCGGCCATCGCCTCGGTCTTCTTCTTGTGCGGACCGAGGACCATGATCATGTTTCGGCCGTCCTGCTTCGGGTTCGACTCCACGAATCCGAGGTCCTGGACGTCCTCCGCGAGACGCTGCAGCAGTCGGTAGCCCAGCTCGGGCCGGGACTGCTCGCGACCACGGAACATGATCGTGATCTTGACCTTGTCGCCCTGCTTGAGGAACCGGACGACGTGACCCTTCTTGGTGTCATAGTCGTGCGGGTCGATCTTCGGCCGGAGCTTCATCTCCTTGATGACCGTGTGCGCCTGGTTCTTGCGCGCCTCACGGGCCTTCATGGCCGACTCGTACTTGAACTTCCCGTAGTCCATGAGCTTGCACACGGGCGGACGGGCATTCGCCGCGACCTCGACCAGGTCCAGGTCGTACTCCTGCGCAAGCTCCAGTGCCTTGGCCAGGGGGACGATGCCCACCTGCTCGCCACTGGGACCGACAAGTCGCACCTCGGGAACGCGAATCCGGTCGTTGATGCGGGGCTCGGCGCTGATGGATCCTCCTCGGTAGCACCACGCGACGGTCTGGCGGACGGCCGCGTAACGTCTCTATTCGATAGACCTAACCGCGCCGAAGCAGAAAAAATGCCCCGGACGATCCCAGGCGGGGCTCCTCGAACTACCGGAGCACCGCCGCGGTGACCGCGGGGCGCGCTTTCGGACGGATCGCCGCCACTGGGACGGGATCGTCTGACCGGTGACCCGCCGCCCTGGGGGCGGTCAGGTGGGAGTTCGAAAGCCTCCACTTGTGGGTCGGGCTCGCGGGCCGTGAGGCATACGGGTCCGACCGGTCGTTACACGAGGTTACCAGCAATGGCCAGGAACGGCTAATTGGGACGCCGTGGGGCCTGGTGCGGCACGGGCCCGTCCTGCGCCTATCGTGTGGGGCATGAGTGAGACCCCTCCTGAGTCCCCCGACTTCGACGCCATGGCCCGCGACATCGCCGAGGTCCCGGCGGTCGAGGTGATCGTGACGGTCGCCGTCAACCTGATGAGCGCCGCCGCGGTGAAGCTCGGCCTGACCGAGGAGGGCGACAAGCACAAGGACCTGGACGAGGCCCGCAAGCTGGTGCACGCGCTGGCCGGTCTGCTGGACGCCTCCGCGACCGAGATCAGCTCCTTCCACGCGTCGCCGCTGCGCGACGGTCTGAAGTCGCTGCAGCTGGCGTTCCGCGAGGCGTCGCTGAGCCCGGACGAGCCGGGCCAGGGGCCGGGCGAGAAGTACACGGGCCCCGTCTACGGCTAGTTCATCCGCGTACGTACAAGGGCTCGCCCGGTGGCGTCGCCCCGGCCGGCAGGACTGCCAGGTCGAGGCCGCGCACCAGGCGGGCCCTCAGTGTCTCGTCGGCGGCGATGCGGCGTGCGACCGCGTGGACGCCGGCGTCGTGCGGCACGGCCGGCTCGAAGACCAGGGCGAGGGTGCCGTCGGCCCGGCCGGGGCCGAGGTAGGCACGCACCACCGCGCGCACGTCGGCGACCACGGCGCGCACCGCGGCCACGACCGCCGGGTCGGCGAGCGGGTCCGTGGTGGTCCGGCCCTCGGCGAGCGACAGCAGGGCGGATCCCGTCAGCTCGAAGGGCACGGGCCCTGCCATGTCCAGTACGACCGTGTCGGCCTTCTCGTGCGCGGCGGCCTGGAGGGCCTGGTGCAGGGGTACGGCGACGGGGCGGGCCGCCGGGTCCCAGCGGGCGAGGGAGTCCGTGGACGTGAAGGCGGGCAGGGCGGTGCGGTTTCCGGCCTTCAGGGTCGGTACGGCCATGTCGCTGGTCTTCTCGTGGCGCAGTCCCCGCTCGTCCTCCTCGACCTCGCCGAGCACGGCCACGACGGGGACGAGCAGCCGGGCGCCCTTGAGGGCGTCGAGGACCGGGCCCACCGCGCCGCGGTCCTCGGACCAGGCGGCGAGTGCCGCGCTCAGCCGGGGGTCGGCGGAGCCGTCGTCGTCGGAGAAGCCGGAGTCGGGGATGTTCTTGTTCGCCACGGTCACCGACCCTATCGGCCGGGTGCCGCCGCTTCGGCAGCGGTTCTGACGGCGGGCCGCTAGAAGTCGTCGCGGTGCGTGCGGCGGCCGCGCCACAGGACCACGGCCGCCACCAGCAGGACGCCGCCGGCGCTGCCCGCGAGCGGTGCGGCCCAGTCCGCGGTGTCGTCGCCGGAGGCCGCGTCGTCCGGGCCGCTGCCGAAGTACTTCTCGCCGTGCGACGCCGAGCGCAGGCCCTCCGGCTCGAGCCCGTCGGCGGCCTTGATGGCGGCGGCCGGGTCGATGAAGCCGAAGCCCCGGGAGTCGTCGCGGCCCCCGACGGGCGCGTTGCGGGCGGTGTCCTCGAGGAGCGACTTGATCTGGGCCGGGGTCAGGTCCGGGTGGGCGGCCTTGACCAGGGCGGCGGCGCCGGAGACGAAGGCGGCGGCGGCACTGGTGCCCCAGCCCTCGTAGTACTTGTGGTCGGGGTCGGCGATGACGACGTCGACGCCGGGGGCACTGACGGTGGCGTACCAGCGGCGGGTGGAGAAGGATGCGCGGGTTCCGGAGCGGTCGACGGCGGTGGCCGCGATGACCCCCGGATAGGCGGCCGGGTAGGAGATGTGGTCGCCCTTCTCACCGCCGTTGCCCGAGGAGGCGACGACGACCACGCCCTTCTTCAGGGCGTACTGGATGGCCGAGTCCTCGGTGGGTTCGGGGTGCGCGGAGGCCGAGTCGTCGCCGAGGGAGAGGTTGATGACGTCGGCGCCGTGGTCGGCGGCCCAGCGGATGCCCTCGGCGAGGGCGTTGCCGCGGGTGCTGCGGGCCTTGGCGCGGGAGGGGTCGCCGTCCTCCAGGATCACGCGGACGGGGAGGATCTTCGCCTCGGGGGCGATGCCGAGGACGCCGTCGGCGTTGCCCGGGCCGTGTCCGTGGCCGGCGATGATGCCGGCCATGGCGGTGCCGTGCCGGGCCCAGGCGCGTTCGCCCGGCTCGGCTCCGAAGCCGACCAGGTCCTTGCCGGTGAGGACGTTGCCGACCAGGTCGGGGTGGTCGGCCTCGACGCCGGTGTCCAGGACGGCGACGGTGACGCCGTCGCCCTTGGTGGTCTGCCAGGCCTCCTGGGTGTGCATGGCCTCCAGGGCCCACTGCTGGGCGCGGATGCTGTCGGCGTGGGCGGCGGGAGCGGGGAGCAGGACGAGGCCGGCGGCGAGCAGGACGCCGAGAGCTCCGGCCCGCCGGGGCACGACAGCCCGCCGGGGCACGAAGGCCCGCCGGGGCACGAAGGCCCGCCGGGGCACGAAGGCTCGCCGGAGCACGGGGGCTCGCCCGGCCGGGCGGCTTGCGGCTGTCACGACGGCTGCTCCGTGGCCGAGCGGACGTTCTTGCGGAGGCCGCGTTCGACGCGGTCGGCGAGGCCCTGGGCCTCGTTGCCGAGGCCGGCCTGGGCCGGGGCGGTGGTGGCGTTCGGCTCCATGGCGTCCTCGGCGGGCTGCGGGTCGTCGACGGTGCGGCCGTCGGCCCAGCCGGAGACGGCGTAGACGACGACCGGGGCCTCGGTGAGCACGGAGACGGTCCAGGAGGCGCGCTGCCCTGTGCCGAAGTGGGCGGCGGGGGTGTCCTTCGCGGCATACGGCAGGGGCATCAGGTCGTTGCGGCGGTCCAGGCGCTCCTTGCGGAAACGGTTCGCGAGGGAGGTCATGCCCCGAGCGTCGGCGGTGGTGAAGAGCAGGCCGACGGTGGTCACATAGCTCTGGGTGGCGTCGGTGTAGGTGGCGCGCAGGAGCCGTTCGCAGCCGACGGGGGCGAGGGCCTTGCGCAGCAGGGGGTCGAAGGCGTCCTTGCAGCCGCTGTCCGGGGCGACCGCGATCCGGGTCCAGGTGCGGTCGGCTCCGCCGGGGCCCGCGCCCCGGCCCTGCACGGTGGGCGGGAACAGCTGGTCGACGGGGACGCTGTGCCAGAGGCTTCCGGCCGTGGCGAAGGTGCCGCGCGAGCCCTCCTCGCCGGAGTCCCCCACCAGCCAGCTGCCGGTGACCGCGCCCGAGATGAGTCCCAGCCCGAGCACGAGGCAGGCGGCGGCCGCGGCGGCCTGCGACGCGCCGCGCCGGCCGAGCGGGCGGGGCCGTGCGTCACCGTCGTAGCCCTCGGGCTCTCCGAACGACACGACGGGCCGCGCGCCGGTGAGGGTCCCGCCGGGAGTCAGGGGGGCGCTCCAGGAGAAGGCCGGGTCGGGGGAGACGGCGGGGGCGGTGTCCGGGGGCGGAGGGGCCGGGGTGGCGGGGCGAGGCCGCTGGGTGGGCGCGGGCGGCACTCGCGTCCCGGTGCCGGCACCGGTTCCGGAGCCGCCACCGGCTCCCGCGAGCAGGCCCGCACCGGCCTGCGGCGCACGGGCGGGGCGCGGCGGGGTGCCGGGGCGTACGGGACCGGGACGGCCGGTGGTCTCGGCGGTCCCGGAGACCGGCCGGCCGGAGGTCTCGGCGGTCTCGGAGGCCGGCCGGCCGGACAGCTCGGCGGGTGTCGGGTCCGCGGGGATCGGCCGCAGGCGCCGGGTCGTCTCCGCCGCGTTCTCGGCGGGTGCGCCGGTACGGCGTGGCATGGGGAGCGGCCCGGGACGGACGGAGGAGCCCGGAAGGTGACGCGGCCGCGGAGGGGTGTCAGGCGGTGTGGACGGCCTGTTCGACGCGGGCCGGGTCTCGGGGCGGACGCCGGGCGGCGTGTCCGGGAAGCGGGCGGAGGCGAGCGGCGGGGGCGGTGCCGCGGGCTCAGTGCGCTCGGTGCGCTCGGGCGCGGCGGCGCCGAGGCTCGGGAAGCGAGGGCGCCCGTTCGCAGCGCCGCGGGTGCCGGAGGACACCGGACCGGCCGAGGCGCCGCCCCGAGCCGCTGTTCCGGACCCGGTGCCGTCCCCTTCCGACGGGCCACCCGCGCCGGAACGCCCACGGGACGAGCCCCGGTCCTCGGCGGCAGATCCGGCCGAGCCCGCCTCGCGCGCCGAGGAGGGACCCTGCGCATCTGTGGTCAGGCCACCGGCGCCGAAGAACCCACGCCGGTCCGACACACCACGCGCCCCGGCGACGGAAGACCCGGGCTGGTCGGTGTCCCGCCCCGAGGACGGCCGCAGCGGCCCCACCGCCGAGCCACCGGCACCGGAGCGCCCGCGCCCGTCCGTGTCCGCCGGAACCGACGCACGCGGCCCCGAAACACCGTCCCCGTCGGCCGGACCACGCCTCCAGGCGGCAGCGGACCCGGTCCGTTCGATGTCCCGCTCGGGAGATGCCGGCAAGCCTCCGGCGCCGGCGTCGCCCGACGACACACGCTCGCTGGCAGACCCGATCTGGTCGGTGTTCCGTGCCGGGGACGGGGGCGGTGAACCCGCCGTCGAGCCCTCGTGCCACGTCGTACTGGACCGGCCGGTGTCAGCGGACTCCCGACTGTCCGCACCCTGCGGGGTGTCGTCGTCGGACGGATCGGCTGGCGTGTTCTCCGGGGGGTGCGGGGGACACGGTGGGCTGCTGGGGCGTGGGGGGAAGGGGGCACGCCGCGCTTCCGTGCTCATGCACCCCCCGTTTCCTCGTGCCCGGGCCGCTGCGTTCCGCGCGGGCCGGTGGCGCCCTGCCCGAGGCCCGGCACGGAATCGTCCCGGGCACACATACCCGTACGGACGGAGCGTCATCCCGGCGCGGATCCCCGGCCGGCTCGTTCCGCCGTACGTGCGCGTCACTCTACGGCTTGTCGCCGCACGAACGGGAACCAGTCCACGACCCCGGGGCATCTGCCCGGAACGTCCCCCTACCCTGCGGTAATCCAGTCTGGCAGGCTGCGTTCATGACTGCGCGCGCCGCCGACCGGGCCCGTTACGACCGGGCCACAGCCCATCTCGACGCCCCTCTAGCGATCGTGGACCTGGAGGCCTTCGACGCCAACGCCGCCGATCTGGTCCGTCGCGCCGGGGGCAAGCCCGTCCGGGTCGCCAGCAAGTCCGTGCGGTGCCGGGCGCTGCTGGAACGCGTCCTGGCCCGGGACGGCTTCGCCGGGATCATGTCCTTCACGCTCGCCGAGTCGCTGTGGCTGGCCCGGTCGGGGTTCGAGGACGTCCTGCTCGCCTACCCGTCGGCCGACCGCGCCGCGTTCGCCGAGCTCGCCGGTGACCCCAAGCTCGCGGCCGCCGTCACCGTCATGGTCGACGACGTGGCCCAGCTCGATCTGATCGACGCCTCGCGGGGCGGCGGTCGTGAAGTGGTGCGCGTCTGCCTGGAGTTGGACACGTCCCTGAGGCTGCTCGGCGGGCGTGTGCGCGTCGGGGCCCGGCGCTCGCCGCTGCACTCCCCCGCGCAGGTCGCGGACGTGGCCCGGTCGGTGGCCCGGCGGCCCGGTTTCGAGGTCGTGGGGATCATGGCGTACGAGGGACATGTCGCCGGAGTCGGGGACGCGGTGGCGGGGCGTCCGCTGCGGTCCCGTGCCGTGCGGCTGATGCAGGCCGCCGCCAAGCGTGAACTCGCCGAGCGGCGTGCGGAGGTGGTGCGCGCGGTGCGGGCCGTCGTGCCGGGTCTGGAGTTCGTCAACGGCGGTGGCACCGGTTCGGTGCAGCACACGGCGGCCGAGGACTCGGTGACCGAGATCGCCGCCGGGTCGGGGCTGTACCAGCCACGGCTGTTCGACAACTACACGTCGTTCAGCGGCCGCCCGGCCGCCCTCTTCGCCCAGCCCGTCGTACGGCGGCCGGGGGTGGGCGTGGTGACCGTGCTCGGTGGCGGATACCCGGCTTCCGGGGCCGCCGGGGCCGACCGCTCGCCCGTGCCGTATCTGCCCGAGGGGCTGCGCTACGACCCTCAGGAGGGGGCCGGTGAGGTGCAGACGCCGCTGCTCGGCTCGCCCGCCGACGATCTGCTGATCGGTGACAAGGTCTGGTTCCGGCACGCGAAGGCCGGTGAGCTGTGCGAGCGGTTCGAGGCGCTGCGGCTGATCGAGGGCGACGCGGTGACGGCGACCGTGCCGACCTACCGCGGCGAGGGTCACACGTTCCTGTAACAGCGTCAGTCCGAGGGGCCGATGCTGCTGCCGACGCCGCCGCCCGTGTCCGCGTCGCCGACCGGGCGGATGCCCTTGGTGACGCGGTCCATGTCGGCGAGGGGTGGTCCGTCCTCGCCGGAGTCGAAGACGTAGCGGACGAGGACGGGTGACTCGGTGCCGACGCTGGAGGGGAAGACGAGCGACTGGACGTAGCCGCCCGGCCCCTTGGCGGTGTGCACCCGCCAGCGCACGAGGTACCCGGCGCGGCCCGCCACCGCGACCGGCCCCGACTTGACGACCTCGTGGGATTCCATGCCCCCGTGGGGCTTGCGGCCGATCCGGTCGCGGTCGTAGGCCTCTTCGGCCGCCTCGGAGATGTCCGCCTTGGCGAGGGCCTCGGGGGACTTCTCGTCGTTCGCGGTGACCGTGCGGGAGAAGACGAGGCCATGGCGGCAGACGGTGCCGTCGCCGGGGCAGTCGTAGGTGCCGTCCGTCGTCATGACGACGTCGCGCTCGGCGACGTGCTGCGGGCGGACCCAGCCGTCGAGCAGCGGGAAGGTGACGCCGTTGAGCTGGTCCTCGACGACGGCGGGGTCGTCGGCGGACGGCTCGGAGGCGGACGCCGCGGGAGTCGGCTCGGAGGCTTCCGAGGCCTCCGGCGTGCTGGGGCCGGAGGGCGTCGGAATCGTCCTCGTCTCCGCGCCGCTGTCGTCGCCGCTGGTGAGCACCACGGCTCCGGTGACGATCGCCGCGACCAGGACCGCCCCGGCGGCGACGAGGGCGATCACCTTCGCGCGCCCGGTGCCGCCGCCCGGGGGCGGGGGCACCGGGCCCGCCGTGGCCCCGGGCGCGCGGCGGTGCTCGGTCCAGGCCGTGCCGTCCCACCAGCGTTCCAGATGGGGGCCGTGCGGGTCGGGATACCAGCCGGGCGGAGGCGTCATGCTCATCCCGGCACTCTAGAGCCAGGGGCCTACAGGGGGGTGACGTACGCCCCCGCGATCCCGCCGTCGACCAGGAAGTCGGTGGCGTTCACGAAGGAGGAGTCGTCGCTGGCCAGGAAGGCGACGGCGGCGGCGATCTCCTCGGCCTCGGCGAACCGGCCGACCGGGACGTGCACCAGGCGGCGCGCGGCGCGCTCCGGGTCCTTGGCGAACAGTTCCTGGAGGAGGGGGGTGTTGACCGGGCCCGGGCAGAGGGCGTTCACGCGGATGCCCTCGCGGGCGAACTGCACGCCCAGTTCACGGGACATGGCGAGGACGCCGCCCTTGGAAGCCGTGTACGAGATCTGGCTGGTGGCTGCGCCCATCCTGGCCACGAAGGACGCCGTGTTGATGATCGAGCCCCGGCCCTGGCGTCGCATGTAGGGGATGGCGGCCTTGCAGCAGAGGTAGACGGAGGTGAGGTTGACCTCCTGGACGCGCTTCCAGGCCTCCAGGCCGGTCTCCAGGATGGAGTCGTCGTCGGGCGGCGAGATGCCGGCGTTGTTGAAGGCGATGTCGACACTGCCGTAGGTGTCGTGGGCGGCCTTGAAGAGGGCCTCGACCTGCTCGGGGTCGGTGACGTCGACCTTGACGAAGGTGCCGCCGGTCTCTTCGGCGGCGGCCTTGCCGCGTACCTCGTCGACGTCGCCGCAGACGACGTGCGCGCCCTCGGAGGCGAGACGGCGCGCGGCGGCGAGGCCGATGCCGCTGCCGGCTCCGGTGACGACGGCGGTACGGCCGACCAGACGGCGGCAGATGGTGTCCTGGGCAGTCACTGTGCGGGGCCCTCCGTGCTGATGAAGACGTTCTTGGTTTCGGTGAAGGCGGCCAGGGCCTCGGGGCCGAGCTCGCGGCCGACGCCCGACTGCTTGTAGCCGCCGAACGGGGTCCAGTAGCGGACGCTGGCATGGGAGTTGACGGACAGGTTGCCGGCGCGCACGGCCTGGGATACGCGCAGGGCACGGCCGACGTCCCGGGTCCAGATGGAGCCGGAGAGGCCGTAGGGGGTGTCGTTGGCCAGGCGGATGGCGTCCGCCTCGTCGGTGAACGGCAGCAGGACGGCGACGGGGCCGAAGATCTCCTCGCGGGCCGCCGCCGAGTCGGGGCTCTCGCCGGTGAGGACGGTCGGCGGGAACCAGAAGCCGGGCCCCCCGGGTGCGCTGCCGCGCAGGGCCTGGGCGTCGTCGGGCACGTAACCCCGGACACGGTCGAGCTGCTGCCGGGAGATCAAGGGGCCCATCTGTGTCTTCTCGTCGGCCGGGTCGCCCACCACCACGGCGGCCAGGGCGTCGGCGAGCAGCTGGCGGACCTCGTCGTAGACCGGCTCCTGGACCAGGACGCGGGTGCGGGCGCAGCAGTCCTGGCCGGAGTTGTCCAGGAAGGAGAAGGGGTCGACGGCGGTCTTGAGGTCGGCGTCGGCGAAGACGATGTTGGGGCTCTTGCCACCGAGTTCGAGGGTGACCGGCTTGACCTGCTCGGCGCCGAGCGCGGCGACGCGCGTCCCGGTGCGGGTGGAGCCGGTGAAGACGACCTTGGCGACACCGGGGTGACGTACCAGTGCTTCGCCCGCGACGGCGCCGTGCCCCGGCAGGACCTGGAAGAGGTGCTCCGGGAGCCCGGCCTCCAGGGCGAGTTCGGCGAGGCGCAGGGCGGTGAGGGGCGTGGTCTCGGCGGGCTTGAGGATGACCGCGTTGCCTGCCGCGAGGGCGGGGGCGGTGCCCCAGGCGGCGATCGGCATGGGGAAGTTCCAGGGCGCGATCACACCGACGACGCCGAGCGGTTCGAGGATCGTGACGTTCAGGCCGCCGGGCACCGGGATCTGCCGGCCGGTGAGCCGCTCCACTCCCCCGGCCGCGTAGTCCAGCAGGTCACGGACGTTGCCGGCCTCCCAGCGGGCGTTGCCGATGAGGTGGCCGGCCTCGCGGACCTCAAGGCGGGCCAGTTCCTCCAGGTGTTCGTCGACGATGGCCGCGAAGCGGCGCAGCAGCCGGGCGCGGTCGCCGGGGGCGAGGGCGGCCCAGACCGTCTGGGCCCGGGTGGCCAGGGTGACCGCCGCGTCGACGTCGGCCGGGCCGGCCGCAGCGATGGCGGCGACGACCTCCTCGGTCGCGGGGTTCAGTACTTCCAGGAGGGGCTCGGAAGACATGAGGGGCCTCACATACGTTCGAAGGAGCGGCGCAGCTCCCAGTCGGTCACCGCGGCGTCGAAGGCGTCAAGTTCGACCCGGGCCATATTGCGGTAGTGCGCGACGACCTCGTCCCCGAAGGCGGCCTTGGCAATGGGGCTGTTCTCCCAGAGCTCGGCGGCCTCGCGCAGGGTGGTGGGGACGTGGGCGAAGTCGGCGGTGTAGGCGTTGCCGGGGCAGGGCTCGGGCAGCTCCAGCTTCTGCTCGATGCCGTGCAGCCCGGCCGCCACGAGTCCGGCGACGGCGAGGTAGGGGTTGACGTCGCCGCCGGGCAGCCGGTTCTCGAAGCGCAGGGAGCGGCCGTGGCCGACCACGCGCAGCGCGCAGGTGCGGTTGTCGTGGCCCCAGGCGACGGCGGTCGGGGCGAAGGAGCCGGGCTGGAACCGCTTGTAGGAGTTGATGTGGGGGGCGTAGAGCAGGGAGAAGTCGCGCAGGGCGGCGAGCTGCCCGGCGAGGAAGTGGCGCATGAGGTCCGACATGCCGCCCTCGCCGTCACCGGCCATGGCGTTGCCGCCGTGCGCGTCCGCGAGCGAGAGGTGGATGTGGCAGGAGTTGCCCTCGCGCCCGTTGTACTTGGCCATGAAGGTGATCGACATGCCCTCCTGGGCGGCGATCTCCTTGGCGCCGGTCTTGTAGACGGAGTGCTGGTCGCAGGTGACCAGGGCCTCGTCGTAGCGGAAGGCGATCTCGTGCTGGCCGGGGTTGCACTCGCCCTTGGCGGACTCGACGGTGAGGCCGGCCGCCGCCATCTCGTTGCGGATCCGGCGCAGCAGGGGCTCGATGCGGCCGGTGCCGAGGACCGAGTAGTCGATGTTGTACTGGTTGGCCGGGGTCAGGTCTCTGTAGCCGGCGTCCCAGGCCTGTTCGTAGGTGTCCTTGAAGACGATGAACTCCAGCTCGGTGCCGACCTGGGCGGTGTAGCCGAGTTCGGCCAGGCGCTCCAGCTGGCGGCGCAGTATCTGGCGGGGCGCGGCGACGACCGGGGAGCCGTCGCTCCAGGCGAGGTCGGCGTGGAGCATGGCCGTGCCCTCGTTCCAGGGGACGCGGCGCAGCGTGCTCAGGTCCGGGTGCATCGCGAAGTCGCCGTAGCCGCGGTCCCAGGAGGACATCGCGTATCCGTCGACGGTGTTCATCTCGGTGTCGACGGCGAGCAGGTAGTTGCAGCCCTCGGTGCCGTGCTGGAGCACCTCGTCGAGGAAGAAGCGGGCGGCGAACCGCTTGCCCTGGAGCCGCCCTTGCATGTCGGGGAAGGCCAGGACGACAGTGTCGATCTCACCGCCCGCGACGAGGGCGTGCAGCTCCTCGACGCTCAGCGGGGCTGTGCGGTCTGCCACGGGAAGGCCTCCTAGGCTCCTTGGATCCGCTGCCTGGATCCGCCGGGAGCCATAAGGTATTGCGGAGAACCATTGCTTGGGAAGGGGGTACGGCCACATGCCGGAGGAAGCTGGGGGCGAGGTGCGGGACGGACTGACGCCGGTGCTGCGGCCGGTGCGCGCGGGCAACGGCTTCGAGGAGGCGCTGGAGCAGATCCTTCAGGTCGTACGGCTGGGTCTGGTGGCCGGGGGCGAGCGGCTGCCGGCCGAGCGGGAGCTGGCGGAGCGGCTGGGGATCAGCCGGGTGACGCTGCGCGAGGTGCTGAAGGTGCTCCAGGACCAGGGCCTCGTGGAGTCACGGCGCGGCCGGTACGGCGGGACGTTCGTACGGTCCCGCACGGACGCCGGCGGCGAGGACGAACTGCGGCGCCGGGTCGCCGAGGTCGACATAGAGGACGTCCTGCGCTTCCGGGAGGTGCTGGAGGTGGGAGCCGCGGGGCTGTGCGCGGCACACGGACTGGACGAGAAGCAGGCCGGACAGCTCCGCGAGGCCCTGGCCCGCACGCACGACGCCCCGCTCGCCGAGTACCGCCGTCTGGACACGCTGCTGCACCTCACGCTCGCCGAGCTGTCCGGCTCCCCCACGCTCACGGCCCAGTACGCGGCCGTGCGCGCGAGCGTCAACGACCTGCTCGACTGCATCCCGCTCCTGGTGCGCAACCTGGAGCACTCCCAGCGGCAGCACACCGCCCTGGTGGAGGCCGTGATCGAGGGCGACGCGGATCAGGCGCGGGAGATCATGCGCGAGCACTGCGGGGGGACGGCGGCACTGCTGCGCGGGTTCCTGGGCTGAGCCGGGCCGTGTTCCGGGCCGGTGAGGATTTACGGGCGATTGACGCACGGGTCTTGCCTTCCCTCGGTCGGCACCGCAAAGGTATGGCCTCATTCCATTGAGTCGAAGCCCGCTCGACGCCCTGACCGCCGCCCCGTGGGGAGTCTGCCCATGTCCCAGGAACCCGCCACCCCTCCCGCCGCCCCGGAGGGCGACGACTATCTGGAGCGCAGAGCGCTCCGCCGCGGCAGTGCCGGCTGGGTGCTGCTGACCGGCCTCGGCGTCGCCTACGTCGTCTCCGGCGACTACTCGGGCTGGAACTTCGGCCTGGCCGAGGGCGGCTTCGGGGGTCTGGCGATCGCCATGGTGCTCATGGGCGCGATGTACGCCTGCATGGTGTTCGCCCTCGCCGAGCTGTCCTCGATCCTGCCGACGGCGGGCGGCGGCTACGGCTTCGCCCGGCGGGCGCTGGGCCCCTGGGGCGGCTTCCTGACGGGTACGGCGATCCTCATCGAGTACGTCCTCGCGCCCGCGGCGATCGTCATCTTCATCGGGGACTACGTCGAGTCGCTCGGCCTGTTCGGCCTGGAGTCCGGCTGGCCGATGTACCTGGTCTGCTTCGCGATCTTCCTCGGCATCCATCTGTGGGGCGTGGGCGAGGCGCTGCGGTTCAGCTTCGTCGTCACCGGCATCGCGGTCGCCGCCCTGATCGTGTTCGCGCTGGCGGCACTGCCGGACTTCTCCTTCGCGGCGCTGGACGACATCCCGGTCGACGCCTCGGCGGCGGGCTCGAACTCCTGGCTGCCGTTCGGTCTGCTCGGGATCTGGGCGGCGTTCCCGTTCGGCATGTGGTTCTTCCTCGGCGTCGAAGGCGTGCCGCTGGCGGCGGAGGAGACCAAGGACCCCGCCCGTACCCTGCCGAAGGCAATCCGCTGGTCGATGGGCATCCTGGTGGTGCTGGCGGTGATCACGTTCTTCGCGGCGGCCGGAGCACGCGGTTCCGCCGCGATCCAGGAGGCGGGCAACCCGCTGGTGGAGGCGCTGCAGCCGGGCGGCGAGGCGACGACACTGAGCCGGATCGTGAACTACGCGGGTCTCGCCGGCCTGGTGGCCTCGTTCTTCTCCCTGATCTACGCGGGCTCGCGCCAGCTCTTCGCCCTGTCCCGGGCGGGATACCTGCCCCGCTTCCTGTCCCTCACCAGCCGCCGCAAGGCGCCCTACCTGGGCCTGCTGGTGCCCGGCACGATCGGCTTCCTGCTGGCGGCGCTATCGGGCAACGGCGCCCGCATGCTGAACATCGCCGTCTTCGGCGCGACCATCTCCTACGCCCTGATGTCCCTGTCGCACATCGTGCTGCGCCGCCGCGAGCCGGAGCTGCCGCGGCCGTACCGGACGCCGGGCGGGGTGCTGACCTCCTCGGTCGCCCTGGTGCTGGCCTGTGCCGCGCTGGTGGCCACGTTCCTGGTGGATGTGACGGCCGCTGTCATCGCCCTCGTGGTGTACGTCGTGGCCATCGGGTACTTCGGCCTGTACAGCCGCAAGCGGCTGGTGGCGAAGGCGCCGGAGGAGGAGTTCGCGGCACTGGCGGCGGCCGAGGCAGAGTTGTCACGGGACTGAGGTGGAGCGAGGCGTCGACTGTGAGGGAGTTTCCGTGTCCAGGCCGTTGATCGGGGTCAGCACGTATCTGGAGTCCGGTGCGCGCTGGGGTGTGTGGGAGCTGGACGCGGCGTTGCTGCCGGCCGGCTACCCGCGGCTGGTGCGTCAGGCGGGCGGCCTGGCCGCGATGGTTCCGCCGGACGACCCGCTGCACGCGGCCGATGTGGTGGCCCGGCTGGACGGGGTGGTCATCGCGGGCGGGCCGGATGTCGAGCCGGTCCGCTACGGCGCGGAGCGCGAGCCGCGGACCGGGCCGCCGGCGCGGGAGCGGGACGCGTGGGAGCTGGCCCTGATCGACGCGGCGCTGGCGGCGGAGGTGCCGTTGCTGGGCATCTGCCGGGGTATGCAGCTGCTGAACGTCGCGCTCGGCGGGACGCTGGTGCAGCACATCGACGGGCACGCGGAGCAGGTGGGCGTCTTCGGCGGCCACACCGTCAAGCCGGTGCCGGGGAGTCTGTACGGCGGTGTCGTGCCGGAGGAGACGTTCGTACCGACGTATCACCACCAGGCCGTGGACCGGCTGGGTGAGGGCCTGGTCCCGTCGGCGTACGCGGCGGACGGGACGATCGAGGCGCTGGAACTGCCGAGCCACCCGGGGTGGGTGCTGGGGGTGCAGTGGCACCCGGAGATGGGGGATGACGTGCGGGTGATGCGGGCGTTGGTGGAGGCGGCGTCAGCGAGCTGACCCAGTGCGCGCCCGACCCCAGGGGGCTCCGCCCCCTGGACCCCCGGCCTCTGCCCACCCACCACCCGAATCGCTCGGACAAGAAGCCGGGCTCGCCCCCTCCCCAGCCCATCAGGCGCCCACGAACGAGCCCACTCAGCCCCACCCAGCCCGTCCGCCGTTTGAAGACGACACCGCTCAGCCCCACCCCGTCCGTCCGCCGTTTGAAGACGACACCGCTCAGCCCCACCCCGTCCGTCCGGCGCTTGAAGACGACACCGCTCAGCCCCACCCCGTCCGTCCGGCGCTTGAGGACGAGGCCGTTCAGGCCGAACGGGGGTTCAGGGGGCGGAGCCCCCTGGGGATGGGACGGGTAAGGGCGGCGGGGGCGAGAAACCTACCCCCGCGTCAGCGACAGCAGGTCCCGCGCCGGGCCGGTAGGCCGATGCCCGGTCGGCCACACCGCCCTCAGCTCCCGCGCCAGCGCCACCCCCTCCACCGGCACACTCACCAGCCGCCGCATCGCCAGCTCCTCCCCCACCGCCAGTTCGCTCAGCACCGACGGCCCCGCCCCACTCACCGCCGCCGCCTTGACCGCCGTCGTCGAGGACAACTCGATCAGCGGCCGGGCCAGCCCCCCGAGCGCCGCGTCCAGCACCTGCCGCGTCCCGGACCCCTTCTCCCGCAGGATCAGCGGCGTAGACGCCAACTCCCCCGCCGCCAGCGGCCGTCGACGGCGTGCCCAGGGATGCCCCGGTGCCGTGACCACTATCAGCCGGTCATGGGCGATGACCACCGAGTCCAGCCCCGTCGGAACCGACAGCCCCTCCACGAACCCCAGATCCGCCTCGTCCGACAGCAGCCGTTCCGCCACCACCGTCGAGTTGCCGGCGTGCAGCGACACCGCGGTGTCGGGCCGCTGGGCGCGCAGCGCGAGCAGCCAGCCAGGCAGCAGATACTCGGCGATCGTCATGCTCGCCGCCACCCGCAACCGCGAGTCACGGCGGTCGCGCAGCGCCTGCGCCCCCACGTCGAACGCCTCCGCCGCCTCGACGATCCGCCGCGCCCAGTCCGTCACCAGCGCACCGGCGTCCGTCAGCCGTGACCCGCGGGGCGAGCGGTCGACCAGCGCCACACCGAGCTGCCGCTCCATCGAGCGGATCCGGCTGCTCGCCGCGGGCTGGGTGATGCCGAGTTCCCGCGCGGCCCCGCCGAGGCTGCCGAGCCGCGCCACCGCCAACAGCAGCTCCAGCGCGCCGAGATCCGGCACCCGGTGCGCCAGAGAACCGGCGATCGACGGACCGTCCTGCTCATCCGTGTTGCTCATAAACCCAGCTTATGTCGCCATAGAGGCATACTCCCTGGTGGTACGGCCCCGGGGGCACGACCGTGGGGTCATGGTCACCGCAGCCCAGCCCCTCGCGTACCCACTGTCGGTCCGTCATCTCGGGCCCAACTGGTACGCCACCGTCATGGGCACCTCCGTCGTGGCCACCGCCGGAGCCGCCCTGCCCTCGCACCTCCCCGGGCTGCGCCCCGTGCTCGCCGGTGTCTGGGTCCTCGCGTCCGTCCTGCTCCTGACCCTGCTCGGGGCCCGGGCCCTGCACTGGGCCCACCACCGGGACCAGGCCCGCGCCCATCTCCTCGACCCGGCGACGGCCCCCTTCTACGGCTGTCTCGCCATGGCCCTGCTCGCCGTGGGCGGCGGTGCCCTCACCGTGGGCCGGGACGTGATCGGCGTCCGGGCGGCCGTCGCGCTCGACGCCGTGCTGTTCGGTGCCGGTACGGCTCTCGGGCTTGCCGCCGCCGTCGCCGTGCCGTATCTGATGGCCGTACGGCACCGGGTCGAGCCGGGCCAGGCAACCCCCGTCTGGCTGCTGCCGCTGGTCGCGCCCATGGTGTCGGCCGCCGTCGGGCCGCTGCTGGTTCCCCATCTGCCTCCCGGGCAGGCCCGGGAGACGCTGCTGCTGGGCTGCTTCGCGCTGTTCGGGCTCAGTCTGCTCGCGACGCTCGTGATGCTGCCGCTGGTCTTCGGGCGGCTGCTCACCGGCGGGCCGCTGCCTCTCGCCCTCACCCCCACGCTGTTCCTGGTGCTGGGGCCGCTCGGGCAGTCGACGACCGCCGTCGGCGCGTTCGCGGACAGCGCCCCCGGAGTCGTGCCGGCGCCGTACAGCCAGGGCTTCGGTGTGTTCGCCGTGCTCTACGGCGTGCCCGTGATGGGGTTCGCGCTGCTGTGGTTCTGCCTGGCCACGGTCCATGTGCTGCGCGCCCGGCGGCAGGGGATGCGGTTCGCGATGACGTGGTGGTCGTTCACCTTCCCGGTCGGCACCTGTGTCACGGGCGCCGAGGCCCTGGGCCGGCACACCGGGCTCCTGGCCTACGAAGGGCCGGCGGTCGTGCTGTACGCGGTGCTGGTCGTCGCGTGGGGCACCGCCGCCGCGGGCACCGTACGCGGGCTGCTCAGGGGCGAGCTGCTCGCAGAGCCCGGTCCAGCACCCGTGGCGCCTCGGCCAGCGACGGTCCGTACCAGGTGAGATGCCGTCCGCTGACGAGCGCGCAGGGCAGGCCGGGAAAGGCCTCGGGGCCGTCGTCGGCGGTGAAGCGGTAGGGCTCGTCCGGGAGGATCACCACGTCCGGCGCCGCCGCGCGCAACTCCTCCAGCGGGATGCGGGGGTAGCGCTCGGGGTGCGCCGCGTGCACGTGGTCGACGCCGAGGCGGGCCAGCACGTCGCCGGCGAAGGTGTCACGGCCCAGGACCATCCACGGGCGGCGCCAGATCGGCACGACCGCCGTCAGGCGCGTCTCCGGCCGCGGCAGGGACGACCAGGTCTCCTCCGCCTCGTCCAGCCAGCGCGGGCGCGCCGCCACCCCGCAGGCGTCCAGGACCCGGGTCAGCTCCCGGAAGGCCCCCGGCACGTCGCGGATCTCCGTGACGAGGACCTCGGCGCCCGCCGCGCGCAGGGCCGCGAGGTCGGGCTCGCGGTTCTCCTCCTCGTTGGCGATCACCAGGTCGGGGGCGAGGGAGACGATCCGGTCGGGCTTCGGGTTCTTCGTGCCACCGACGCGTACGACGTCCAGGCCCGGCGGGTGGGTGCACCAGTCGGTGGCGCCGACCAGGGCGCCGGGCGCGGACCGCGCGACGGCCTCGGTCAGCGAGGGGACCAGCGAGACGACCCTCATCGAAGCGCTCACCGGCGTGGCCGGTCCCGGACCGCCTCGATGTGCTCCGCCACGGCGACGACGATCACGCGGGTGTCCGACTCCGTGGCCCGCCAGCGGTGCCGTACGCCGCCGGTGAGGTACAGCGTGTCGCCGCGACCGAGCCGGTAGGCGCGGCCCTCGGCCTCGATCTCCACCGCGCCGTCGGCGACGTACATCAACTGGTCGTTGCGGTACTGGAATTCACGGCCCGCGTCATGGTCGCCGAGGAACTCGGAGGCGTGCATCTGGTGGTGGCCGCGCACCAGCGAACGGGTCCGGGGCCGGGGCAGCGGTTCGATGTCCTCGGCGCGGACGACGTCCACGCTGCACGCCGGGTCGGCCGCGGCGAGGAGCTCCACCGCGGTGGTGCGCAGGGCGTCGGCGACCTTCTCCAGGGAGCTTCGGCTGGGGCGCGCCCGGTCGTTCTCGATCTGGCTCAGGAACGGGACCGACAGGCCGCTGCGCTCGGCCACGGCGGCGAGGGTGAGGTCCAGCGCGCGGCGCCTGCGGCGCACGGCCGCGCCCACCCGAAGGGACTGTTCTTTGTGGTCGCCCATCGCTCCGGCTCCCTCCTTCGCCCGTCGATCCGGTCCCCGTGCGCCGTTGTCCCGGCGCACTGCTTCTGTTGAGTTGTCTGCACCCTACGCATGTTCGGCAAACCGTTTCATGCGCCCGTCACATCGCCGTCATACAGGGCGATGCGCGACCTGTCACTTCGCGCCAGGGGATCCGCCACCCCCGAGGGCGGCGTGCGGATTCCTCCTACGGGAGGAACAGGGAGTCAGGAGGGGCTCGGGGGGTGACGTCGCGCTCTGTGGTTGTCCGGATCCCGCTCGTGGACACGTGTGCGGGGCGGGACGCGTCGTGTTCGCGTCCCGCCCCGCATCCGGCCTCACCGCGGCGTCACTGCGGCGTCATGCGCTCCGCCATGTCGGGGTGCTCCTTCAGCCACGCGGCGACGGCCTCTTCCTCATGGCCCTGACCGCGGTTCTTGATCTCGCTCTCCAGGGTGCCGAGCTCGTCCTCGGTCATCTTGAAGTTCTTGATCCACTTCGTGAGCTGCGGGTACTCCTCGGGGAACTTCTCGTTGGAGATGGTGCGGATCGTGTTGCCCTCGCCGAAGGCCTTCTTCGGGTCCTTCAGCTTGGTCAGCTCGTAGTCGCTGTACGCCCAGTGCGGCGACCAGAGCGTGACGGCGATCGGCTCCTTCTTGGCGTACGCGCGCTTCAGCTCCGCCAGCATCGCGGGCGTGGAGCCGTCGACGACCTCGTACTCCTTGTCCAGGCCGTAGGCGGGCAGGACCTTGTTCTTCGCCAGGTCCATCTCGCCGGTGCCCGGCTCGATGCCGATGATCTTCCCGTTGAAGGTGCCGGACTTGCCCTTGAGGTCCTCCAGGGAGTCGACGCCCTTCACATAGGACGGTACGGCGATCTCCAGGGAGGTCGGTTCGTACCAGGTGCCAAGGTCCTTGAGCCGGTCCTTGTTCTTGTCCCAGTAGTTCTTCTGGGCGTAGGGCAGCCAGGCGTCGAAGTTGAGGTCGAGGTCGCCCGAGGCCAGGCCCGTGTAGACCGGGCCGACGTCCATCTGCTTCAGGTTCAGCTGGTAGCCGCGCCGCTCCAGGACGTTCTTCCACAGGTAGGTGACGGCGATGTCCTCGTCCCAGGGGAACCACGCCACGTCCAGGGGCTGCTTGGCCTCGGCCGGTGTGCTGCCGCCGGCGTTCTCCACCGGGGCCATCTTGTCGGCGAAGCCGGGGTTCTGCTTCAGCCAGGCGCGCACGGCCTCCTGCTGGTTGCCCTTGCCCGCCTTGTTGATCTCGGCTTCGAGGCTGGTGAGCTGCTTCTCGTTCATCGTGAAGTTCTTCAGCCACTTGGCGACCGTCGGGTCGTCGTCCGCGAAGCCCTTGCGGGACAGGGTGTGCACGCCGTCGCCCTCACCCCAGGCGCCCTTGGGGTCCTTGAGCTTCTTGAGGTCGTAGTCGTTGTACGCCCAGTGCGGCGACCAGAGCGTCGTGACGATCGGCTTCTTCTGGGCGTAGGCGCGCTTCAGCTCGGCCAGCATCGCGGGCGTGGAGCTGTCGACGACCTCGTACTCCTTGTCCAGGCCGTACTCCTTGAGGACCTTGCTCTTGAGCAGGGCCATCTCGCCGGCGCTGGACTCGATGCCGGTGATCTTGCCGCCGAACTCGGAGGCCTTGCCCTTGAGGTCCGCCAGGGAGTCGATGCCCTTCATGTAGGCGGGCACGGTGAGCTCCAGCGACGTCTTGTCGTACCAGGAGCCGAGGTCGTCGAGCTGCTTGCCGTACTTCTTCCAGTACTGGGCGTGCGTGGTGGGCAGCCAGGAGTCGGTCTGGAAGTCGATGTCGCCCTGGGCGAGGGAGGTGTACAGCGGGCCCGCGTCGAACTGCTTGGCCTCGACCTCGTAGCCGCGCTGCTCCAGGACCTCCTTCCACAGGAAGGTGGAGGCGACGCCCTCGTCCCAGGGGATGTAGCCGATGCTGATCTTCTTGCCCTGGCCCACGTCCTTGCCGCCCGCCACGGCGGTGGAGTCGGCGCCCTTGCCGAAGACACCCATACCACCGGCGGCGAGCGCGAGGACGACGACGCCGATCACGGCGACGACCGGGCGGGGCCGGTAGGACCAGATCCTCAGACCCTGGGCGGCACGCAGCTTGGCGGCGGCGCGGCGGCCGAGCGGGGAGACCTGGGTGCCCAGGGCGCTGGTCATGCGGTCCAGGTAGATCGCGAGGATCACGATGGCCACGCCGGCCTCGGAGCCCAGGCCCACGTTGAGCTGACCGATGGCCTCGTTGACGTCGCCGCCGAGGCCGCCGGTGCCGACCATGCCGGCGATCGCGGCCATGGACAGTCCGAGCATGATGACCTGGTTGACGCCGGCCATGACGGTGGGCAGGGCGAGCGGGAGCTGGACGCGCAGCAGGGTGTTGCGGGGCGTGGTGCCGAACGCGTCGGCGGCCTCGACCAGTTCCTTGTCGACCTGCCGGATGCCCAGCTCGGTCATGCGTACGCCCGGTGCGAGCGCGAAGATCAGCGTGGCGACGATGCCCGCGGGAGCGCCGGTGCCGAAGAACAGGATCGCCGGGATGAGGTAGATCATCGCGGGCAGCGTCTGCATGAAGTCCAGAACGGGCCGGACCAGACCGCTGACGCGGTCCGAGCGGGCCGCCCAGATGCCGACGGGTATGGAGATCACGAGCGCGATGACGGTCGCCACGAGGACGAGCGCCAGGGTGATCATCGCGTTCTCCCACAGTTCGAGGGAGTCGATGAACGCGAATCCGGCGAACGTGAGCACACCGGCGAGCGTGCCGCGCAGCCAGAAGGCGATCACGGCGAAGATGCCCGCGAGGAGCAGTGGTTCGGGGGCCTGGAGGACGGCGTTGATGCCGTCGTAGAGGCCGAGGAAGACGGTCTTGCAGAAGTCGAACAGCCACGCCATGTGGGTGGTGAGCCAGTCGACCGCGTCGTTGACCCAGCTGCCGAGCTCGATCCTAGGCACGGGCGGTCACCTTCTCTCCGCCCTTGTCCCGCGGGGAGTCGCAGGGCCCCGGGGTGGCGTCCTGCTCGTCGCCGAGGAACCCGATCAGGCGCTGCCGGGGGACGACGCCGATCTGCTTGTTGTCCTCGTCCACGACCGAGACGGGGTGGGAGAGCCGGGCGCTGATCGCGCACAGCTCGGTGAAGGGGGTGTCGGCCGTGGCGGTCCGGCAGTGGCAGCCGGGGTCGTCGGCGGTGACCGAGGGGTCCATGAGCTCGCCCGCGGTCAGGACGCGGGAGCGGTCGACGTCCTGGGTGAAGGAGGCGACGTAGTCGTTCTCCGGCCGTAGCAGGATGTCCTGGGCGGTGCCGATCTGGACGATCTCGCCGTCGCGCATGACGGCGATGCGGTCGCCCAGGCGCATGGCCTCGTTCAGGTCGTGGGTGATGAAGACGATCGTCTTCTTGAGCTTCTGCTGGAGCTCCAGCAGCTGGTCCTGCATGTCGCGGCGGATCAGCGGGTCCAGGGCGCTGAAGGACTCGTCCATCAGCAGCAGGTCGGCGTCGGTGGCGAGCGCGCGGGCGAGTCCGACGCGCTGCTGCATGCCGCCGGACAGCTCGTCGGGCCAGGACTTCTCCCAGCCGGCCAGGCCGCACAGGGCGAGCGCCTCGTCGGCGCGGCGTACGCGCTCGGCGCGGGGCACGCCCTGCACTTCCAGACCGTAGGCGGCGTTCTCGCGCACGCTGCGGTGCGGGAAGAGCGCGAAGTGCTGGAACACCATGCTGATCTTCCGGGAGCGGACCTTGCGCAGCTCCCGGTCGCCGAGCGTGGTCAGGTCCTGGCCGTCGAAGCGGACGTGCCCGGCGGTCGGCTCGAGCAGGCCGTTCAGCATGCGCAGCAGGGTGGACTTGCCGGATCCGGACAGACCCATGACGACGAAGATCTGGCCGGGCTCCACGGTGAAGGACGCGTCGATCACGGCGGCGGTCGTGCCCTCGGCGCGCAGTTCCTCCCGGTCGGCTCCGTCACGGAGCCGCTCGACCGCTCGGTCCGGTCTTCTGCCGAACACTTTGTACAGGCTCTCTGCCTGAAGCCTCGCTGACACGTGCACCTCAATCTCGACGGCAATAGAACAGAGCGAGGACAGGGCCGCAAACAGTTGAAATGCGCAACCAGCCTCGCTCTGGGCGCGCGCCTTCCCTCGATCAGGAAAAGCAATCGCGAAAGTGGGAGGCTTCACACAAGACGCACCCACCGCAACGCGTTGCGCAGTGGCGAGTCGCTGTCAGTGGCGTACGGCATGATGCGTGGCGTGACCGGACGACTGATGCTCCTCGACACCGCCTCCCTGTACTTCCGCGCCTACTTCGGCGTCCCGGACTCGGTCCGGGCCCCGGACGGCACACCGGTGAACGCCGTGCGCGGGCTGCTCGACTTCATCGACCGCCTGGTCAAGGACCACCGGCCCGACCAGCTGGTGGCCTGCATGGACGCCGACTGGCGCCCGCACTGGCGGGTGGAGCTGATCCCCTCGTACAAGGCGCACCGCGTCGCCGAGGAGCGCGCGGCCGGGCCGGACGAGGAGGAAGTGCCCGACACGCTGTCGCCGCAGGTGCCGGTCATCGAGGCGGTGCTGGACGCGGTGGGCATCGCGCGCGTGGGCGTCGCGGGGTACGAGGCGGACGACGTGATCGGCACGTTCACCGCGCGGGCCGAGGGCCCGGTCGACATCGTCACGGGCGACCGGGACCTGTACCAGCTGGTGGACGACGCGCGCGGGGTGCGCGTGCTGTACCCGCTGAAGGGCGTGGGCACGCTGCAGCTCACCGATGAGACATGGCTCCGTGGGAAGTATGGGGTGGACGGGAGCGGGTACGCGGATCTGGCCCTGCTGCGCGGTGACCCCAGCGACGGCCTGCCGGGCGTGCCGGGCGTCGGAGAGAAGACGGCCGCCAAGCTGCTGGCCGAGTACGGGGACCTGGCCGGGATCATGGCGGCGGTCGAGGACCGGCGGTCGAAGCTCACGCCGACGCAGCGCAGGCGGCTGGACGAGTCGCGCCCCTATCTCGCGGTCGCGCCGAAGGTGGTCCGGGTCGCGGACGACGCACCTCTGCCCGATGTCACCACGGCGCTGCCCCGCTCCCCGCACGACCCGGTGGAGCTTCAAGCGCTGGCGACCCGCTGGGGACTGGGCGGCTCATTGGAGCGTCTGCTGACCACACTGGCGGTGTGAGGAGGCGGGCCCACGGCCTTCCGGAGGCCGGAGATGTTCATGAAACTCTTACTCGAGAGGTGTTAAGTGGGGGCGAGGTGCTAACTTAGGTAACCCTAACTATGCGAGACAGGGAGGTCCTCATGGCAGAGCGACCCGGACGCCAGCCGCGTAAGCCGCACTCCGCTCAGGTCGTCCGCACCGAGCGGCTGACTCCGCACATGCAGCGTGTGGTGCTCGGCGGCGAGGGCCTCGCCGACTTCGCGGCGGGCACGTGCACCGACCACTATGTGAAGCTGCTGTTCCCGCCGGAGGGCGTGAGCTACCCGGAACCCTTCGACGTGCAGCGCATCCGCGACGAGTTCCCCCGGGAACAGTGGCCGGTGACCCGGACGTACACGGTGCGCCAGTGGGACGCCGAGCACCGCGAGCTGACCCTGGACTTCGTCATCCACGGCGACGAGGGTCTGGCCGGCCCGTGGGCGATGCGCGTCCAGCCGGGCGAGACCGTGCGGTTCATGGGCCCCGGCGGGGCGTACGCGCCCGACACCGACGCCGACTGGCATCTGCTCATCGGTGACGAGAGCGCGCTGCCGGCGATCGCCTGCGCCCTGGAGGCCCTGCCGCGCGGCGCCAAGGCCTACGCCTTCGTGGAGATCTCCGGCCCAGAGGAAGAGCAGAAGATCGACTCGGACGTGGACGTCGTCTGGCTGCACCGCGGCGACCGGCCCCTCGGCGAGGCGCTGGTCGAGGCGGTACGGAGCCTGGAGTTCCCCGAGGGCCGGGTGCACGCCTTCGTCCACGGCGAAGCGCACTTCGTCAAGGAGCTGCGCCAGCTGCTCCGGGTCGAGCGCGACATCGCGCGCGAGGATCTGTCGATCTCCGGCTACTGGCGGCGCGGCCACAACGAGGACGGCTGGCAGGCCTCGAAGCGGGACTGGAACGCGCGCATCGAGGCCGAGCAGGAGAACACCCCCGCCGCCTGAGCGACGCGAGCGCGACGCCTGCGGCGACGCCCCTTCAGTCACCCCGCACGCGCGCGTGCAGATGGGTGTCGTGCCAACCGTCCGGCTGCAGGATGGCGCTGCGCTTGGTGCCCTCGAGGAGGAAGCCGGTCCTGGTGGCGACGCGGCAGGACGCCTCGTTGCGCACGGCGTGCAGCAGTTCCAGGCGGTGGAAGCCGGTCTCGTCGAGGGCCCAGCGGGTCAGCGCGGTCGTGGCACGCGCGGCGATGCCACGACCCCGTACAGCCGGGACGGTCCAGTAGGCCACCTCCGCCACACCGTCGTCGAGCCGTATCTCGCGCAGCGCGACCCGCCCCAGCAGGGAGGCGGAGTCCGCGTCGATGACGGCCCACTGCGCCTCCCGCTCCTCCTCCCACGCCCGGTGCCAGTCACCGATCCAGCCGGTGACCTCCTCCTCGGAGTCGGCGGCCCGGGCGTGCCACTGGTGCATCACGGGATCCTGGAAGACCTCGTACACAGCGGGCGCGTCCGAGACCCGCCAGGGGCGCAGGAGGAGTCCGTCGCCGGTGGCGAAGGTGGGCTGCGGGCGGCGGGCGAGAGTCCCGGCGGTCAGGACCGGGCTGGTGAGGAAGGGCATGCCCCGCATCCTGGCAGGACGCGAGGGGCGGCCCCAGTGATTTTCCGCCCGGCGCACCGGGCCTCGTACGCTGGGCCGCGATGAGACGCAAGCCCCGTATCCCGCCCTCTCCCCTGCCGCAGCGCCACGGCGTGGATCCGGTACGGGTACGGCTGCCCGTCGCGGGGTCGTGGGCCACGGTGCGCGAGCACCTGGTGGAGCGCCTCAGCGGCGCGGGTGCCGGTGTCGTAGACGGAATGTTCGACGCGGGGCGGATCGTCGGGGCGGACGGACGGGCCGTGGCGGCGGACGCGCCGTACGTACCGGGGATGTTCGTGTGGTTCCACCGGGAGCTGCCCGAGGAGGTGCAGGTGCCCTTCCCGCTGGAGGTCGTGCACCGGGACGAGCGCATCGTCGTCGTCGACAAACCCCACTTCCTCGCCACCACCCCGCGCGGCGGCCATGTCACCGAGACCGCGCTGGCCAGGCTGCGCCGGGAGCTGGATATCCCCGCGCTCGGCGCCGCACACCGCCTGGACCGGCTCACCGCGGGGCTCGTGCTGTTCACCGTGCGCCCCGAGGAACGCGGCGCGTACCAGACCCTGTTCAGTGAACGCCGGGTCCACAAGGAGTACGAGGCCGTCGCACCGTACGACCCCGCCCTCGCCCTGCCCCGGACCGTACGCAGCCGGATCGTGAAGGAGCGTGGGGTGCTCCAGGCCCGGGAGGTGGCGGGCGAGCCGAACGCCGTGAGCCGAGTCGAACTCGTCGGGCATCGCCCGGAGGGAGCCGGCGGCCCGGAGGGAGCCGGCGAACTCGCCCGGTACCGGCTGGTGCCCGGCACCGGGCAGACACACCAGCTGCGGGTGCACATGACCGCGCTGGGAGTGCCGATCCTCGGTGACCCGCTCTACCCGGAGGTGACCGACCCCGTACCGGCCGGTGACTTCCGGCGCCCGCTCCAACTGCTGGCACGGGCCCTGGAGTTCACCGATCCGGTCACGGGTGAGGAGCACCGGTTCCGCAGCGGCCGGGCGCTTTCGGCGTGGGCGTCGTACGACCGGTGGGCCGCCGGGACGTACGACGGCCCGTCAGCCGGTCAGTAGCCGCGCCACCAGCTCAGGAAGCGCTGCCAGGCGCCCTTGCGGCGGGCCGGTTCCTGAGCGGTCGGCCGCACCTGCGGGTGCACAGGGGCCGGCTGGGGCTGTGCCGGGGCCGGCTGCGGCTGAGCGGCGGCCGGTGCGGCCTGCGGCTGCGGGCTGCCGATCTGCCAGTCGGAGCGCTGCGCGGGGACCTGCTTGTGGTTCGGCGGCTCCGTCACGTCCTGCGGCGGCTTGGGCGAGAACTGCACCGGCATCTCCACCAGGTGCCGGGAGGCGATGGACGCCGTCCAGCGCAGCTCCTCCTCGTCGCAGTCGAGTTCGACGTCGGGCAGCCGCATCAGCAGCGCGTCGACGCCGACATCGGCGATGGAGCGGCCGACGTCCTGGCCGGGGCACTCGTGCGGGCCGCCGCCGAACGCGAGGTGCGAGCGGTTGCCCTGCATGCTGGCGGACAGGTCGGGCCGTACCCGCGGGTCGACGTTGGCCGGGGCCGGGGCGAAGAGCAGTCCGTCGCCCCGGCGGATGCGCTGACCGCCCAGCTCGGTCTCCTGCTTGGCGAAGTAGGCGAAGACCGTACTGAACGGCGGCTCGTTCCACAGGGACTGCTCCACCGCCTCCGGCACCGTCATCTGGCCGCCGTTGAGCTGGGCCCGGAAGCGCGGGTCGATCAGCACCGTGAGCAGCACGTTGGACAGCAGGTTGGTGGTGGCCTCGTAGGCGGCGAAGAGCACCAGGCGCAGGTGCTCCCTGACCTCGTCGTCGGTCAGCCGGGCCGGGTGGGTGATCAGGTAGCTGGCGAAGTCCTCCTCCGGCTGGGCGCGGCGCCGTGCGGTGAGCCGGCTCAGGGCGTCCATGACGTAGGAGTGGCTGGCGATCGCGGTCTCGGTGCCCTTGAGCGCGTCGCGGGCGGCCTCGACGAGACGGTCGTTGTACTCGTCGGCCATACCGAGGATCTCGCACATCACGGCCATCGGCAGGTGCTCGGCGAACTGGCCGACGAGGTCGGCCTCGCCCTGCTCGCAGAAGCGGTTGACGATGGCCTGCGTGCTGCGGTTGATGTAGCGGCGCAGGCTGCGGAAGTCGATGGTCGAGATGGCGCCCATGACCGCGCCGCGCAGCCGTTTGTGCTCGTCGCCCTCGGCGTGCGAGGCGATGGGCTGCCAGGCGATGTGCGGCATCAGCGGGTGGTCGGGCTTGACCAGGCCGTCCTTGAGCGGGGTCCAGATGCGGCTGTCCCGGCAGAACTGCGAGGGCGAGCGCACCATGTGCAGGTTCTCGGCATGTCCGAGGACGACCCAGATCGGTACGTCGTCGTGGAGCAGCACGGGCGCCACGGGGCCGTGGTCCTTCCGCAGCTGCTCGTAGAGCGCTCCCAGATCCTCCGACTCGTGCAGCCGGTGCAGTCCACCGGGGCCGAGGCCGTGTGCGGGGCAGCCGGGGGGTGGGTCGAGCCGGGGGGCATCCGTACCGGTCGGGGCGTGGGATTCAGGCGTCACAGTGGTCGCTCCGAAACTGAAGTGAATCCAGGTGTCTGGTGGGGGAATGTGGGGGTGGAGTGGGGCGGGTACGGGATCAGGCCCGCGAGCCCGTCATGGCCAGCGAGTGCAGGAAGCGCATGAGCGTCATCAGGACGTCACGGCTGGAGGCCCGGCGGCGTACGTCGCACTCCATGATCGGGATGTCCGGGGCGAGGTCGAGGGCCGTGCGGAGCTCCTCGATGGCGTAACGCGGTGCGTCCGGGAAGGAGTTGACCGCCACCACGAACGGCACACCGCGCTCCTCCAGGCGCCCCATGACGTCGAAGCTGACCTCCAGCCGACGGGTGTCGACCAGCACCACCGCGCCGAGCGCGCCCTCGAACAGGCCGTTCCACAGAAACCAGAAGCGCTGCTGGCCGGGTGTGCCGAAGAGGTACAGCACGAGCTGGTCGGTGATGCTGATGCGGCCGAAGTCCATGGCGACCGTGGTGGCCGTCTTGGACGCGGAGCCGAAGTTGTCGTCGACACCGATGCCGGCCTGCGTCATGGTCTCCTCGGTGGTCAGCGGTGTGATCTCGCTGACCGAGCCGACCATGGTCGTCTTGCCGACGCCGAACCCACCCACGATCACGATCTTGGCCGCGGACTGTGCCGTGTGGGGCAGCTGGTCCTCGGCCCGGGGGCCCGGGATGGTGTCAGAGCCTTTGAAGTCCATTCATCACCGCTTCGAGAAGGGAACGGTCGGTGCGTGACTGGCGGACGATCGGGGCGCGCGCCTGCACCAGTTCCGCCGTCAGCAGCTCGGTGAGCAGCACGCCCATCGCGCTGAACGGCAGGTGGAGGTAGGCCGAGAGCTCGGCCACGGACAGGGGGGCGGCGCAGAGCCGGAGCAGCGCCGCCTGCTCGGGGGAGGCGGAAGGCGGCGGGTCTTCGGCACGCGCCACGATTAACGTGACCAGGTCGAGCTCGGCCCGTTCACCGTCAGGGCCGGCCACCACGTACATCCGCTCCGGGTTTCTGACCTTGCCCTCGCCCTCCTCGGGCGGGGGCGATTCCGGGGTGGGGTCGCGCCGCTGGCGTTGCGGAGGCGTCATACGATCTGCCCGTTGCGCCGGGGCGGAGTGGTCAGATGGCCGCCGATCCGGACGATGAGGTCACGCATCATCGCGCTCATCCGGCCGGGTTCGCACCGCACGTCGGAGAGCACCGCGAGGAAGGCATTGGCGCCGGCGTTCATCAGATAGAAGTAGCCGCGGTCGATCTCGATCATGACGAGCTTCATCTCGCCGTCGCCCACGGTGAGTTCCTGGCAGATGCTGCCCGCGAGGGACTGCAGGCCCGCGCAGGCCGCGGCGACCCGGTCGGCCGCGTCGGGCTCACCGCCGTAGCGGGCGATGCGCAGACCGTCGGCCGAGAGCACCACGATCATCTCGATGCCCGGCACGCCGTTGGCGAGCTCCTTGAGCATCCAGTCGAAGTTGCCTCGCTGCTGGATCACTTGAGGTCCCCCTCGTCATCGGCCTCGGTGCGGGCCGGGTCGTTGATCAGGTGCAGATACTTGGTCGGGTTCCGCAGGAAGTCCGTGGGGTGCGTGCCGGGTTCGATGCCCTGCTTGAGTCCCTCCCAGAAGGCCTCGAGACCCTTGCCGGGGGCGTCCGGCGCCGACATGTCGCGCAGCGGCTTGGACTCGGGCTCGGCTGTCGCCGCCCAGGGGTTGTACTCGCCCCGCTCCTCGGCCTCCCGGTCGGCCTTCTCGTTGGCGGCCTGCTGGGCGAGTCGCTCGGAGAGCGGCATCTTCACCCGGCTGCGGCGCTGCGGCAGACCGTTCGCCGTCCACTCGGTGACCTCGGGGACGTCGTCGTCCTCCATGGAGACCGTCTCGGGGATGCGCGGGCTGGTGGGGCGGCGCCTCTTGGGCGCGCGCTTGGGGCCCTCGGGAATGCCGACCGTCATGGGGGCGCCGGTGGCACCGATGCCGTGGGCGAGTCCGACGCCGGGCTCGTGGGTGACCATCTCGCTCGGCACGATGAGGATGGCGCGGACGCCGCCGTAGGCGGAGGCACGCAGCGACACCTGCATGTTGTACGCCGTGCAGAGGCGGCCGACGACGGCCAGGCCCAGACGCGGGTGCTCACCGATGTCCTGGAGGTCGACGCCTGCCTTGGCGGCCTCCAGCATGCCCTCGATCCGGGCCCGCGCCTCCTCGTTGAGGTTGACACCGCCGTCCTCGATCTCGATGCAGACGCCGGTCTGCACCTCGGTGGCGGTGACATGCACCTTGGTCTGCGGCGGCGAGTAGCGCGTGGCGTTGTCGAGGAGTTCGGCGGCGGCATGGATGACCGGCTCGACGTAGATGCCCTTGACGCTGATCTTGGCGATGGAGGACAGCTGGATGCGCCGGTACTCCAGGATGCGGGACATGGCGCCGCGCAGCGTGCTGTACAGGGACACCGGCTCGGGCCACTGCCGTCCCGGGCGGCCGCCGCCGAGGACGGAGACGGAGTCGGCGAGGCGGCCGATCAGGGCGTTGCCGTGGTCGATGCGCAGCAGGTCGTCGAAGACCTCGGGGTTGCGGCCGTGGTCCTCCTCCATCTCCCGGAGTTCCTCGGCCTGCTGGTGGGCGATCGCCTGGACGCGGCGGGCGACCGTGACGAAGGAGCGAGCGGCGGCGTCACGCATGGTCACTTCGTTGTCGACGATCCTGAGCACCGTCAGGAGCGTCTCGACCTCCGGCTCGGGCAGGTCGCGGTATGCGGGGTTGGCGAGGCCGAGCTTGCGAATCACCTCCCTGGGGGATTCTCCGGTGCGCAGCAGGTCGAGGGCGGCGGGGACGACCTCCCTCGAGAAGCGGACCAACTCGTGCTCGTGGCCGGCGATCCGCTGTTCCAGATACGCGCTGTGACGAGCGTGCTCGGCACGCTGGTTGCGCAGGGCACGGCCGCGGCGGACCGCCTCGGCCGCCGTCGCGATCACCAGCGCGGTGGCGATACCGCCGCACCAGCCGACGGCGAGCCGGGCCGACTCCGTCACCAGGGCGACGGCGGCTCCGGACGCCGCGGCCATCGCTATGGCCGGCAGCAACAGCACGCGCGCGTAGGGAAGTTCACGGCGAACGGGAGGGGATTGAACACTCACCATGTAGGCCTTCTGACAGGAGTCGGCTGGGGTTCCACACATTGGGGAACAAGCGCACGAATTCATCTCAAGCCGGTGCGCTGCGGGCGAGCTTAGTCCGACCGGATCATCGCTGTGTCATATTCAGCATCCACCGGAAACCGGACGCGAAGGGATAGTACGCTCGGTCGTTTACACGCTGCGACACCGTTCGAATGCACAACGTAACGACGAACGGACATGCGAAAGCCCGCTCACCGTGACGGGTGAACGGGCCTCAGAACAACCCTGTTTCAGGGGCGCGGGGAACTGCGCGAGCAACCACACACAACCGGCACCCGCGCAGCGACGATCACCCCACCGACGAGTAGGCGACAACTCCCCGCAGCAACAGATCAACAGCCTTACGCGCGTTCTTCACCACGGAAGACCCCTGCGGCGCCGCCGCCGCGATCTGCCCCAGCACGTCGATGACCTGCTTGCACCACCGCACGAAGTCCCCCGCCGGCATCTCCGCCTCGCGCAGCACCTCGTCGAGCCCCGACCCGGAGGCCCACATGTACGCGGCCCAGGCGAACCCCAGGTCCGGCTCACGCTGTCCGACACCCTCGGTCTGGGTGATCCGGAACTCCTCCTCCAGCGCGTCCAGCCGCCCCCAGATCCGCACCATCTCGCCCAGCGCGGCCTTGGCCTTCCCCGACGGCAGCTTCGGCGCCATCGCGTCGTCCGCCGCGCGCGCCTCGTACACCAACGCCGAGACACAGCCCGCCAGTTCGGCCGGGCCGAGCCCCTCCCAGACGCCCTCGCGCAGGCACTCGCTGGCGAGCAGGTCCAGCTCGCCGTAGAGCCGCGCGAGCCGCTTGCCGTGCTCGGTGACCTCGTCGGCGCGCAGATAGTCGAGCTCGGTCAGCAGCGCGACGATGCGGTCGAAAGTCCGTGCGATCGTGTTCGTACGGCCCTCGATCCGCCGCTCCAGCTGTGAGGTGTCCCGCAGCAGCCGGTGGTAGCGCTCGGCCCAACGGGCGTGGTCCTCACGGTCGTCGCACCCGTGGCAGGGATGTGCGCGCAGCTCGGTCCGCAGCCGGGCGATCTCGCGGTCGTCGGCCGCCTGGGAGCGCCGCTTGCGGTGCCGGTCTGCCGGGATGTGCCCGGCCTTGGTGCGCAGCGCGGACGCGAGGTCCCGACGGGACTGCGGGGAGCGCGGGTTGAAGGACTTCGGGATCCGCATCCGCTCCAACGGCTCGACCGGCACCGGGAAGTCCATGGACGCCAGCCGCTTCACCTGCCGCTCGGCGGTCAGCACCAGCGGGCGCGGCCCGTCGTGGTGCTCGAAACCCCGGTGGCCGTTCGAACGGCCCGCGGGCAGGCCCGGGTCCAGCACCAGCGCCAGCCCCGCGTACTTGCCGGTGGGCACGTGGATGACGTCTCCGGGCTTGAGCTTCTCCAGCGCGACGGCGGCCTCGGCGCGCCGCTGTGCCGCGCCCTGCCGGGCCAGGTCGTTCTCACGGTCCTTCAGCTCGCGGCGCAGCCTCGCGTACTCCTCGAAGTCCCCGAGGTGGCAGGTCATGGAGGCCTTGTAGCCCTCGAGGCCCTCCTCGTTGCGCTGTACCTGGCGGGAGATACCGACGACCGACTTGTCCGCCTGGAACTGCGCGAAGGACGTCTCCAGCAGCTCGCGCGAACGGTGCCGGCCGAACTGCTCGACCAGGTTGACCGCCATGTTGTACGACGGCCTGAAGCTGGAGCGCAGCGGATACGTGCGGGTGCCGGCCAGGCCCGCCAGGTGCTCGGGGCTGGAGCCGCGCTGCCAGAGCACCACGGCGTGGCCCTCGACATCGATGCCGCGCCGCCCCGCACGCCCCGTCAACTGCGTGTACTCGCCCGGGGTGATGTCCGCGTGCTGCTCGCCGTTCCACTTGACGAGCTTCTCCAGCACCACCGAGCGGGCGGGCATGTTGATGCCCAGGGCGAGGGTCTCGGTCGCGAAGACGGCCTTGACCAGGCCGCGTACGAACAGTTCCTCGACGACCTCCTTGAAGGTCGGCAGCATGCCCGCGTGGTGGGCGGCGATGCCGCGCTCCAGGCCCTCCAGCCACTCGTAGTAGCCGAGGACGTGCAGGTCCTCGGTCGGGATGGACGCCGTGCGCTCCTCGACCAGCGCGCGTACCCGCTGGCGCGCCTCGTCGTCGTTGAGCCGGAGGCCCGCGTACAGGCACTGCTGGACGGCGGCCTCGCAGGCGGCGCGGCTGAAGATGAAGGTGATGGCGGGCAGCAGCCCCTCGGCGTCGAGCCGTTCGATGACCTCGGGCCGGCTCGGTGTCCACACCCGGGAGCGCTGTCTGCGGTCGCGCTCGCGGTCGGCCTCGCGCATGGACCGCCCGCGCCGGCGGTCCTGGTACGACGGCCGGCTCGCCTCCATGCGCGCCATGCGCGTGAGGTCGGGGTTGACGGCCTTCTTGTGGCCCTCGCCCTCCTCGAACAGGTCGTACATCCGCCGCCCGGCGAGCACGTGCTGGAACAGCGGCACGGGCCGGTGCTCGGAGACGATCACCTCGGTGTCACCGCGGACGGTGTCGAGCCAGTCGCCGAACTCCTCGGCGTTCGACACGGTCGCCGACAGCGACACGAGCGTGACCGACTCGGGAAGGTGGATGATCACTTCTTCCCACACGGCGCCCCGGAACCGGTCGGAGAGGTAGTGCACCTCGTCCATGACCACGTGGCCGAGGCCCAGGAGGGTCTGCGAACCGGCGTACAGCATGTTCCGCAGCACCTCGGTGGTCATCACGACCACCGGGGCGTCGGAGTTGACGCTGTTGTCGCCGGTGAGCAGGCCCACCTTGTCCGTGCCGTAGCGGCGGCACAGGTCGGCGTACTTCTGGTTCGACAGCGCCTTGATGGGTGTCGTGTAGAAGCACTTCTTGCCCTGCTGGAGAGCGAGGTGGACGGCGAACTCGCCCACGATCGTCTTGCCCGAGCCGGTGGGTGCGGCGACCAGGACGCCCTTCCCCGCCTCGAGCGCCTGGCAGGCCTCGATCTGGAAGGGATCGAGGCCGAAGTCGTACATCTCGCGGAAGGAGGCGAGCGCGGTGGCCTGCTCGACAGCACGCTTGCGGGCTGCCGCGTACCGCTCGGCCGGTGAGAGGTCCTCTGTCATCGTGCTTTCGAGCGTACCGGGCCGCACTGACAACAGGACGATCATTATCCGGATCCGTTCCTGTGAAACCGGGGATCGGCGCAGTTCAGGGGCAGCGCGGCTCAGGGGCCGACGACGCGCACGCCCCCGCGCACGCAGCGCGCGCTCAGCGGCAGCGGGCCGAGCGGTTCCCCGTCCGCGTACCCGGTGATCCCGTCGGCGGCGATCTCGACCCGGGCCGCCCGCAGCACGGTCACGGCCGGATGCTCGGCGTGGGTCCCCCGGTACACCCTCGGGAACACCCGCAGCAACGTCGTACGGCTGCAGTCCCCGACCACCGTGATGTCGAACAGCCCGTCGGTGAGGTCGGCGCCGGGGCAGATCCGCATACCGCCGCCGTAGGACGAGCCGTTGCCGACGGCCACCAGGGTCGCCTCGACCTCACGGACCTCGCCGTCGTCGAGCCGGATCCGGTACGGGACGGGCCGGAACGCGGCGAGTTCGGTGATCATCGCCAGGTCGTACTTGAAGCGGCCGACGGGCCACCGCATGCGGTTGCCGCGGTCGTTGACGCGGGAGTCGAAGCCGGAGGCGAGGACCGTGCCGAACCAGCGGTCCCCCACCTGACCGAGGTCGACGTCGTGGATGCGGCCGCACTTGAGGGCGTCGGCGATCATGCGGCCCGCGGCGGCCGGCTCGCGCACGGGCAGGCCGAGGGCACGGGCGAAGTCGTTGCCGGTGCCGACGGCGACCAGACCGAGCGGAACGCCGGTGCCCGCGACCACCTGCAGCGCCAGGTTGGCCATGCCGTCACCGCCGACGGCTATCAGCGCTCCGGTACCGCCCTCGACGGCGGCACGGGCACGGGTGAGGGCGTCCGCGGCATCCTCCCCGAGCACCGTACGCACCGAGAAACCGGCCACCCGCAAAGCGGAAGCGGCCGGCTGCGCCGCGCGGGCGCCCCGGCCGCGGCCCGCGGTGGGGTTGACGAAGAGGGTGATCTCGCTGGTCACGCGACCGACCCTATGAGCTGCCCGGCGATCTTCAGGTCACGTCGTCATAACCGTTGACCCGGTCCGAGCGGTCCGAACTCGCCTGCTCGGGCAGCGCGGCCCGGCCGGTGGTCACGGGTTCGATCTCGCCGATGTCGTCGGGCGTGAGGTCCAGCTCGGAGGCCTCGTCGTCGTCGGGGCCCAGGGCCTCGCGACGGCTGCGACGGCGGTCGTTGAGCAGGGAGAAGCCGACGGCCGCGAAGTACAGGATCCAGATCGGCCCGGCGAGCATCAGCATGGTCAGCGGGTCGGTGCTGGGAGTGGCGATGGCCGCGAAGACCGTGATGCCCATGATCATGCCGCGCCACCAGCCGAGCATGCGCTTGCCGGTGAGTGCTCCGGTGAGATTGAGCATGACCAGCAGCAGGGGCAGCTCGAACGAGAGGCCGAAGACGAGCACCATCCGCATGACCAGGTCGAGCAGGTCGTCCAGCGGAAGGAGGTTGGACGTACCGCCCGGGGTGAACTCGAGGAGCACCTTCGCCGTGGTGGGAAGCACCGTGTAGGCGAAGTAGGCGCCGATGATGAACAGCGGGGCACCCGTGGCCACGAAGGCGTACGCGTACTTCCTCTCGTGCCGGTGCAGGCCCGGCGCGACGAAGGCCCACAGCTGGTAGAGCCAGACCGGCGAGGCCAGTACGACACCGGCCATCAGGGACACCTTCAGCGCCAGCGTGAAGGGGGTGATCAGACCGTTGATGGTGATCTGCGCACACGGCTTGGAGGACGCCCGCGACGCGGCCAGTTCCTCGAAGGTCTTGTCACAGCCGACCGAGTCGAGGATCGGCTTGGTGATCAAGTTGATGATGTCGTTGTAGAAGAAGGCGGCGGCGACCGTGATGACGACGATCGCCAGCATCGCCTTGGCGAGCCGGTTGCGGAGCTCGCGAAGGTGCTCCGCGAGGGGCATCCGCCCCTCGGGATCCTTCTCCTGCTTGCGGGCAGACTTCAGCAACCCACGTTCCCATCTCGTGCGGCGGGCCGGAGGTCACCGGCCCGGCTTCAGCGCTTGGTCGTGTCCGTGGGCTCGTTGACCGGACGCGAGCTGGTCACATCACCGGGAGAAGCCTGGATGGTGCGCTGCGAGGGCTGCTCGTCGTTGTTGGGCGGGCCGGCCGGGGTCGTGGACGACTTGCTCTCGTCCTTCATCGCCTTGGCCTCGCTCTTGAGGATGCGGGCGGACTTGCCGAGCGACCGAGCCATGTCCGGAAGCTTCTTCGCGCCGAACAGCAGGATGATGACGACGAGGATGAGAATGATCTCGGGGGCTCCGAGCCTTCCGAACATAAGTCTTTACCTTCTCACCGAGGCGGCTGGGGTGCGGTGCTGTCCGACCGGTCGGACATATGTCCGAACGATCGTGTTGACAGCGATCGTAACGCTCAGGGGTAAACGCGGGGCAATCCCTCTGCATCTCCTGTGCGTACTCCCGTCCGCGGCCAGTGCCTCGTTAACCGGGCCGCGACCAGCAGAGTACCTGTCCGAACCGCGGAGATGACAGGGCGAAGTGCCCCAAAGCGCGACTCACAGCCGCCTGCCGAACGACTCACAGGGCGTCCACGGACCGGGCCGCGCTCCCCGCGGCCCGCTCCAGGTCCTCGGCGGCCCGGTTGATACGGCGCGCGGAGTCCGTGACCTGCCTGCCCAGGCGCTGTGCCTCCACGAAGACCCGGACGGCGAGCACCCCGAGCACGGCGAGACCCACGAACCCCACGGCAACCGCGAACATCGGCCAGAACATGCCGTCGAGCCTAGACCCTCCAGGAGGGGCGGACGCCCAGACCCTCAGTGGGTCGGAGCGAGCCGCAGGGTCCGCACGCCACCGCCGGTGAGCAGCTCCACGATCCGCTCCCCCGCGGGCTTGCGGACGGACGCGCCGCACTCCGGGCAGGTGAAGGAGTAGAAGGTGGTGCGGCTGGTGGCGCCGATGGCGAGGCGCAGGGCCCCGGCGGTGAGTTCGAAGCGCTCCCGGCAGTCCGGGCAGCCCGCCCTGAAGACCACCGGGGACACGCTCGTCATCCCGGCGAACGCGGACTCCACCGTCATACCGCGCGCACCGGGCGTCGCCGACTCGCTCACAGGCCTGGCTCCTCATTCTGGGGTCGTTCCCCTGCCGGGGCGGCAGGACCGGATACGGCCGGTCTCGCGGCCCGGTCCGCCCCTGCTCGAGGCGAAGCCGCCCGGTCCGGGGGTGTGCCCGTTCCCGGCCGGGCCGAGGCGGCGCCGACGTGGCACACCGGGAGCCCGTGTCCGAGCGCCCGGCGGTACCGCAGGCCGCGACGGCTCACGCGCGTCCGCCGTCCGGCCCGTCCGGTGCCGTGGGCGCCGCGGACACCGGCTGCGGCCCGGGCGCCTCGGCGGAGTCGGAGTCCGCCGCGCCTCCCGCCTCGACCGCCTCGATCCCGTCGTAGGCGGCCAGTGCCTCGCGCGCAGCCTGCCGGGCGCTGGCGGCCAGCTCCGGCGGCGACACGATCCGGCCCTCCCGCCCGAGCCGCAGCGCCAGGCGCCTCAGCGACGCGGGGTCGGGGGTCCGCAGAGTGATCCGCAGCCCGCCGTCCGCGAGCTCCTCCGCACTGTCGTGCGGGTAGTACTCGGCGACCCAGCGGCCGCCGGGTCCGACCTCGACCACGACCTCCGGGTCCTCGGCCGCGGGCTGCACCAGGGCCTCCGACAGGTCCCGCAGCTCGATCTCCGGCGGCGCCGAGGGCTCGTCCAGGATCTTGATCTCGGCGACCCGGTCGAGCCGGAACGTGCGGCGCGCCTCGGAGCGCCGGCACCAGGCCTCGACATAGGTGTGCCCGACGCTGACCAGGCGGATGGGGTCGATCTCCCGCTCGGTGACCTCGTCGCGCGCGGGCGAGTAGTAGCGGATCCACAGGCGGCGGCGCTCCGCGATCGCGCGGTCGACGTCCGCGAAGACGCCGCCCTCGGACTCGAAGGTCACCGACAGGCGTGAGCTGGCGCCCGCCGTCTCGCCGGCCGCGGTCTCCACCTTGGCCGTCGCCCGCAGCAGCGCCTGGCGGTCGCTCTCCCGCAGTCCGGGCAGCGTGGCCACGGCCCGGGCGGCGACGAGCAGGGCGGTGGCCTCGTCGGCGGCGAGCCTGAGCGGCTCGGCGGCTTCTGCTGCCAGGGCGGCTGGGTTGTGCCACCAGATGCGCTCGCCGTCGGTGTCGATGTCGAGCAGATCGCCGCCGCGGAAGCTGGTGCCGCACATGGGCAGCACGTCGAGGTCGGAGACCAGCTCGTCCTCGGTGATGCCGAAGGCGCGCGCGACGTCCTCGACCCGGGCGCCGGGGCGCTCCTTGAGGTACGTCACCAGCGAGAGCATCCGCCGGGTCTGGTCGATGGCGTTCACGGGCCTGACCGGTTTACCTGCCACTGTCTCGTCCGCTCCCCCTCAGCCCTTGGCCACGGCCCGCAGCCGGTCCACCACGTCTGCCCGCAGCTCGGCGGGCTCCAGGACGACCACGTCCGGCCCGAACTCCACCAGCCAGGCGTCCAGCCCGTGACCGTACGGAATCTCCAACTCGTCCCAGCCGTCGCCGAGTTCCCGTACGGCGGTGGCCTTCGCCCTAAGGGGGTACCCCGCGCCGGAGCGCAGCCGGATCCGGGCGGAGCGGTCGGCGATCTCCCCCGCCCAGCCCGCGACGGTCTCACGGACGGTGACGACATCCGGCACGTCAGCGGTGTACCGGCCGCCGCGCGAGCGGACCTTGCCGGTGATCCGGGAGAGCCGGAAGACCCGCTCGGCGCCCCGGTCTCGGTCCCAGCCCGCGAGGTACCAGTGGCCCCGCCAGCACTCGAGCGCCCATGGCTCCACGTGCCGCTGCTCGGGGTGGGCGGCGGTGGCCTTGCGGTAGTCGAAGACGACAGGGCGGCGGTCACGGCAGGCGAGCATCAGCGGCTCGAACGCCGCCTCGTGCACGGGGATCCGCGGCTCCAGAGCGCCGTGCGGCCCGTAGGGGTCGACGTCCTCGGGGAGGCCCGCCGCGCGCAGCTTCTGCAGGGCACCGCTCGCCGCGCCGGCGAGCCGGGCCTGCTGCCACACCTTGGCGGCGACCCCGAGGGCCGCGGCCTCCTCGGCGTCCAGGGTGATGGGCGGGAGGCGGTTGCTGTCACGCCGGGCAAGATAGCCGATCTCGCCCTCGAGACTCTCGACGGTCTCGATGACGAGTCCGAGTTCGCGCAGGTCGTCCTTGTCGCGCTCGAACATGCGGTTGAAGGAGTCGTCGGAGCCGGTGGCGCCGTTCCCCGGTCCGAAGGCCTCGACGTACGCCTCGATGGAGTCGCGCAGCTCACGCTTGCTGAGCGGCCGGCGTGTCCCGAGCAGACACAGCGCCAGATTCATCAGCCGCTCGGCCTTGGCAATGGCCATCGACGCCCTTCGCCTCCCTATGGTGC
This sequence comes from Streptomyces sp. NPDC050546, assembly GCF_044457425.1. Lineage (NCBI taxonomy): Bacteria > Bacillati > Actinomycetota > Actinomycetes > Kitasatosporales > Streptomycetaceae > Streptomyces > Streptomyces sp. NPDC050546. The sequence continues at coordinate 298,210 of NZ_JBITGX010000007.1, forward strand.
TTACGAGCGATGACCGTACCGCCACACGGTGGTACGGCAAAAGCCGAGGGCCCATGCCCGAACAGGCATGGGCCCCACGTGATCGAGTCTGTCCGATCCTTGCTCAGACCCCGAGCAGGTCGACCACGAAGATCAGCGTCTCGCCCGGCTTGATCAGCGGGGACGGGCTCTGGTTGCCGTAGGCGAGGTGCGCGGGGATGGTCAGCTGGCGTCGGCCGCCGACCTTCATGCCCTGGACGCCCTGGTCCCAGCCCTGGATGACCCGGCCGCCGCCCAGCGGGAAGCGGAACGGGGCGCCGCGGTTCCAGCTGGCGTCGAACTCCTCACCCGTGCTGAAGGAGACGCCCACGTAGTGCACGGTGACGGTCTGGCCGGCCTGCGCGACCGGGCCGTCGCCCTCCCAGATGTCCTTGATCTCGAGGTCCGCCGGGGGCTCGCCGCCCGGGAAGTCGATCTCGGGCTTGTCGATGCTCACGTCTCTGGCTCCTGCTTGTCTGCGAAATGGCGAACACGCACAGTCTTACATCCCCCGCACGTCAGAGCTTCGCGAGGATGTCCACCGAAAAGACCAGCGTGGAGTCCTTCTTGATGCCGCTGCCCTGCGGCGGGTTGTCGCCGTAGCCCAGCTTCGGCGGGATGACGATGAGGACCCGGCTGCCGACCTTCTTGCCGGTCAGACCCTGTGCCCAGCCCTTGACGACCTGCTGGAGCGAGAACGACACCAGCTGCTTGTTGGCGTACGAGGAGTCGAACTCCTTGCCGCCGTCCCACAGCACGCCCTTGTACTGCACGAGGACGCTGTCGTCGGCGGCGACCTTGTCGCCGTCGCCCTCCAGGACGTACTCCGCGACGAGCTTCGTCGGGGCGGTCGCCTTGGGCACCTCGATGGAGGGCGCCTTGCCGTCGGTGTTGGTGCCGACCTTGGGCAGGTCCGCGTCGTCCTGGGCGACCTTCTCGCCGTCGGCAGAGCTCTTGGAGTTGAACGTGTCCAGCACGTCGACGACGAAGACCAGCGTGTCGGTGCCCTTGATGCCCGCCTGCGGGTTGCCCTGCGAGCCGTAGCCCCAGGTGGGCGGGACGGCCATCTCGACACGGCTGCCGGCCTTCTTGCCGGCCAGCGCGTACCGCCAGCCGTCGATGATCTGGCCCTGGGCGAGCTGGATGGCCAGGCGGGTCTTGCGGTCGTAGGAGTTGTCGAAGACCTTGGCGGTGCTCCAGACCTGGCCCAGGTAGTTCGCGACGACGAAGTCGTTCTCCGCGACGGTCTTGCCGCTGCCCGTGATCAGCGTCTTCACCGCGAGCTGCTTCGACGGCTCTCCGCTGCCCTTGGCGATCGTCGGCTTCTCGTCGAACTTCGTGCCCGCGGTGACCGCCGGCAGCGGGCCGTCCACGATCTTCGGCGGCGGCGCCGAGGACGGGGCCGATGCCGAGGGTGAGGGCGAAGGGCTGTCGCTGGCCTTGCTCGAATCCGACTTGTCGTCGCCGCATGCGGCGAGTGTGGCCAGTCCTGCGGGTACAGAGATGAGAAGTGAGCGTCGGCGCACTGTGGGGGCCTCGTAATCGATCGATCTCGTTGATGGCGTGCGCGCAACTCTACGGCGTGAGCAGGGCGCCGTACTTGTAACGTACGGCGCCCGTGTGGCGTTCCGGCTATTTCCCCGCCGGCGCAATTCCTCACATTCCGGCGATCAGCTTCTCCACCCGGTCGTCCACCGAACGGAACGGGTCCTTGCACAAGACGGTGCGCTGAGCCTGGTCGTTGAGCTTGAGGTGAACCCAGTCGACCGTGAAGTCACGGCGCTGTTCCTGGGCGCGCCGGATGAAGTCGCCGCGCAGCCGGGCCCGAGTGGTCTGCGGGGGAACCGACTTGCCCTCGAAGATCTTCAAGTCGTTGCAGATCCGTGCCGCCTGACCCTTCTTCTCGAGCAGGTAGTACAGGCCACGACGGCGGTGGATGTCGTGGTAGGCGAGGTCTATCTGCGCGACCCGCGGGTGCGACATGGTCATGTTGTTCTTGGCCCGGTACCGCTCGATGAGCTTGTACTTCATGACCCAGTCGATCTCGGTGCCGATACGGTCGAGGTCCTCGGCCTCGATCGCGTCCAGCGTGCGGCCCCACAACTCCAGGACCTGCTCGACGGTGCCGGTGCGGATGCCGCGGCGCTCGCAGAAGTCCACGGCCTTCTCGTAGTACTCGCGCTGCACCTCCAGGGCGGAGGCCTCGCGGCCACTGGCCAGGCGCACCTTGCGCCGGCCGGTGATGTCGTGGCTGACCTCGCGGATGGCCCGGATCGGGTTCTCCAGGGTCAGGTCGCGCATCACGGTGCCCGCCTCGATCATGCGCAGCACCAGGTCGGTGGCGCCGACCTTGAGCAGCATGGTCGTCTCGGACATGTTGGAGTCGCCCACGATGACGTGCAGGCGGCGGTAGCGCTCGGCGTCCGCGTGCGGCTCGTCGCGCGTGTTGATGATCGGCCGGGAGCGGGTCGTCGCCGAGGAGACGCCCTCCCAGATGTGCTCGGCCCGCTGGCTGACGCAGTAGACGGCCCCGCGCGGCGTCTGCAGCACCTTGCCTGCACCGCACAACAGCTGCCTCGTCACCAGAAACGGAATGAGAATGTCCGCGAGCCGGGAGAACTCCCCGTGCCGGGCGACCAGATAGTTCTCGTGGCAGCCGTAGGAGTTGCCCGCCGAATCGGTGTTGTTCTTGAAGAGGTAGACGTCGCCCGCGATTCCCTCCTCGTGCAGGCGTCGTTCGGCGTCCACCAGGAGTCCCTCGAGAATGCGCTCGCCCGCTTTGTCGTGGGTGACCAGTTCGGTCACGTTGTCACATTCCGGTGTGGCGTATTCCGGATGTGAGCCCACGTCGAGATAGAGGCGGGCGCCGTTTCGCAGAAAGACATTGCTGCTGCGGCCCCATGACACGACACGGCGGAAGAGGTACCGCGCCACCTCGTCAGGAGACAGGCGGCGCTGTCCCCTGAACGTGCACGTGACGCCGTACTCGTTCTCCAGCCCGAAAATGCGGCGGTCCATGAGGGAACATTACGCCCGATCCCCTGAACTGAAACGGGGTTCGGGGGCACGGTTTGGATCATTTTCCGAACCGGACACAACAACCGCTCCCCCGCCGGGAGCTGCGAGTACCCGCCCTGTGGCGGCCAAAACCAGCAGGGACACGCCACCCGCGGCACCCGGCACGGCGAAGCCCCACAGGGCCCCGCCCGCCTCCACGACGGGCCCCGCCGCGCCCGCTCCGACCGAGTGGCCCACGGTGAACGTCGTCACCAGCCAGGAGAACGCCTCGGTGACCGTGCCGCGCGGGGCATGACGGTCGACCAGGACGAACGCGCAGGCGATGGCGGGCGCCAGGAAGACACCGGCGAGCGCGGTCAGCGCCACCATGGGCACCGCGTCCGGCATGAGAAGCAGCGGCAGGTAACACACCACCAGAAGGGCGACCAGCACCTGGAGTCGCCGGGCGGGCTCACCGGCCCACTGCCGGGCCCCGTAGACGGTGCCACCGACCAGCGCCCCGAACCCCAGGGCCGCCATCAGCCAGCCGTACACGGCGTCGCCGCCGTGCGCGTCCGCGTAGGGCACCGAGGCGACGGTGATGGATCCGAGCGCCATCCCGATGAACAGGAACGCCGCGAGCAGCGCCAGCAGCCCCGCCGAACGCAGCGCGCCCAGCCAGTGCGCCTCCCGCGGCGCCGACCGCCAGGCACGCGAGGGCGGCGAGACGACCACGGACAGCGCTCCCAGCACCCCGACCACGTTCAGCACCAGCAGCGCGACCTGGGCCGACCACAGGGACACGCACAGCGTCACGAGCAGCGGCCCGACGGTGAACATCACCTCCTGGGCCACGGCGTCCATGGCGTACGCGGTGTGCACCTGGTCCTCCTTCCGGAGAACCGACGACCACAGGGCCCGCAGCCCGCCCTCCAGGGGCGGTGTGAAGAGCCCCGCCGCCGCGACGGCGGCATACGCGACCGCCAGTGACCCGATTCCGGCGAAGGCGAACACGGCCATCGCCAGCCCCGAAAGAACAGCCGCCGGCAACTGCACGCGCGGCTGCCCGCGCAGGTCCACGAGCCTGCCCAGCACCGGCTGCCCCACGGCGTTGGCGACGCCGTACACACCCGCGAGCGCCCCCGCCAGGCTGTACGAACCGCCCTCCGCTCGCACGAACAGCAGGATCGCGATGGCGCCGGTGGCATTGGGCAGCCGGCCCACGAGCGTGCCGACGAGCAGCCGGGCGGCGTGTCGCGCCCGAAGGATCTCCAGGTATCCCGTAGCCATGTCCCCGCCCTAGGTTTTACGTATAACGTCAACGTTTCATACGTACCATGTCCGCTGTTCACGAGTCCAGACGAAGGAGCGGCCCGACGGTGGCACGAGGCAGCACCCGCCCCACGAGCCGGGACGTCGCCCAGGCCGCGGGCGTCTCCCAGGCGGCGGTCTCCCTGGTTCTGGGCGACAAGTGGCGCGGCCGCGTCTCGGAGGCCACCGCGGAACGAGTCCGCGAGGCCGCCCGCGATCTGGGCTACCGCCCGAACCTCGCGGCCCGCAACCTGCGCCTGGGCCGCACCCGCACGGTTCTCCTGGTGGTCCCGGCCCTCACCACGGAGTTCTTCGCGGGCGTCTACACGGGCGCCGCCCGCGTCGCCGCCGAGCACGGGTTCGGCGTCGTCCTCTACCCCTCCCCCGAGGGGGTCGGCCCGGCCCGCGACCCCTTCGCCTCCGCCCAGGCCGCCCTGGACGGCGTGATCGCCTCCTCCATGGCCGCCGACGCGCTCACCGCGATCCGCGGGGACCAGCTGCCCTTGGTCATGCTGGACAGCGATCCGGAGGGGAGCCTGGGTGCGGCGACCGTGAACCTGGACATCGCCGACGGTGTCCGCCAGATCACGGAGCACCTGCTGGCCCTGGGCCACCGCCGCTTCCTCCATCTGGCGGCGGACGTACCGTCCTGGACCTTCGAGGTTCGGGCCCGGGAACTGGCGAGCCGGCTGAGCGATGTGCCCGGCACGTCGGTCCGCACGACCCACGCGCCGATCTCCATCGAGGGCGCCGTGACCGCCACCGAGGCCGCCCTCTCGCTCCCCGGACCGCGCCCCACCGCCCTTGTCTGCGACGACGACAAACTGGCCGCGGGCGCGTACAAGGCGATCCGCCGTCTCGGCCTACGCGTCCCGGACGACGTCTCGGTCACCGGCCTGGACGATCTGGCCCTGGCCACGGCGATCGACCCGGAGCTGACGACGGTCCGTCTGGACGCGGAGCTGTTCGGAGAACGGGGTATGGGGGCCCTGCTGGCCGTCATGGAGGGCCGCGCACCCGAGGGCGGGGACATCCCGGTGCAGCTGGTGGTACGGGGCTCTACGGCACCGCCAGGACTGCCGTAGCCGCTCGGCGCCGGTGCGGGGGCCGGGGGTGGATGCGCAGCCCGGCGCGACGGGTTGCGCGGCGTCGCTGCTGGGCCGGGGCGTTGCGCGGCCCGGCGGAGCGGGGTGCCGCTGCGCCCACCCGTGCCGCCCCTAGCGGCACGCATGCCCGCAGCTAGGGCAGGACGCCCCCGACACGGCCCCGACCCCCTACCCACCGCAAAACGCAAAACGCGCCCCGGCCGTGCAACGGCCGGGACGCGCGACGTGACATTCGAGCCGGACTACTCGGCGTCCTCGGACTCGGACGCCGTCTCCTCGGCGCCCCCGTCCCCCTCCGCCCCCAACAGCCGGGACAGCTGACGCCCGCCGATCCGCTTGAACTTGCGCTTCTGCGGCCGCGTACGGTCCAGCACCGCCACCTCGAGCCGCTCCGCGGGGATCTCCCGCTCACTGCCGTTGGTGTCGCGCGACAGCGCCTGCACCGCCAGCTTCAGGGCCTCGGCCAGCGTCATACCGTCCCGGTGACGCTGGTCCAGGTAGCTGCTGATCTGCTCCGCGTTGCCCCCCACCGCGACCGAGCCGTGCTCGTCCACGATCGAGCCGTCGTGCGGGAGACGGTAGAGCTGGTCACCTTCCGGGCTCTCCCCCACCTCGGCGACCACCAGCTCCACCTCGTACGGCTTCTCGGCCGCGGAGGAGAAGATCGTGCCCAGGGTCTGCGCGTAGACGTTGGCCAGGCCACGGGCCGTCACGTCATCGCGGTCGTAGGTGTAGCCCCGCAGGTCGGCGTACCGCACGCCACCGATCCGCAGGTTCTCGTACTCGTTGTACTTGCCGGCGGCGGCGAAGCCGATCCGGTCGTAGATCTCGCTGAACTTGTGCAACGCACGGGACGGGTTCTCACCGACGAACACGATGCCGTCGGCGAACTGCAGCACGACCAGGCTGCGGCCACGGGCGATGCCCTTGCGGGCGTACTCCGCCCGGTCGGCCATCTGCTGCTGAGGTGAAACATAGAACGGCGTCGACACCGGTTATCCGTCCCTTTCTGTGGAAGTCACTGGATCACCCTGACAAGAAACGGCCGCTGTCTAGAGCAGCGCGGCCCGCGGGCCGTCCGGCTGCTCCAGGCGCCGGGCCAGGATCGAGCGGGCGATCTCGGAGGACTCCTCCTCGGCGAGCCGGCGGAAGCCGTCCTCGGTGATCACGGTGACGATCGGGTAGATCCGGCGGGCGACATCGGGACCGCCCGTCGCCGAGTCGTCGTCGGCCGCGTCGTACAGGGCCTGGACGACCAGGGTCGTGGCCTCTTCCTCGCTCAGGTCGTCGCGGAAGAGCTTCTTCATGGCGCCGCGCGCGAAGATCGAGCCCGAGCCGGTGGCCGCGAAGTTCGTCTCCTCGGAGCGGCCGCCCGTCACGTCGTACGAGAAGATCCGGCCCCTGTCGCGGCCCATGTCGTACCCCGCGAACAGCGGCACCACGGCCAGGCCCTGCATGGCCATGCCGAGGTTGGAGCGGATCATCGTCGACAGCCGGTTCGCCTTGCCCTCCAGGGACAGCTGCGCGCCCTCGACCTTCTCGAAGTGTTCCAGCTCGAGCTGGAACAGCTTCACCATCTCCACGGCCAGACCCGCCGTACCGGCGATGCCCACCGCGGAGTACTCGTCGGCCGGGAAGACCTTCTCGATGTCCCGCTGCGCGATGACGTTGCCCATCGTCGCCCGGCGGTCACCGGCCAGCACGACGCCCCCGGGGAACGTCACGGCGACGATCGTGGTCCCGTGCGGTGCCTCGATCACACCCTGGGTGGGAGGCAGTTGCCGGTTGCCGGGCAGGATCTCCGGCTGGTGCTCGGACAGGAAGTCCATGAAGGAGGAGGACCCTGGCGTCAGGAAGGCAGCTGGTAGACGCCCGGTGCTACGAGTGTTGGCTTCCACGCGATTCCTTCCACGTATGCGACAGCCCGCCCTGTGACGTCGGGCCGATCCTTGGAACAACCCCGGTCCGGTTGCGACCGGGGGCACGGTATGCCTCGGACCCTACCCGTCCTTCGGCGGTGATCCACATGTCCGGCGGGACCAACTCCACCGGATCGACGCCGTACTTGCCGGCCGCACACGACCGGCGGGGGCACCCGGGCTCCGGACGCCACCGACGCCCGGAGCGCCGCACACGGAGGCGTCACGCCACTCACTGCCCCGCGCACAGCGCTCCGCGCTCCGCCCGTCCGTCACCCAGACCCGTTCACCTTCGGAATGAAGGCAAAGGCGCCTTACTGGCCACCCTTTTGAACGAAGGAGCGCACGAAGTCCTCGGCGTTCTCCTCGAGGACGTCATCGATCTCGTCCAGAACCGAGTCCACGTCGTCGCTCAGCTTCTCCTGACGCTCCTTGAGGTCCTCCGAAGCCTGCGTCTCCGCCGCCTGCTCCTCGACCTCCTCGGTGGACCGGGTGGCCTTCTGCTGTCCGCCGCCGGTGTCCTTGGTCGCCATATCCCTCACCCCGCTCGGTTCGCCCGACACAGTTGCTCGGTCAAGATCAGACCCTACTCGCCGGGTCTGACAATGGCCCCGCAGTTGCTCCAACGTACGGGGACCACCTCGATGATTCCCGGACCTGGGATTTTCCACCCCGCCCGGCCGTCTCCTCCCGAGTACCCAATGAACGCGATCACCCGCCGGACAGGACCCTGACCAGGTCTTCCGCCGTGCGGCAGCGGTCCAGGAGCTCCTTGACGTGATTACGCGTTCCGCGAAGCGGTTCCAGGGTTGGAACCCGCTGCAGGGAGTCGCGGCCCGGCAGATCGAAGATCACCGAGTCCCAGGAGGCCGCCGCGACGTCGTCCGCGTACTGCTCCAGGCAGCGCCCGCGGAAGTACGCGCGGGTGTCCTCAGGCGGCGCCGTACGGGCCCGCTCGATGTCCGCCTCGGTCAGCAGCCGCTTCATGCGCCCGCGGGCCACCAGACGGTTGTACAGCCCCTTCTCGGGCCGCACGTCGGCGTACTGGAGGTCGACCAGGTGCAGCCTCGCCGCGTCCCAGTCGAGGCTGTCCCGGCGCCGGTAGCCCTCCATGAGCTCCCGCTTGGCGACCCAGTCCAGCTCGCCGGCCAGGCTCATCGGGTCGTGCTCCAGACGGGTGAGGGTGTCCTCCCACCGCGACAGGACGTCCTTGGTCTGGTCGTCGGCGTCGGCTCCGAACCGCTCCTCCACGTACTTGCGGGCGAGCTCGTAGTACTCCATCTGCAGCTGGACCGCGGTGAGCGTCCGGCCGCTGCGGAGTGTGACCAGATGCTTGAGCGACGGGTCGTGCGAGACCTGGTGCAGCGTGCGGACGGGCTGGTCGACGGCGAGGTCCACCGCGATGAAGCCGTCCTCGATCATCGACAGGACGAGAGCCGTCGTACCCAGCTTCAGATACGTCGAGATCTCCGAGAGGTTCGCGTCGCCGATGATCACATGCAGGCGGCGGTACTTCTCGGCGTCCGCGTGCGGCTCGTCGCGGGTGTTGATGATCGGACGCTTGAGCGTCGTCTCGAGGCCGACCTCCACCTCGAAGTAGTCGGCCCGCTGACTGAGCTGGAAGCCGTGCTCGTGCCCGTCCTGGCCGATACCGACGCGGCCCGCTCCGGTGAAGACCTGACGGGAGACGAAGAACGGCGTCAGATGGCGCACGATGTCCGAGAAGGGGGTCTCCCGCTTCATCAGGTAGTTCTCGTGCGTGCCGTAGGACGCGCCCTTGTTGTCGGTGTTGTTCTTGTACAGGTGGATCGGCTGGGCACCGGGCAGCTGTGCGGCCCGCTCCGCGGCCTCGGCCATGATCCGCTCGCCGGCCTTGTCCCAGAGGACGGCGTCCCGGGGGTTGGTCACCTCGGGGGCGCTGTACTCGGGGTGCGCGTGGTCGACGTAGAGCCGCGCACCGTTGGTGAGGATCACGTTGGCCAGGCCGATGTCCTCGTCGGTGAGCTGGCTGGAGTCGGCGGCCTCGCGGGCGAGGTCGAAGCCTCGCGCGTCCCGCAGCGGGTTCTCCTCCTCGAAGTCCCAGCGAGCCCGGCGGGCCCGGTGCATCGCAGCCGCGTAGGCGTTCACGATCTGGGACGAGGTGAGCATGGCATTGGCGTTGGGGTGGCCGGGGACGGAGATCCCGTACTCCGTCTCGATGCCCATTACTCGCCGTACGGTCATGCGGCCCTCCTTGCCCGGCGGCACCCTCGGTCGTGGGCGCCACTCAGATACCGCTGGCGCTCGGTCGCGTGTGCGGTGCCCGTCCCCGCACTGCGCGACTCGGCGGTACGGAAGAGCCTAGAACGCCTTTGCGCTGGTGGGGAGATCATTTGCGTCATTGCGTTGCTCCAGCCGTGGCCTGAAAAACAGTCGGCTGCGGGTACCCGCCGAGGGCACCCGCAGCCGCCCTGCCTTTTACAGGTACTGACCGGTGTTCGCCACCGTGTCGATGGAGCGTCCGGTGTCCGCGCCCTGCTTTCCGGTGATGAGCGTACGGATGTACACGATCCGCTCGCCCTTCTTTCCGGAGATCCGGGCCCAGTCGTCCGGGTTGGTGGTGTTGGGCAGGTCCTCGTTCTCCTTGAACTCGTCCACGCAGGCCTGGAGGAGGTGGGAGACGCGGAGACCCTTCTGGTTCTTCTCGAGGAAGTCCTTGATCGCCGACTTCTTGGCACGGCCGACGATGTTCTCGATCATGGCGCCGGAATTGAAGTCCTTGAAGTAGAGGACTTCCTTGTCACCGTTGGCGTAGGTGACCTCCAGGAAGCGGTTCTCCTCGGACTCGGCGTACATCTGTTCGACGGCTGTCTGGATCATGCTCTGGACCGTGGAGGCCTTGGAGCCGCTGTGTTCGGCGACGTCGTCGCCGTGCAGCGGGAGGCGCTCGGTGAGGTACTTGCCGAAGATGTCCTTGGCCGCCTCGGCGTCCGGACGCTCGATCTTGATCTTCACGTCGAGCCGGCCGGGCCGCAGGATGGCGGGGTCGATCATGTCCTCACGGTTGGAGGCGCCGATCACGACCACGTTCTGCAGGCCCTCCACACCGTCGATCTCGGCGAGGAGCTGCGGGACGATGGTGTTCTCCACGTCCGAGCTGACACCGGAGCCACGGGTACGGAAGAGGGACTCCATCTCGTCGAAGAAGACGATGACGGGCGTGCCCTCGCTGGCCTTCTCACGGGCCCGCTGGAAGACGAGGCGGATCTGCCGCTCCGTCTCACCGACGTACTTGTTCAGCAGCTCCGGGCCCTTGATGTTGAGGAAGAAGCTCTTGCCGGCGGCCTGGCCGGTCACCTCGGCGACCTTCTTGGCCAGCGAGTTGGCCACGGCCTTGGCGATCAGGGTCTTGCCGCAGCCGGGAGGCCCGTACAGCAGGACACCCTTCGGCGGCCGCAGTTCGTGCTCCTTGAACAGGTCCGGGTAGAGATACGGGAGCTCGACCGCGTCGCGGATGGCCTCGATCTGTCCTCCGAGACCGCCGATCTGCTCGTAGCCGATGTCGGGGACCTCTTCGAGGACGAGCTCCTCGACCTCGCTCTTCGGCACGACCTCGTAGACATAGCCGGAGCGGGGTTCGAGCAGGAGGGCGTCGCCGGGGCGGATGGTGACGTCCAGCAGCGGCTCGGCGAGCCGCACCACCCGCTCCTCGTCGGTGTGCCCGAGCACCAGGGCCCGCTCGCCGTCCTCGAGGATCTCCTTGAGGGTGACGATGTCTCCGACGCTCTCGTACTCCATGGCCTCGACCACGTTGAGCGCTTCGTTGAGCATCAATTCCTGGCCGCGCCGGAGCTCGTCGAGCTCGACGCTGGGGCTGACGTTCACCCTGAGCTTGCGGCCGCCGGTGAAGATGTCGGCGGTGCCGTCCTCGTTCGCCTGCAGGAAGACCCCGAAGCCGGCCGGCGGCTGCGCGAGCCGGTCGACCTCCTCCTTGAGGGCCACGATCTGGTCACGGGCCTCACGGAGCGTGTTGGCGAGTCGTTCGTTCTGCGCGGACACGCCGGCCAGATTGGTCTGCAGCTCGACGATCCGCTCTTCGAGGATCCTCGTGTGCCGCGGAGAGTCGGCGAGCTTGCGCCGCAGGACGGCGATCTCCTGCTCAAGGTAGGCGATCTGCCCGGCCGGGTCGTCGGACCCGCGTCCCGGGCGGATGCCGCGGTTCATGTCGTCGTCGTGGGCTGCCACGGTCCTCACCTCCTCCAAGGGGAGCTGGACGCTTCCAGACCCTACCTGGGCGGGTGTCGATTGAAACCCCTAGATCACAAAGACGGTCGGGGTGTGTCCGATCTTCACCCTTGCGCTCTCCCTCACGCCAGGGGAATACCCACCGAACATGAATGGAACCCAGCCGGAGGTAGGGTCGAAGCGTTCAACACCCGTCAGAGCTGGCCGGATTCCCGATACGGCTCGACGCATGAAACGGCAGGAGACATGAGCGTGCAGCAGGAGGCCGGGGTCGACGGCGAGGCTCTGGAGGTCTGGATCGACCAGGACCTGTGTACTGGCGACGGCATCTGCGCCCAGTACGCGCCCGAGGTGTTCGAGCTGGACATCGACGGTCTGGCCTATGTGAAGGGCGCCGACGACGAGCTGCTCCAGGACAAGGGCGCCACAACGCCCGTACCGCTGCCGCTTCTCACAGACGTGGTCGACTCCGCGAAGGAGTGTCCGGGCGAATGCATCCACGTACGTCGAGTTTCGGACAGGGCCGAGGTCTACGGTCCGGACGCAGAGTGACTTTTTCCGCACACCCCGTCACTGCTGTCTGATATCTCACACGCACCGGCGCGGACGCCTCACACGCTGCGAGCGCCGGACGGGGTCGAGCGGACGAACGCGCCGTTCTGCCAACGCCATTTCACGTCGCTCTTCACATCGGGGCAGCAACGCGGCACGTCGGCCGACGAGTAGCCGAAGAGCGTGGCCGTGACGGCGCCGCCCTGGCGTACGGCGAAGTCACCGACGGTGTTGCCGTCCTTGGGGGCGAGCAGGGTCGCCACCACGCGCGGCTTGCCGCCGTCGCCGTCCCGGGTGAGGACGTAGACGCCGTCCGGCGGGGTGCCCATCGGGGAGTCGCAGTGGACCACGGCCACCGTCTCGGGGGAGCCGTCGCCGTCGAGGTCTCCGGAAGCCCGCTTCTTCACCACGGCCTTCACCGGGCCGCACTCGATCGGGAACGTCACCGCTGCCGGTTCGGGCGGAGCGAGGTCCGCCGGTGCGCTTCTCGTCTCGGGGGCGGCCGCCTGGGCCGCCGTCGCCGCACCCGGCTGCAGGAACGAGGAGAGGGCCATGACGCCGGCGACGGCCGTGGCGGTGGCGAGCCAGTGGATGGGGCGGGTGTGGGTGTGGGCGAGCTCCGGGACGGCGGAAGGCTGCACTAGGAGTGTCTCCTGAGGGCTGTGCCGGTGGGTTGGCCAAGGGGGGATGGCCAAGATGGTGCCACACGTCACACCCCGTGGGAACGGCGGGGTGTGCGCGTCCGGTGCCGGGGAAGTCAGAAGAGTTACGGTTCCTGCCGCTGTGTCAGGGGACCGGCTCCGGCGCGGGCCGCTGCCGCCGCGCATCGTGTCGACGGGGCGGGCCGTGGTCGTGTTCTGTCAGGTCAACCGATGAGCGCCATGGTTCACCCGCGGCGGCCACCAGGGGCGACGGAAGAGGCAACGGAGAGGCGGGGGGGGGGGGGGGGGGGGGGGGGGGGGGGGGGGGCCCCCCCCCCCCCCCCCCCCCGGCGCCTGTGCGTTGGGTGCGGCGGCGGGTCGCCTCAGCGGCCGGAGCCGCCGTCGGCGTTGGGGCCCGCGTAGTCCTCACCGTAGGCGCCCTTGGCGGGGCGGCGGCGGCGCATGGGCGGCTCGACGCCGTCGGCGAGGCGGCGGGCGGTGAGCAGGAAGCCGGTGTGGCCGATCATCCGGTGGTCCGGGCGGACGGCCAGGCCCTCGATGTGCCAGTTGCGGATCATCGACTCCCAGGCGCTCGGCTCGTTGAAGCAGCCGATCTCGCGGATGGACTCGACGGTCCGGGCGAGCTGGGTGGTGGTCGCCACGTAGCAGCACAGGATGCCGCCGGGGACGAGCGCCTTGGAGACGGCCTCCAGGCACTCCCAGGGGGCGAGCATGTCGAGGATGACGCGGTCCACGTCGGCGTCGGACAGGTTGTCCTGGAGGTCACCGACGGTGAGCTGCCAGGCGGGGTGCGGGCCGCCGAAGTAGCGCTCCACGTTCGCCTGGGCGATCTCGGCGAAGTCCGCGCGGCGCTCGTAGCTGTGCAGCATGCCCTGGTCGCCGATGGCGCGCAGCAGGAAGCTGCTGAGCGAGCCGGAGCCCACGCCGGCCTCGACGACACGAGCGCCGGGGAAGATGTCGGCGAAGGCGAGGATCTGCCCCGCGTCCTTCGGGTAGACGACGGCTGCCCCGCGGGGCATGGACAGGACGTAGTCGGGGAGCAGGGGGCGCAGCGCGAGATAGGCGACGTTACCGGTGGTGCGGACAACGCTGCCCTCGGGTGCGCCGATCAGTTCGTCGTGGGGGAAGGAACCCTTGTGGGTGTGGAAGTTCTTCCCGGCCTCGAGCGTGAACGTGTAGTGGCGGCCCTTGGGGTCGGTCAGCTGAACCTGGTCCCCGACCTTGAAGGGCCCGCGCCTGCGGGCGGCACCGGTCGGTTCGGACATGTGAACAGCCTACCGGTCCCCGGAGGGGGCGCCGACCACTCAGCTGGGCCTCGCCATGGCCTTCACGAAGGCCCGCTCCACGTCGGCCGCCGACAGGACGCCGTAGATCTCGCCGGTCTCCTCGACGACGAGGTACTCGGTGGCGGGCGTCGCCCTGAGGGCGTCGAGGAGTTCCTCGCCCGACAGTTCCGCGGAGACGCGCATGCCGTCGGTGAGGTCCTGGGCGAGGCCGCTGACCGCGACCCAGGGGCGGCGGTGTTCGGGTACGCCGACGATGGCGGCCTCGCGGACCAGCGAGAGGGGCTTGCCGTCGGCGTCGACGACGACCAGGGCGCGGGCTCCGGCGGTGTTGGCTCGGCGCAGGGCCTCGGAGAGCGGGGTGTGGGTCTCGACGGGGACGGCGCGGCGGGTGAGCGCACGGGCGCGCAGCTCGGGGAGGTGCTCGCGCAGCCGGGCCATGCGCAGGCTGTTGCCGGCGCCGGTCCAGATGATCGCGGCGAGGATGGCGGCGAGCAGGGCGTCCAGGACGGTGTCCATGCCGACGTTGTCGACGGCGTCGGAGCCGAGGGCGCCGGACTGCGTGAGCAGCGGCAGGCCGATGAGGACCGAGACGGCGAGGGCGCGGCCGATCCAGGCGGCGGCGACGGTGCCGGCCATCGGCTTGCCGGTGATCTTCCAGACGACGGCGCGGAGCATGCGGCCGCCGTCGAGGGGCAGGCCGGGCAGGAGGTTGAACGCGGCCACGATGAGGTTGGAGATCATCAGGCCGGCCAGCAGGACGCCCGGGACGGTGCCGGGGTCCACGGTCTGCATGGCGGCGTAGAAGACGCCGGCGAGGGCGAGGGAGAGCAGGGGGCCGACGAAGGCGAGCCAGAACTCCCGGCCGGGGGTCTCGGCCTCCTTCTCGATCTCGGAGACGCCACCGAAGAACTGGAGCTGGATGCGGCGGACCGGGAGCTTGAATCTGAGGGCGGCGACGGTGTGGGCCAGTTCGTGGACGAGCACGGAGGCGTAGAAGGCGACCGCGAAGAACAGGGAGACCAGGTACCGGGCGGCGCCGAGCTCGGGCAGGACGCGCTCCAGCTGCCCGCCGAACACCCAGGTGATCAGCGCGGCGACGAGGAACCAGCTGGGCGCGACGTACACGGGCACCCCGAAGGGCCGTCCCATGAGCAGTCCGCCCCGGGGCTCCGGCCGCTGGGGGGCGGGGCCCTTGCCGTCGGCGGAGTGGGCGAGGGGGCGGTCACCGGTGCCGGGCGCGGCGGGCTCGGTACGGCTGTTCGGGTCAGGGGCGGAGGGCTGCTGCCCGCGGTCCGGGGCGCCGGGGCCCGGGGGCGGGGCTGCCCCGGCGTTCTGGCCGGTCGCGGAGTCACCCGCCGGGCCGGGCTTCCGCAACGACGGACGGTCCCCTTCGGCCACGCCAGGGTCCTGGCCCGCGGCGGAGTCCTCCCCGCCCGCCGGGCCGGGCTTCCGCAGTGACCGACGGTCCCCTTCGGCCACGCCGGAGTCCTGGTCCGCGGCGGAGTCGTCCTCGGGTCCGGTCGGTTGCGTCGGGGCGGGGCCTGCCGCCGGGGCGTCGTCGGGCCGCTCGGGGGTGAAACGCCGTCCGTCCGCGGGCTGTTCGTCGGCGGGGGTCGGGTCGGTGGCCCGGGCCGGTGCCCCTGCGTGGCGCTCGGCCGACTCGTCGTTGCCGGACCGCGGCTGCCCGCGCCCGCCGCTCTCGTCCACCGGTGTCCCCTCGATCGAAGCGTCTCCCGCGCCTGCCGGCCGGGAGGGTCTCGAGTCGATGGTATGCGTCCGTCGAGGTGCGTTCCGCCCCGGCACCCCTGTGTTTCCCCGTCCCTCCCCTCCCTTCCCGGCTCCCGGCGCCGCACACGGCCCGGCCGCGGCTGGGTCACTGTCAGTGGCGGGCCGTATGGTCTGGGGCATGGAGACGAGCACCGAGGGCGCGGCGCAGCCCGACAGCAGCCCTGCCGCGGCGGTGGATCCGCCGGTCCCCGCCGGGTCCGTGGAGGCGGCCATCGAGACGACGACCGTGACCGCGCCCACCGCCATACCGCCCTCGGCGCTGTCCCCCTCGCGTGCGAGCGACTTCATGCAGTGCCCCCTGCTCTACCGCTTCCGGGTCATCGACCGGCTGCCGGAGAAGCCCAGCGAGGCGGCGACCCGGGGCACGCTGGTGCACGCGGTGCTGGAGCGGCTCTTCGACGCCCCGGCGGCCGAGCGCACGGCGCCCCGGGCGAAGTCGCTGATCCCGGGCCAGTGGGACCGGCTGCGCGAGTCGCGGCCGGAGGTCGTGGAGCTGTTCGCCGACGATCCGCAGGGCGAGCGGCTGGCGCGCTGGCTGGGCGAGGCGGAGCAGCTCGTCGAGCGCTGGTTCTCCCTGGAGGACCCCAGCCGGCTGGAGCCGGCCGAACGGGAGCTGTTCGTCGAGACCGAGCTGGACTCGGGGCTGCGGCTGCGCGGGATCATCGACCGGGTCGACGTGGCCCCCACGGGCGAGGTCCGGATCGTCGACTACAAGACGGGGAAGGCCCCCAGGCCCGAGTACTCCGAGGGCGCCCTGTTCCAGATGAAGTTCTACGCCCTCGTGGTCTGGCGGCTGAAGAACGTGGTGCCGCGGCGGCTCCAGCTGGTGTATCTGGGCAGCGGTCAGGTGCTGACGTACGACCCGGTCCTCGCCGACCTGGAGCGGGTCGAGCGCAAGCTGCTGGCGCTGTGGGAGGCGATCCGGCTGGCGACGGAGACGGGCGACTGGCGGCCGCGCCCCACGAAGCTGTGCGGCTGGTGCGACCACCAGGCCCACTGCCCGGAGTTCGGCGGTACTCCCCCGCCGTACCCGTTGCCGGTGAGGGCGGCGGAGTCCGGCGGGCCCGCGCAGGGCAGAATGGGGCCGGACTAGCGAAGGAGACTTACGTGGCCATCCGCGTCCTACTGGTCGATGACCAGCCGCTGCTCCGCACGGGCTTCCGGATGATCCTGGAGGCCGAGCAGGACATCGCGGTCGTCGGCGAGGCCGGAGACGGCCTCCAGGCGCTCGACCAGGTGCGGGCCCTGCAGCCCGACGTGGTCCTGATGGACATCCGCATGCCGCGGATGGACGGTGTGGAGGCGACCCGGCAGATCACGGGCCCCGAGCGGGACGGCCCGGCGAAGGTGCTGGTGCTGACCACTTTCGACCTCGACGAGTACGTGGTGGAGGCGCTGCGCGCCGGTGCCAGCGGCTTCCTGCTGAAGGACGCCCCGGCCAACGAGCTGGTGCAGGCGATCCGGGTCGTGGCCGCGGGCGAGGCGATGCTCGCGCCGAGCATCACGCGCCGGCTGCTCGACAAGTACGCCACGCACCTGCCCTCCGGTGACGAGCCGGTGCCGGACACGCTGCACACGCTCACCGACCGCGAGGTCGAGGTGCTGAAGCTGGTGGCGCGCGGGCTGTCCAACGCCGAGATCGCCGCCGACCTGTTCGTCAGCGAGACCACCGTCAAGACGCACGTCGGGCACGTGCTGACCAAGCTGGGTCTGCGCGACCGGGTGCAGGCCGCGGTGTACGCGTACGAGAGCGGACTGGTGCGCCCCGGCGCGCAGTAGCCCCAGAGCGGCGGACATGTGAAGGGCGCCCCCAGCCGAGGCCGGGGGCGCCCTTCACATGTGTGCGTCACGCGTCCTTGCTCAGCTCCCAGAAGCGGAACACGGTCGACGCGTCGAGGCAGTACTCCAGTCCGTAGACACCTTCGCGAGCGACGGCGTACTGCTTGGCCTGCCACACCGGCAGGACGGGGAGTTCGTCGGCGACGATGTCCTGCAGCTCCCCGAACTCCTTGTCGGTGGCGGCGCGGTTGGTCAGGGCCGCGGTGCTCGGGATGAGCGAGCCCGTGATGGTGTCGTTCTCGTAGTTGTTGCCCAGCACGTTGCCCTTGCCGAAGAAGGGGGCCGTGAAGTTGTCGGCATCCGGGTAGTCGGGCACCCAGCCCTTCACGTAGACGCCGTACTTGCCGGCCGCGATGTCCTTCTCGTACTGGGCGAAGGAGACCGACTTGACGTCCGCGTCGAACAGGCCGCTGGCGTTGAGCTGGCCGGCGATGGCGTTCAACTCCTGGTCGGTGGCGGGGCCGTAGCGGGACGGGGTCGACCAGAGGGTCAGCTTCACCTTGCCGGTGATGCCGTCGGCACGCAGCGCGTCGGCCGCCTTGGAGCGGGAGGGGCGGGCGCCGTAGGTGTCGAAGAAGGCCGTGTTGTGGCCCGCGACACCGGCCGGGATGATCGAGTACAGCGGGGTCGCGGTGCCCTGGTAGACGTCCTTGATGAGGGCTTCGCGGTCGAGCAGGTGGGCGATGGCCTTGCGTACGCCGAGCTTGCCGGCGACCGGGTCGTCCATGTTGAACACCAGGTGCTGGACCTCGGCGCTGCTGCCCTCGACGACCTCGGTGCCGGTGCCGTCGTCGGCCTTCTCCATGTCGGCGATGTCGCCCGCGGTGAGGCCGCGGTAGGCGATGTCGACTTCCTCGTTCTGGATGGCCTGCTTCAGGGCGGTCTGGTCGCCGTCGAAGAACTTCAGCGTCACGCCGGTGTTGCTCACCTTGGCGGTGCCCTTGTAGTTCTCGTTGACGGAGAAGACTGCCTGGCCGTCGTCGAACGAGTCGAGCTTGTAGGGGCCGGAGCCGACGGCCTCGCCGTCCTTGCGCAGCTTGCCCGCGTCGTACTCGTCGTGGTTGACGATGGAGCCGGCGCCGGAGGCGATCTTGCTGGGGAAGGTGGCGTCGGAGGTGTTGAGGTGGAAGACGACCGTCGCGTCGTCCGGGGTCTCGATCTCGTCCAGCGTGGGGAACATGATCGCGGGCCCGTCGGGGTCGTTGATCTTCAGCATCCGCTCGAAGGAGAACTTGACGTCCTCCGAGGTGAGGGCGTCACCGTCGCTGAACTTGAGGCCGTCCTTCAGCGTGCACCTGTAGACCGAGCTCTGTGTGTCGGTGAAGGCGCAGCTCTCGGCGGCCTCGGGCTGCGGTTCCGTGGCGCCCTTGGGGAAGCTGAGCAGCGACTGGAAGACGTTGTTGAACAACAGCCAGGAGCCGGGGTCGTAGCCGGAGGCCGGGTCGGTGGCCAGGACGTCGTCGGACATCCCCACCACCACGTTGGAGCCTTCCCCCGCGGAGTCCCCGCTCTCCGTGCCGCAGCCGGTCATCAGGCCGGAGGCGAGCCCCGCCACGATCGGCAGGACCGGCCACTGCTTGCGTATGTTCACGTGTGTGCCTTGTCGTCGGTTCTCGAGAACACCCGGAGCATGTCCCTGGCTCCGGGGCACGGCTCCCCGGGGGCCGTGGTCACAGGCCCCGGGGTTCCAGCGGGTACGTCAGCCGCTCACACCTCTGCCGAGCTCCCACAGCTGGAGCGTCGAAGAGGAGTTGAGGGCGTAGGCGGTACCCGTGATGTCGTCGCGCGCGGCGACGTACTGCTTGCCCTGCCACAGCGGCAGCACCGGCACGTCGGAGGCGACGATGTCCTGAATGTCCGTCAGGCTGGTGGAGGCGGACAACCGGTCCGCCTCGCGGCGGGACTCGGGGATCAGGGTGTTGCGGATCTGGCTGTTGTCGTACGGCGAGCCAAGGGTGTTGTCCCTGTCGAGGAACGGCGCGAGGAAGTTGTCGGCGTCCGGGAAGTCGGGGAACCAGCCCATACCGTAGACGTCGTACTCACCCTTCTTCTCGGCCGGGCGGAACGTGTCCCACGGTGTTCCCTTGATACCTACGTCGAACAGGCCGCTGGAGTTCAGCTGGTCGCGAAGGACCTCGAACTCCTTCTTGGTGGCCGGACCGTAGTGGTCGGTCGTGTAGTGCAGCGTCAGCTTCACCGGGGTGGTGATGTTCGCCGCGTTCAGCAGGGAGCGGGCCTTGGTGACGTTCGCGTCGCCGTACTTGTTGAAGAACGAGTTGGAGTGGCCCGTGACGCTGGCCGGGACCAGCGAGTACAGCGGCTCGGCCTGGGAGCCGTAGACCTTGGAGACCAGCTCGCTGCGGTTGACGACCTGGGCCATCGCCTGGCGCACGGCCTTGGACTCGACGGTCGGGGCGTCGGTGTTGAAGCCCAGGTAGCGGATCTCCAGGCCGGGCATCTCGACGAGGTCGACGCCGGTGTCCGCGTCGCCCGAGAGCTTGCGGATCTGGTCCGGCGACATGGCGCGGGTCATCAGGTCGATGTCGCCCTTGTCGAGCGCCTCACCCATGGCGTCGGCGTTCTTGAAGGAGACCATGTCGACCTTGTCGTTGTTCACCTTCAGGCTCCCCTTGTAGTCGGGGTTCCGGGTGAACTCGGCCCTGACCAGCTCGTCGTTCTCGACGTCGGCCTTGAGGGTGTACGGGCCGGAGCCTTCGAGGTCGAAGCCGTCGCGCAGCCTGCCCTTGGGGTAGTCGTCGGGGTCGACGATGCCGGCGACCGGGGTCGACAGCTTGTACGGGAAGGTGGCGTCGGCGGTCTTCAGATGGAAGACGACGTCGCGGTCGCCCTGCGTCTCGACGGTGTCGATGGTGGACAGCAGCGCGAACACGCCGCTGTCGGCCTTGAGCGAGCGGGCCCGGTCGATGGAGTACTTCACGTCGGACGCGGTGACGGGGTCGCCGTTCGCGAACTTCAGGCCGTCACGCAGGGTGCAGGCGTAGCGCTCGTTGCCCGTGTCGGTGAAGCCGCATCTCTCGGCCGCCTCCGGCACCGGGTCGCCCTCGCCGCGCGGCTGGATCATCAGGGTCTGCACGGTCTGGCGCAGGATGTTCCAGGTGCCGACGTCGTAGGCGTACGCCGGGTCGAGGGGGGCGGGGGCGTCCTTCGAGGCGGTGAACCGGTCCGTGGTGCCGACGACGATCGCGCCGCCGCCGTCGCTCCCGCTGTCGGACCCGCCGCAGGCGGCGAGGACCGGCGCGAGCAGGCCGATCACGGCCGGCAGCACCAAAGTCTTGCGGTTCATGCTCGAGTTTCTCCAGAGCTGTCGACTCCGTGTACCCGGCATGCAGGGGTGGCGCAGCGGATCACGGGGGTGGGGCGATGTTCTCGCAACGAGATTAGTCGGGGCCGGCAGGAAGGTTCGCAGCGACCGGAGTTGAGCCCTCATCACGCTGCGGAACCGGGCGTGGACACACCGAAAACCCGATGGCGGAAGCTTTGGTACAGCGTTCCACCAATCGGGACACAAGGGCACGTCAGTAGCCCCCCGGCGCACACGCAGGAGCCGCTGTCGACCCCCGGCCACGTGGGGAACGTCACACTGCAAACGGGTTCCGAAGTACGGTAATTCGACCGCCCGGAGATCGTCCGGAGAGGGTCGAATTCATCTTCGGAATTGCCGTCTTAAGTCCGCTGCACGCTGGGTGAACAGCTAGCGCATTTCCGTCATCAGCCCGTGCAGAAATGTCAGGTCGACCTCTTCGAGGGAGGTGACGACCGTACGGCGGAGGGCCGGGGTGATGGGGGCCACGGAGGGCACCGCCACGACCTGGCAGCCCGCGGCCTCGGCGGCGGCGACCCCGGTCGCGGTGTCCTCGATGACGGCGCACCGGGCCGGCTCCGCGCCGAGTCCGGCGGCGGCGGCCAGATACGGGTCGGGGTGGGGCTTGGTGCGCGGCACCTCGTCACCGGCCACCGTCAGACGGAAGTGGTGCGCGCCCAGCGAGGCCAGCACCCGGTCGATGATGCGCCGGTGCGAGGCGGAGACCAGGGCCGTCGGGATCTCGTACTCGTACAGCTCGGCCAGCAGCCGCCCGGCGCCCGGCATCAGCGGCAGTGCGCGGCCGATGCGCTCCTCGAAGCCGTCGTTGAGCAGCACGGTGAGCTCGTCGAGGGTGATGTCGGCACCGGTGGCCTCGATCAGGAACCCCGCGCTGCGGGTCATGGGGCCGCCGACCACGACATGGCGCCAGGACTCGTCGAGCGTGTGGCCGAGGGAGGCGAAGACCTCGGCCTCGACCTCCCACCAGAAGCCCTCCGTGTCCACCAGGGTGCCGTCCATGTCGAGGAGCACCGCCTGCAGGGCGGAGCCCTCGGCCGTGCGGGTTCCGAGCGCGGGGACCGTACTGGTCATCCACGTACCTCCTTGAGGGACGTTCAGGCCGGCTCCCACGAGGGGAACCGGCCTGCGGTGGACCGACCAGTCTACGTCGTGCGCGGACGAAGCGCCTCTTCTTGCCCGTGTGCCCGGTGGGGCGGCTCAGCGGGCGTTGAAGTACTTCGCCTCGGGGTGGTGGATCACGATGGCGTCCGTGGACTGCTCGGGGTGGAGCTGGAACTCCTCGGACAGGTGGACGCCGATGCGCTCCGGCTGGAGGAGATCGGCGATCTTGGCACGGTCCTCCAGGTTGGGGCAGGCGCCGTAGCCGAGGGAGAAGCGGGCGCCCCGGTACTTCAGCTCGAACATGCCCTGCATCTCGTCCGGGTCCTCGCCGGCGTAGCCGAGTTCGGAGCGCACGCGCGCGTGCCAGTACTCGGCGAGCGCCTCGGCCAACTGCACGGACAGCCCGTGCAGTTCGAGGTAGTCGCGGTACGCGTTGGCCTCGAACATCCGGGCGGTCTCCTCGCCGATGCGCGAGCCGACGGTGACGACCTGGAGGCCCACGACGTCCGTCTCACCGGACTCCTCCGGACGGAAGAAGTCGGCCAGGCACAGACGGCGGCCCCGGCGCTGGCGCGGGAAGGTGAAGCGGGTGCGCTCGTTGCCCCGGTCGTCCAGGAGGATCAGGTCGTCGTCCTTGGAGACGCACGGGAAGTAGCCGTAGACCACGGCCGCCTCCAGCAGGTTCTCCGTCTGGAGCCGGTCCAGCAGGCCGCGCAGCCGGGGCCGGCCCTCGGTCTCGACGAGCTCCTCGTACGAGGGGCCGTCGCCGGCGCGGTTCTGCTTCAGACCCCACTGGCCCTTGAACAGGGCGCCCTCGTCGAGCCAGCTCGCGTACTCCTTGAGCTGGATGCCCTTGATCACGCGCGTGCCACGGAAGGGCGGCTCGGGGACGGGGTTGTCGGTGGCGACGTCGGAGCGGACGTGTCCCTCCTCGGGGCGCTCCTCGACCGCGGCCGCGGCGGTGGCCCGGACACGGCGCTGCTTCAGCTCGGGCAGCTTCGCTCCCGGCACGCCCCGCTTGACGCCGATCAGGGCGTCCATCAGGCGCAGGCCCTCGAAGGCGTCGCGGGCGTAGCGGACCTCGCCCTCGTAGAGCTCGTGCAGGTCCTGCTCGACGTAGGCCCGGGTGAGGGCGGCGCCGCCGAGGATGACCGGGAAGTTCGCCGCCAGTCCGCGCTGGTTCAGCTCCTCCAGGTTCTCCTTCATGATCACGGTGGACTTGACCAGGAGCCCGGACATGCCGATGACGTCGGCCCGGTGCTCCTCGGCGGCGTCCAGGATCGCGGAGACGGGCTGCTTGATGCCGAGGTTGACGACGTTGTAGCCGTTGTTCGACAGGATGATGTCGACGAGGTTCTTGCCGATGTCGTGCACGTCGCCGCGGACGGTGGCCAGGACGATGGTGCCCTTGCCCTCGTCGTCGGACTTCTCCATGTGCGGTTCGAGGTGGGCCACCGCGGTCTTCATGACCTCGGCGGACTGGAGGACGAACGGCAGCTGCATCTGGCCGGAGCCGAACAGCTCGCCGACGACCTTCATGCCGTCCAGCAGGATCTCGTTGACGATGTCGAGGGCGGGGCGCTCCTGGAGGGCGTCGTCCAGGTCGGCTTCCAGGCCGTTCTTCTCGCCGTCGATGATGCGGCGCTTGAGGCGCTCGTCCAGCGGCAGGGCGGCCAGCTCCTCGGCCTTGCCGGCCTTGAGGGACTTGGCGGTGGCGCCCTCGAACAGGGCCATCAGCTTCTGGAGCGGGTCGTAGCCCTCGGCACGGCGGTCGTGGACGAGGTCGAGGGCCGTCTGGACCTCCTCCTCGCTGAAGCGGGCGATCGGCAGGATCTTCGACGCGTGCACGATCGCCGAGTCCAGGCCCGCCTTGACGCACTCGTCGAGGAAGACGGAGTTGAGCAGGATGCGGGCGGCCGGGTTGAGGCCGAAGGAGATGTTGGACAGGCCGAGGGTGGTCTGCACCTTCGGGTGGCGCCGCTTCAGCTCGCGGATGCCCTCGATGGTGGCGATGCCGTCCTTGCGGGACTCCTCCTGGCCGGTGCAGATGGTGAAGGTCAGGCAGTCGACGAGGATGTCCTCCTCGTGGATGCCCCAGTTCCCGGTCAGGTCGTCGATGAGCCGTTCGGCGATCTCGACCTTCTTCTCGGCGGTGCGGGCCTGGCCCTCCTCGTCGATGGTGAGCGCGATGAGGGCGGCGCCGTGCTCCTTGGCGAGCTGGGTGACCTTGGCGAAGCGGGACTCGGGGCCGTCGCCGTCCTCGTAGTTCACCGAGTTGATCACCGCGCGGCCGCCGAGCTTCTCCAGACCGGCCTGGATGACGTCGATCTCGGTGGAGTCCAGCACGATCGGCAGGGTGGAGGCGGTGGCGAAGCGGCCGGCCAGTTCCTCCATGTCGGCGGCGCCGTCCCGGCCGACGTAGTCGACGCACAGGTCGAGCATGTGCGCGCCTTCGCGGATCTGCTCCCGGGCGATCTCCACGCAGTCGTCCCAGCGGGCTTCCAGCATGGCCTCGCGGAACTTCTTCGAGCCGTTGGCGTTGGTGCGCTCGCCGATGGCCAGGTAGGAGGTGTCCTGCCGGAACGGCACGCTCTGGTAGAGGGAGGCGGCGCCCGGCTCGGGCTGCGGGCTGCGCTCGGTCGGGGTGAGGTCCCGGACGCGCTCCACCAGCTGGCGCAGGTGCTCGGGGGTGGTGCCGCAGCAGCCGCCGACCAGGGACAGGCCGTAGTCCTGGACGAAGTTCTGCTGGGCGTCGGCCAGGCCCTCGGCGTCGAGCGGGAAGTGGGCGCCGTCCTTGGTGAGGATCGGCAGGCCGGCGTTCGGCATGCACAGCAGCGGGATGCGCGAGTGGCGCGTCAGATAGCGCAGGTGCTCGCTCATCTCGGCGGGGCCGGTGGAGCAGTTCAGGCCGATCATGTCGATGCCCAGGGGCTCCAGCGCGGTCAGCGCCGCGCCGATCTCGGAGCCGAGCAGCATGGTGCCGGTGGTCTCGAAGGCCATCGAGCACAGCAGGGGCACGTCGACGCCGGTGGCCTCCATGGCCCGGCGTGCGCCCAGGATGGACGCCTTCGTCTGGAGCAGGTCCTGGGTGGTCTCCACGAGCAGCGCGTCGGCGCCGCCGGCGAGCATGCCCTCGGCGTTGGCCTGGTAGCCGTCGCGGATGGTGGCGTAGGCGACGTGGCCGAGCGTGGGCAGCTTGGTGCCGGGGCCGACGGAGCCGAGCACCCAGCGCGGCCGGCCGTCCCGGGCAGCGTACTCGTCGGCCACCTCGCGGGCGATCCGGGTGCCCGCCTCGGACAGCTCGTGCACGCGGTCGGAGATCTCGTACTCCGCCGCGGCCGTGTGGTTGGCGCCGAAGGTATTGGTCTCGACGCAGTCCACGCCCACCGCGAAGTACGCGTCGTGGACGGATCGGACGATGTCCGGCCGGGTCAGGTTCAGGATCTCGTTGCAGCCCTCGAGATTCTCGAAGTCCTCGAGCGTGGGGTCCTGGTCCTGGAGCATGGTGCCCATGGCTCCGTCGGCCACCACCACGCGGGTGGCCAGGGCCTCTCTGAGCGCGGACACACGGGTCCGGCTGTCTGCGGAAGGGGTCAGCGGCAACGAGGCCATGTAAAGGGCTCCCTCGGATGCGACGGCTGTCGGCTTTGCGGCTTCCCGGACATCCGCAAGGCATCCGGCGAAGGGCGCACCGCGCCAGCGTAACCGGGAGTCGGCTTGGATGGGCACCGCGTCCACGGGGCGGACGCCGATGGCGCGGGGGCGGCCGTCGCGCGTCCCATGAACCTGAACCCGAGCCGCCTGTGATCGCCCCTGACGCAACAAATGGCGTCCGGCCATTAGCGAGAGGTCGGCAACGACCGGTAGTGTTCGACATTGCCGAACAAGGGCTGCGGCGCCGCTTGTCGGCGGTCGAAGGGGACGGAGGCAGTACGGCGATGGCACGGAACATCCAGTCGCTCGAACGGGCGGCCGCGATGCTGCGGCTGCTCGGGGGCGGCGAGCGACGGCTCGGCCTGTCGGACATCGCCTCGTCGCTGGGCCTGGCCAAAGGCACCGCCCACGGCATCCTGCGCACCCTCCAGCAGGAGGGTTTCGTGGAGCAGGACGACGCCTCCGGGCGCTATCAGCTGGGCGCGGAGCTGCTGCGCCTCGGCACCACCTACCTCGATGTGCACGAGCTGCGGGCGCGCGCCCTGGTGTGGGCCGACGACCTGGCCCGTTCCAGCGGCGAGAGCGTCTACCTGGGTGTCCTGCACCAGCAGGGCGTGCTGATCGTGCACCACGTCTTCCGGCCCGACGACAGCCGGCAGGTCCTGGAGATCGGGGCCATGCAGCCGCTGCACTCCACGGCCCTGGGCAAGGTGCTGTCCGCCTACGACCCGGTGGCGCACAGCGAGGCCCTGGAGAACGACCGCAAGGCGTTCACGGACCGGACGGTGTGCGACCCGGAGGACTTCGAGCACCTCCTCGACCTCACCCGCGCGCGTGGTTACGCGGCGGACGTCGAGGAGACCTGGGAGGGCGTCGCCTCCCTGGCCGCACCGATTCACGACCGGCGGCGCATGCCCGTCGGCGCGGTCGGCATCACCGGCGCCGTCGAGCGGCTGTGCCGGTCCGACGAGGAGGGCGTGGTGCGGCCGGAGCTGATCGCGGCCGTCCGGGACTGTGCCCGCGCGGTGTCGCGGGACCTGGGCGCCGGGCGGTTCTGACGGGAGACAGCGGGACCGGGGCGTCGTACGGCGTTCCGGTCCTCGGCATGTCCGCGATCACGGGCGTCGGAGACCCATGGAACGGGCAGCGATCAGTAACGATCGTATTTTCGACAACAGAGCCCTTGACGTGCTCGTAACCCCGAAGCAAGACTCCCGTCCATCGGTCGACATTGTCGAACAGCTACCGGCAATACGCGCTAGAGTGGGACAACGCCAGGCCGGTATCGAACTTCACCCCTGGACGAAGGACAAAGGAGTCGCGGGTGTCCAGCTCCGACATCTTCATCGGCGAGACCATCGGTACCGCCATACTCATCCTCCTCGGCGGCGGCGTCTGCGCCGCCGTCACACTGAAGGCCTCCAAGGCCCGTAACGCCGGCTGGCTCGCCATCACCTTCGGGTGGGGCTTCGCGGTGCTCACGGCGGTCTACACCACGGCGCCGCTGTCCGGCGCCCATCTGAATCCGGCCGTGACGCTGGCCATCGCCATCAAGGACGGCGACTGGAAGAACGTCCCGGTCTACTGGGCCGGGCAGGTGCTCGGCGCCATGATCGGCGCGGGTCTGGTCTGGATCGCCTACTACGGTCAGTTCCACGCCCACCTCACCGACCGCGAGATCGTCGGCGGTCCGGGTGCGCAGGACACCGCGGCCAAGGCCGTCGAGGCCCAGGAGCAGGGCGCCGGCCCCGTGCTGGGCGTCTTCTCCACCGGGCCCGAGGTCCGTGTCGCCTGGCAGAACCTGGCCACGGAGATCATCGGCACCA
Organism: Streptomyces sp. NPDC050546; assembly: GCF_044457425.1. Lineage (NCBI taxonomy): Bacteria > Bacillati > Actinomycetota > Actinomycetes > Kitasatosporales > Streptomycetaceae > Streptomyces > Streptomyces sp. NPDC050546. The sequence continues at coordinate 325,836 of NZ_JBITGX010000007.1, forward strand.
TCGTGCTGGTGCTCGCCGTGCTCACCCAGGGCCTGAACGACGAGGGCAACGGCCTGGGCACCCTGGGTGCCCTGATCACCGCGCTCGTGGTGGTCTCCATCGGTCTGTCCCTCGGCGGCCCGACGGGGTACGCGATCAACCCGGCCCGTGACCTCGGTCCGCGTATCGTGCACGCCCTGCTGCCGCTGCCCAACAAGGGCGGCTCCGACTGGGGCTACGCCTGGATCCCGGTGGCCGGTCCGCTCATCGGCGGGGCCATCGCCGCAGGCCTCTACAACGTCGCATTCGCCTAGAGCGCGCTTCCTCGCGAAACTCTCAGCACGCGCCGTACGTAAAGCCCCATAAACACGGAACTTCCAGGAGCACACAGTGACCGACGCGCACACCGCCGGCCCCTTCATCGCCGCCATCGACCAGGGCACGACCTCCTCCCGCTGCATCGTCTTCGACCGCGACGGCCGGATCGTCTCCGTCGACCAGAAGGAGCACGAGCAGATCTTCCCGAAGCCGGGCTGGGTCGAGCACAACGCCACCGAGATCTGGACGAACGTCCAGGAGGTCGTCGCCGGGGCCATCGCCAAGGCCGGCATCACCCGCGACGACATCAAGGCCATCGGCATCACCAACCAGCGCGAGACGACCGTGCTGTGGGACAAGAACACCGGTGAGCCCGTCCACAACGCCATCGTCTGGCAGGACACCCGCACCGACGCCCTCTGCAAGGAGCTCGGCCGCAACGTCGGCCAGGACCGCTTCCGCCGGGAGACCGGCCTTCCGCTGGCCTCGTACTTCGCCGGCCCCAAGGCCCGCTGGCTCCTCGACAACGTCGAGGGCCTGCGCGAGCGCGCCGAGGCGGGCGACATCCTCTTCGGCACCATGGACAGCTGGGTCATCTGGAACCTGACCGGCGGTGTCAACGGCGGCAAGCACGTCACCGACGTGACCAACGCGTCCCGCACCATGCTGATGAACCTGCACACCATGCAGTGGGACGAGAAGATCGCCGAGTCCATCGGCGTCCCGCTGGCCATGCTGCCCGAGATCCGCTCCTCTGCCGAGGTCTACGGCGCGATCACCGGCGGCAAGCTCGGTGACCTGCTCGGCGGCATCCCGGTCGCCTCCGCGCTTGGCGACCAGCAGGCGGCCCTGTTCGGCCAGACCTGTTTCGCCGAGGGCGAGGCCAAGTCGACGTACGGCACCGGCACCTTCCTGCTGATGAACACCGGTGAGAAGCCGGTCAACTCGTACAACGGGCTGCTGACCACGGTCGGCTACCGGATCGGCGACGAGAAGGCGGTCTACGCCCTGGAGGGCTCGATCGCCGTCACCGGTTCGCTGGTGCAGTGGATGCGCGACCAGATGGGCCTGATCTCCACCGCCGCCGAGATCGAGACGCTCGCGCTCTCGGTCGAGGACAACGGCGGCGCCTACTTCGTGCCGGCCTTCTCCGGCCTGTTCGCCCCGTACTGGCGCTCCGACGCCCGCGGTGTGATCGCCGGCCTCACCCGGTACGTCACCAAGGCGCACCTCGCGCGCGCCGTCCTGGAGGCCACGGCCTGGCAGACCCGTGAGATCACCGACGCCATGACGAAGGACTCCGGCGTCGAGCTCGCGGCGATCAAGGTCGACGGCGGCATGACCTCCAACAACCTGCTGATGCAGACGCTCTCGGACTTCGCGGACGCCCCCGTGGTGCGCCCGATGGTCGCCGAGACCACCTGCCTCGGCGCCGCCTACGCCGCCGGCCTCGCCGTCGGCTTCTGGAACAGCACCGACGACCTGCGCGCCAACTGGCGCCGGGCCGCCGAGTGGACCCCCCGCATGGACGCGGAGCACCGCGACCGTGAGTACAAGAGCTGGCTCAAGGCCGTCGAGCGGACCATGGGCTGGCTCGAGGACGAGGAGTAAGAAACAGCATGACCACTCAGTCCACCCTGCAGTCCGTGCCTGCCCTGGGGACGCACCCGGCCTCCGGCTCGAACCCGAGCCGAGCCGAGACCAGGGAGCAGCTCGCCAAGGCGTCGTACGACCTTCTCGTGATCGGCGGCGGCATCCTGGGCATCTCCACCGCCTGGCACGCCGCGCAGTCCGGCCTCAGGGTGGCTCTGGTCGACGCCGGCGACTTCGCCGGTGCCACATCCTCCGCCTCCTCCAAGCTGCTCCACGGCGGTCTGCGCTACCTGCAGACCGGCGCGGTGAAGCTGGTGGCGGAGAACCACTTCGAGCGCCGTGCGGTCTCCCGCCAGGTGGCCCCTCACCTGGCGAACCCGCTCACCTTCTACCTCCCGGTGTACAAGGGCGGGCCGCACGGCGCGGCGAAGCTCGGTGCGGGCGTCTTCGCCTACTCCGCGCTCTCCGCGTTCGGTGACGGCGTCGGACACCTGCTCTCGCCGGCCAAGGCCGCGCAGGACGTCCCGGAGCTGCGCACCGAGAACCTCAAGGCCGTGGCCGTGTACGGCGACGACCAGATGAACGACGCGCGCATGGCGCTGATGACGGTCCGCGGCGCCGTGGAGGCGGGCGCGGTCGTCCTCAACCACGCCGAGGTGACGGGCCTGCGCTTCACCCAGGGCCGGGTCACGGGCGCCGAGCTGAAGGACCGGCTGTCCGGCGACGAGTTCGGCGTCAGCGCCCGGCTGGTGCTGAACGCGACCGGCCCGTGGGTCGACCACCTGCGCAAGATGGAGGACGCGAACGCCGCGCCGTCCATCCGGCTGTCGAAGGGCGCCCACCTGGTCCTGAAGCGCACCTCCCCCTGGAAGGCCGCGCTCGCCACCCCGATCGACAAGTACCGCATCACCTTCGCCCTCCCCTGGGAGGACATGCTGCTGCTCGGCACCACCGACGAGGAGTTCGAGGGCGACCCGGCGGATGTCTCCGTCACCGAGAAGGACACGGCCCAGATACTCGACGAGGCCGCCTTCTCCGTCCGCGACCAGCAGCTGAGCCGCGACCTCATCACCTACTCCTTCGCGGGCCTGCGGGTGCTGCCGGGCGGCCCCGGAGACACCTCCAAGGCCAAGCGCGAGACGGTCGTGACCGAGGGCAAGGGCGGCATGCTGTCCGTCGCGGGCGGCAAGTGGACCACCTTCCGGCACATCGGCCGGACGATCATGCAGAAGCTGGAGTCGCTGCCGGGCCACCCCCTGGGCGACGACTTCGAGCCGATCAGCTCGCTGCCGAAGAAGCTGCCGCTGCCGGGCATCGCCAACCCGCGCGCGGTCGCCCACCGGCTGCTCACCGACCGCCCGGCGCCCGGTCCCCGCATGGGAGCCGACACCGCCAAGCACCTGGCCACCCACTACGGCTCGCTGGCGTTCGACATCGCCCGCCTGGCCAACGACAGCCCGGAGCTGGCCGAGCGTGTGCACCCGGACGCCCCGGAGATCTGGGCACAGGTCGTCTGGGCCCGGGACCACGAGTGGGCCGAGACGCAGGACGACGTGCTGCGCCGCCGGACGACGCTGACGATCCGCGGCCTGGCCACGGACGACGTGCGCGCCAAGGTCCAGGATCTGCTCGACAAGAAGTAGGCGCGATTCCCGACCCGTACCCGAGGGGGCGGCTCCACGCCGACGGAGCCGCCCCCTCCGCGTGTCCGTCCCCGCATAATGGCGGGATACGTCGGAGGTCTTAGGCGACAGGAGGCCGGCCATGGCAGTCACCGACGAGGCGATCGAGAAGATCAAGGGAATGATCGTCTCCGGCGCGCTGCGCCCGGGCGACCGGCTGCCCAAGGAGAGCGAGCTCGCCGCCGACCTCGGCCTGTCCCGCAACTCCCTGCGGGAGGCGGTACGGGCGCTGTCCCTCATCCGGATCCTGGACGTCCGCCAGGGCGACGGCACATATGTGACGAGCCTCGACCCGCAACTCCTGCTGGAGGCGATGAGCTTCGTCGTGGACTTCCACCGCGACGACACGGTCCTGGAGTTCCTCGCCGTACGCCGCATCCTGGAGCCGGCCGCGACGGCCATGGCGGCGCTGCGGATCAGCGAACAGCAGCTGGACGCGCTCACGGCCCAGCTCGACAGGCTCGGCGACGCCCCGTCCGTTGAGGATCTCGTCGCCTGCGACCTGGAGTTCCACCGGGGCATCGTGCACAGCTCGGGCAACTCCGTGCTGTGCTCGCTGCTCGACGGGCTGTCCGGCCCCACCACCCGGGCGCGGATCTGGCGCGGCCTCACCCAGGAGGACGCCGTCGCCCGCACCCTGCGCGAGCACCGGGCGATCCTCGCCGCCCTGCGCGACCGGGACGCCGAGGCGGCGCGCTCGTGGGCGACCGTGCACATCGCGAGCGTGGAGCAGTGGCTGCGCTCCACGCTGTGACCGGAGCCTCACGGACGGCTCGGATGAATCCGGGGTGTTCAGGGGCGGATCGCGGGGCAGTCATGGGGTCACTCCCTCTCAGAGGGGGCTGCGGGCGACCCGTTGGCACGCCGTAAGGTTGGGACGTTCGCGAGGGTACGTCGGAAGGAGGCACTGGGTGATCGAGCTCGAGGGGGTTCCCGAGCTGGTCGACCCGGTCATGGTGGCCGCGTTCGAGGGCTGGAACGATGCCGGCGACGCCGCCTCCACCGCGGTCGCTCATATCGACAGGGAATGGAAGGGCGAGGTGTTCGCGGCGCTGGACGCCGAGGACTACTACGACTTCCAGGTGAACCGCCCCACGGTGTTCATGGAAGCGGGCGTCCGCAAGATCACCTGGCCGACGACACGGCTGTCGGTGGTCCGGGTCGGCGGGGACAAGCCGCGCGATCTCGTGCTGGTCCGGGGCATCGAACCGTCCATGCGGTGGCGCTCGTTCTGCAACGAGCTGCTGGGCTTCGCACACGAACTGGGCGTGGAACTGGTGGTCGTCCTGGGCGCCCTGCTCGGCGACACCCCGCACACCCGTCCGGTTCCGATCAGCGGGACGACGTCCGACGCCGACCTGGCCCGCCGGATGGACCTGGAGGAGACCAAGTACGAGGGCCCCACGGGCATCGTGGGCGTCCTCCAGGAGGCGTGCACGCACGCGGGCGTGCCCGCCGTCTCGCTGTGGGCGGCGGTGCCGCACTATGTCTCGCAGCCGCCCAACCCGAAGGCCACGCTGGCTCTCCTGAACCGCTTGGAGGACCTGATCGACGTGCGCATCCCGCTGGGCGAGCTGCCCGAGGACGCGCGCGCCTGGCAAGTGGGCGTGGACCAGCTGGCCGCCGAGGACAGCGAGGTCGCCGAGTACGTCCAGTCGCTGGAGGAGGCCCGGGACACCGCCGAGCTGCCGGAGGCCTCGGGCGAGGCCATCGCGCGCGAGTTCGAGCGCTATCTGAGACGGCGGGACGGCGGCGGACCGACCGCCTCCGGCGGACACGCCACGGCGGACGGCAGCGACAGCACGTCGTATCTGCGGGACAGCCCCAGCGGCCGTACGCGACCGCCGAAGCCGCCCAAGCCGGGCACCGACGACGGGGAGTCCTCGGCCCAGCCCAAGCCGGGCACGGACGACGAGGAGTCGTCGGAGGACTGAGGCACGCAGGCACGCAGGCACGCAGGCACGCAGAAGGGGGGGGGTACCCGCGGGGAGCCCCCCCGGAGGGGGCCAGGGCGGTGGGGGCGGGGGCGCGCCCCCCCCCACCGCCGGCCCCCCCCGGGGGGCGCGAACC
>NZ_JBITGX010000007.1:331487-419912 GCF_044457425.1 Streptomyces sp. NPDC050546
CCGGCCCCCCCCCCCCCCGCCGCGCCCCCACCGACCCCTTCCCCTCCCCCCCCCCCCCCCCGCCCCCGGCCCCCCCCCCCCCCCCCGGGGGGGGGGCCGGGGGGGGGCCCCCCCCCTTCTGTCGACCTGTCGGTTCTCGGCTAGAGCGCGACGCCGAGCAGCGCGTCCACCGCGCGGGAGACGACACCGGGTGCGCCGATGTCCGTACCGCCGCTCTCCTCCTGGAGGGCGGCCCAGCGGTCGACGGCGGCGAGCGCGGCCGGGGCGTCCAGGTCGTCCGCGAGGGCCTCGCGGATCTCCTGCACGAGCGCCTCAGCGGGCGGGCCGTCGGGCCGGGACACGGCGGCGCGCCAGCGGCCGAGCCGGGCGACGGCGTCCTGGAGGACCTGGTCGGTCCACTCCCAGTCGGCGCGGTAGTGGTGGGCGAGCAGCGCGAGCCGGATGGCGGCCGGGTCGACGCCGTCGTGCCGCAGCCGGGAGACGAAGACCAGGTTGCCCTTGGACTTGGACATCTTCTCGCCGTCGAGGGCGACCATGCCGGCGTGCACATACGCCTTGGCCATGGGGAACTCGCCGGTGAGGGCCTGGGCGTGCGAGGCGCCCATCTCGTGGTGCGGGAAGGCGAGGTCGGAGCCGCCGCCCTGGATGTCGAAGCCCATGCCGAGGTGGTCGAGGGCGATGGCCACACACTCGATGTGCCAGCCGGGCCGTCCGCGCCCGAGCGATCCGCCGTCCCAGCTGGGTTCGCCCTCGCGGGCCGCCATCCAGAGCATCGGGTCGAGGGGGTTCTTCTTGCCCGGCCGCTCCGGGTCGCCGCCGCGCTCGGCGGACAGCAGCCGCATCGCCTCGGCGTCGAGGTTCGAGACCTTGCCGAAGTGCGGGTCGGACTCGACGGAGAAGTAGACGTCCCCTTCGAGCTCGTACGCCGCGCCGGCGTCCCGCAGCCGCTCGACGAGCGGGATGATGCCGGGTATCGCCTCGACGGCGCCTATGTACTGCCGCGGCGGCAGCATCCGCAGGGCCGTCATGTCCTCGCGGAAGAGGACCGTCTCCTTCTCGGCGAGGGCGGCCCAGTCGATACCGTCGCGCTGCGCCCGCTCCAGGAGCGGGTCGTCGACGTCGGTGACGTTCTGGACGTAGTGAACCTGCCGCTTGGTGTCGAGCCACACGCGCTGCACGAGGTCGAACGCGTTGTACGTCGCCGCGTGCCCTATGTGGGTGGCGTCGTACGGGGTGATGCCGCAGACGTAGATACGGGCGACGGGACCGGGGTCGAGGGTGACGAGGCCGCCGGTCGCGGTGTCGTGGATCCTCAGGTCGCGGCCCTGACCAGGCAGGGCGGGGACCTCGGAAGCGGGCCAGGCATGCATGTCATGAGCGTAACCGGACTGAAGTTCCATATACGAATGGGAGCGGTCCGGACGGCCGAGAAGGCGTTCTTGCGCGATCTCGGCCGCTGTGCTCCTACACGGGTGGCCAGGGAATCGCCGGCCACTCCCCGCTCGGCTCCGGATGCGTCCCCGAGGCGAGGAGCGCACCGACACGCGCGCGTGCGGCGTCGATCTCGGCGGCGGTGATCAGCGGTTCGAGCCGTGCGGTGAGTGCGCCGTCTTCGGCCAGATCCTTTCTGAGTCCCTCGAGGACGTCGGCGGCCTCCCGGGTGAAGGGCTCCCCCGCCCAGCCCCACAGCAGGGTCCGCAGCTTGTTCTCGGCGTTGAAGGTCACACCGTGGTCGATCCCGTACAGCCGCCCGTCGCCCGTGGGCAGCAGGTGCCCGCCCTTGCGGTCGGCGTTGTTGATCACGGCGTCCAGCACCGCGAGCCGCCGCAGCCGCTCGTCGTCGGCGTGCACGAGCAGCGCGGTCCGGCCCTCCCCGACCTCGGCGAACCCGATCGCCTTCCAGCCCGGTTCGGGTTCCTCCCCGTCGACCAGCGCGAGCAGGTCCGCGTCCGGTGCCGCCTCGATCCACAGCTGGCACATGCCCTCGCCGTAGGGGCCGTCGCGCAGCACGGTGGGCGGTACGAGGCCCCAGCCGGTCGCCTCGGAGACCTCGTACGCGGCGACCTCGCGCTGGGCGAGGGTCCCGTCGGGGAAGTCCCACAGGGGCCGCTCCCCGGCGACCGGCTTGTAGATACAGGCCGCCTCCCGGCCGTCGTACGTCACCGTGCAGTACAGGGCGGCGTTGGAGGCGTCACGGATGCGTCCGCGTACGGTGAGTTCGCCCCGGGCGAGCAGCTCGGCGGGGTCCTCGGGAGGTGTCACGCTCCGCGGCGGTATCCGTTCTGGCGCGGACATACGTGTCCTTCCGGGTCGAGCGGGAGGCTGCACAGCGGGCACGGCGGCCGCCCGGCGTTGACGACGTCGAGGGCGCGCTTGGCGAAGGCCCTCGCCTGCGCGCCGGTGAGCCGGACCCGCAGCATCGGCGGCCCGTTCTCCTCGTCCTGGAGCAGCCGCTCCTCGGCCTCGGCGAGGTCCTCCTCCGAGTCGGCGTCGAGCTCGACGAGCGCCTGCGCCTCGACGATCATGAGCTGCTCGTCGCCGTCCCAGGCGAGCGCCATCGTGCCGACCCGGAACTCCTCCTCGACGGGGGTGTCCAGCGGGGCGCTGTCGTTGATCTCCGTCGGTGCGACGGCGGGCACGGAGGCGCTGCCGCCGCTACGGCGTACGACCTCGTCGAGCAGTTCGTCCATGCGCTCGGCGAGCGCGGCGACCTGGGTCTTCTCCAGGGCCACGCTGGTCACCCGGGAACCGGCGGTGGCCTGGAGGAAAAACGAACGGCGCCCGGGCAGCCCGACCGTACCGGCCACGAAACGCTCCGGATGGTCGTAGAGGAACACCTGACGGGACACGTCCTGTCTCCATTGGAATCGTGGGGGCCGTGTGAGCACGGCACTGCTGCGACCGCTTCACCCTACTGCGGCCGACGATCACGGTGCGCCCGCACCACCCCCGACTTGGGCGTCGTCGCCCGGCGGTTCCTCGCGCGGCACCAGGGACGTGAAGTCGCCGGTGTCGCCGAGGCGGACGAGAAACGGTCGCAGTCGTGTGTAACGGATCGCGGTGATGGAACACGGTTCAACGGAAATCCGCTGGAAGAGGTCCAGATGAAGTCCGAGTGCCTCGGCGACGAGCGACTTGATGATGTCGCCGTGCGAGCACATGAGGTAGACGGCGTCGGCGCCGTGGTCGCGCTCCACGCGCGCGTTCCACTCGCGTACGGCCTCGGCGGCACGCGTCTGCATGGCCCGCATCGACTCGCCGCCGGGAAAGGCCGCCGCGGACGGGTGCGCCTGCACCACCTCCATCAGGGGCTCGTCCTTGAGCTCGGCGAGCTTGCGCCCGGACCAGTCGCCGTAGTGGCACTCGCCGATGCGCTCGTCGGTGTGCGGGCGCAGGTCCGGCCGGGCATCGAGAAGGGGCCTGATCGTCTCCTGGCACCGCTGGAGCGGGCTGGCGACGATCTCGGCGAGGGGCGACACTTCGGCGAGCCGCCCGGGCAGCGCGGCGGCCTGCGCGGCGCCGCGTTCGTCGAGGGCGACACCGGGCGTCCAGCCGGCGAGCAGCCCCTCGGTGTTGGCGGTGGAGCGTCCGTGCCTGACGAGGATCAACGTGGGCATGCGATCCAGCGTAGGCGCACGCGCGCGTACGGTGTCGTTCGAGTGACGGGAGACCCGCTTCGTGATCGTCGACTGTGCCATCTACCGCGACGGGCACCGGACCGAGGGGCCGGAGGACTTCTCCGACGCCCTGGGTGAGGCCCGTGCGGCGGGAGGTTTCGTGTGGATCGGGCTGCACGAGCCGACGGAGCGCGAATTCGACCATGTCACCCGGGAGTTCGGCCTGCACCCGCTGGCCGTCGAGGACGCTCTCAAGGCCCATCAGCGGCCCAAGCTGGAGGTGTACGACGACTCGCTCTTCGTGGTCCTCAAGCCGGTGGTGTACGAGCCGCGGGACGACACCGTCTCCACCGGCGAGATCATGATCTTCCTGGGCGACTCGTTCGCGGTCACCGTGCGGCACGGCGAGGGCGCCCCGCTCAAGGCCGTACGGCACCGGCTGGAGCACGAGCCGGAGCTGCTGGGCAACGGCCCCACGTCCGTGCTGTACGCGATCGCCGACGCCACCGTCGACCACTATCTGGACGTCGCGATCGAGCTGCAGGCCGACCTGGAGGGACTGGAGACGGAGGTGTTCTCACCGCTGGACGGCGGCTCACGGAACACCGCGTCCCGGATCTACGACTTCAAGCGTCAGGTCCTGGAGTTCCGCCGGGCGACCGGGCCGCTGGCCCTGCCGGTGAGCCGGCTGGCGGGCACGGCGCAGTCCGGTGTGACGGTGCCGTTCGTGGACGACCGGGCCCGGCCCTTCTTCCGGGACGTCGGCGACCACCTCACGCGGGTGAACGAGTCCGTGGAGAACCTGGACCGGCTGGTGTCGGACATCCTCTCGGCGCATCTGGCGCAGATGAGCGTCCGGCAGAACGACGACATGCGGAAGATCTCCGCCTGGGCGGCCATGGCCGCGATCCCCACGATGGTCGCGGGGATCTACGGCATGAACTTCGAGCACATGCCCGAGCTGCGCTGGGAGTGGTCCTATCCGGCTCTCATCGTGCTGATGGTCGTTCTGGAGGTGCTGGTGTTCCGTCTGTTCAAGCGCCGGGGGTGGCTGTAGACCGGGCGGGCTCAGGCGAACTCGGGTGCCGTGGAGGCCGGGCCGCCGAGCGCGTCGCGGCGCTCGGGCATCTCCAGGGAGACCATGCGGCGCCAGCCGCCCAGCCGTTCGTAGGCGTACATCGCGTGGATGCCCGCCGCGAGCATCGCCGACTTGGCCTTCGACCAGCCCAGGATGCGCCCCATGTTCGCCATGACCGCGAGGCTGACGTCCCGGTAGATCCGGATCTCGGCGAGCGCGCACTCGCGCAGGGTCCGCTGGATGTCCCGGCCGTGGCCCGCGTAGGCGAAGCGCAGCAGTTCCTCGTGGCAGTAGGCGAGGTGGTTGTCCTCGTCGTTGGAGATCTGCTTGACCGCGCGGCCGATGTCGGGGTCGTCGGCGAAGTGCTTGCGGAGCAGGTCCATCTGCTCGGAGGCGCGCTGTTCGGTGACCCTGCTGTGGGAGAGGTACGTGACGATGTCCCGGACGGCGAGCCGCTCGTCGCGCCCCAGCTGCTCGTGCGCGAGGCCGATGCCGTTCTTCTCCAGGAGCATGGTGTAGTCGGTCTCCGGCGGGACCGGGACGGGGTCGAGGCCGCGCTTCTTCAGCAGGGCGTTGAAGATCCGCCCGTGCTTGTCCTCGTCGGCACCGTGGCGGGTGATCTTGGGGGCGAGTCCCCGCTCGCTCTCCGGGACGAGCGCGGCGATCCGGGCGTTCTCCCAACCGCCCTGGGACTCGCCGCTCGCGGCGATGGAGCAGAACAGGGCGAAGGACTCGTCGTTGGCGAGGATCTCCTGGAACAGACTCTTGGCCGAAAGCATCGTGGGCACCTCTCCCGCGCGCGTGCGCGTGCTGCAGGATTCCGCAGTTTCCGCAAAGAACGAGTCAAGTGCGGACGGCACGGTGCTGCAACAGGTGCGACGGACAACTCCGCCAAATGGAGGACGTAACCGTCGGCGGCTCCTCGCGTTGTTCTGCGTGACGGCCGTGGCGGGGAAGACCCCCCGAGCCCCCACCACGGCCGCAGAAACCTCCGTCGGGCTCAGCCGTGTCAGGCGAGCCCGGCGCGCTCCAGGGCCTCCGTACCGGCGCGCAGGGACGCGATCCGCTCGTCGAGCGTGAAGCCCGCCGGGGCCAGGGTGAGCGTGGTGACACCGGCCTCCGCGTAGGCCTTCATCCGGTCCGCGATGCGCTCCACGGAACCGAGCAGGGTCGTCTTGTCGATCAGGTCGTGCGGTACGGCGGCCGCGGCGCCCTGCTTGTCGCCGGACAGGTACTTGTCCTGGATCTCGGCGGCTTCCTTCTCGTAGCCCATGCGCTGGGCGAGCTGGTTGTAGAAGTTCTGCTTGCGGCTGCCCATGCCGCCGACGTACAGCGCGGTGTAGGGGCGGAAGGTGTCGGCGAGCGTGGCCACGTCCTTGTCGTCGCCGAGTGCCAGGGGCAGGGTCGGGCAGATGTCGAAGCCGTCGAGGGTCTTGCCCGCCTTCTCCCGGCCGGCCCGCAGGTACTGGATCGCCGTGTCCTCGAGGTGGTCGGCGGAGGGGAAGATCAGCAGGGCGCCGTCGGCGATCTCACCGGTCTGCTCGAGGTTCTTGGGGCCGATCGCGGCGATGTACAGCGGGATGTGCTCGCGCTGCGGATGCACGGTCAGCTTGAGGGGCTTGCCCGGGCCGCCGGGCAGCGGCAGCGTCCAGTGCTGCCCCTCGAACGACAGGCGCTCGCGCGTCATGGCCTTGCGGATGATCTCGACGTACTCACGCGTGCGTGCCAGTGGCTTGTCGAACTTGACGCCGTACCAGCCCTCGGAGACCTGCGGGCCGGAGACGCCGAGGCCGAGCCGGAAGCGGCCGCCCGAGAGCGAGTCGAGGGTGGCGGCCGTCATCGCGGTCATCGCGGGCTGGCGGGCCGGGATCTGGAAGATCGCAGAGCCGACGTCGATCCGTTCGGTCTGGGCGGCGACCCAGGTCAGCACCGTGGCGGCGTCGGATCCATAGGCCTCGGCGGCCCAGCAGACGTCGTATCCGAGCCGGTCGGCCTCCTGGGCGACGGCCAGATTGTCCGCGTCCATGCCGGCACCCCAGTAGCCGAGGTTGATACCGAGCTGCATCCCGATTCCCCTTACCCATCAGTAACGTGCCTTGTCCGCAGACCATAGCGCGCGGAAATCGGTCGTCCACAGCCCCCCACACCGTAGGTTATGGCCAGTAATCTCGGCGTTCATGGAGCAGAGGCATCTCGGCCGCACCGGCCTTCGTGTGTCCCGGATCGGGCTCGGCACCCTGACCTGGGGGCGGGACACCGACGAGCACGACGCCGCGGACCTGATGAAGACGTTCTGGGAAGCGGGCGGGACCCTCGTCGACACCGCGGACGTGTACGGCGACGGAGAGGCCGAGTATCTGCTCGGCAGGCTCATAGACGGCCTGGTGCCCCGCCGTGACCTGGTCGTCTCGACCAAGGCCGGCAGCGTACCGGACCCCGACCGCCGCTTCGACGGCTCCCGTGGCCATCTGCTCTCCGCGCTCGACGCCTCGCTCTCCCGCCTCGGAACCGACTACGTCGACCTGTGGCACGTGCACGCCTTCGACCCGGACACCCCGCTGGAGGAGACCCTCCAGGCCCTGGACGTCGCGGTCGCCAGCGGCCGTGCCCGCTACGCCGCGGTCTCCAACTTCTGCGGCTGGCAGCTCGCCAAGGCCGCCACCTGGCAGCTCGCCTCCCCCGGCACCCGGACCCGGCTGGCGGGCACGCAGCTGGAGTACTCGCTGCTCCAGCGCGGCGTCGAGCGCGAGGTGCTGCCGGCCGCGCTGGACCTGGGCATCGGGCTGCTGCCGTCCTCGCCGCTGGGGCGTGGGGTGCTGACGGGCAAGTACCGGGGCGACACCACCCCGCCGGACTCGCGCGGCGCCTCGGAACACCTCGCCCCGTTCGTCGCGCCGTACCTCGACGACACGGCGAGCCGCATCGTGGACGCCGTGACGACCGCCGCCGACGGCCTCGCGGTGACGCCGCTCCAGGTGGCCCTGGCATGGGTCCGCGACCGGCCGGGCGTGGCCGCTCCCGTCGTCGGCGCGCGCAACGCGCAGCAGCTCACGGCCGCGTTGTCAGTGGAGGCCCTTAGTCTTCCTGACGAGATCTGCCGGGCGCTCGACGATGTGTCGGCGCCCGTGCACCGCTATCCCGATCACGACTGGAGCACGCTGTGAGCACGGAGCCGGAGACCACGGAGGACGCCGAGCCGGGGAAGCCGACCGGTGGTGCGGAGACCGAGGAGGCCCAGGGGGACGCGGCCGATGCCGGCCAGGTGTCCGAGGCCGAGGCCGAGCTGCGGGCCCAGCAGGCCGAGCGGGAGCGCATCGAGCAGCGGAAGGCCGAGAAGAAGGCACCGATCGAGAGCGGCACCAAGCTGAGCGGCAAGGCCGCCGATCTGCTCGCCGCCGTACGGGCCGTGGAGGGCGGTGAGAAGCCGGCGACCACGGTGTTCGAGGAACCCGCGCCCGCACCCCGCCGCTCCGCTCCGGAGCCGGTACGGCGACCGCAGCCGGGGCCGTCGGCCGAGACCGTCGCCGCGTCGTCGGCTCCCGCGCCGGAGGCGGTGCAGGCCGTACTGCGGGTGCTCGGCGAGGGCGGCGCCCCGGAGACGCTCGCGCCGCAGGTGGCCGAGGCACTCGGCGAGGGTGCGGACGAGCGGCTGCGTGCGGACCCCTGGCAGTTGCTGCGGGTCGCCGGTGTGCGGCCCGAGCAGGCCGACGGGTTCGCGCGGGCGCTGCTCGGCGCCGAGTGCGGCCCGGACGACGAGCGACGGGGCCGGGCCGTCACCGTCTGGCTCCTGGAGCAGGCCGCCCTGGCCGGGCACACCGCCCTCGAGATGCCGGCGCTTCTCGCGGCCCTGGCACAGCGGGGCGTGCCGGAGCCCGACAGCGCCGTGCAGGACGCGATCGCGGAGGGCGACGCGCTGGTCTTCCAGGACGCCCTGGAGGAGACCGGTGCGCCTGCCCGGGCGAAGCAGAACGACGCGAAGCAGAACGACGCGGAGGAGGACGGCTCGGCGGAGGGCGGCTCGGGGGAGGACGAGGAGCGCCCTGTCCGGGTGCTGGTCGGGCTCGAGCGGTACGCCCTCGCGGAGGAGAGCCTGGCCGACGGTCTGGCCCGGCTGGTCAACTCGGCGCCCAAGCAGGACGGTTCGGCCGAGGAGTGGGAGCGGGTCGCCGCCGCGGCCCAGGGGTCGGCGGGTGAGCTGCTCCGCGCGGTCGCCGGTCATGGCCTGGTCCTGCACACCGGCGGGGAGGCCTCTCTGGCCGAACCGGCCGCGCTGCTGACCGCCGCGCACTCCCTCGGGCTGCGCGCCTGGGCGGCCGCGCACGGCCCGATCGGCCGGAACCGTTTCGCGGCTCTGCTGCGATCCGGTCCGCAGGGCGCGGCGGATGAGGGCCGCTCCCCCGTCGCCACCGTCTCCGGGCTGCTCGCCGGTCTCGAAGGGCCCGGCCGGGATGCCGAGGGGGCACTGGATCTCGATCTGCTCGTCGTGCTCGACGCGCCGCAGCTCGACGTCGAGACGGCGGCGCTGCTGACGGAGTCGCTGCCCGACGGGGCGCGGCTGGTGCTGGCCGGGGACCCCGGGGTGCTGTGGTCCGTGGGGCCGGGCCGGGTGTTCGCGGATCTGCTCGCGGCGCGGATCTGCCCGCAGGTCGCCTCGCGGCGGCCGGACCCGGGGCCGCTGGGCGAGCTGGTCTCGGGGATCGGCATCGGCGAGCTGAACCCGGTCGAGGCTCCCGGCAAGGAGGTCGTGATCGTGCCGGTGCGGGACGCGGGCGAGGCGGTGCACCGGGCGGTGCAGCTCGTCGTCGACTCGGTGCCGCGAGCCATCGGCGTACCGGCCGAGGAGACGCAGGTGATCACACCGGGACACGGCGGCGCCGTCGGCACCCGCGCGCTCAACACGGCGTTGAAGGAGCGGCTCAACCCGGGCCCGGGCCGCTTCGGCGGCTTCGACCCCGGTGACCGGATCGTCCACTCCCCCGCTCCGGGCCGTGCGCTGCCGGGCCGGGTGGTGAAGGCCGACGCCGAGGGGCTCCATCTGTCGTGCGAGGGCGAGGACGTCGTCGTGCCGAAGGAGCGGGTGGAGCAGTCCGTACGGCACGGTTGGGCGCTGACCGCGCACCAGGCGGTGGGGAGCCGGTGGCCCGCGGTGGTCGTGGTGCTGCCCGGCGATGCCGCGCAGGCGCTCAGCCGGCCCTGGGTGTACACGGCGTTCGGGCGGGCCGACCGCCATCTGTCCGTGGTGCACGGCGTGGAACAGGCGTTGCCCAGGGCCGTGGCCGAGGTTCCGGCGAAGCCCCGGACGACCCGGCTTCCGGTGCTGCTCGCTCCGCAGGTCGACGGAAGCTGACGAGGGCGGTGGTCACGGGGACGCCCCGTGACCACCGCCGCCGGGTGGCTGACGGGTGCGCTCAGCGGCGGTCCGCCTCCAGGCGCTCCAGGTCCTCGTCCTCGTCCAGGTCGGTGTCGAGGCCCTCCTCCAGGTCCTCCCCGTCGTCGTCCTCTTCGTCCTCGTCATCGTCGTCCTCGACGTCGTCGAACACGGCGCTGACGTCGAAGCGGCAGACCACCTGCTGCGGGTCGACCTGCTCGAACGGGGCCTCCAGCCACTCTCCGGGTTCGGCCGGTTCGTCCGCCGCCATCACCCAGAGAGTGGAGTCGCCCTCCTCGAGTCCGAACTCCTTGTGCCGGGAGGCGATCTCGTCGGGCTCGAACTCGCCGAACAGCAGGCCGAGCGCGCCATGGGTCGTCCCGGAGGCGGCCGGGCCGTCCTCGCCTTCCGCGGCCTCGATCCGCTGCGCCTGCGCCAGGAGACGCTGCGGCTCCGCCACCGCGTAGTCGCGGCGGATCAGTACGCTCAGCGCGTTCGGTTCCTCGGGGCCCGCGTACGGAGGCAGCGCGTCCTCGGCACCGGGGATCTCGAAGGGGGTGACCTCGTCGTATCGGTCGTAGAGCAGTTCGTCGTACACCTCTGCGGCCGCGGCCAGCTGGTTGAACGCCTCGTAGACGGCCGGGTCGTCCTCTCCCGACCTGCCCTCGACCGCGGCCAGGTGGCGGTCGAGCGCGGTCTTGACCGCCTCGGCGGCGGCGCGTACCTCGGCAGCGGTGGGCTGCGCAGCATCAGACATAGTGCAGACGCTATCCGTACCAGGCCCCAGCCCGCACAATAGATGCGATGCCGGAATACGAATTTGTCGACGTGTACGTACCGCGCGGGGTCTCCCGCAAGGAAACGGCACGTCTGCTGACGGACCACGCCGAGTACGGACACTGGGAGTTGCACCGTCTGAGCCTGCTGCGCGACGGCAGCCGCAAGGTGCGGTTGCGCCGGCGGATCATCCGCCAGGTGCGGGCCACGTGGTGAGCTGAGACGGCGCACCGGGAGAAGGCGTACACGGGAGCGGGCCCCGCATCGGCGGGGCCCGCTCCGTTTGCCGTGGGTGTCAGGCCGAGGCACGCGCCTTGCGGTAGAGGATCGCGCCCGCCAGCAGCGCGCCCGCGCCGGCCGGCAGGGTGAGGCCGAGCGGCAGACTGCTGCCGGTCTCCGCGAGCTGGGCGTCGCCCTGAGGCTGGGTGACGAACTGGCCGCCCGGCTTGTTACCGGGGTTCTCAGGGTTGCCCGGGTTACCGGGTTCACCGGGGTTGCCGGGCTCACCCGGGTTGCCGGGGTTTCCGGGCTCACCCGGATTTCCGGGCTCCCCCGGGTTACCGGGCTCACCAGGGTTCCCCGGCTCACCGGGATTGCCGGGCTCACCCGGCTCCCCCGGCTCCCCCGGGTTTCCGGGCTCCCCCGGCTCACCGGGGTTCCCCGGCTCGCCCGGCTGCCCGGGCGTCTCGTATCCGCCGCCGGGCGGGTCGGTGTGATGCCCGCCGGAGCCGTTCGCGCAGTCGTTGCCCGTGGTGGAGTTGCCGACGCCGATGACGTTGACACTGTTGCCGCAGGCGTTCACCGGCACATGGATCGGCACCTGGACGTGGTTGCCGGAGCCGACGCCGGGCGAGTCACTGGCGTGGCCGCCCGCGTGCGAGCCGCCATGGCCGCCCGACGACGATCCGCCGCCCTTGTTGGCACACGAGTTGCCCGCCGACGGGTTGAGGGCACCGATGACGTTGACCGTGTTCCCGCAGACGTTGACCGGCGCGTGCACCGGCGCCTGCACCGTGTTCCCGGAGAGCACGCCGGGCGAGCCCGAACTGGAGCCCTGCGCGCCCGAGTCGGCGTAAGCGGAGCCGCCCGCGGCGGCGATCACGCCGGTCGCGGCCGCCACGGTCATCAGACCCTTGCGGGTGACCTGTCGCATTGCTGAATACCTACCTTCGACCCTGTCTCGAACTCTTCTCGAATTCCTCGAAAGAAGCGTTCGGTCCCGGAGCGCATGGCACGCGCTCCGGGACCGATGGCTTTTTGTCTCCCCTCAGCGAGGGGAAAGCATCACTTGTTGATGCAGGTGTTGCCGAAGGCGGGGTTCAGCAGCCCGATCACGGAGACCGTGTTGCCGCAGACGTTCACCGGGACGTGAACGGGCACCTGGACAACGTTGCCGGACAGGACACCCGGGGAGTGCACGGCGGCACCCTGGGCACCCGAGTCGGCGACGGCCAGGCCCGCGCCCGCGAGAACCAGCCCACCGGTGGCAGCCGCAGCAGCGACGACCTTCTTGATCATTATTCCTCCTAGTTGGCAAAGCGACCCATCTTGCGATCGCATTACCTGTAACGAGGAGGGAGTAATGAGGCTACGAGCTTATGGTCGCATTCACTCTTCCCAGTCCGTTCCGTACGGGCGAGCGAATAGTTGTACCGGAGGGCCGATTCAGGACGCGTCGATGAACCGGTCGAGAACCCGCACGCCGAACTTCAGGCCGTCCACCGGCACCCGCTCGTCGACGCCGTGGAACATGCCCGCGAAGTCCAGCTCCGGCGGCAGCTTCAGCGGCACGAAGCCGAAGCCCCGGATGCCCAGGTCGTCGAAGGACTTGGCGTCCGTTCCGCCGGAGAGCATGTAGGGGATCGCCTTGGCGGTCGGGTCCTCGGCCAGCAGCGCCGACTGCATCGCCCCCACGAGCGCCCCGTCGAAGGTGGTCTCCACGGCCTTGTCGGCGTGGACGTCCTCGCGGCGCACGTTCGGGCCGAGGATCTGGTCGAGGTCGGCGAGGAACTCCTCCTCGTGGCCGGGCAGGAACCGTCCGTCGACGTGGGCCGTCGCCTCGCCCGGGATGACGTTGACCTTGTAACCGGCGCCGAGCTGCGTCGGGTTGGCCGTGTTGCTCAGGGTCGCGCCGATGAACTTGGCGATGCCGCCGAGCCTGACGAGGGTCGACTCCATGTCCTCCGGGTCGAGCTCGGTGCCGAGCGCGTCGCCGAGCTCGTCGAGGAAGGCGCGGGTGGTCTTGGTGACCCGCACCGGGAACTTGTGCCGCCCGAGCCGTGCGACGGCCTCCGACAGCTCGGTGATCGCGTTGTCCCGGTGGATCATCGATCCGTGCCCGGCGGTGCCGGCCACGGTGAGCTTCATCCAGTGCATGCCCTTCTCGGCCGTCTGGATCATGTAGAGCCGCCGCTGCTCGCTGACGGTGAACGAGAACCCGCCCACCTCGCTGATCGCCTCGGTGACGCCCTCGAACAGGTCGGGGTGATTGCGCACGAGGTGCTTGGCACCGTACGTACCGCCCGCCTCCTCGTCCGCGAGGAACGCGAGGACGATGTCGCGCGGGGGCTTGCGCCCGCTGCGCAGCCGGTCGCGGACGACCGCGAGGGTCATCGCGTCCATGTCCTTCATGTCGACGGCCCCGCGGCCCCACACGCAGCCGTCGGCGACCTCACCGGAGAAGGGGTGGTGGGTCCAGTCGTCCGCGTTGGCCGGTACGACGTCGGTGTGCCCGTGGATGAGGAGCGCGGGCCGGGAGGGGTCCTCGCCCTCGATGCGGGCCACCGTGGAGGCGCGGCCCGGGTGCGACTCGAAGATCTGCGGTTCGAGCCCGACCTCCGCGAGCTTCTCGGCGACGTACTCGGCCGCCTTGCGCTCGCCCGGACCCGAGTGGTCGCCGTAGTTGCTGGTGTCGATCTGGATCAGCTCGCGGCAGAGGTCCACGACCTCGTCCTCGCCGGTGACGCTCCTGGCCGTGTCCGTCTCGCTCACGTGCTTCCTCCCGGTGTCACTGCTGGTGGGTCCCTCTCATCCTCTCTCCAGACGGCCCGGTCCCCAAGACCGCTCCCGGCCCGTCACACGCCGTTCACACCCCATCGCGGCGCGGGCGGGGGTGATCGGCCACCCCTGAAAGCCTGGTAATGTTTACGTCGTCGCCGCGGGGAGAACCCACGCGACAGACACCTTGTCCGGGTGGCGGAATGGCAGACGCGCTAGCTTGAGGTGCTAGTGCCCTTTATCGGGCGTGGGGGTTCAAGTCCCCCCTCGGACACAGATCGAAAAGCCCCTCTCATCGAGGGGCTTTTCGTCGTTTGTGCCCGGGACGCGAGGAATGTGGGCCATATCTCGCCCGTCGGGAGAAGCGCAGGTGGGAGGGGGCGGCGCCGCGTCTGAGCGGTGTCTCGCGTTTGCCTCCGAGTGGCGGACATGACAGGACGAAGTCACCCGACCACTAGAGTATTGGGCTTGTTCGCGCCGCATCGGAACATCCCCAGGCAGACCTGCGGGCCCGTCGGCGCCCCGGATCGTCCGGGTTCGAGACGCGAGGATCCGATGGCCGCCCTGCACGAAAGCCCCGACCTCACTCTGCTGGACCGTGAGTGGAGCACAGGACTCCGCGACGTGGCCCGCTTCTCCGCCGGCCCCGCGGCCTCGCCCCGCACCCTGGTCGACGTCTTCGAGGCATCCGTACGGTCGTATCCCGACGAGCCCGCGCTCGACGACGGCCACCGGCTGCTCACCTACCGCGCGCTGGCCGTCGAGGTGGAGAACCTGCGGCGGAGACTGGCCGCCGCGAAGGTCGGGCTCGGGGACCGCGTCGGGGTCCGGGTCCCGTCGGGCACCAACGATCTGTACGTGGCGATCCTCGCCGTGCTGGCCGCCGGTGCCGCCTATGTGCCCGTGGACGCCGAGGACCCCGACGAGCGGGCCGCGCTGGTCTTCGGCGAGGCCGGGGTGCGGGCGGTCATCGGGACCGGTCACGAGCTGACCCTCGGCGACGCCGCCGGGCACACCGCCGCCCGGCCCGGTGTCGGGCACGACGCATGGATCATCTTCACCTCCGGTTCCACCGGGAAGCCCAAGGGCGTGGCCGTCGGCCACCGGAGTGCCGCCGCCTTCGTGGACGCGGAGGCCGCGCTGTTCCTGGCCGAGGAGCCGATCGGGCCCGGTGACCGGGTCATGGCGGGGCTGTCCGTGGCGTTCGACGCGTCCTGTGAGGAGATGTGGCTGGCGTGGCGGCACGGGGCCTGTCTGGTGCCGGTGCCGCGCTCGCAGGTCAGGAGCGGTGCCGATCTCGGGCCCTGGCTGGTCGAGCAGGAGATCACCGTCGTGTCCACGGTGCCGACGCTTGCCGCGCTCTGGGAGCCGGAGACGCTCAACGACGTACGCCTGCTGATCTTCGGCGGCGAGGCGTGCCCGCCCGAACTGGCGCAGCGCTTGGTGACCGAGGGGCGCGAGGTGTGGAACACCTACGGGCCGACCGAGGCGACCGTCGTGGCGTGCGCGTCGCTGATGAGCGGCGCGGAGCCGATCCGGATCGGGCTGCCGCTGGACGGCTGGGAGCTGGCCGTCGTGGACGAGGCCGGGGAGCCCGTGCCGATGGGCGGCAGCGGTCAGCTGGTGATCGGCGGGGTCGGGCTCGCCCGGTATCTCGACGCCGAGAAGGACGCGGAGAAGTACGCGCCGCTCCAGTCGCTGGGCTGGGAGCGGGCGTACCGCAGCGGTGACCTGGTGCGGGCCGAGCCGGAGGGGCTGGTGTTCCTCGGGCGGGCCGACGAGCAGATCAAGCTCGGTGGGCGCCGGATCGAGCTCGGTGAGGTGGACGCGGCGCTTCAGGCGCTGCCCGGGGTGGCCGGGGCCGCGGCCGCGGTGCGTACGGCCCGCAGCGGCAACGAGCTCCTCGTGGGCTACGTCGTCCTCCAGGACGGCTGGGACCACTCGGCCGCCGTCGAGCGGCTGCGCGCCGAGCTGCCCGCGGCCCTGGTGCCGTTGCTCGCGCCGGTCGACGAGCTGCCGACGCGTACGTCGGGCAAGGTGGACCGGAACGCGCTGCCCTGGCCGCTGGAGGGGCTGGAGACGGGCGGCCCGGCCGAGCCGCTGTACGGCACCGAGGCCTGGCTCGCCGAGCAGTGGACGGATGTCCTCGGCATTCCGGTGACGTCGGCCTCCGACGACTTCTTCGCGATCGGCGGGGGCAGTCTGGCCGCCGCCCAGCTGACGACGAGGCTGCGCACGCGCTACCCGAGCGCCGCCGTCCTCGACATCTACCAGCGGCCCGTCCTGCGGAAGCTGGCCCGGCAGCTGGAGGAGTCGGTACAGGACGACAACGCCCAGCGGGTCGTGGCCCCGGTGCCGAGGCGTGCCCAGCTCGTCCAGCTCCTGCTGCTGGTTCCGCTGTTCACGCTGCTCGGGCTGCGCTGGACCGTGCTGCTCGCCGCGCTCGGGAACGTGCTGCCCGGTTACGCCTGGCTGCCGACCGCGCCCTGGTGGCTCGTCGCGGCCGGCGCCGTGCTGCTCTTCAGCCCGCCCGGGCGCCTGGCGCTCGCCGCGGGCGGGGCCCGGCTGCTGCTGCGGGGGGTGCGGCCGGGCCGCTACCCGCGCGGCGGGAGCGTCCATCTGCGGCTGTGGACGGCCGAGCGGCTGGCCGAGTTCAGCGGGGCGACCTCGCTGACCGGCTCCTGGCTGGAGCGGTACGCGCGAGCGCTGGGCGCCAAGGTCGGGCAGGACGTGGACCTGCACTCGCTGCCGCCGGTCACCGGCATGCTCAAGCTGGGCCGGGGCGCGGCCGTCGAGTCCGAGGTGGACCTGTCCGGGTACTGGCTGGACGGTGACCGGCTGGAGGTCGGGCCGGTGAAGGTGGGCGCGCACGCCGTCGTCGGCACACGCAGCCTGCTCTTCCCTGGCGCGCGGGTGGGCAAGCGGGCCGAGGTGGCGCCGGGGTCGGCGGTCTCCGGACAGGTTCCCACCGGGCAGCGGTGGGCCGGGGCGCCCGCGGTCAAGCTGGGCCGGGCCAAGCGCAACTGGCCGAAGGAGCGGCCCGGGCGGGGCGCGTTCTGGCGGGTGATGTACGGCGTGACGGGTTTCGGGCTGACCGCGTTGCCGGTGGTCTCGGCGGCTGCCGCGCTGCTGGTGGCGGGGCTGTTCGTCGCCCCGGACGCCGGGCTCGGTGCGGCCCTGCGCGGTGCCGTGCTCGCGCTGGTGCCGGCGACGCTCGCCTTCGGTCTTGCGTACGCGCTGCTGATCGTGATCGCCGTACGGCTGCTGAGCCTCGGGCTGCGGGAGGGCACGCACGCCACGCACAGCCGGGTGGGCTGGCAGGCCTGGACCGTGACGCAGCTGATGGACCGGTCGCGGGACGTGCTGTTCCCGCTGTACGCGGGGCTGGTCACGCCCGTGTGGCTGCGGCTGCTCGGGATGCGGATCGGGCGGCGGGCCGAGGTGTCCACCGTGCTGGCCCTGCCCAGTCTGACCACGGTGGGTGAGGGCGCGTTCCTGGCGGACGACACCCTGACCGCGCCGTACGAGCTCGGGGGCGGCTGGCTGCGGGTCGGACGCGCGGAGATCGGCCGGCGTGCCTTTCTGGGCAACTCGGGGATGACCGCGCCGGGGCGCAGCGTGCCGGAAGGCGGCCTGGTGGGTGTGCTGTCGGCGACGCCGAAGAAGGCCAAGAAGGGCAGCTCGTACCTGGGGCTGCCGCCGGTGAAGCTGCCGCGGGCCGCGTCCGACGGCGACCAGAGCCGGACGTACGACCCGCCCGCGCGGCTGCTGTGGGCGCGCGGTCTTGTGGAGCTCTGCCGGATCGTGCCGGTGTTCTGCTCGGCGGCGCTGGCGGTGGGAACGGCGGCGGCGCTGTGCGCGCTCGGGGTGTGGGCTCCCCTGCTGTCCGGTCTTGTGCTGCTCGGGGCGGGCTGCGCGGCGGGGCTCGTCTCGATCGCGGCGAAGTGGCTGCTCGTCGGGCGGCATCGCCGGGCCGAGCACCCCTTGTGGAGCTCCTTCGTGTGGCGCAACGAGCTGGCGGACACCTTCGTCGAGGTGCTGGCCGTGCCGTGGCTGGCCGGTTCGGTGCCGGGTACGCCGCTGCTGTCGGCGTGGCTGCGCGGACTCGGTGCGCACATCGGCAGGGGGGTGTGGGTCGAGAGCTACTGGCTGCCGGAGACGGATCTGGTGACGCTCGGGGACGGGTCGACCGTGAACCGGGGCTGTGTGCTCCAGACGCACCTCTTCCACGACCGGATCTTGCGGACGGATACTGTGGTCCTCCGTGAGGGCGCCACTCTGGGCCCGGGCGGAATCATCCTGCCCGGCAGCGCCGTCGGGGCCCGCGCCACGCTGGGTCCGGCGTCCCTGGTGATGGCCGCGGAGTCCGTGCCCGACGACACGCGCTGGCTGGGCAACCCGATCGAGGCATGGCGTCGCTAGGCACAACCCCGGGGGCCGGGGCCGACGGACGTCGTACGAGCGCAGTGCAGGGAGCAGACGCAACAGTGGCGGTTCAGCAGTCAGTGGGTCAGGACCCGTATTTCCCGGGCAACGGTGACCTCAGGTACCGGGTGCACAGGTACGAGCTCACGCTGGACTACCGCCCCGCGCCGAACCGGCTGTCGGGGACCGCGCGGATCAACGCGATCGCGGGCCGCGGGCAGCTCACCGAGTTCCAGCTGAACCTGGCGGACTTCCGGGTGGGCCGGGTGAAGGTCGACGGCCGTACGCCGCACTACACGCACCGGGCCGGCAAACTGCGGGTGCGTCCCGCGAAGCCGGTGCGTGCCGGTGCGGCCTTCACCGTCGAGGTGCAGTGGTCGGGTAACCCCCGGCCGGTGAACAGTCCCTGGGGCGGCCTCGGCTGGGAGGAGCTGGAGGACGGGGCGCTGGTGGCGAGCCAGCCGGTCGGGGCGCCGTCGTGGTACCCGTGCAACGACCGGCCCGCCGACAAGGCCTCGTACCACATCTCGGTCACGACGCCGTCGGCCTACGCGGTGGTGGCCGGTGGACGCCTGCTGACCCGCACGACGAAGGCCTCGACGACCACCTGGGTGTACGAGCAGGCGGCGCCGACCTCCAGCTATCTGGTGGGGCTGTCGATCGGGAAGTACCAGACCGTGCTGCTGGGCGACCCGGGCCCGGGCGGGGTTCCGCAGCACGGGCACATTCCGGCGCATCTGCTCCCCCGGTTCGCCCGGGACTTCGCACGGCAGCCCGCGATGATGGAGCTGTTCCAGGAGCTGTTCGGGCCGTACCCGTTCGACGAGTACGCGGTCGTCGTGACCGAGGAGGAGCTCGACGTCCCCGTCGAGGCGCAGGGGTTGTCGCTGTTCGGGTCCAACCACGTGGACGGGGAGCGGGGTTCGGAGCGGCTGGTCGCGCACGAGCTGGCGCACCAGTGGTTCGGCAACAGCGTGTCCATCGCCGACTGGCGGCAGATCTGGCTGAACGAGGGGTTCGCGAAGTACGCCGAGTGGCTGTGGTCGGAGCGCTCGGGAGGGCGCAGCGCCCAGCAACTGGCCGCCGGAGCACACCGGTTGCTGTTCTCGCAGCCTCAGGACCTCCGGCTGGCCGATCCGGGGCGTAAGTTGATGTTCGACGACCGTCTCTACCAGCGGGGCGGGCTCGTCCTGCACGCGGTGCGGTGCGCCCTCGGCGACGACGCGTTCTTCCGCATGCTGCGCGGGTGGGCGGCGCAGCACCGGGGCGGGGCCGTGACGACGGCGAACTTCACCGCGCACGTGGGGCGGTTCACGGACGAGCCGCTGGACGCGCTGTTCGACAGGTGGCTGTACGGGACGACGCTGCCGCCGCTGCCCCGTTCGGGAGAATGAGCCACATGACCACGCGTTCCTGCCCGTGCGGGCTGTCCCGGACCTACGAGGCGTGCTGCGGCCGGTTTCACTCCGCTGCCACTGCCGCGCCGACCGCCGAGACGCTGATGCGGTCGCGGTACTGCGCCTTCGTGAAGGGGGACGCCGGATACCTGCTGAGGACGTGGCACCCGCGGACACGGCCCGGGCGGCTGGACCTCGATCCCGGGATGCGGTGGACCGGGCTGGAGATCCTGGACACGAGTGACGGGTCCGCGTTCCACACCACCGGGACCGTGGCGTTCCGGGCCTCGTACCGGGGCGGATCGCTGCACGAGCGGAGCCGGTTCGAGCGGGTGGACGGCGCCTGGGTGTACGTCGACGGAGAGATCCTCGACTGAGCGTCAGGGCGCCAGAATGTCGAGTTCCTGGAGGGCGCCGACCGTGATCTCGCGGGTGAGTTCCTCCGCGCGGACCGCGTCGCCCTCGCGGACCGCCTCGGCGACCTGGACGTGCAGGGTGACGGCGGCCGGGTCGGGGTCCTCGAACATCACGTCGTGATGGGTGCGGCCGGCCAGGACCTCGGCGACCACGTCACCGAGCCGGGCGAACATCTCGTTGCCGGAGGCGGCCAGGACGGCGCGGTGGAATGCGACGTCGTGGACGAGGTACTCCTCCAGCTTGTGACCGCGGGAGTTGGCGACCATGCCGAGGGCGCACTGGGTGAGCTCGGCGCACTGCTCGGCGGTGGCGTGCCGGGCGGCGAGGCCCGCCGCAACGGGTTCGACCGCCGAGCGCAGCACCGTGAGGGACCGCAGCTGCTGCGGACGGTCCGCGCCGGCCAGCCGCCAGCGGATGACCTCGGGGTCGTAGACGTTCCACTCCGACTTGGGGCGGACCGTCACGCCGACGCGGCGGCGGGACTCGACCAGGTGCATGGACTCCAGGACACGGACCGCCTCGCGCATCACGGAGCGCGACACATCGAAGCGCTGGGCCAGCTCGTCCGTGCGCAGCACACTGCCCGGAGGGTACTCGCCCGCCGTGATCTCGGGGCCGAGGGTGTCCAGTACATGGCCGTGCAGCCCTCGACCCGGTGTGCTCATGCACTCAGCGTACGGGGTAGATCACGGAGACAAAAAGTCAGACTTATTTGTCACGACCTCTTGAATTAGTCGTACCTAATGGGTTTCAGTTGCGTCGACATCACGTGTCGACGAAGACAGCAGACAGTGAGGCAGCGATGAACACCCCCCACGTCGTCGTGGTCATGGGCGTCGCGGGCACCGGCAAGACCACCATCGGTCCCCTGCTCGCGGCTCGGCTCGGCGTTCCCTACGCCGAGGGCGACGACTTCCACCCGCAGGCCAACATCGCCAAGATGTCGGCCGGTACGCCACTCACCGACGAGGACCGCTGGCCCTGGCTGGACGCCATCGGCGCGTGGGGGCACGGGCGGGCCGGGCTCGGCGGGGTGGTCAGCTGCTCGGCACTGAAGCGGTCGTACCGCGACCGGCTGCGGGCCGCCGCGCCCGGCGTGGTCTTCGTGCACCTGGCGGGCGACCGCGCGCTGATCGAGGACCGGATGTCACACCGGCAGGGGCACTTCATGCCCACGGCGCTGCTCGACTCCCAGTTCGCCACCCTCCAGCCGCTGGAGAGCGACGAGGCGGGGGTCCGCGTGGACGTCCTGGGCAGCCCGGAGGAGATCACCGAACGGGCGGCGAGCGCGCTCGAGGATCTCCCCGAGCCCGTCCAGTAGCCCCTCGCTCCCTTCCCACGACTCCTCTTACCCCAAGGACACTCCCCCCGTGACCAGACTCAGCGTCGAGATGCTGGCAGCGGACGCACCCGAGCCGATCACCTCGGCCGGGCACGCTCAGCTGGGCATCGCCGTGCTGGCGGGCATCGCCGTCATCGTCCTGCTCATCACCAAGTTCAAGCTGCACGCGTTCCTGGCGCTGACCATCGGGTCACTGGCGCTCGGCGCGATCGCCGGGGCGCCACTGGACAAGGTCCTCCTCAGTTTCAGCGCCGGGCTCGGCACCACGGTCGCCGGCGTCGGCGTGCTGATCGCCCTGGGCGCGATCCTCGGCAAGATGCTCGCCGACTCCGGGGGTGCCGACCAGATCGTCGACACCATCCTGGAGAAGGCCGGCGGGCGGTCGATGCCGTGGGCGATGGTGCTGATCGCCTCCGTGATCGGACTGCCGCTCTTCTTCGAGGTCGGCATCGTGCTGCTGATCCCGGTGGTGCTGATGGTCGCCAAGCGCGGCAACTACTCGCTGATGCGCATCGGCATCCCGGCGCTCGCGGGCCTGTCCGTGATGCACGGCCTGGTGCCGCCGCACCCCGGCCCGCTGGTCGCGATCGACGCGGTCGGGGCCGACCTCGGTGTGACGCTGGCGCTCGGTGTCCTGGTCGCCGTTCCCACGGTGATCATCGCCGGTCCGGTGTTCTCGAAGTACGCCGCCCGCTGGGTGGACGTCCCGGCCCCGGACAACATGATTCCGCAGCGTGCCTCCGAGGACCTGGAGAAGCGTCCCGGCTTCGGCGCCACGCTGTTCACGGTCCTGCTGCCGGTGATCCTGATGCTGGCCAAGGCACTCGTCGACATCGTCATCGACGATGTCGAGAACCCGGTCCAGCGCGTCTTCGACGTCATCGGCGCCCCGATGATCGCGCTGCTCGCCTCGGTGCTGGTCGGCATCTTCACGCTGCTGCGGCCCGCCGGCTTCTCCAAGGAGCGGATATCGCCGCTCGTCGAGAAGAGCCTCATGCCGATCGCGGGCATCCTGCTGATCGTCGGCGCGGGCGGCGGCTTCAAGCAGACGCTGATCGACACCGGGGTGGGCCAGATGGTCCTGGACATCTCGAAGGACTGGGCGATCCCGGCGCTGTTGCTGGCCTGGCTGATCGCGGTGGTGATCCGGCTGGCGACCGGTTCGGCGACGGTGGCGACCGTCTCGGCGGCCGGTCTGGTGGCCCCGCTCGCGGCCGACATGTCGACGACGCACGCGGCCCTCCTCGTCCTGGCCATCGGCGCCGGCTCGCTCTTCTTCAGCCATGTGAACGATGCCGGGTTCTGGATGGTGAAGGAGTACTTCGGGCTGTCCGTCGGCCAGAACATCAAGACCTGGTCCGTCATGGAGACGATCATCTCGGTGGTCGCCGGCGGAATCGTCCTGCTGTTGTCCCTGGTGATCTAGGAGAGGTACGGCCATGACCGCTCACCCCCTGTTCGACATCGGCGGCCGTACGGCCCTGGTGACCGGCTCCAGCCGGGGCATCGGACTCGCCCTCGCCCGTGGTCTGGCGGAAGCCGGCTGCACGGTCGTCCTGAACGGACGAGACAAGGACCGGCTGGCCGAGGCCGCCGCCGGGCTGCCCGGCGACAAGGTGCACACGGCAGCGTTCGACGTGACCGACGGGTCGTCCGTCGCGGACGGGATCGCGGAGGTCGAGGAGCGGGTGGGCCCGCTCGACATCCTCGTCAACAACGCGGGCATGCAACTGCGCGCCCCGCTGCTGGAGTTCACCGACTCCGACTGGCACCGGATCCTGGACACCAACCTGACCAGTGCCTTCCTGACCGGCCGTGAGGCCGCGCGCCGGATGACGGAACGCGGCCACGGCAAGATCATCAACATCTGCTCGCTGCAGAGCGAGGTCGTACGGCCCGGGATCGCGCCGTACGCGGCGACCAAGGGCGCGCTGAAGATGCTCACCAAGGGCATGTGCGCGGACTGGGGCCCGAGCGGTGTGCAGGTCAACGGGCTCGGCCCGGGCTACATCGAGACCGAGCTGACCAAGCCCCTCGTCGACGACGAGGAGTTCAGCGCCTGGGTGCGGCGGCGTACCCCGGCCGGGCGCTGGGGCCGTACGCAGGACCTGGTGGGCGGGGTGCTGTTCCTCGCCTCACCGGCCGCCGACTTCATCAGCGGGCAGGTGCTGTACGTCGACGGCGGTATGACGAGCGTGCTCTGACATCGCCGGGACCATTGCTGTGACGATTCAGGAGGTTTTGATGCTGGGTTGTGTGATTCACGGTCAGGACGACCTCCGGGTCGCGCAGTTGCCCGTTCCGGAGCCCGGTCCCGGGCAGGCGCTGGTCGCCGTCCGGTACGGCGGGGTGTGCGGGTCCGATCTGCACTACTGGCGGCACGGCGGCGTCGGTGACTTCCGGCTCAGGGAGCCGATGGTGCTCGGGCACGAGGTCGTCGGGACGGTGCTGGAGTACGGGGCCGGTGCCTCGGGTCCGGCTCCGGGTACGGCTGTGGCCGTGCATCCGGCGACCCCGTGCGGAGTGTGCCCGGAGTGCTCGGCCGGGCGGCGGAACGTGTGCCGGGACACCCGCTATCTGGGCAGTGCGGCGCGTTTCCCGCATGTGCAGGGCGGGTTCGCGGCGCGGGTGGTCGTGCCGAGTGAGCAGTTGCGGGCGTTGCCGGACGGTCTGGAGCTGCGCCGGGCCGCGCTCGCCGAGCCGCTGTCCGTCGCGCTGCACGCGGTGCGGCGGGCCGGGGACGTGGCCGGGCGGCATGTTCTGGTGACCGGTGCCGGGCCCATCGGGTGTCTGGTGGTCGCGGCGGCGAAGGCGGCGGGGGCGGCGCGGGTCACGGTGACGGATCTGCTGCCCGAGGCGCTGGAGTATGCCCGGGTCGCCGGTGCGTCGACGGTGGTGCGGGCCGACGATCCCGATGATGCCGGGTGGCCCGACGAGGTCGATGTGGCGATCGAGGCGTCCGGGGTGGCCGCGGGGCTCGACGCGTGTCTGCGGCGGGTGCGGCGGGGTGGGGTCGTCGTGCAGTTGGGGATGTTGCCGCCGGGGCAGAGTCCGTTCGCGGGGAACCTTGTGGTGAGCCGGGAGATCGAGCTTCGGGGGGCGTTCCGGTTCGATACGGAGTTTGACGCGGCGTTGGAGTTGCTGGCGGTGGAGCCGGCGTTCGACGGGCTGGTGAGTGCGGTGGTTCCGGCCTCGGAGGCCGAGTCTGCGTTTGCGCTGGCCGCTGATCGGACTCGGTCTTGCAAGGTGCTGTTGGATTTCGCCGTCGCGCCGTAGGTGGTTGATGTTGGGCGGGGGCTGCGGGCGCGTTGTGGTTGTTCGCGCAGTTCCCCGCGCCCCTGAGGGCGGACAACTAGCGGCGCCCAGCGGCTGCGGGCGCGTTGTGGTTGTTCGCGCAGTTCCCCGCGCCCCTGAGGGCGGACAACTTGCGGCGCCCAGCGGCTGCGGGTGCGTTGTGGTTGTTCGCGCAGTTCCCCGCGCCCCTGAGGGCGGACGGCTACTGGCGCCATAGGGGGTGCTGGTGGTCCGCCCACTCTTTGGTCACCCTGCCCGTTCTCATTCCTCTGCGTGCCTCGGGGTCGGCCAGGGCCATGCCGATGTGGCCGGCCAGGACGATGCCGATGGTGAGGGCCAGCCAGTCGTGGACGAAGGTCGCGCTGGTGCGCCAGAGGAGGGGGGTGAGGTGGGTGAACCACATCATCAGGCCGGTGGCGAGCATGACGAGGGTGGCGCCCGCGATCCAGGACGCGTAGATCTTCTGGCCGGCGTTGAACTTGGCGGCCGGGCGGGAGGCGTGCCGCCTGTCGCGGTGCAGGGCGGCGCGCAGCCAGGTGCGGTCGTGCGGGCCGAAGCGGTTGAGCCGGCCGAGGTCGGCTCGGAAGGCTCGGGAGGCGAGGCCTGCCAGGACCGGGACGGGCAGGGCGAGGCCTGACCACTGGTGCAGGGTGACGACCAGGGCACGGCGGCCTACGAGTTCGGCGAGCTGGGGGACGTAGAGGCAGGCCGCCGTCAGGACGCAGAGGCCCATCAGGGCGGCCGTCGTGCGGTGGATCCAGCGCTCGGTCGGGGTGAAGCGGCTGACATCGGCCGCGGTGTCAGCTCGTGGGTGCATCGTCGCGTCCGTTCGAGCGGCCCACCCAGGCGTCGATGTCGTAGCCGCGCTCCTCCCAGTAGCCCGGGTCGACCTCGTCGGTCAGGGTGATGCCGGAGAGCCACTTGGCGGACTTGTAGAAGTACATGGGCGCCACATAGAGGCGGACCGGGCCGCCGTGGGAGTGGCCGAGGTCCTTGTCCTGCATGCGCAGGGCGACCAGGACGTCCGCGCGGCGGGCCTGGGCGAGGGTGAGGCTCTCGGTGTACGTGCCGTCGAAGCAGGTGAAGCGGATCGCCTTCGCGGTGGGGCGTACGCGGGCCGCGTCGAGGATCCGGGAGAGGCGCACACCTTCGAACGGGGTGTCCGGGACCCGCCAGCCGGTGACGCACTGGACGTCGCGCACCATGCGGGTCTGCGGCAGGGCTCTCAGCGCGTCCAGTGTGTAGGTGGTGGGGCGGTCGACCAGGCCGTCGATCTTGAGACGGTAGGTGTCGGCGTTCTTGCGCGGGACGGACGAGGCGACCGAGTAGTAGCGGAAGCCGCCGCCGTTCGGGAGCAGTCCGGTCAGGCCGGTGGGGTCCTTGTCGGCGGCACCGCCGAGGAAGCCCTCCAGGCCGCGCTGCAGCTTGGGCGCGGCGACAACGCCGAGGGCGCCCACGGCGAGGGTGCCGAGGAAGACGCGGCGGCCGACCGGGGTGCCCCGTTCCTCGGGGTGTCCGTCGTTCACGCCGTGTTGTACGTCCTCGCGCACGCCCCCATTCACATCCTCGTCGCCCCTGTTCGCGTTCACGTTCTCATTCGAACACCCGCGGCCCCGGCAGGACAGGGATCGCGGGTGCTCGTCAGAGTTCCGTAACCACTTCTTACGTCGGGCGCGTCAGGACGAGGCCGCCTTGTCGAGCTGGAACGCCTCGTTGCCGAGCCCGATCCGGGCGTGCTTCTCGGGGGCGCGGGCGCGCAGCACCAGGCCCAGGACGAGTCCCGCGACCAGGGCCAGCCCGATGACGCCGGGCAGCACCCAGCTCAGCGAGGAGTCCGGGCCGGCGCCGACCAGCACCTCGAAGTCCTTCACGGTGTAGCCGGCGATCACGAGCAGGGCGAGGCCCGACAGCGTGGCGGTGACCAGCCGCCAGGCCTGGGCTCCGGCGGCGCCGCGGCGGACGAAGAAGACGACGACGGACAGGGAGGCCGCCGCCATCAGGACGATCACGCCGAGGGCGCCGATGTTGCCGAGCCAGGTGAACAGGTGCAGGACGGGCGCGGTCGGGTCGCCGACCGGCTTGTCGTCGGCGATCGCGAAGCCGGCCACGACCACCACGGCCACGACGGTCTGCAGCAGCGAGCCGGTGCCGGGGGCGCCGCTGCTGCCGCTGGTACGGCCGAAGGCGGCGGGCAGCAGGCCCTCGCGGCCCATGGCGAAGGCGTACCGGGCGACGACGTTGTGGAAGCTGAGCAGGGCGGCGAACATGCCAGTGACGAAGAGGATGTGCAGGACGTCCGTGAAGGTGCCGCCGAGGCGGGACTCGGTGAGGAAGAACAGCAGTCCGGCGCTCTGCTTCTGGGCCGTGCCGACGATCGCGGAGGGGCCGGTGGCGACGGTGAGGGCCCAGCTGCTCAGCGCGAAGAAGACGGCGACCCCGCCGACGGCGAAGAACATCACACGCGGCACCAGGACATGCGGGCGGCTGGTCTCCTCGGCGTAGACGGGGGCCTGCTCGAAGCCGAGGAACGCGGCGATGCAGAAGCACAGCGCGGTGCCGACGCCCGCGCCGGTGAGCGTGTCGGGGTTGAAGGCGTGCAGCGACAGGCCTTCCTTGCCGGGGTCGGCGAGGGCGGCCACGTCGAAGATCACGACGAGGAGTACCTCGATGACCAGCAGCACGCCGAGCACCCGCGCGTTGACGTCGATCTTCAGCCAGCCGAGCAGTCCGACGGCGAGGGCGGCCACGAGGGCCGGTATCCACCAGGCGATCTCCACGTCGGCGTAGGTGGCGAGGAGGCCGGAGACCTCGAAGCCGAAGATGCCGTAGATGCCGATCTGGAGCGCGTTGTAGGCGACGAGGGCGACCAGGGCGGCGCCCGCGCCGGCGGTGCCGCCGAGGCCGCGGGAGATGTAGGCGTAGAAGGCGCCCGCGTTGTGGACGTGGCGGCTCATCTCGGCGTAGCCCACGCTGAACAGGACCAGGACGACGCCGAGGACGACGAAGAGCAGCGGCTGGCCGACGATGCCCATCACCGCGAATGTAGTGGGCATGACACCCGCGACCACCATGAGCGGGGCGGTCGCCGCGAGGACGGAGAGCAGCAGCCCCCCGGTGCCGAGGCGGTCGGCCCGCAGGGCACGCTCCTGCCCCTTGAACGTACTGATACCGCCGCCTGCGGCGGACGTGCTCGTACTCGAACTGTCCGTGGTCATCGGGAGAGCGTCCTCACTTCTGGGATGGCGGGGGTCAGGCCGTGCCGAGCGCCCCGGCGCGGGCGGCGGCGAAGGCGATGTGCGGGTCGCGGTCCGGGTACGACCAGGGCGCCGGGGTGGCGTACCGGCCGATCCGGTGGAACAGGGCGGCGGCCTCGGCGCCCCGCCCCTCGCAGAACTTGGCGTGGGCGAGGAAGTTCAGGTCGATCAGCCGGCGCGGATGGCCCTCCAGCTCCCATTCCAGCCACCAGTCGAAGGCGGCCTTCATCACCTGCCGGGCGCGGCGGCCGGCCCAGTGGCCCGAGGCGGCCGGATCGGCGGGCTCGTACCCGGCGGCGGCCAGCACGCGGTAGCGCTCGGCGTGTGCGATGACGGGCAGGATCGCGAGCGGGGAGTCGGCCGGTGCCTGTTCGGCGGCCCAGTTGGCGAAGTCGTAGACCTCGTGCAACGGGTCCGGGCCGGCCTCGGTGCGGCGCGCGGCGAGCCGGGCGACCATCAGGTGGTGGGCGTGGTGGTGGTCGGCGTACCGGCCTCGGACCGCCTCGAACTGCCGGACCACGTCCATGTCCCTGCCGGTGGCGCACTCCAGCATGAGCAGGCCGAGCAAAGGAGTGGGATCGGCCGGGGCGCGGGCGACGGCGGTGTCGCAGGCCTCACGGGCGCGGACCGGCTTGCCCTTGCCGCGCAGCACCCGCCGGACCTCGGCGAGGGCGAGCAGGACGGCGGCGTCGGCGGACTCGGGTTCGGCGAGCAGCCACTCACGGGCCCAGGCGGCGCAGTAGGACTCCCCCGCGAGGACCGTGATCCGGTGGCCGCGGCGGTCCCAGTCCTCTCCGGTCCGGACCAGCAGGGAACGGACGTGCTGCCAGCGGCCCTGCGCCAGCGCGGCGCGCGCGGCCACGAGGTCGGCGTCGTCGAGGGCCTCGTCGAAGGCCTGCGCCGCACGTCTGCGGCCACGGCCGAGGGGAGGCGGGGGTGGGGACACCGCGGAACTTCCTCACGCGCTCTTCTGGTGTTTCGGCTCACGGCGGTCGATGGGGCGCGGATGTGCGCAATGCCATGAACTGATCACGCACAGCCAACCCCCCGCCAACGGTTGACGTCAAGGGCCGCCATCGCGTTACACGCGTCAAGTGGCGTTACTCGTGAGGGTTTTGTGATCAACGAGGAGTGGGAGGAGCATGAGACCGACATCCGATTTTTCCGTTTCGCCCTTTGTGACGTACGTCATAGCGTTCGCCGGTTTCGACCCGGACCATGGCAGGACGTACGGGCGCGCCGGGCGGAGCCAGCCGGTACAGTCGGCCCCTACGCAACCGTGAACCCGACCTGATGATCGAGGTACACCGCGTGTCGGTTCTAGTTCTCGTGCTCGCCCTGAGCGCCGCCTGCTGTCTGGGCTTCGGCTTCGTCCTGCAGCAGAACGCGGCCCAGCGGGCACCGCTGAGCGACTTCCTCTCCTTCCGGCTGCTGATCGACCTGGTGAAGGTGCCGCGCTGGCTCGGCGGCATCGCGCTGATGGTGGTCGGCATGGCGCTGGGCGCAGCCGCCCTCGGGCAGGGCGAGCTGGCCCTGGTGGAGCCACTGCTGGCGACGAACCTGCTGTTCGCGCTCGCGCTGTCCCGCAGGCAGACCAAGCAGCCACTGGGCCGCCAGGGCTGGGCGGGCCTGCTGCTGCTGGCGGGCGGGGTGACCGCGTTCATCGTGGCGGGCCAGCCGCAGGGCGGAGCCGCGACGGCGGATCCGGTGCGGCAGTGGCTGATCATCGGGGCCATGGTCGGTCTCGCCCTGCTGCTCACGACACACGCCAAGCGTTCGCGGCTGAGTTCCGGACCGGTGCTGCTGGCCCTGGCCGCCGGGCTGCTGTACGGCGTGCAGGACGCGCTGACCCGGGTGAGCGGGCAGAAGTTCGCCGACGGCGGCTTCGCCGAGCTGCTGACCGGCTGGCAGCCGTACGCGGTCCTCGCGCTGGGCGTCACGGGTCTTGTCCTCGTGCAGAGCGCCTTCGAGACCGCCTCCCTGCGCAAGTCGCTGCCCGCCCTGACCGCGGCCCAGCCGCTCGCCGGGATCATCTGCGGCGTCGGCTTCCTCGGCGACCGGCTGCGGACCGACGCGGTGGCCCTGAGCTGGGAGGCGGGCGGTCTGCTCGCCGTGGTCGCCGGAATCGTGCTGCTGGGGCTGCACCCGGCGATGCCGCACGGACTGGCGGAGCGCGCCCGCGTGGGGAAGCTGCAGGCACAGCCGCAGCCCCAGTGATGCGGACGCCGCTCACTGCTTGGATGAGGGCATGAGCGCTGCTGACGAGATCCTCGACATCGTCGACGAGAACGACCAGGTCATCGGGCAGCTGCCCCGAGGCGAGGTCTACGCCGGGGGCCTGCGGCACCGCTGTGTGTTCATCCAGGCCAGGGACGCCGAGGGCCGTCTCTTCGTGCACCGGCGGACACCCACCAAGCTGGTCTTCCCCTCGCTCCACGACATGTTCGTCGGCGGAGTGGTCGGCGCGGGCGAGGCCTACGACACGGCGGCTCTGCGCGAGGCCGAGGAGGAACTGGGCGTGACCGGCCTCCCGGACCCCAGGTACCTCTTCAAGTTCCTCTACGACGACGGCGACGGCCGGAGCTGGTGGTCGGCGGTCTACGAGGTCCGCTGCGAGCTTCCCGTGCGGCCGCAGGCCGAGGAGGTGGCCTGGCACGACTTCCTGTCCGAGGACGAGGTGGAGCGGCGTCTCGGGGAGTGGGAGTGGGTGCCGGACGGGCTGGCGGCGTACGAGCGGCTCAAGGCGTTCCGGTCGAGGCCCTAGTGGGCGACAGCGACCGGCGAGCGGCTCCCGGGTAGGGTCGCGCAGATGATCGAGTTCGTACGGAACGTCCGGTTGTGGTTCGCGCCCGCCGAGGTCCGGCAGGACGGCGAGACGCCCGACTACCGGTTCTCGCTGGCGAACGAACGCACCTTCCTGGCCTGGCTGCGCACCGCGCTCGCGCTGATCGGCGGCGGCTTCGCCGTGGACCAGTTCCTGCCGGACCTGCGCTGGGGCTGGCGGGTGGGGCTGGCCCTCGCACTGCTCGCCGCGGGGGTGCTGTGCTCGCTGCGGGCGGTCAACCACTGGGTGCGCTGCGAACGGGCCATGCGCCGGGGCGAGGATCTGCCGGTGTCCCGGTTCCCGGCGCTGCTGAGCCTCGTCGTCGCGGTCGTGGCCGTCGCGATGGTGCTTGTGGTGCTCGTGGGGTGGGAGGGGTGAGCGCATCCGGCAGCGCGCCTCTGACCCCTGACCGCGACCCCGGGCTCCAGCCCGAGCGGACCCGGCTCGCGTGGCGGCGTACGACCCTCTCCGGCACGGTCTCGGCCGTACTCGCCGTGAAGACCGCGCTGCACGGTGGCGTGTCGGTCGCCGGGGTGGTCGCGTGCGCCCTGTGCTGTCTGCTGTGGCTGGGCTTCCTCGGCGTCGCCCACCGCCGTATCGGCGCCCTCTCCGTGCCCGGCAGTCCCGCGGCGTTCGCGCCCCGGCACGCCACGGCCGCGGTGCTGTGCACGGTCGCGATGGCGGTGTGCGGGGCGGCCCTCGTTCTCTGATGGCCCCCGGACCTCGACGGCCGGCGGCTACGCGCCCTCCGTCTCCCAGTCCACCGTCACGACGATCTTGCCGCGGGTCCGGCCCTCCTGGTTCAGCAGATGCGCGTCCGCCGCGCGCTCCAGCGGGAACGTCTCGGAGACATGCACGCTCACCACGCCCTGTTCCGCCAGTTCGGACAGCCGCTGGAGGTCCTCGGCGTCGGGGCGTACGAAGTAGTAGCGGCCGCCGTAGTTCACGACGTCGCCGTCGGCGATCGACACCAGGCGGCCCTCGGGGGCCAGCAGGTTCGCCGAGACCTTCAGCGCGTCACCGCCGACCGTGTCGAACACGGCGTCCACACCCTCGGGCGCCAGCCCCCGCACCCGCTCGCCCAGGCCTTCGCCGTACGTCACGGGCTCGCCGCCGAGGCCCCGCACGAAGTCGTGGTTGGGCTCGCTCGCCGTACCGATCACCCGGGCGCCGAGGTGGGTGCCGAGCTGTACGGCGATCGAGCCGACGCCGCCGGCCGCCGCGTGCACCAGGACGGTCTCGCCCCGCTTCACCTGGAGCACCTTGAGCAGCACCTGGTAGGCGGTGAGCCCGACCAGCGGCAGTCCGGCAGCCTCCTCGAAGGAGAGGTTGCGCGGCTTGCGGGCGAGGGTGCGCAGGGGCGCTGCCACGTACTCGGCGAAGGTGCCACGGGAGAGGAAGTCCTCGCGTACGTACCCGATGACCTCGTCCCCGACGTCGAACTCCGAGACGGCCACGCCGGGCCGTACGACGACGCCCGAGACGTCCCAGCCGGGCACCACGGGGAAGGCGGGTTCGAGGATGGCGTCGAGGTAGCCCTCGCGGGCCTTCCAGTCGACGGGGTTCACGGCCGCCGCCCGCACCTTCACCAGCACCGCGTCCGGGCCGACCTTGGGATCGCGGACCTCCCCGAACGCCAGCACCTCGGGTCCGCCGTACCGTGAGTAGCTGATGGCCTTCATGGCTCCGACCTTCCGGGCTCCCCGGGTGCCACGCAAGCCGGATGGCCTGAACGAAGCGGCCCCGGGCTCCTGGGGCTCCCCGGCGTCCCGCGCGAGGAGCCGTCGGCCTATCGTGGCTCCGATCACGTTTCGGCCCCCCTCTGGACGACATACCGACCGGTCGGCATCATGAGTCGGGAACCGTCCATCTCCCCGTAGGAGCGACGCATGAGCCCCGACCACCCGCCCGGACTCGATCTCGACCGGCTTCGCGGCCTGCTCGACCGGGAGCGCCCCGGCCTGGTGAACGGCCCGCTGTCCGGCCGGCTGATCGAGGGCGGACGGTCGAACCTCACGTACGCGGTCTCCGACGGCACCGCACGCTGGGTCGTACGGCGGCCTCCGCTCGGCCATGTGCTGGCCACCGCGCACGACATGAAGCGCGAGCACCGGGTGATCAGCGGGCTGTATCCGACCGCCGTGCCGGTTCCGCGGCCGGTGCTGCTGTGCGAGGACGAGGAGGTGCTCGGGTCGCCCTTCTACGTCATGGAGTTCGTCGAGGGCACCCCCTATCGCACCGCCGACCAGCTCGCCCCGCTCGGTCCGGAGCGGACCCGGGGCGCGGTGCTGAACCTGGTGGACACGCTGGTGGAGCTGCACGCGGTGGACCCCGGCGAGGCCGGGCTCGCGGACTTCGGGCGGCCCGAGGGCTTCCTGGACCGGCAGCTGCGGCGCTGGGGCAAGCAGCTGGACGCCTCCCGCAACCGCGAGCTGGACGGCATCGACGAACTGCACGCCGCCCTCGGCCGGGACCTGCCCCGCTCCCCCGCGCCGGCCGTCGTGCACGGCGACTACCGGCTCGACAACGTCCTCATCGGCGAGGACGACCAGATCAAGGCCGTTCTCGACTGGGAGATGTCGACACTCGGCGACCCGCTCACCGACCTCGGCCTGCTGGTGATGTACAGCATGCCGCTGGGCATGCCCGACTCCCCCGTCTCCACGACCGCCGAGGCCCCCGGGCATCCGGCGCCGTCCGAACTCATCGAGCGGTACGCCGCGCGCTCGGGGCGCGACGTCTCCGCGGTCTCCTGGTACACGGCGTTCGCCTGGTTCAAGCTCGCCGTGATCCTCGAGGGCATCCACTACCGCTACACGCTCGGCCAGACGGTCGGGCGCGGGTTCGACCGCATCGGCGACCTCGTGCCCGTCTTCGTCCGGCACGGGCTGACCACGCTTCACGAGGGCCTTCAGGAGGGCTGATCCGTATGGACTTCGCGTTCGACGCACGCACCGAGGAGCTGCGCGCCAAGCTGCTCGCCTTCATGGACGAGTACGTCTATCCGGCCGAGGCGGTGGCGGACGAGCAGCGG
The DNA here is from genome assembly GCF_044457425.1 of Streptomyces sp. NPDC050546. Lineage (NCBI taxonomy): Bacteria > Bacillati > Actinomycetota > Actinomycetes > Kitasatosporales > Streptomycetaceae > Streptomyces > Streptomyces sp. NPDC050546. The sequence continues at coordinate 365,312 of NZ_JBITGX010000007.1, forward strand.
GCCGCGCTCGCCTCGCCGTGGGAGACCGTGCCCGTGGTGGAGGAGCTGAAGGCCGAGGCCCGCAGGCAGGGCCTGTGGAACCTCTTCCTGCCGGACTCCGAGTACGGGGCCGGGCTCACCAATCTGCAGTACGCGCCGCTCGCCGAGATCATGGGCCGGTCACCGCAGCTGGCTCCGACGGTGACGAACTGCGCGGCACCCGACACCGGGAACATGGAGGTGCTGACCCAGTTCGGGGACGAGCAGCAGCGCAAGCAGTGGCTGGAGCCGCTGCTGGCGGGCGAGATCCGCTCGGCGTTCGCGATGACCGAGCCGGAGGTGGCCTCCTCGGACGCCACCAACATCACCACGCACATCGAGCGGGACGGCGACGAGTACGTCATCACGGGCCGCAAGTGGTACATCTCCGGAGCGATGCACCCCGACTGCAAGATCTTCATCGTGATGGGCAAGACGGACCCGGACGGGGAGGACATCCGCCGCCAGCAGTCGATGGTGCTGGTGCCGCGTGACACGCCGGGTGTCACGATCAAGCGGGCGATGCAGGTGTTCGGCTACGAGGACCACTACCACGGCGGCCACGCCGAGGTGATCTTCGACCGGGCGCGCGTGCCGGCGTCGAATCTGATCGGCGAGGAGGGCGGCGGCTTCGCCATCGCGCAGGCCCGGCTCGGTCCCGGCCGGATCCACCACTGCATGCGGCTGATCGGCATGGCGGAGCGGGCGATCGAGCTGATGTGCCGGCGGGCGGTGTCCCGGACGGCCTTCGGTAAGGCGCTGGCGCAGCAGGGTGTGGTGCACAACTGGATCGCGGACGCGCGGGTGACGGTCGAGCAGCTGCGGCTGCTGGTGCTGAAGACCGCGTGGCTGATGGACACGGTCGGGAACAAGGGCGCGCACACCGAGATCCAGTCGATCAAGATCGCTACGCCTCGGGCGGTGGTGGACATTCTCGACCGGGCGATCCAGTTGCACGGTGCGGGGGGTGTCAGTCAGGACTTCCCGCTGGCGGAGCTGTATGCGGGGGCGCGGACGCTGATGATCGCGGACGGGCCTGATGAGGTGCATCAGCGGTCGCTGGCCCGGCGGGAGTTGAAGAAGTACCTGTAGGCGGTGCGGGCGGTGGGGGTTTTCTCGCCCCCGCCGCCCTTGCCCGTCCCATCCTCAGGGGGCTCCGCCCCCTGGACCCCCGTTCGGCCTGGACCCCCGTTCGGCCTGGACGGCCTCGTCCTCAAGCGCCGGACGGGCTGGTGGGTGCGAGCCCGGCCTCTTGGCTCACCGTGTCGGGCGGTGGGTGGGCATAGGCCGGGGTCCAGGGGGCGGAGCCCCCTGGCTGGGTCAGGGGCGCAGGGCCCGCATCAGCAGGTCGGCCAGGTGGTCGGCTACCTGTTGCGGGCTCATGGGCCCGTCCGGGCGGTACCACGTCGACAGGTGGTGGACCGAGCCGAAGTGGTAGTCGACGACCAGGTCCGCCGGGGTCGTCCTGGAGAAGACGCCCGACTCCTGGCCCTCCTCGACCAGCGCCCGGAAGCGCTCGTGGTAGCGGCGGCGCTCGGAGCGGACCTGCTTGTTCTTCTCGGGGCTGAGGTGGTGCATCGACCGCCAGAAGATCATCGCGTCGTCGAGGTTGTCGATGGTCGTCACCACGACGTCCGCGGCCGCGGCCCGCAGCCGCTTCTCCACCGGCTCGTCCGCGTCCGCGACGGCGTCCAGCCGCTCCTGCTGGATACGCAGCACGCGCGCGTACACCTCGTGCAGCAGGTCGTCCTTGGAGCCGAAGTAGTGGTACAGCGCACCCTTGGTGACGCCGGCCGCCTCGACGATCTCCTGCACCGAGGTGCGGTCGTAGCCCCGCTCCGCGAAGAGCCGGGTGGCGGCGGCCAGGAGCCGCTGAGGCACGGGGGTGCCGTCCGAGTCCGTGGTCCTGGGCACTGCCGCCACCTGCCTTTCCGTACTGCTGGTCAATTGCCTTGCATCCGGGAACGCAGTTCCCGACGGAGGATCTTCCCACTGGCCGTCTTCGGCAAGTCGGGCAGGATCTCCACCTGGCGCGGGTATTTGTAGGCGGCCAGTCTCTCCTTGCAGTAGGCGGCGAGTGCATCCGGGTCCGTCTCGGCGTCCGGACGCAGGCTGATGTACGCCTTGACGGTCTCCCCGCGATAGCCGTCGGGCACCCCGACCACGGCGGCCTCGCGCACCGCCGGGTGCGTGTAGAGCACGTCCTCGACCTCGCGCGGCCACACCTTGAAGCCGGACGCGTTGATCATGTCCTTCTTGCGGTCGACGACGTACAGCCAGCCCTGCTCGTCCATGAAGCCGATGTCGCCGGTGCGCAGTTCGGCACCGGGGAAGGTCTCGGCGGTGGCGTCGGCGCGCCGCCAGTAGCCGGGCACGACCTGCGGGCCGCGTACGGCGATCTCGCCCTGCTCGCCGAAGGGCACCTCGTCGCCGTTGTCGTCGACGATCCGGACGACCGTGTCGGGGCCGGGCAGGCCCACAGCGAGCGTCCCGGAGGCCGGGTCGACGGGCGCCTCCAGACCGGGCGGCACGGAGGCGCAGGGCGCGGTGCACTCGGTCAGCCCGTAGCCGTTGCGGATGTACGGCCCGAAGCCCGCCCGGAACTTCTCCACCAGCGCGGGCGGCAGCGGGGCGCCGCCGGAGGAGATCACCCGGAAGGAGGAGAAGTGCTCACGGGTGACGGAGGGGTGGGCGGCCAGCGCCATGAAGGCCGTGGAAGGGCCGACCGTGTAGTGCGGCGCGTGCTCGGCGAACGCGTCCAGCACCGTGCCCGCCTCGAAGCGGTAGGCCAGCACGAGCGTGCCCCCGCTGTTCAGACAGGCGCCGAACTGGCAGACCATGCCCGTGATGTGGAACAGGGGCGCCATCGCGAAGTACACGGGCCGCTCGGGCAGCCCCAGGCCGGTCCGCTGCCGCTCGGCGTTGTACATGATGTTGCCGTGCGTGTTGGTGGCACCCTTGGGCGTGCCGCTCGTGCCGGAGGTGTAGCTGATCAGCGCGATGTCGGAGGGGCCGGGCACACGGTCCGCCGGTGCCTTGTCCCCGGCTCGCGCCACGGTCACCAGGTCATCGGCGTCCGGGGCCTGCGGCAGCCGCTCGAAGGTCAGCACACGCGCGTCGTCACGCGTCTGGAAGTCCAGCTCGCATCCGGTGAGCACGATCCGCACGGGCGAGTCCGCCGCCGTCTCGCGCAGATACGACTCCCACGCCCGGTCCGAGCAGATCAGCGCGGCCACCTCGCCGTCCCGCAGGACGTGGGTCACCTCGCCCGACTTGTACATCGGGTTGACGGGCACGACGACCGCGCCCGCCTTCCACGCGCCGAGCATGGCGAGCACGAAGTGCGGAGAGTTCTGCAGCAGCACCGCGACCCGGTCGCCGGGCTCCAGGCCGCGTGCCGCGAGGTGCCCGGCGACGGAGTCGCTGAGCTCGTCGACCTCCCGGTAGGTCAGCCGTCCGTCGAAGTAGGCCAGGAAGTCGCTGTCCGGCGTCTCGGCCACCACCCGCCGCAGGGCGTGCACGAGGGAGCCGGCGGGGCTTATCGGGCCCTTCTGGGCCTCGTCGAGCAGGTCCAGCCAAGGCTTGGCCGCGTAGCGGGACTCGGTCACCGGGTCTCCTCCCACTGCTGCTGGATGCGGTTCATACCGGTCAGCCACCGGTCGGGGTCACCGGCCCGGGCCTGATGGTAGGCGGCGACCTCCGGGTGCGGCAGGATCAGGAAGCGGTCCTCCTCGATGCCCTTGAGCAGGGCGTCCGCGACGGCCTGCGGCTCGATCGCGGTCGGCTGCAGCACCAGGTCGCCGGCGCTGCCGGTGGCGGCGAGCATGTCGGTGCGGACGCCCTGCGGGCAGATCGCGTGGACCTTCACGCCCCGGTGCCGGTACGTCAGCGACAGCCACTCGGCGTAGGCGAGGGCGCCGTGCTTGGTGACGGCGTAGGGCGCGGCTCCGATCATGGTGAGCAGCCCGGCGGCGGACACGGTGGAGACGAACCGGCCACTGCCGCGCTCCAGCCAGGCCGGCAGCAGTTCCTCGGCGGCCCGGACATGGGCCATGACGTTCACGTCCCAGGAGGTCGCCCACGCCTTCTCGTCCAGTGACTGCCCGGAATCGACGCCGTCGAAGGCGACACCGGCGTTGGCGCAGTACACATCGACGGTCCCGCCGAGCGCGTCCCGGGCGTCCCCGACGATGCCCGAGGCGTCGCCGGGCACGGGGATGCCGCCGATCTCGGCGGCGATGTGCTTGGCCCGCTCGGCGTCGAGGTCGTTGACGACGACCCGGGCCCCTTCGGCGGCGAACCGCCGGGCGAGCGCGGCCCCGATTCCGCCGCCGGCCCCCGTGACAACGACTCCGGCCTCTTGAAAGGCTCCCACCATCGGTCTCCTTAGACGCGGCTCAGCAATGGCGCCAGACTAACCGGTCGGTATGTACTGCGGAAGGGGTGTCGGCAACGCCCCCGAAAGGGGCGCGGGGCTGTACTGATCGTGCGGCTTCGCCGCGGGGCGCGACAAGCCACAGGCGGCCCGCAGGCTCCCCACAACCCGCGGGAGCGCATACCGTGCCCATGCCGACCGTCCCCGCTCAAGGAGGTCACCGCATGCGCCCTTCCAGACGAGCCGTCATCACCACGGCCACGGCGGCAGCCGTCTCAGCCACCTCCACCGCATCCGCCGCCCAGCGCCGAAGGCACCTGCGCACCGGCTTCGAACGACTCGCCCACGACGGCTACGCCCTGCTCGACGGCCAGAAGGCCGGCATCGTCACCAACCCCACCGGCATCACCCGCGACGCCCGCCACATCGTCGACGTCATGCACGAGGACGACCGCGTCGACCTCACCGCCGTCTTCGGCCCCGAGCACGGTTTCCGGGGCACCGCCCAGGCCGGCGGCTCCGAGGGCCGCTACGACGACCCGGCGACCGGCCTGCCCGTCTACGACACGTACCTCAAGAGCGGCCGGCCCCTCGCCGACATCTTCACCGCGTCCGGCGTGGACACGGTCGTCTTCGACATCCAGGACGTCGGCGCCCGCTTCTACACGTACATCTGGACCCTGTACGACTGCATGGAGGCCGCGCAGCTCGCCGGCAAGCGGTTCGTGGTCCTGGACCGGCCCAACCCGGTGACGGGGCGCGCGGCGCTGGGGCCCGTGCTGCACAAGGAGTTCGCCACGTTCGTCGGACGGCAGCCCATTTCCCAGGCCCACGGGATGACCGTCGCGGAGCTGGCGCGGCTGTTCAACGGCGAGTTCCTGACCCAGCCCGTGCCGCTGGAGACCGTGCCGATGTCGGGCTGGAAGCGCTCGGAGTTCTACGACGCCTCCGGCCTGCCCTGGGTGCCCCCGAGCCCGAACATGCCGACGCCGGAGACGGCCCTGGTGTACTCGGGGACCTGTCTGTTCGAGGGCACGAACCTGTCGGAGGGGCGCGGCACGACCCGGCCGTTCGAACTGCTCGGCGCGGAGGGCGTCGACCGGCGCTGGGCGGAGGGGGCGAACGAACTCGGGCTGCCCGGCGTGCGGTTCAGGGAGGCGTACTTCGCGCCCACCTTCTCGAAGTTCCAGGGCAAGACGATCGGCGGTGTGCAGGTCCATGTGCACGACCGGGCCGCGTTCGACCCCGTGCGCACGGGAATCGCCCTGCTGGTCACCGCCAAGCGGGTCTGGAGCGGTTTCGCCTGGCGCCCCGACAACTGGATCGACAAGCTCACCGGCTCCGCGCGCGTACGCACGATGATCGACGCGGGCGCGGACACCGACGAGGTCGTGGCGGGGTGGCAGCAGGACCTGGCGGCGTTCCGGCGGACGCGGCGGAAGTACCTCGTCTACCGCTGAGCGAGGAGTACCTCGTTTACTGCTGAGCGAGGAGTACCTCGTCCACCGCTGAGCGAGGCATACCGCACCCAATGCGCCCGTGACGTATGGCCAATTCGCCCCGTTGGCAGGACGATGCGCCCAGATCGTGGCGTCACCAGGGGGCTAGGGGGCCTGTCATGGCGGATCCGGCGATGAGTGTGGCTCCCTACTGGGAGCTGACCTTCGACGCGGACGGGGACCCGGCGGGCCGCCAGCGGGACCGGTTGCTCGCCGGGGTGGCCGAACGGAAGGTGCGCGACCTGATCGTCTTCGCGCACGGCTGGAACAACGACCGCTCGGGCGCGACCCGCCTCTACGACCGCTTCCTCGCGCCCGTCCCACGGCTGGCCCCGGCGGCCCGGGTCGGGTACGTGGGGGTGCTGTGGCCGGCGATGCGGTTCTCCGACGAACCGATCCCGGACCTGCCACGGGCCGTGCCGGCCGAGGCCCCCGGCCGTCCCGCGCTCGGCAAGGACACGCGGCACGCGCTGCTGGAGACCTTCCCGGGCCGGGCGATCCTGGTCGACCAGATCGCGCGGCTGCTGGAGCAGCAGCCGCGGGAGGAGTCCGAGCTGGAGGAGTTCGGGCGGCTGGTCCGGCTGCTGGTGGAGGTGGTGGCACCCGGGCCGCAGGAGCTGTTCGCGGCGGACACGGTGGCGGAGGGGGTGCCGCAGAGCGAGCCGGAGATGTTCGCCGGGTCCTCGGCGGCGGCCTGCGAGGATTTCGCGCAGGCGCTCGCGGAGCTCGAAGCGTCCGGCGCACGAAGGGACTTCAGGCTCCCGAACCCCTGGGACGGTGCGCACGAACTGCTGCGGCAGGCGGCGTACTACGCGATGAAGCGGCGCGCGGGAACCGTCGGTGAGCGCGGCCTCGGCCGGGTCGTCGGACAGCTCGCGGCGGCGGCGCCGGGCGTGCGCGTGCACCTCGTGGGGCACAGCTTCGGCGCCCGGCTGGTGTCGTTCGCGCTGCGCGGACTCCCCGAGGGTGTGCGCACGGTGAAGTCCGTGACACTGCTCCAAGGGGCGTTCTCGCACTACGCGTTCGCGGCCCGGCTGCCGCACGACGCGCGCGCCGGAGGGGTGTTGCAAGGGCAGCAGAACCGTGTCGACGGCCCTGTGGTGTGCTGCCACTCCCGGCACGACTCGGCCCTCGGCACGTTCTATCCGCTGGCGTCGCGGATGGCGGGCGACAGCCGGTCGGCCACCGGCCTCGACCTGAGCAGGGCCCTGGGCGAGAAATGGGGCGCGATGGGCTGTGGCGGGGTGCGGGCGGTGCCGGGCACGCGCGCGTACTCCCTCGCCAAGGCCCTGACGGTGGAACCGCCCGCCTCGGGATGCGTGAACGTCGACGCGTCGGCGGTGGTCAGACGCGGCGGCCCGCCGGCCGGCGCGCACAGCGACATCCTGCACGAGGAGCTGGCCCGCCTGGTGCTGACGGCGGGCCGCGTCCGCTGACCCGCCGTCAGCCACCGGGACCCTCGCGTCACCGGTGCGAGGTGAACTCCACGACCTGCTGGTAGGTCGGCCGGTTCTGCCAGCTGATCTTGCCGTGCTTGATGCCGCCCAGGGTGCGGTGGATGACCGAGTCGGCGCACCACTGGTCGCCCGCCGAGCACTGGTCGTCGCCGGGGTAGACCTGGGCGGCGGTCTTGCCGGCCGCCTCCTTCAGGGTGCCGATGAGGGTGTCACGGCAGGCCCCGAGGCTGCCGTCGCCGCAGTACTTCCTGGCGAGCGGACCCCGCACCTGCTCGCCGAGCACTCCCCGGATGTCCTTGTCGACATAGCTCCACCAGCCGTACTGGAAGGAGCTTCCGGCGTGCGAGCCGGTCGGGCCGTGGGCGGCCGACGGGGACTCGTCGACGGGCAGGTTCGCGGTCATGGCGGCGTAGAGCTCGCTGCCGAGGCCCGGTTCGAACTCGGCCTTGACCAGCAGGGGCCACCAGGCGTCCAGGATGCGGATCGCGTCGGCGTCGGCGTACTTCTTGGAGCCGGCCGAGGTCTCCGTGCGCTTGCCGCCGGCCGCGATCCACGCCTGGAGCTTGCTCACGGCAGCGGCCGCGGCTGGGTCGGTGACCGGTGAACTGTTGACGACCTTCAGCAGCTTCGGCAGGACGTCCTCCGCCCTCAGGTCGGCCGTCGCCGCGTCGGCCATGGCCTTGACCAGCGCGGCCCGGGTCACACCGCCCTGCCGGACCAGCTTCTTCACCCGGTCCTCCAGGAGGTTGCCGCGGTGCACGGACCCGTTGCCCCAGGGAGCGGTCGTGTAGTCCTTGGCCTGCTTGTTGTTCCAGGAGATGTAGTAGTCCTGGTCGATCGAGTTGGGGTGGGCGGAGGGCGGGGTGTAGTCGGCCGTGTTGGTCGCCGGGTCCCAGCCCCGCCACTCGTACGCCGGCCGCGCCCACGCCGGGAACTCGGCGTCGACGCCGTTCGCGCGCACCGGGTTGTCGCCGCTGTTGTAGTACGCGGTGTGCTCGGAGTCGGCGTAGAACCAGTTGAAGGTGTAGTTGATGTGCTGCACCGCCTTCTGGAAGGACTCCGGGCCCTGGACGTACTCGGGGTCGTTCAGCATCTGGAAGCCGATGATGGAGTCGGCCTCGTGCAGGAAGGACGAGCGCAGGGTGGTGTAGGCGACCTTCTTGCCGCCGACCGTCGCGCGGTACTCGACGGGGCCGTACTTCGTGCGCCAGACGCGCATCGTGTAGGAGCCGGCCGCGGTGCCGTCGGCCGTGGTCGGCTTCCAGGCGTTCTTCTGCTCGACCTTCTCCATCGGCGTGCAGGTGCCGCGGTACAGGTAGTGGTAGTCGTCCTGGCACAGTTCGACGGCGTAGGTGTCGATGATGTCCTGGCCGGAGGTCGTGGCGCTCCACGCGTAGTCCTGGCCGCGGCCGAGTTCGACGTACATGCTCAGGCCCGCGAAGGAGGCGCCGCGGGCGCTGATGCCCGGGCCCTGGATCTCCTGGAGCAGCAGCAGCTGGGGCGCGAAGTAGCCGGTCTGCGGCCCGAACACGGCGACGGGGTGGCCGCTGGCGGTGTGCTCGCCGCCGACCACGAGGGCGTTGGACATGCCGCGCCTGGCGGACGACAGGGCCGTCTTCGCCGCCTGGCCGAACGCGCCGGTGGCACTGGACGTCGCGGCGCTGCCGGTGCGGTCGTACACGAGCGGCTCCGGCTCCACCGAGCCGGCGTCGGGCAGGGCCGTGCCCTGCGGGTCGTCGGGCTTCGTCGCGTACGGGAAGCTGCCGTCGTGGACGGTGAGGACGGCCTCCGGGTCGTTGCGCTCGCGGAAGGACTCCCAGACCTTGGTGCCCTCCGCCACTCCGTACTTCTCCTGGGCGGCGAGCAGTGAGAGCGCGTTGTTGACCTCGCCGCCCCCGCCGGAACCGAACAGTGCGCCGATCACCGAGCCCAGCGCGACCAGGTCGGTGATCTTGAAGTGCTCGATCTTCCCGGCGTTGGTGACCGAGTCCTTGTGCCCGGTGAGGACGTACTCGCCCGGGAAGTAGCGGCCGCTGTCCGAGGCGTCGATGTAGGAGTTGATGCCGTCGAGATAGGCCGTGGCGTCGGCGAGGGCCTGCTTGCCGCGCTCGCCGTTGGTGGCGACGGCGTTGTCGATCTGCGCCTGGAGGTCGGCCTCGGTGTACGGGGCGTGCCGCCAGAACTGCTGCTCCAGGCCCTGGTTGGAGGGCGCGCCGCCGGCGAACGAGGTCAGCTGACCGCGCCCGACGTGCCGGAAGACGTCCATCAGCCACAGCCGGTCCTGGGCGGCCGCGTAGCCGGCCCCGAACTCGGTGCCGTACCGAGTGGTGCCGGTGATGTGCGGCACACCCGTCTTCTTGTCACGGACGATCGTCACGTCGCCGCGCCCGGCCGGCTTGACCGTGGAGGCGACCTGATCCGCCGGGACCCCGAAGGACGCGTCGTTGAAGAAGTTGTTGATCTTATCGTTGGTGAGGCCGGTGTAGCCCTTGGCGAGATTCGCGTAGGGCCCGAGCTGGTCCTCGGCGTGCTCGGGCTGGGTGCCGAAGGCCTGGTTGAGGAGGATCTGGGCGAGGGTGGCGTTGCCGTTCTGGCCGGGCGGGAGGATGTCCGAACACTGGTTGCCGCAGTAGTCGTTCGCCGCGGCCGCAGCCTGCCCTGCCGGTGTTTCCGCGGCGGCCGCCGGGGCAAGCGGCGACAAAAGACCTGCGATCAGGGCGCATATCGAAGCGGTCTTCAGGAACCCGGGGAATCCCCGGGGAGTTCTCATTCTGCCGAGAACGGTGCGCGTGCGAGCGGTACGCCGTGGCATGGGGGGCTCCTCCGGAGGGGGTGGCCGGATGTTACCGCCGGTATCCCCGAGTTTGAAGATGAACAATCGTCACTTCTTGGAGTCAGCACAACAGGCACACGGACCACGGCAGTCGACTCGCGAGCCTCTTAGGACGGCTTATGGAGGGCATTTGAAATCGGATGGAGCCGATTCGCTTGTCGATACGTCTATTCGGCGACGTCCGTACGACGACGCCGAAGTGACCGGATTACAGGTGCAGGTGTGACGGAGGTGCAGGACGATGGCCGGTTTCCGGAGTCTGGCGAGACAGGTCCGCGATCCGCGGTGCGATCTGGCCTTGCGGCGCTATTCGCTGCGCAAGTGCCTTGAGAGGTTCGCCCCTTACGGGCACAGGGCGACCTGGGACCATTTGTGCGCCCGGGCGGGATTCGGTCCCGAGGACCGGTCCCCCGATCCAGTGCGGCTCGTGGCCGCACTGGACGAGCTGGAGGAGGCGCGGGCGGTCTGGCTGGCCTACGAGGTCGAGTTCGCCGAGCGCCGCAAGAAGGAGAAGCACGACGGACTGCGCCGGCCGGGCAGCGTGGACGACTGGCACCGGCTGACCTGGGGCGGTTTCGGCGTGGCGTGGTGCGACGATCCGGCGGTCCATCCCCGTGAACCGCTGGCCGAGGTGCTGCGCCGGCTGATCGCCGCGCTGGAGCGCGAACCGGGCTCGGCGTGCCCGGTGTGCGGCGGGGAGCAACTCGCCTGGAAGTACGACCTGGACCACGAACCATCGGCGGGTCCGGTCTGCACGGACTGCGGAATCCTGGTACCGCGTCCCGTGCTCACGTCCGAGTCCCTGGCGTTCGCCAGGCGGGCGCGGCCACTGTTGATGTCGGCTTGACGAACGCGGGTGCGCGGGGGGTGCGCCGGGGATGCCGCACCCCCACTGTCGCCGCCGGGGCCGGCTGTCAGTGGTGACTGGCACCATCGGGACATGGTGCAGGTGTGTCTGAACGGGACGCGGGGAGCCGCCGACGGTGCGGCGGTGCCGCTGTCGCCCGAGGCGATGGCCGAGTCCGCGGCGGAGGCTGTCGCGGCCGGGGCCACGGATGTCCATGTCCATCCCAAGACACCGTGCGGGCGGGACACACTGTCGCCGCGGGTGCTCGCGGTGACGCTGGAGGCGATCCGGGCGCGGGTGTCGGTGCCGGTCGGTGTGACGACGGGGGCGTGGGCGGAGCCGGACCCCGCCGCCAGGCTGGAGCGTGTCCGGGGCTGGACCGTGCTGCCCGACCATGCGTCGGTCAACTGGCATGAGCCGGGGGCGGAGGAGGTGGCCGCCGCGCTCCTCGATCTCGGGGTGGGGGTGGAGGCCGGTATCTGGTCGGGGACGGACGGGGCGGAGCGGTTCGCCGCGTCTTCGCTGGGGCCGAGGGTTCTGCGGGTGCTGGCCGAGGTGACGGACACGGACGCGTCGAGCGCGGTGGCTTCCGCGCGGGCGTTGCTGTCCGGCATCGGATCCGCCCATGGCCGGCCTGTGCTGTTGCACGGGGAGGACGGGGGTGCTTGGCCTGTGCTGCGGCTCGCGGGGCGGCTGGGGGTGGCTACGCGGGTCGGGCTGGAGGATGTGCTGGTGCTGCCGGACGGGAGGCGGGCCGGGTCCAATGCGGAGTTGGTGGTGGCGGGGTTGGGTGAGTACGGGGCGGGTTGATGGCCGGGTACTCGGCACCGGTGCTGGGGGCGGGGCGTCGCGCAGCCCGGCGTAGCGGGGTGCCGCTGCGCCCACCCGTGCCGCCCCTAGCGGCACGCATGCCCGCAGCTAGGGCGGCAGACTTGCCCGCAGCGGGCGTTACGCCCGCCCCTTGTCGACCATCAGGCGGGAGCCCGTGCGGCGTTCGCCGAAGGCGTCGTCCGGGTTGGAGAGGACGCAGCCTTCGAGGGAGAGGCAGCCGCAGCCGATGCAGTCGGTGAGGTGGTCCCGAAGGCGGTTCAGCTGCTTGATGCGTTCGTCCAGTTCGGAGCGCCAGGCCTCCGAGAGATGCGCCCAGTCCTCCTTCGTCGGCGTCCGCTCCTCGGGGAGTTGCGCCAGCGCCTCGCGGATCGTCGCCAGCGGGATACCGACCCGCTGCGCGGCCCTGATGAAGGCGACCCGGCGGAGCGTGTCACGCGAGTAGCGGCGCTGGTTGCCGGAGGTCCGGCGACTGCCGATCAGGCCCTTGGACTCGTAGAAGTGCAGCGCGGAGACGGCCGCACCGCTGCGCGCCGCGAGCTGGCCGACCGTGAGCTCATGGATCTTCTCTGGAATCTGGGGCACCCATCGAACCCTACCCAGTCCGTTGACACGACCCCCCGGCGCCGACCATGCTAAGCAGTCGCTTAGTAAAACAGCATCCCTGACATGCGAGAGGCCGGGACATGGCACAGCCGAGGATCTTCACGTCCGTCGACGACCTGAAGTCGGCGGTGGGCGAGCAGCTGGGGTACACCGACTGGCTCGACATCGACCAGAAGCGGATCGACCTCTTCGCGGACGCCACCGGTGACCACCAGTGGATCCACATCGACCCCGAGAAGGCCGCCGCGGGCCCCTTCGGCACGACCATCGCGCACGGCTATCTGACCCTGTCGCTGCTGCCCCTCTTCGGGCCGCAGCTGATCGCCGTCGAAGGCGTGAAGATGGGCGTCAACTACGGCACGAACAAGGTGCGTTTCCCCGCGCCCGTGCCGGTCGGTTCCCGGCTGCGCGCGACCGCCACGATCACCGGCGTCGAGGAGGTGACCGGCGGTGTCCAGGTCACCGTCGCCTTCACCCTGGAGCGCGAGGGCGGCGACAAGCCCGTCTGCGTCGCCGAGTCCGTGGCGCGCTACTACTTCTGAGCCGGCGCCGGTTCCCCGGCTCCGACCATCCGCAGCACGAGGTCGGCGTACAGCGCGCCGACCTCGTCCGGCGTCCACGGCCCGTCGACGTTGAACCAGCGGGCCACGTCGATGCAGAGGGAGAGCACCGCGAGGGTGGTCCCCTTGACGTCGAGCACGTCGAACTCGCCCGACGCCACGCCGTCTTCGATGACCCGGTGCACCTCGTCGTCGCACTGCCGGCGCAGCGCGAGGATCTCGGCCCGGGCGTCAGGACCGAGCGAGTCCAGCTCGTACTGGACGACCCGGGCCGTGGTGCGCCCGCCGGCGTGCCAGCGGACGAAGGAGCTGACCGCGTCGGCCAGACGCTCACGGGCGCTGCCCTCGCGCCGGGCCGCCGTCCGCAGGATCTCCAGGGCCTTCGCGTGCCCGATCCTGCTGATGCGGTGCAGCAGCTCTTCCTTGGTCTTGTAGTGGATGTAGAGCGCGGCGGGGCTCATCCCGGCGCGACCCGCGATGTCACGGGTCGTCGTGGCGTGGTACCCGCGCTCGGCGAAGGCCTCCACCGCGGCGATCAGCAGCCGCCGCGCCGCGTCGGGCGTGACCTCGCCCCACGCCTGCGCCTCGCCGCCGGCCGTCTCCTCCGCCGTACCCATCACGTGCCCCTCTCCACTGGCAGGGGCACCACCATACCGTTGAAGGTGAGCGGGCGCTTAGTGCGGCCGGTCAGTGCTTCTCGAAGGGGGTGTAGGCGGGCGCCGCCGCCCCCTCCTGCCGGTCCCGGATCACCTTGGCCAGGGTGAAGGAGGAGGTGACCAGGTACAGGACGGCGATGGCGAGGAAGCCCCGGACCCAGGCGTCGGCACTGAGCTGGTAGATGCCGATGGCGGTGGCCGCCATGGCGACGGCGAAGGAGGCGACGGCCTGGCCGTAGAAGGCCGCGGTGTTCTGCTTACCCGGTGTGTCACTCATGGGGGCAAGCTTCGGCCGAAGTGGCCCGCGCCACATCCGCCGACGTACTCAGAAGGTACTCAGAACGCCGAAACCCCCGTCAGCGCACGCCCGATGACCAGCTTCTGGATCTGGCTGGTGCCCTCGTAGAGGGTCATCACGCGGGCGTCCCGCAGCAGCTTGCCCGCCGGGTACTCGTCGATGTAGCCGTAGCCGCCGAAGACCTGGAGCGCGTTGTTCGCTGCCCGGACGGCCGCCTCCGAGGCGAACAGCTTGGCCTTGGACGACTCGACGGCGAACGGCCGCCCCCGGTCGATCAGATCGGCGACCCGCCACGTCAGCAGCCGAGCGGCGTCGACGTCCACGGCGATGTCGCTGATCAGCTCCTGGACGAGTTGGTGCTGAGCGATGGGCTTCCCGAACTGCTCGCGCTCGCCCGCGTACCGCACCGCCGCGTCCAGCGCGGCCTGGGCTATGCCGACACAGCCCGCGGCGACCGACATCCGGCCCTTGGCGAGGGCCGACATGGCGACCGAGAAGCCCTTGCCCTCCTCCCCCAGCAGCGCCGAGGCGGGCACGCGTACGTCGTCCAGCACCAGTTCGGCCGTGGCCTGGCCGCGCAGCCCCAGCTTCCCGTGGATCGTGCGCCGCGTCAGGCCGGGCGTGTCGGTCGGGACGAGGAAGGCGGAGACGCCCTTGTGGCCGGGGGCGTCCGTGGAGCGGGCGAAGAGCAGGACGACATCGGCCCAGGTGCCGTTGGTGATGAACATCTTGGTGCCGCTGATGACGTAGTCGTCGCCGTCCCGCACCGCCCGCGTCGCGAGGTTGCCCGCGTCCGAGCCCGTGCCCGGCTCGGTCAGGCCGAAGCAGCCGACCGTCTCGCCGGACGTGAGCCCGGGCAGCCACCGCCGCTTCTGCTCCTCGCTCCCCCAGGCGGCGACGGTCTTGGCGACGAGCCCCAGCGAGACGGAGACGATGCCGCGCACGGACGAGTCGCCCCGCCCCAGTTCCTCCGTGACCAGGCAGTACGCGAGGTGGTCGCCGCCGGAGCCGCCGTACTCCTCGTCGATGGTCAGCCCCAGGAAGCCGATCTCGCCGAGCTTCTTGACGAGTCCGCGGTCGACTTCCTCGGCGCGGTCCCAGGCGATGACGTTCGGGGTGATCTCACGCTCCACGAAGTCCCGCGCGAGCCGCCGGACCGCGGTCTGCTCCTCGCCGAGTTCCAGGTTCACCACACGTCACCCCAGGGAAGGCCGTACGTCATTGAAAGCCGTACCTTTAAATTAGCACTGCTAGTTTCTAGGCACAGCCCTACTATGTGCGCCATGGCCCGACCGCGCAAGCCCTTGCTCTCCACCGACCGGATCGTCGAGACGGCCCGCGCGCTCGTGGACGCGGAGGGCCTGGCGGCGGTCTCCACCCGTCGGCTCGCCGCCGAACTGGGCGTCAGCGGGCCCTCGCTCTACAACCACTTCCGTACGAAGGACGAGATCCTGGAGGCGGTCGCCGACTCGGTGAGCGGCCAGGTGGACCTGTCGATGTTCGAGGACGGCCGCGACTGGCGGACCGCGCTGCACGACTGGGCCGTCTCCTACCGGGCCGCGCTGCGCGACCACCCGAACATCGTCCCGGTGCTGGCCCGCGGCCCCGGCCGCCGTCCGGCGGGGCTGCGCCTCGCGGACGCCGTCTACGGCGCGATGGTCGCGGCGGGCTGGCCGCCGGCGCAGGCCACGTCCATCGGCGCGCTGATGCGGTACTTCGTGATGGGCTCCGCGCTCGGCTCCTTCGCCGGGGGCTTCGTGGACGACGCGAGCGCCTACGACCCCGCCGACTACCCGCATCTCCAGCAGGCCCATCTCCTCGCCGAGCAGCAGGAGAAGATCGACGAGCGGGCCTTCGAGACGGGGCTGACGGCCCTGCTGGACGGGCTGGCACGCCAGTACGAGCAGGTGCGACGGACCGCATAGGCACACGTCGGCACAGGCACACTTCGGCGGCGGCCGAACGGTCCGTGTTCCATGCTGGGGCCATGACGAAGAGGGACCCCCGGGCCACGAGCCTGGCACGGCTCGCCGGGCTGTTCGCGGACGAGACCCGGGCCGCGTGCCTGCTGGCGCTGCTCGACGGGCGGGCCTGGACCGCGGGCGAGCTGGCGCGGCACGCGGGTGTCGCCGCTTCCACGCTGAGCGAGCACCTGAGCAGGCTCGTCGCGGGCGGGCTGCTCGCCGAGGAACGGCAGGGCAGGCACCGGTACGTCCGGCTGGCCGACGCGCGGGTCGCGCAGCTGGTGGAGGACCTGGCCGCACAGGTCGCACCGGGCACTGCCGTACGGCCGCGGAGCCTGCGGGAGTCGAGCGCGGGTTCGGCGATGGCCCGGGGCCGCACCTGCTACGACCATCTCGCCGGCCGGCTGGGCATCGCGGTCACCGACGCGCTCACGGCACGCGGGCTGTTGCGGCAGGAGACCGGGTTCGCGCTCACCGACACGGGCGTGGCGTGGTTCGCGTCGGCCGGTATCGGTCTCGAACGGCGTGGCCGGCGTCCCCTGGCGCGGGCCTGTCTCGACTGGACCGAACGCCGGCCCCATCTCGCGGGCGTGGCGGGCGCGGCCCTGTGCCGGCACGCCCTGGACACGGGGTGGTGCGTGCGCATCGGCTCCGAACGGGCCGTGAAGGTGACGGCGGCCGGTGAACAGGCCTTCCTCGATCTGCTGGGCGTGGAGCCGACGGCGCTGCGCTGACCTCGTATCCCGGCCGGACCGGCCGGACACACCACCGCCCGGCATGCCTCGACACCCCGTCCGAAATCCGCGAGCGTCCGTCCCTCCACCCCTCCTAGCCTCTGGAGCATGATGAACACCTCCCCGTCCCGTCCCGACCGCCGTGCGGAAGTGCTGGCCGCCGGTGCTGCCGCGGTGACCGTCGTGCTGTGGGCGTCCGCCTTCGTCTCGATCCGCAGCGCGGGTGAGGCGTACTCCCCGGGCGCGCTGGCGCTCGGGCGGCTGCTGGCCGGGGCGCTGACGCTGGGCCTGATCTGCCTGCTGCGGCGGGAGGGGGTGCCGCCGCGCTCGGCCTGGCGCGGGATCGCGATATCGGGGCTGCTGTGGTTCGGCTTCTACATGGTCGCGCTCAACTGGGGCGAGCAGCAGGTCGACGCGGGCACGGCCGCCCTGGTCGTGAACACCGGGCCGATCCTGATCGCGCTGCTCGGTGCCCGGCTGCTCGGGGACCCCATGCCGCCTCGGCTGCTGGCGGGGATGGCGGTGTCGTTCGCCGGCGCGGTGACGGTGGGTCTCTCGATGTCGGGCGAGGGTGGGTCCTCGGTGCTCGGGGTGGTGCTGTGCCTGCTGGCCGCGGTCGCGTACGCCGGTGGTGTCGTGGCGCAGAAGCCGGCGCTGGGCACGGCGAGTCCCTTGCAGGTGACGACGTTCGGGTGCCTGGTCGGCGCGGTGCTGTGTCTGCCGTTCGCCGGGCAGCTCGTCCAGGACGCCGCCGACGCGCCGGCCTCCGCGACGCTCAACATGGTGTATCTGGGCATCTTCCCGACCGCCCTCGCCTTCACGACGTGGGCATACGCCCTGTCCCGGACGACCGCGAGCAAGATGGGCGCGACGACGTACGCGGCGCCCGCGCTGGTCGTCCTGATGTCCTGGCTGTTCCTCGGCGAGGTGCCGGGGCTGCTGACCCTGGTCGGCGGTGTGCTGTGCCTTGCGGGTGTCGCGGTGTCCCGGTCGCGGTCGCGGGCGGCGGCTCGGGGCGGGGCTCCGGGAGCGGCTCCGGAGCCCCGGCCCGAGGAGGCCGCGGACTCAGCCCGCTGACTCGGCCTCCGCCGCCGGCTCGGTCGCGGGTTCCGCCGATTCCGCCGCACGGGCACGGTCCGCGAGGACTTTGATCGAGACCAGCGCGATCACCGAGAGCACGATGATGTAGCCGGACACGGCCATCGAGGTGCCCGTCGCCTCCAGCAGCAGCACCATGACGAAGGGCGCGAGCCCACCGCCGGCGACGGCCGCGATCTGGTAGCCGAGGGAGGCGCCGGTGTAGCGCATCTCGGGCGTGAACAGCTCCGCGAACAGGGCGGCCTGGGGGCCGTACATGATGCTCAGGAAGCAGCTGGCGACGAACGTGCCGACCGCGAGCCACAGCAGCGAGCCGGTGTCGATCAGCAGGAAGAGCGGTACGGCCCACAGCGCGATGCCGACGGCGCCGAGGGCGTAGATCCGGATGCGGCCGACGCGGTCGGAGAGCGCGGCGGCGGCCGGGATCAGCACGAGCTGGGTGAGGCTGACGCAGAGCGAGACGGTGAGCACCGCGCTCTTCTTCATGTCCAGCTCACGGGTCGTGTAGTCGAGGACACCGGTGATCAGGATGTAGAACGTCGCGGTGTTGACGGCGAAGGAGCCGCCGGCGAGGAGCACCGTGCCGAGGTGACCGCGCATGATCGTGCGCAGGGGCGAGCTCTGCTCGGTCTTCTCCTTCTCCGCGAGGGCGCGTTCGGCCTCCCGGAACGCGGGGGTCTCCTCGACCTTGGTGTGGATGTACCAGGCGAGTCCGAGGACCAGCAGACCGACCAGGAACGGCACGCGCCATCCCCAGGCGGCGAACGCCGAGTCGGTGGTGAGGGCGCCGGCGGCCAGGAAGACCGTGTTGGCGGTCACGACGCCGATGGGGACGCCGAGCTGGACGACGCTGCCGTAGACGCCGCGCTTGCCCTCCGGGGCGTACTCGGTGGCCAGGAGCATCGCGCCGCCCCACTGGGCGCCTACGGCGACGCCCTGGGCGACGCGGAGCAGGACGAGCAGGATCGGGGCGGCGACGCCGATCGTCTCGTACGTCGGCAGCAGGCCGATGCCGGTGGTGGCCACGCCCATCAGGGTGAGCGCGAGGACCAGCATCGGCTTGCGGCCGCGCTTGTCGCCGAGGTGGCCGGCGACGATGCCGCCGATGGGGCGGGCGAGGAAGCCGACGGCGAAGGTGGCGAACGAGGCCAGGACGCCGGCGGTGGGGCTGCCCGCGGGGAAGTAGAGATCGCCGAGGACGAGCGCGGCGGCGATGCCGAAGACGAAGTAGTCGTACCACTCGACGGCCGAGGCGAGCGCTGCCGCGGTGGCTACCCGGCGGCGGTTGCCGGCGGCCGGGGTGGTGGTGGCGGGCTGAGCGGAAGGTGCCGTGTCCATGCGGTGCACGCTCCGGTGGGTGCGGGGACGGAACGGGGGGTGGCTCGGGTTCCGGGAACGTACTGACCGGACGGTATGGACGTCAACGGGTCGCGCACCAGGACTTTTACCTGTACTTGGCACCGACCGCGCGTGCGGGCACGCCTGAGGCCCCGGCCTCGCGAGGAGGCCGGGGTGGCGGGAGCGCCGGGCTAGAAGACGACCAGGGCCCGGCCGCCCTTGCCCGCCAGCATGTTCTCGAACGCGGCCGGGATGCCCTCCAGGGAGATCCGCTCCGTCACCAGCGCGCTCAGGTCGAGGCGGCCCGCCCGGACGTGTTCGGCGAGCACCGGGAGGTCCTCGGCCGGGTTGGAGTTGCCGTAGACGCAGCCTGCGAGGGTGCGGCCCCAGTGGAAGATCTCCAGGGCGTTGAAGGTGACCTGCTGGTCCTTGCCGCCGATGCCGACGACCGTGGTGCGGCCGCCGCGCCGGGTGGAGTCCCAGGCCGTACGGATGGTGACCGCGCGGCCGGCGCACTCCACGGCGACGTCGACGCCCTGTTTGCCGGTGAGGGCGCGGATCTCACGGGCGGTGTTCTCGGAGGCGACGACATAGTCGGTGGCGCCGGCCGCCCGGGCCAGTTCCTCCTTCTCGGCGGAGACGTCGACCGCGACGATCTTCGAGGCACCCGCGATCCGGGCGGCCTGGAGCGCGGCGAGCCCCACGCCCCCGACGCCGAACACCGCGACCGTCTCGCCCGCCCGGACTCGCGCCGAGTGGTGGACGGCGCCGTAGCCGGTGAGGACGGCGCAGCCGAGGAGGGCCGCGTCGGTGAGCGGGACGCCCTGGGGCACGGGCAGGACGCAGGCGGCGGACACGACCGTCTCCTCGGCGAACGCGGCGACGTTCAGCCCGGGGTGGAGGTCGGTGCCCTCGGTGGTGCGGGCGTAGACGTCGGCGGCGCCGTTGAGGGCGTTGGCGCACAGCCAGACCTCGCCGAGCGAGCAGGCGTGGCAGGCGCCGCAGGACGGGGCCCAGTTGAGGACGACCCCGTCGCCGGGCGCGACATGGGTGACACCCTCGCCGACGGCGACGACCGTGCCGGCGCCCTCGTGGCCGAGGACGGCGGGGACGGGGACGCGCATGGTCCCGTCGGACAGGGACAGGTCGGAGTGGCAGACCCCGGCGGCGGCGAGCCGGACGCGGACCTGTCCGGGTCCGGGGTCCGGCAGGTCGATGGCGGTGATCTCCAGCGGGGATCCGACGGCGGGCAGAACGGCGGCGCGGACAGCCATGGCGGAAGGGACTCCCCTGGTTCTAGAACTGGAGGGACTTGGTCTGGAGGTACTCGGCCAGGCCGTGCACGCCGAGTTCGCGGCCCACGCCCGACTGCTTGTACCCGCCGAAGGGCGCGAGGGGGTTGAAGCGGCCGCCGTTGATGTCGACCTGGCCGGTCTCCATCCGGCGGGCGAAGGCCACGGCCTCGGCCTCGTCACCGGCCCAGACGGCGCCGGCCAGGCCGTAGACCGTGCCGTTGGCGATGCGCAGGGCGTCCTCCTCGTCGTCGTAGGGGAGGATCGACAGGACCGGGCCGAAGATCTCCTCCTGGGCGATGGTCATGTCCGGGGTGACGTCGGCGAAGACGGTCGGGCTGACGAAGTAGCCCGTCTCGCGCGGGGCTTCCGGGCCGCCGGCGACCAGGCGGGCGCCCTCCGCGACGCCCTTCTCGATGTAGCCGCGCACCCGGGCCCGCTGCTTGGCGTTGACGACCGGGCCGATGCGGTCGCCGTACTTGGCGGCGGCGGCAGCGGCGAGTTCGACGGCCTCGTCGTACCGGTCGCGGTGGACGAGCATGCGGGTCCAGGCGCTGCACGTCTGCCCGGAGTTGGACATGACGTTGGCGACCCCGACGTTGACCGCCTTGGCCAGGTCGGCGCTCGGGAGGATGACGTTGGCGGACTTGCCGCCGAGTTCGAGGGCGACCTTCTTGACCTGCCCGGCGGCGATCGCGGCGATCTGCCGGCCGACGGCGGTGGAGCCGGTGAAGGAGACCAGGTCGACGCCGGGGTGTTCGGCGAGGGCCTGGCCGGCGACCGGGCCGAGGCCGGTGACCAGGTTGAAGACGCCTGCCGGGATCCCGGCCTCGTGCACCGCGTCGGCGAACAGGCGGGCGACCAGCGGGGTGTCCTCGGCGGGCTTCACGACGACCGTGCAGCCCGCCGCGAGGGCCGGGGCGACTTTGGCGACGATCTGGTGCAGGGGGTAGTTCCAGGGCGTGATCGCGGCCACGACACCGACCGGCTCGTGGTGCACCACTGAGTTGCCGGTCTTCTCCTCGAAGGCGTACGTCGCCGCCAGCTCGGCGTAGGAGCCCGCGACCGCGATCGGCACGCCCGCGTGGACGGCCTGCGAGAACTTCAGGGGCGAGCCGAGTTCGGCCGTGACGGTCTCGGCGATCTCCTCGGCGCGGGCCGCGAGCACGTCCCGGAGGGCGGCCAGGCGGGCCGCGCGCTCGGCGGGCGGGGTCGCGGCCCAGTCCGCGAGGGCGGCGCGGGCGGCCCGTACGGCGGTGTCGACGTCCTCGGCGGTGCCCGCCGGGACCGTGCCGATGACCTGCTCGTCGACCGGGTTCACGACCTCGATCACGTCCTGGCCGGCGGCCGGGCGCCAGGCGCCCCCGATGTACATGCCGTCGTATGCCTTCATCGCGCTTCCTCCGGGGCGGGGCGTCGTCGTCCGGCACATAAACTAGCGGCGATAGTTTTTCGACGCCAGACGTCCCGGTCACCCCGGTCATCACAGCACGGAGCGGGCCCGCCCGGACGTGCGGCTCCTCACTCCCCCAGATCGGGCAGCCGCGCCGGGTGGGGGCAGATGCGGTCGCCGTTCCCGTCGAAGACGAAGAGATGGGCGAGGTCGACGAGGAGCGGCACCTGCATGCCGTGGCGGAGGGCCAGGTCCGGGGTGGTGCGGACGATGAGGTCCCCGGGCAGGCGGGGTTCGGCGGTGGCGGGGACGGCGGCCTCGGGGTGGTCCAGGGCGACCACGGGTCCGGCCCGCCCGGCCGCGGACCGCTCCCGCAGCCGGGTGAGCACCGAGCCCTCGCGGCGGCGCCGCCGGGCGGGGCGGCCGGGGCGAGGGCGCGGGGCCTCCAGTTCGGGGACGATGGCGGGGCTGGAGCCGGTGTTGAAGTGGACGAGGATCTCGTGTCCCTGGAACTCCACATGCTCGACCAGGCCGGTGATCGGCACCTCGCCGGGACGGGCCGAGGAGTGCTTGGCGATCCGGACGGCTTCCGAACGCAGGCCCACGATGACCTCGCGGCCCTGCTGGACCCGCAGCAACTGGTGGTCCAGGGAGAGCGGTTCGGGCAGCCGCAGGAACTGCTTGCCCAGGCTGATGGTCATCGCGCCGTCCAGCGGGGCACGCACCAGACCGCGCAGGAGGTTGATGCGCGGAGTGCCGATGAACGCGGCGACGAAGACGTTGGCGGGCAGCGCGTACACCGCGCGCGGGCTGTCGGCCTGCTGGAGCACCCCGCCGCGCAGCACGGCGACCCGGTCGCCGAGCGACATGGCCTCGGCCTGGTCGTGGGTGACGTAGACCGTGGTGACGCCCAGCTCACCGGTGAGCTGGGATATCTCGGCCCGCAGATGGGTGCGGAGCTTGGCGTCGAGGTTGGAGAGCGGCTCGTCCATCAGGAAGGCGGAGGGGTGGCGGGCGATGGCCCGGCCCATGGCGACCCGCTGGCGTTCGCCGCCGGAGAGCTGGGCGGGCAGGCGGTCGAGGAGGTCCTCGATGCCCAGCATGCGGGCGGTGGCGTCCACGCGTGGGCGGGGGTCGGTGCCGGGGGCCTCGATGCGCAGCGGGAAGCCGATGTTGGCCCGGCTGGTCATGTTCGGGTAGAGGGCGAAGTTCTGGAAGACCATCGCCATGTCCCGGCCGGACGGCGGCAGGTCGTTGGCGTACTCGCCGTCGAGCAGCAGTTGGCCCTCGTCGATCTCCTCCAGCCCGGCGATCATTCTGAGCACGGTCGACTTGCCGCAGCCGGACGGGCCGAGCAGCACGAGGAACTCGCCCGGGGTGATGTCCAGCGACAGCCGGTCCACCACGCGGGCGCCTCGCGTGTAGGCCTTGCTCACGTCGTGCAGGGAGATGGCGCGTGTCATGAGATGCCCCCGAGGGGTCTTCAGGGCGCTGGTGCTCCGCGGACCGGAGGCCCCGCACGGGTCGTACGGGGCTGTGGGTCACGGAAGTTAACGGAATGTGTGCGGCCGGGGGAAGACACCGGGCGGGATCGGGGGCTTCGGTCCATCTGGTGAGAAGCCGGACGGCCTGATTCGGCCAGGGTGTCAGCGGACGGCGGCGAGATGGGCGAACACCACGACGTTCCCGGAGTAGCCCTTCCTGCGGTCGTAGGCGCCGCCGCAGGTGATCAGGCGCAACT
Source organism: Streptomyces sp. NPDC050546 (assembly GCF_044457425.1). Classification (NCBI taxonomy): domain Bacteria; kingdom Bacillati; phylum Actinomycetota; class Actinomycetes; order Kitasatosporales; family Streptomycetaceae; genus Streptomyces; species Streptomyces sp. NPDC050546. The sequence goes on from NZ_JBITGX010000007.1 coordinate 388,849, forward strand.
CGGGGCGGCCCCGGGCGCCGTACACCTCCTGGTTCGGGAATCGGTCCTTCTCGTACGACTTGATCGCGTCGACCCTGTAGACGGCGATCCGTCCGTCGGCGCGGCGGGCCTTGATCTCCCGGCCGCGCTTCAGCTCCGTCAGCCCCGCGAAGACGGCGGGACCGCGGTCCGTGTCGAGATGCCCGACGGCGACGGCGATGCCCTGCTCGCCGGGCGAGGCGCCGTGCTGGTACCAGCCGACCAGTTTCGGGTTGTCCTCCGGGGGCGCGGTGAGACGGCGTTCGCGGTCGAGGCCCAGGGGCATGATCGGGGCGTCGACGCGGAGGTAGGGGATGAGGAGGCGGGTGGCGCGGGAGCGGGGCAGGGGGTGGGGGGTGGCTGGGGCGCGGGGTGGTCGGGCGGTGGAGGGCTGGGGGCGGGTCTGGGTGCGGGCGGGGCTTTGGGGGCGTGCGGAGGTCGGGGGGCGGCTCGGGTGGGAGGCGCCGGCTGCGGGGCGCAGGCCCGGTGCGGAGTGGCTGCCGGTGGCGGGTTCGGTGGTCTGGGCGCCGGGCCCTTGAGCCGGGGCGGTACGGGATGCGGGTGCCTGTGGCGTACGGGTGCCGGGCCCGGGGGCTCCGGAGGGGCCGGTGGAGCGGCCTGGAGGGGCAGGGGTGGGAGTGGGATTAGCGGAGGCGGCATTGCCCGGCAGGGCAGAGGTGGAGGCGGAGCGACTGGGCAGGGCTGAGGTGGCGGCGGAAGTGTCCGTGGCGCCGACCGGGGCGGTGTCGGAGTCACCCGGCAGGGCGTCCGCGGCTTCGGCGGAGCCGGTCGGGAGAGCCGTGACCGTTTCGCTGGGCTCGTCGCCCGGGTCCCAGCAGACGCCGAGCAGCAGCAAGGAGAAGGCCACCGCGATCGTCCGCGCCAGCCGGTAGGCACGCGTCCGGTACCAGGGCCTGCGGGGCCGCCGGGGCCAGGCCGCGGGGCCACCGCCCCCGCCCCCACGTCGGCCTCCGCCCCCACCGGGCCCCCCGCCCCCACGCCGAACCACGGGCCCGGCACCGGAACCCGGCCCACCCCTTCGCCGACCCGCCGGAGGGACACCGGGCCCGGCCCCTCTCCGGGCAGCGGTGGCAACGGACCCAGAACCAGCCCCACGCCGAGTCACCGGCGTACCAACAGACCCAGAACCAGCCCCACGCCGAGCGACCGGCGTACCAACAGATCCGGTCCGGGCCCCACGCCGAGCCACCGGAGCGCCGTCAGAACGGGAACCAGCCTCGCGCCACCCCACCGGGCTGCCGTCGTCACCAGGCCCAGCCCCACGTCGGCCCCCGGGGGCAGCTCCAGGGCCGCCCCCGCCCCGCCCCACCGAACCCGCACCACCGCCCGCCCCGGACTCGCGCCGCCCCACAGGAGCGGCGCGATACGCGGATGGTGTCCTACGCCGCGCCATCGGGGCGGCGGCGGAGGCGGAACCAGACCGCTCCGGCGACGGCGGCCAGGCCGACGGCGGCGGCGCCGGCGACCGGGGTGAAGGCCTCCGCACGGGCGATGCCGCCACCACCCGCCGGCGCGCCGCCGTTCGGGGTGATGGTGGCCTTGGAGTCCGGGCAGGCGACCTGGAACACCTTGAACTTGCCCGCGCCGTGGGCCCGGTCGGTGAGCCACGTCAGCTTGTACTGCCCGTTGGGCAGGTCGATGAGCGGGCTACGGCCCGCTCCGGCCGCGTTGAGGGTGACCGAGCCGCTCTTGGCCGGCACCTCGGGCAGGGCCTGGATGGTCCAGTTGACCGTCTCGCCCGCCTCGAAGTCGAACGCGGCGAGGTAGAAGTCGCAGACCTTCGAATCGTTGCGGCGATCAGTGGCGGCCGTCTCGGTCGCGTGGATCTTGACGTCCCCGTTGTCCCCCGGAGCGGCGACAGCGGGCACCCCGCTCAGGGTGGTCCCGGCGAGGGTGACAGCGGCGAGGACGGCGGTGCGGGTGCCGGCACGGCGTGCGAGGGGTACGACGGGCATGAACATGCCTCCAAGTCAGATGATTTTCATACAAACACCTCGTCACCTGACTATCTGCCACATGTCACCCGGAAACGCCGGAGCAGCGCCCACGACGCGTCAGATGTCGCTCTTCCGGCCCAACGGCATCCCGTTCCGCCGGGGTTCGGGGTCGTCCGCTCCCCCCGCCTCGCCCGGCTCACGCCGCGACCGCACCGCGACCCCCGCGGACGCCAGCAACAGCACGCCCAGCATCACGAACGGCGCCGCCACCCCCGCGACCCCGGCGATCAGCCCGGCCGCGGCGGGCGCGGCGACCTGGCCCAGCCGGTTGCCGGTCAGACGCAGGGCGAGAGCCGTGGAACGGGCCTCGTCGGGTGCGGCCTGGACGACGGTCGTCATGGACAGCGGCTGCCCGACGCCCAGACAGAAGCCGAGCAGTGCGAGCAGCAGCCCGAGCGCCCACACCGGCACCGGCAGGGCGATTCCCGCGCACAGCAGGGCCGCCAGCAGACACGTCACGGTGAGCAGCGTGGTCCGGCCGAGCAGCCGCAGCAGGGGCGTCAGCACCAGACGGCAGGCGATGGTGGCCGCCGCGCGCAGGCTGAGCAGGAGGCCGATCACGGACGGCGCGATGCCCCGGTGCTCACCGACCACCGGGAGGTACGCGGTGAGGATGTCGGTCGCGGACAGCACGGCGAGGCTGATGAGGATGCCGGCGGGCACGCCCCGGGTGCGCAGGATGCTCCGGACCGGGACGCGGTCGCCCTTGTCCGCGCGGGACGCGGGAGCGGTACGGCGGTGCTCGATGCGCCACAGCGAGGTGAAGGCGACCGCGCCGACCCCGCCCGCCACGACCAGGGCGAGCGCGCTGGTGCCGGCCATGTCCTCGCCGCCGATCAGCGCGCCCGCCGCGATGGGGCCGACCAGCTGGCCGAGCGCCGCGCCGATGGTGAAGTGGCCGAAGTTGCGGTCCTGGTCGTGCGGCGCGGACTGGCGGGCGACGAGGGACTGGGAGCCGATGACGAAGCAGAGGTGGCCGAGGCCCATCACCCCGCTCCACAGGGCCATCGCCCCCAGGGAGCCTGCGACGCCGCTGAGGGCGCAGCCGCCGGAGATCAGGACCACGCCGAAGGGCAGCAGCGGCGCACAGCGGCCGTGGTCGGTACGGCGGCCCAGGGGGACGGCGGCGAACAGCGGAAGCAGCGCGTAGACACCGGCGATCACACCGACGGCGCGTTCGTCAGCGCCCAGCGCGAGGGCCCGGTAGGAGACGGCGGGCCGGGCCATCGACACCGCCGCCTGCGCGAAGCTGAAGGCGATGACGAGACGGAGCAGCCAGCCACGGTTCCCACCGGGCCTCACGATGTCCTCCAACGGAGATCGAACAAGATCAATCCAGCAACATCAATCGAGCGACATCAATCGAGCATCGTCAGATGATGCCGAACAGGATGCCCGCCCCGAGGATGACCAGGCAGGTGAGGGCGGCCCACTTCACGACGAACTTGGTGTGGTCGCCGAACTCCACCTTGGCCATGCCGACCAGGACGTAGACGGCCGGGACGAGCGGGCTCGACATGTGCAGCGGCTGGCCGACCAGCGAGGCGCGGGCCATCTCCACCGGGGAGACGCCGTGCGCGGCACCGGCCTCGGCGAGGACGGGCAGGACACCGAAGTAGAAGCCGTCGTTGGACATGAAGTACGTCAGCGGCAGGCTCAGCACACCGGTGACGATGGCCATGTGCGGTCCCATGCCCGCGGGGATGACGTCCACCATCCACTTGGCCATGTTGTCGACCATGCCGGTCCCCTGGAGGACGCCGGTGAAGACGGCGGCGGCGAAGACCATGCCGGAGACGTTCAGGACGTTGTCGGCGTGGGCGGCCAGACGGGCCTTCTGGTCGGGGATGTTCGGGAAGTTCACGGTGAGGGCCAGCGCGGCACCGAGCAGGAACAGCACCGGGATCGGCAGCCACTCCATGATCATGGCGGTGAGCAGCGCGACCGTGAGCAGCGCGTTGAACCAGTAGAGCTTGGGGCGCAGGGTGGCCCGGTTGGGGTCGAGACCCTGGAAGCCGTCGTCCTCGGCGTCGTCCTCGGTGTCGCCCTCGGCGCCCGAGTCGGCGGCCGCGCCGCTGCCGGAGCCCGTACCGGTGCCGGCACCCGTGCCGCCGCCCTTGCGCATCGAGACCTTGCCGTCGCCGGAGTCACCGGAGCCGCCGGAGCCCACGAGGACCGTCTCGCTCTCCTTCTCCTCCTCCAGCACCTCGTCCAGCGTCAGCATGCCCAGCCGCCGGCGCTCACGCACACCGAGCACGTAGGAGAGGCCGAAGACGAAGAGCAGACCCACCAGGAGCGCCGGGATCATCGGGACGAAGATCTCGCTGGCGTCGAGCTTGAGCGCGGTCGCGGCGCGGGCGGTCGGGCCACCCCAGGGGAGGGTGTTCATCACGCCGTTGGCCATCGCGGCGACACCGGTCATCACGACCAGGCTCATCTTCAGGCGCTTGTACAGCGGGTACATCGCCGAGACGGTGATCATGAAGGTGGTGGAGCCGTCGCCGTCCAGCGAGACGATCGCCGCGAGCAGGGCGGTGCCCACGACGATCCGCATCGGGTCCGCTTTACAGAATTTGAGGATTCCGCGGACGATCGGGTCGAAGAGACCGACGTCGATCATCACACCGAAGTAGACGATCGCGAACATGAGCATCGCCGCGGTGGGGGCGAGGTCGGTCACGCCGTCGAGGACGTAGTCGCCGAGCTTGGCGCCCTTGCCGACGAACACGCAGAAGAGAGCGGGAATCAGCACGAGCGCCGCGATCGGCGACATCTTCTTCATCATGATCAGGACCAGGAAGGTCGCGATCATGGCGAAGCCGAGGATTGTCAGCATGAGTGGGTACCTAACGTTCGCCCTTGAACATTCCACCAGGGCCGGCGGTTCCCGAGACGTTAGGGCCCGTCAAGCAGCGTTAACAAGACGTTGACGTGCGAGCAATAAGCGCAGAACTGCTGGTCACAGCTTTGCTCAGGTCAGCGGCATGAGCTTTTCGGCCCCCGGGGCGCATTCGACGGGCACTCCGTTGAGGACCGCGTTGCCCGACAGCGGGTCGAGCAGACGGCCGTCGAGGAGCTGGTTGACGTTGACGCCGGGGTCGGTCGAGGCGTGGCTGAGGCGGGTGCCGGGCCGGTTGTGGCCCCAGCCGTGCGGCAGGCTCACCACACCCCTGCGGACGGCGTCCGTGACCTCGGCCGGTGCGGTCACCTCTCCCCCGGCGCCCTTCACCCGTACCGGCGCCCCGTCCGTCACGCCCAGCCGTTCGGCGTCCTCGGGGTGGATGTGCAGGGTGCAGCGGTTGGAACCGCCGGTCAGGGCGGGCACGTTGTGCATCCAGCTGTTGTTGGAGCGCAGATGGCGGCGGCCGACCAGGACGAGCCCCTCGGGGCGTTCGGCCAGGGCCGCTCGCAGGCGGGGCAGGTCGTCCGCGATCGGCCCCGGCAGCAGCTCCACCAAGCCGCTGCGGGTCTTCAGCGGCTGGGGGAGCCGGGACCGCAGCGGGCCGAGATCGATGCCGTGCGGATGCGCGAGCAGCTTCTCCAGACAGAGCCCGTCCGGCCGTACGCCGAAGCCGTCGCCGTAGGGGCCGAGGCGCAGCATCATGTCCAGCCGTCGTTCGGGGCCGGTGTCGCCGGTGAGCTGTGCGGCGAGCTCGCGGGGGTCGCGGCCGTGCACGGGAGAGTGGGGTTCCGTCACCGCCTTGCCGAGGGTCTGGTCGATGACCATGTGGTCGACGGCGGCGGGGTCGGCCCCGTGCATGCCCGTCGCGGCGAGGATCAGCCGGGCCAGGATCTCCGTCTCCGCCATCCGGCCGGGTTCCAGCGGGACCGCGGGGCGGGTGTAGCGGACCTGGTTGCGTACGGCGAGGGTGTTGAAGGCGAAGTCGTGGTGCGGGCTCTGGGAGGGCGGGGGCGGGGGCAGCACGACATGGGCGTGACGAGAGGTCTCGTTGAGGTAGGGGTCGACGCTGACCATGAAGTCGAGCGAGTCGAGCGCCTTGTCGAGCCGGTCGCCGTCGGGCGCGGACAGCACGGGGTTGGCGGCGACGGCGATCAGTGCGCGGACCGGCTCGCCCTCCTCGGTGGCGGTGTCGATCTCCTCCGCGAGGGCCGACAGGGGCAGCTCGCCCTTCGCTTCGGGGTGCCGGCTCACCCGGGAGAGCCAGCGCCCGAGGGCGAACCCGCGGCCGGGTCCGGCGGGGCGCGGGGTCCTGTCGGTGGCGGCCTGTGGGAAGAGCGCGCCGCCCGGCCGGTCGAGGTTGCCGGTGAGGATGTTCAGGACGTCGACGAGCCAGCTGGCCAGGGTGCCGTGCGGGACGGTGCAGCTGCCGATGCGGCCGTAGACGGCGGCGGTGGGGGCGGCGGCGAGTTCGCGGGCGAGGGTGCGGATGAGGCCGGCGTCGACGTCACAGGCCGGGGCCACGGCCTCGGGGGTGAACTCCCGCAGGGCGTCGGCCAGTTCCTCGACGCCCTGGACGTGCGGGGTCGGCTCGACGAGGCCCTCGGCGTGGAGCACCTGCGCCATCGCCGCAAGCAGCAGCGCGTCGGTGCCGGGCCGCACGGCGATGTGCCGGTCGGCGAGCTTGGCGGTCCGGGTGCGCCGCGGGTCGATGACGACGAGGGTGCCGCCCCGGGCCTTGAGCGCCTTGAGCTTGCCGGGGAAGTCGGGGGCGGTGCACAGACTGCCGTTGGACTCCAGCGGGTTGGCGCCGATCAGGAGCAGATGGTCGGTGTGGTCGAGGTCGGGCACGGGGATGGCGTTCGCGTCGCCGAAGAGCAGTCCGCTGGAGACATGCTTGGGCATCTGGTCGACCGTGGAGGCGGTGAAGACGCTGCGGGTGCCGAGCCCGGCGAGCAGCACCGTCGGGTAGAGCGCGCCGGCCATGGTGTGCACGTTGGGGTTGCCGAGGACGACCCCGACGGAGTTCGGGCCGTAGCGCTCGACGACCGGGCGGATGCCGGCGGCGACTGCGTCGAAGGCCTCCTCCCAGGTGGCCTCGCGCAGCTCCCCGTCCCTGCGCACCAGCGGGGTGCGCAGCCGGTCGGGGTCGGAGTCGACCGCTCCGAAGGAGGCGCCCTTGGGGCAGATGAAGCCCTCGCTGAACACGTCGTCGCGGTCACCTCGGGCATGGGTGACGCGCGTTCCCTCGATGGTGAGGGTCAGGCCGCAGGTGGCCTCGCACAGGGGACAGATACGCAGGGCGGTGCGGGACACGGGTCCTCCCGGGGGCGGCGGCTACGGTGACGCACGAACGCGCCCGAGCATACCGACCGGTATGCATGGAGGGGAGGCCCTGACGGCACCGGATCGCCTGAGGGGGGCCCTGACCCGCGCACCGGCTCAGTCGAGCACCCGGGACAGATACGCCCGCAGCATCTCCCGCATCTCCTCGATGACCTTCGGGTCCCCTTCCGGTGCGACCCGGAAGGCCAGGTGCACGAGGGTGTCGGCGGTCTCGACGGCGATGAGGAACACCCGGCGCAGCTCCTCGTCGGGCTCGCGGCCGAGGTAGCCGGAGAGGAGCTCGGTGAGGCGGTCGGCGACGCGGTGGTTGGGTTCGGTGTGGCGGGAGCCGACCGGGATCTGGTTGCCGAAGTCGACGAGGGAGAAGCCGGGCGCGGTGCGCTTCATCTCCAGGTACTCGTCGAGCACGGCGTCCATGGCCACCCGCCAGTCCCCGTCGCCCGTCTCCCGCAGGCGCTCGGTGACGCGGGCGGAGTACCGCTCGAGGTTGCGCTGGGCCAGCGCGTCGGCCATCTGGCGTTTGTTGCCGAAGAAGCGGTAGACGGAGCCGATGGGGACGCCGGCCCGCTGGGCGACGGCGCGGGTGCTCAGGGCGTCGTAGCCGACCTCGTCGAGAAGGTCGGCGCAGGCGTCGAGGATCCTGGTCAGGCGTTCGGCACTGCGCCGCTGCACGGGCGCACGACGGAGCGATGTCGCGTGGGGCACGGGCTTCATGATGCCTTTCCGGCGCGGTCCGGTGAACCTCGCCCCCCGATCCGGGACCGGTTGTCCGTCGTGTGCGTCCGCGCTTCCCCCGGGGCGCTCACGCTCGGCGTCGCGCCCGGGCCGGGGTCCGACGCGGTGATGTCGGCCGTGCTCTCCACGGGCCTGCCGTCCACCGCCCAGGCGGTGCCGTCGTCGGCGTAGAGGCGGGCCGTGACGTGGTGCGTGCCGCGCGGCACGAGGTGGGCGGCCAGTCGGTACTCGGAGGTGCGGAGGCGGGTGACGAGACGGCCGTCCACATAGAGGTGCGCGAGTCCGCGCCCGGCGACCGCCTCCCCCGCCGCGCCCGCCGTCGAGAAGCGGAACCTGCGCACGGCCAGCCGGACGTCCCAGCCGCCGCCCGCGTCGGGCTGCACCTCGATGCCGACGTCGGGCGCGTCCGGCCGCGCCACCTGACGGAAGGGCCGGCCCTCGGGGTCCCGGTCCTCCAGGAGCGTGCCCACCGGCGTGGGCGAGGCCCCGCTCCCCCGCTCCCGCGCCCCATCCGAGCCGCAGCCCGCGGCTCCGGCCAGCAGGACGCAGACCGCGAGCAGGGCGAGAGGTCCACGTGTCCACGTCATGTCCGTGAGCGTAGAACGCGTGTCCGACCCGGCGGATCGTTCTCAAGTCGGGTTCAGGTCATCCGTCGAGAGGAGGGCGCGTGTCCCCCTTGCGCCGGGGAAAACGCAATCCTACGGTGTTACATAGGAATCGGACGGCAAGGGAGCAGCGATCAATGAGTGCGGACGCGCGGAAGACCGCCGAAGGGCTGAGCTATCTCTCCGGCTTCGGCAACGAGCACGGCTCCGAGGCCGTCCCGGGCGCGCTGCCCGAGGGCCGCAACTCACCCCAGCGGGCCCCGCTCGGGCTGTACGCGGAGCAGCTGAGCGGCACGGCCTTCACCGAACCGCGGTCCCACAACCGCCGTTCGTGGCTGTACCGGATCCGCCCGTCGGCCGCGCACCCGGCGTTCACCCGGACCCACAACGGCTCGATCCGCACCGCTCCGTTCACCCAGACCGTGCCCGACCCGAACCGCCTGCGCTGGAACCCCCTTCCCGACCCGGCCCCCGAGACGGACTTCCTGGCCGGGCTGTGGACGCTGGGCGGCAACGGCGACGCCACCCAGCGCACCGGCGTCGCCGTGCACCTCTATGCCGCCAACGCCTCGATGGAGCGGGTGTTCAGCGACTCCGACGGTGAGCTGCTGATCGTCCCGGAGCGCGGCGGGCTGCTGCTGCGCACCGAGTTCGGTCTGCTCCATGTGGAGCCGGGCCATGTCGCCCTCGTCCCACGTGGGGTCCGCTTCCGTGTGGAGCTGCTGGACGCTTCGGCCCGCGGTTATGTGTGCGAGAACTACGGCGCGCCCTTCCGCCTCCCCGACCTGGGCCCGATCGGCGCGAACGGGCTCGCGAACCCCCGGGACTTCCGCGCCCCGGTCGCCGCCTACGAGGACGTCGAGGGCCCGGTGGAGGTGGTGAACAAGTTCTGCGGCAACCTCTGGACGGCCACCTACGACCACTCCCCGCTCGATGTCGTCGCCTGGCACGGCAACCATGTGCCGTACACCTACGACCTGCGCCGTTTCAATGTGCTCGGCACCATCACCTACGACCACCCGGACCCGTCCATCTTCACGGTACTGACCTCCCCGTCGGACACCCCGGGCCTGGCCGGTGTCGACTTCGTGGTGTTCGCGCCGCGCTGGCTGGTGGGCGAGGACACCTTCCGGCCGCCGTACTTCCACCGGAACGTGATGAGCGAGTACATGGGCCTGATCGAGGGCGCCTACGACGCGAAAGCCGAAGGCTTCGTGCCGGGCGGGGGTTCGCTGCACAACATGATGTCGGCGCACGGCCCGGACCGGGAGACCTTCGACCGGGCGAGCGCCGCCGAGCTGAAGCCGCACAAGATCGACGACGGGCTTGCCTTCATGTTCGAGACCCGCTGGCCGCTGACCCTCACACCGCACGCGGCCCGGGCGGAACACCTGCAGCAGCGTTACGACGACGTCTGGCAAGGCCTGGAGCGGCACTTCCGTCCCTTGCACTGAACACCCCTGACCGGTACGGATGGCCCGTGACCTCCTTCGCCCCGGACTCGATCGTCCTGAACCGCAAGCTGCCGCTCTGGTACCAGGTGTCGCAGTCACTGCGCGCCTCGATCCTCGGCCGCTCGCCCCAGGACCCGCTGCGCCTGCCCACCGAGGAGCAGTTGGCCGGGCACTACGGCGTGAGTGTGCTCACCATGCGGCAGGCACTGAAGGAGCTGGAGGACGAGGGGCTGATCACCCGCCACCGCCGGCGGGGCACCTTCATCGAGCCGCACGCGCGCAGGGGTTCCCCGGTCCGGCTGCTCGGCTCGGTGGACGCGATCGTGGCCCAGCAGTCCGGCATGACGACCGCACTGCTGGACCACAGCACGATCCCCGTGCCGGGTGAACTCGCCGAGTTCTTCCCGGAGGTGCGGGAGGTCTCGACGTACCACCGGCTGCGCAGCGACGAGAAGACGGGTGAGCCGACGAATCACGCCCGGAACTACGTCCGTCCCGAACTGGCCGCGCGGATCGACCTGGACGACCTCGTCCGGTGGCCCATGACCAAGGTGCTGCGGGACGTGGTCGGAGTGGACATCAGCCGCATCACGGACACGGTGGAGGCCCGGCTGGCCGACCCGGAGACCGCGAAGCTGCTCCAAGTGCCGCTGCTCAGCCCGATCCTGCACTACACGGGCATCACGTACGACACCGACGGCCGGCCGCTGGACGTGGCCGTCATCCAGTACCGGGGGGATCGGTTCTCCTTCACGGTGACTTTGGATGCGTAGTCGTCGGCCCGCGGGCCGGTGGGGGCTCCTGGCACGCACGCGGCGGAGCCGCACCTGACTCAGCCCCGCGCCCCTTCCGGGGCGCCCGACACGTCGTACGATGCCCTGCGTGACGCACGACGACGCTCCGCCGCTGGCGGACCTCATGCCGTGGTCCGTCGCACCGCCGCGGCTCGGCCGGGGCTGGCCGGCGGCCCCCGACGCGGCGTCCCTGAAGGCCCGCTGGGACGCCTTGGTGAAGGCCGAGGGACCCGACCGCGAGACCCTGTTCGAGCCGACCCGCTCGCGCACGCTGCACACGGCGGTCGGCCAGTTGCCCGGCCGGACGGGCGGCACGGAGAAGCTGCTCCGCGCCTCGGGCCCGTGCCCCGAGCCGGTGCGCGTGCTGCGCACGCCCTTCGACGAACAGTGGCTGATCCCCGACCAGCGGCTGATCGACGCGGCCCGCCCGGAGCTGTGGCGGGTGGCGGACGAACGGCAGGTCTTCGTGGTGGAGACGCCCGAGACCCTCGCGCCTCCCCTCCTCGTCACCTCGCTGCTCCCGCTGCTCCGCCCCGGCCGCGTCCGACCGCTGTTCCGGCGACCGGGCGGGCGGGAGCCGAACCTGGCCCCCGGCCTGCTGGAGCACCTGGGCACCCGCCTGGGCGACGCCCCCGCACCGCTGGACGTGCTGGCCTGGATCACGGCGACGGCCCGCCCGGACCTCACCGTCCCGCTCACCGGTGACGCCGATGCGTGGGCGCGGGGTCTGGAGCTGGGCCACCGCCTGCTGTGGCTGATGCGCCGTGACGGCGAACGCCCGAAGCTCCCCGGCGGCCGCCGCCCCTACGTCCGGGCCCCGCTGCCCTCCCGGCCCCTGACCCTGGACTACGACAGGGACGAGGAGGCCCTGCTGCTGGACGAGGGCCGCATCTCCCCGGTGCCGCCGGAGGCCTGGGACTTCGAGGCGGGCGGGGTCCGCGTCCTGGAGCAGTGGTTCGCGGCGCGCGTCGCCGAGGCCGAGCCGGGCACCCTCGCGGCGATCCGCCCGGCGACCTGGTCGCAGACCTGGACCTCGGAACTGCTCGAACTGATCACGGTCCTCGCCCTGCTGGCCGAACTGCGTCCCCTGGAGGAGGAGATGCTCCCGGACCCGATCACAGCGGCCGAACTCCGCGCGGCCGGCCTCCTCCCGGTGCCCGCGACGGCCCGCCGGCCCGCCTCTGTGCTGGACGGCCCCGAGGAGGGCCCGGAGGGCCAGCTCGCGCTGCTCTAGCGCGGAAGGGGGTCCGCTCCTAGCGCAGAGCGGGGTCGTAGGCGTCCATCACGCGTTCCAGCGCCCGCCGGAACACCGCCTCCAGATCGACCGGCCCGCTCTGCTCCATGAAGGCCGCGGCCAGTCGCGGATAAGCGCCGGTGGCCACCTGGCTGCCCAGATAGGCCATACGCACCGCGTTCTCCTCCTCCTCGGACCACGGCATGGAGCGGGTGCGCTCGACGGTGGCGATGTCGTTCGCGGTGTACGTCGACACGATGCCGTTGAGCAGCGCGATCAGCTCCGTCTTCGTACCGGCCGGCACGTCGAGCGGTTCGAGGCAGGCCAGGCAGTGCTCCAGGTAGCGCAGGGTGTTGGGGCTGAAGCCGTGCACTCCCGCCATCAGGCGCGGCACCCAGGTGTGGCGGTACATGATGGCCCGCGTCTCCTCCGCGTTGCGGAGCATGTCGGCACGCCAGTCGCCCGTGGGTTCGAACATCTCGTGCTCGGCACCGACGGCGTCCACCATCAGCTCGTACAGATCCTCCTTTCGGGGGACGTAGTTGTACAGCGACATCGTGCCGCAGCCCAACTCCGCCGCGACATGCCGCATGGACACCCCGTCGAGCCCCTTGGCGTCGGCGATCCGCACCGCCGCCGCCGCGATTCCGGCGCGGGTGAACGCCGGTTTCGGCCCACGGCCGGTGCGCTCGGGGCGCGCCCAGATCACTTCGGGTACGGCCGCTCGGCCCGCCATCGATCATCACCTCGGCCACCATCCTAGTTACGTACAGCGTACGTAGTGCGCTATGGTCGAGCCATGACTTCTACGTACGCTGTACTTAGTGAGGGTCTCGAGAAGCGATTCGGGGAGGTCCGTGCCGTGCGCGGACTGGACCTCGCGGTGGCCGAGGGCACGGTGTGCGGGGTCCTCGGGCCGAACGGCGCGGGCAAGACCACGGCCGTCCGGCTGCTGACCACGCTGCTGCGGCCGGACGCGGGCTCCGCGCGGGTCGCCGGGCACGACCTCGTCCGCGAGGCCGCCGCCGTACGGAGCCGGATCGGCGTCACCGGACAGGACACCTCGATCGACGGGGACCTGACCGGACGCCAGAACCTCCAGCTGTTCGGCCGGCTGCACCGGGTGCGCGGTCCGGCAGCCCGGACCGCGGAACTCCTCGACCGCTTCGGTCTGACGGAGGCCGCCGACCGGCCCGCGTCCACCTGGTCCGGCGGCATGCGCCGCCGCCTGGACCTGGCGGCGAGCCTGATCCGCCGCCCCGACGTGCTGTTCCTGGACGAACCGACCACCGGCCTCGACCCGGCCAGCCGCAACCTCATCTGGGACGCGGTGCGCGATCTGACCGCCGAGGGCACGACCGTGCTCCTCACCACCCAGTACCTGGAGGAGGCCGACCAGCTCGCCGACGACATCGCCCTGGTGGACCGGGGCCGGGTCGCGCACACGGGGTCGCCGGCGCAGCTCAAGGCGCTCGTCGGGGCGCATGCCGAGGTCGTCGTGACGGACGCGGACGTGCTGGTGAGGGCGGCGGGCGTGCTCGACCGGCTCACGGGCGCGCAGCCGTCGTTCGACCACGAGCGCAACGCCGTCGGCGCGGTCAGCAAGGACCCGACACTCACCCTCCCGCTGCTGGTGCGCGCACTGGACTCGGCGGGTGTGCCCCTGCTCGACGTGAGCCTGCGGCCACCGACGCTGGACGACGTGTTCCTGCGCCTGACCGAGACCACCACCGAGGAAAGGGAGGCCGCCGCATGAGCACGCTGGCGTACGACGGGACCGCGATGCTGGGACGCCAGTTGCTGCGGATGCGGAACAACCCGGGGCTGCTGATCCTCACCCAGACGATGCCGGTCAGCATGCTGCTGTTCTTCGGCTATGTGTTCGGCAGCGCGCTGGCGATGCCGGGTGCGGCGTACCGGTCGTTCCTGGTGCCGGGCCTGCTGGTGGCGACCGCCGCGGGCGGCATCATGACCGGCATGTTCCAGGCGGCCCAGGACACACACCGGGGCGTGACGGACCGCTTCCGTACGCTGCCGATGAGCCGGGCGGCCGTACCGCTCGGACAGGCCGCGGCGGACGTGGTGGTCACGACCGTCGGAACGGTGCCGTTCCTGCTGGTGGGGCTCGCGGTGGGCTGGCGGATCGAGGGCCGCCCGCTCGAAGCGGCGGGGGCCGTCGGGCTGTTGCTGCTGTTCCGCTTCGCGTGCACCTGGGCCGGGATCTACCTCGGCCTGCTCACCCGGAACGAGGAGGCGGCCGGTCAGCTGGGCGGGGCGACCTTTCTGCTGCCGCTGCTGTCCAGCGCCTACATCCCGACGACGGGGCTGCCGGGGTGGCTGCGGACGGTCGCCGAGTGGAATCCGATCAGCGCACTGGCGACGGCCCTGCGGGACCTGTTCGGGAACGCGCCCGTGCCCGGTGAAGCGGCCTGGCCGGTGGCCCACCCCGTGGCGGGGTCGCTCCTGTGGTGCGCGGTGCTGCTCGGGATCTTCGTACCGCTGGCCGTGCGTCAGTACGCGCGCGGGGAGCGGTGAACAGGCGGCCGGGAGTACGGAGCCGGACGACGCCCCCGGTCACTGCCGGGCGGGGATGAGGCACCGACGGGGGGACATGCCGCGCTCGGGAACACACCTGGCGCTGCTGCGTGCCGTGGGGATGACGGACGACGAGTGCGCAGCGTGACGCCGGGGGCGGTGTGACCGCCCGAGCGCGGGCCCCTACCTGCCGCCGAACAGCGAGCGGCGCAGTCGGCGCAGCGGTGCGAAGAGCGAGACGCGACGCACGCGTGCTCCCCTGCCACTGCGGTCGTGCGGCTGACGCGCGGTCAGTTCACGCATCAGCGAGGTCGCCTCGACCGTCTCCCGCTGCGGGACGGCGGGACCGCCCAGCACCGACAGATGGCGGTCGAGGCGCGAACTGGTCGCGCTGCTCCCGCAGGTGATCGCAGGGACCCTCGCCCTGCTGCGCACTGTTATCTGTTCCATGTCACTCCCCACCCGTACGAGTCCACCCGGCCCGGGCAGGTTAACCCTATCGCCCCGCCCGGGCACTCGTGTATCGCGGTCACAGGATTCACCTTCCCCATAAGGGGGTTGACGATGTATCTCCGATTACTCTCCGAATCCAACAGATTTCAGGGCGAGTTGGACGATGGGCTGGGTGGTGGGCTGCGGGGATCCGCCGGCGGGCTCGACGGTCACGGCCAGTGACGTCGCGGAGGAGCCGAGACTGGTCGCGACCAGGGGCGTGTCGCCCTTGAGCAGCCCCAGGGAGCGTGGTTGCGCGCCCGGGCGCATGAGCCACAACTGGTGCACTCGGCCGCCCGACGGGGTGCCGTATCCGCCGAGGGTGACCACCGCACTCCCCTCCGTCGCGGAAGCGATCACTCCGATGGTTCTGCCCCGTGGGTCCCGGCCGCTGCTCGCACGGGCGTCCGGAGCGGCCAGAACGTGGGCGATCTCACGTGACCGGTCCCGCTCGGCGGTCAGTTCGTCCTGGGTCCGGTTCGCCTGTACGGCGAACAGCGAGGCGACGACGAGGGCCGCGGCGGCGGTGGCCGTGGCGAAGGGCACGAACAGCGGGATCCGGCGCCGCCCCCGCTGCCGCGGCGGCGGCTGGTTGCCCCACACGTGCGGCGGCAGCTGCGTCGCCCGCGCGCGGGCCGGCTCGCGCACCGCCTCCTGGGGCACCGGGTCCTGCGGAGTCGTCCGTACGGCGGCCATGACGCGGTCGCGCATCGCGGCCGGGGCCGGGGCGGCCGTCGACCAGGCGAGCCGGACGGCGTCCTCGGACAGGTCACGCACCTCGGCGGCGCAGCGGTCGCAGTCCTTCATATGCCTCTCGAAACGGACCCGTTCCGGGGGTTCCAGGGCGTCGAGCGCGTAGGGCGCGGCGAGCGAGTGCGGGTCCTCGCGGCGGAAGAGGCTCATGCCACGCCTCCGAGGCACTCGCGCATCCGGGTCAGCCCGTCGCGCATCCGCGTCTTGACGGTGCCCAGCGGCAGGGAGAGCCGCTCGGCCACCTCACGGTAGGTGTAGCCCTCGTAGTAGGCGAGGGTGACGGACTGACGCTGGAGTTCGGTGAGGCGGTCCAGGCAGCGGCGTACCCACTCGCGTTCGAGTCCCGCCTCGACCTCCTCGGTCACCTGGTCGAAGGCCGGGAAGTGGGCGCGCCAGGCCTCGCGCTGCTCGCGCTCCCCCGCCGCGCGGGCGCTGCGCACCCGGTCGACGGCACGGCGGTGGGCGAGGGTGAGGATCCAGGACAGCGCGCTCCCCCGGTCCGGGTCGAACTTTGCGGCGGACCGCCACAGTTCGAGCAGCACCTCCTGAGCCACCTCCTCCGACTGGGCCGGATCGCGCACCACCCGCCGCACCAGACCGAACACCGGGCCGGACACCAGTCCGTACAGCTCCTCGAAGGCCTGGTGGTTCCCGCCCGCCACGAGCAGCAGCAGCTCGTCCGCCTCCACTCGTTCCCCCTCTCCGAGGCCGCATCGGGCCTGTCCCCTCACACGAGGTATTCGCAACGCACACACCTCCGGATGGGGTTACGGATCAACTCGCCGAAAACGCGGGTCCCTGGCGATGAAACAACTTTTCAGTCCCGCCGTAAGAACGTTTGAGATTCGACCAATCCGCTCTGCCGGCCACTCCGAATGGCGTGTGTCAGGCAAGTTGGCACCGAGGACGGACGGCATGACACCTAGCTTCAGGACCGGCGCGGGGCGCCGGAGCATCGCGACTGTGATCTGTGGTGCGCTGGCATCCGGCGGGCTCGCCGCCGCCGGTGTGACCGCGCTGGCACCTGAGGAGGCCTCCGCCTCCAGCCACCGCGAGGCCCCGCTGATCTCGGGGACCCCGCAGTTCGACAACACCGACGTGTACGCGTTCGTCAGCCCGGACAAGCCGGACACGACGACCATCGTCGCAAACTGGATCCCCATGGAGGAACCGGCGGGCGGGCCCAACTTCTTCACGTTCGCCGAGGACGCCGAGTACGACCTGCGCATCGACAGCAACGGCGACGCGCAGGAAGACCTGCTGTTCCGGTACACGTTCAAGACGCACACCAAGAACGACAAGACGTTCCTGTACAACACGGGCCCGGTCGAGAGCCTCGACGACCCCGACCTCAACATCACGCAGACGTACGACCTCGAGCTGATCAAGCTGAAGGACCTGAAGGCGGTCTCGAAGACCAAGGTCGCCGACGATGTGCCGGTGGCGCCGTCGAACGTCGGCAAGGCGTCGATGCCGGACTACAACACCCTGCGCAAGCAGGCGATCCACAAGCTCGCCGGGGGCGCGCAGACGTTCGCCGGGCAGGCCGACGACCCGTTCTTCCTGGACCTGAGGGTCTTCGACCTGCTGTACGGCGGGAACCTCTCCGAGGTCGGCAACGACACGCTCAAGGGCTACAACGTCAACTCGATCGCCCTGCAGGTCCCCAACAGCTTCATAGCCGAGTCGCACGAGCAGCCGATCGTCGGCATCTGGTCGACGACACAGCGCAAGAACGCCAAGGGCTACTTCTCCCAGGTCTCGCGTCTCGGCATGCCGCTGGTGAACGAGGTCGTCAACCCGATCAAGGACAAGGACAAGTTCAACGCGTCCGCGCCCCGGGACGACGCCCAGTTCCTGGAGAACGTCACCAACCCGGAGCTGCCCAAGCTCATCGAGGCGATCTACAAGATCCCGGCGCCCGACGAGCCGCGCAACGACCTGGTCGACGTGTTCCTCAAGGGCGTCAAGGACCTCAACCAGCCGCCGCATGTGACGCCGTCGGAGCAGCTGCGGCTCAACACCTCCATCAAGCCGGCCGCCAAGCCCAAGCGGCTGGGTGTCCTGGACGGTGACAACGCGGGCTTCCCGAACGGGCGTCGGCTGACCGACGACGTGATCGACGCGTCGCTCCAGGTCGTCGAGGGTGAGCTGCTCGGCGCCAAGAACGACCTCGGCGACGCGGTGAACGAGAACGACAAGAAGTTCGGCAAGTCCTTCCCCTACCTGGCCAACCCGACCGAGGGTTCGCGCGGCCCGCTCGCCAAGGGCGTGGACGGCGGCAACGACGTCCGCAGCCAGCTGGGCGACGCACTGCAGCCGGCCGGCGCCGAGGGCTCGGACGACATGCGCCTGATCGCCGCGTCCGCCGGGGCCGGCGCGGGCGGAATCGTCCTGATCGGCGCGGCCCTGATGTGGTGGCGCCGTATGCGGAACCGGGCGTACTGACCCGTTCCGCTCCCCCTGTCTGGCGCGGCCCGTTCCCACCCATCCCCCACGGCACGGGCCGCGCCTCCCACCTCCGCACACCCGCACCCAGCACCCGCACAGCCGACTGAGGAGACCCATGCCTCCGCGTACGACGGACAGCGCACCGGAGAGGCGCGACGACGACCGCCCACGCCCGGATCACGAGCCGGCCGCGGAGGCAGGGCACGAGCACGCTGCCGACCCGGCCGTCGAGCCGGAGGCTGAAGCCGCCGCCGGGCGTGACGCGGAGGCCGGCGAAGCACAGGCCGATGAGCGGGCCCCCCGGCCGGACAGCGCCGGCGACAACACGCCCTCCGCCGGCGAGGACGTCGACCGGCGCGTGGCCGCGCTGCGGCGGACCGCCGACGGCGCGCGGCGCTGGCGGGCGGCTCATCTGGCCGGGTGCGCCGCGCTGCTGGCCGTCGCGCTCACCGGTGGGGCCATCGCCTTCGGGGGCGCGGGAAACGGTGCGGCCGGCGGCGACGTGGCCGCCGTGTCCGCGGCCGGGGCGCTGTCGCCGGGCACGCTGGCCCGGGGGGATCTCGACTCGGGGATCGCGGCCCTGCAGAAGCACCTCCGGGCCCAGCCGAGGGACTACGGCAGCTGGGCCACCCTCGGCCTCGCCTATGTCGAACAGGCCCGGACGAAGGGCGACCCCTCGCGCTATCCGCAGGCCGAGCGCGCGCTGAAGCGGTCCCTCGCACTGGAGCCCGGGAACGACCCGGCCCTGGCCGGCCAGGCCGCCCTCGCCGCGGCCCGGCACGACTTCCCCGGCGCCCTGAAGTACGCCGACCGGGCCCTGAAGCAGAACCCCTACAACGAACGTGCCCTGTGCACCCGGATCGACGCCCTCGTCGAACTCGGCCGGTACGACGACGCCGAGAAGGCCGCCGACACCGCCGACGACAGGCGCCCCGGCGTGCCCGTCTTCACGCGGTACGCGTACGTGCGGGAGCTGCGCGGCGACGTCCGCACGGCGCGTGAGGTGCTGGAGCGCGCTCTGGACTCCGCCGACTCGCCCGCCGACATCGCGTACGTCGCCACCGCGCTCGGGCAACTCTCCTGGAACCAGGGCGATTACAAGGCGGCCCGCGGCCACTATGCCCGCGCGCTCGCCGCCGACGACTCCTATCTGCCCGCCCTGGAGGGCCGCGCCCGCGCCGAGGCGGCGGACGGTGACCGTGCGACCGCCGTGCGGGGCCTGGAGCAGGTCGTCACCCGCTTCCCGCTGCCCGGCCCGCTCGTCGCCCTCGGCGAGCTGTACGAGGACCGCGGCGGCGACGGCGACCGGGCGAAGGCCGGCGACCAGTACGCCCTGGTCGACGCCTGGACGGCGCTGGCCCGCGCCGGCGGTGTCAACGCCGACCTCGACTCGGCCATGGCCGCCGCCGACCACGGCGACAAGAAGGAGGCCCTGCGCTCCGCCCGCGCCGAGTGGGACCGCCGCCACAGCGTGCACACCGCCGACGCGCTCGCCTGGGCCCTGCACGTCAACGGGCGCGACGAGGAGGCCCTGCCGTACGCCCGCCGGGCCACCGCCACCGGCTACCGCAACGCGGCCTTCCTCTTCCACCGCGGGATCATCGAACGCGCCACCGGCGACGAGCGCGAGGCCCGCGACCATCTGAAGGCCGCGCTCGACCTGAACCCCGGCTTCTCGCCCCTCGGCGCCCACGAGGCCCGTACCGCGCTCAAGGACCTGGAGAAGAACCGGTGACCCTGCGCCGACTGTTCGCGTCCGGCGCCGCCGTCCTCACGGCCGCCTGCGCGCTCACTCTGCTGCCCGCCGCCACGGCGAGCGCCCACCCGCTGGGCAACTTCACCGTCAACCGCTACGACGGTCTCGTCGCCGCGCCCGGCGAACTCCGGGTCCAGCACGTCGAGGACCTCGCCGAGATCCCGGCGACCCAGGCGAAGCCGGACGTCGAGCGGCTGGGCATCGCCCTGTGGGCCCGCGAGCGGTGCGCCACGGCCGCCGCGGACAGCAGGGTGACCGTCGACGGCCGTACCGCGGCTCTCACCGCCGAGCGCAGCCGCGCCCGCGTGCGGCCCGGGCAGGCGCGGCTCGACACCCTCCGTGTGGAGTGCGAGCTGACCGCTCCCCTCCCGAAGGACAAGGAGAGTGTGTCGCTCGGCTTCCGGGGCGCGGGCGCCTCCTCCGGCCCGGGCTGGCGGGAGGTCACGGCGCGTGGCGACCGTATGACCCTCACCGCTTCGGACGTACCCGAGAAGTCGATATCGGCCGAACTGACCAAGTATCCCGAGGAGTTGCTCTCCTCTCCGGCCGACACCGCGTCCGCCGCCCTGCGGGTGCGCCCCGGCGGGGCGGCGCTGGCCGAGGAGGAGTCGGACGCCCCGGCCGCCTCCGTGCTGCCGCGCGGCGCCGACCGCTGGACGCGCGCCCTGGACGAGCTGGTCGCCCGGCACGACCTCACCGCGGGCTTCGCCGCGCTGGCTCTCGGCATCGCCGTCGTCCTCGGTGCGATGCACGCGATCGCCCCGGGCCACGGCAAGACCATCATGGCCGCGACGGCGGCGGCCCGGGGCGGTCAGGCCCGGATGAAGGACGTCCTGCCCATGGCCGCCTCGGTGACGGTCACCCACACCCTGGGCGTGGTCGCCCTGGGGCTCCTGGTCACGGCCGGTTCGGCGGCGGCCCCCTCGGTGATCGCCTGGCTCGGCGTCGCCAGCGGCCTGCTGGTGACGCTGGCCGGCGCGAGCCTGGTCCGCCGCGCGCTGCGCAGCCGCGCGCCCCACCCCCACGCGCACACCCATGACCACGATCACGAGCACGATCACCGGCATGAGCACACGGGCCACAGCCACACGCACGACCACCACCATGATGATCACGCGCACGACGATCACCACCACCACGACCACAGCCACCCGCACGACCACGCTCACCCCCACTCCCACCCGCACACGGTCGTGCACACCCACGGCGGCTTCACCCACTCCCACCCCGTCGCCCCCACCCTGCGCGGCACGATCCTCATGGGCTTCGCGGGCGGACTCGTGCCCAGCCCGTCCGCCGTGGTGGTGCTGGTCGGCGCCGCAGCCCTCGGGCAGGCCTGGTTCGGTCTGCTGCTCGTCGTCGCGTACGGCGTCGGGCTGGCGCTCACCCTGACGGCGTGCGGGTACGCCGTCGTCAAGGCGGGCAGCGGGATGACACGGCTCCTGGACCGGCGCCCCCGCTGGACGGCGGGCCCGATGGCGGCCCTGATACGCCGCACCGCCCCGCTCGGTTCGGCCTTCGCCGTGGTGGTACTCGGCGCCGGACTGGTGTTCAAGGGGGCGGCATCCGCGCTCGGCTGAGTTACGTTCGTGAGAAAACAGGCGTCAAAGGGAAAGCGGACGTCGTGAGGAAAACCGACCTCGTGGGGAAGACAGACCTCGTGGAGATTTCGCCCGGCTGCGAATGGGGGCTCCGTGTCCGAAGAACCGGGCCATGAGCGTGTGATCGCGGGCCGCTACCGGCTCCTGGCGCCGCTGGGCGAGGGCGGCATGGGGACGGTGTGGCGCGCCCGCGACGAGGTGCTGCACCGTGAGGTCGCCGTCAAGGAGGTGCGCGCCCCGGCCGGGCTGGCCGGCGACGACGTGCAGCGGATGTACGCCCGGCTGGAGCGGGAGGCGTGGGCGGCCGCCCGGGTCGCCAGCGGGAACGTGGTGACCGTATACGACGTGGCCACGGACGGCGGCCGGCCGTGGATCGTCATGGAGCTGGTCCGCGGGCTCTCGCTGGCGGAGGTGCTGGACGCCGAGGGCCCGATGCCGCCGCAGCGGGCCGCGCACGTCGGCGCCGAGGTGCTGGCCGCGCTGCGGGTCGCGCACGAGGCCGGGGTGCTGCACCGGGACGTGAAGCCGGCCAACGTGCTGATCTCGAACGACGGCCGGATCGTGCTCACCGACTTCGGGATCGCCATGGTCGAGGGCAGTTCCGCGCTGACCATGACCGGGGAGGTCATCGGCTCGCCCGAGTTCCTCGCCCCGGAGCGGGCGCTCGGCCGCACGCCGGGCCCGGAGTCGGACCTGTGGTCGCTCGGGGTGCTGCTGTACGCGGCGGTCGAGGGCCACTCCCCGTTCCGCCACGACACGCCGCTGAGCACGCTGCGCGCGATCGTCGACGAGGAGCTGCCGCCGCCGTACCGGGCCGGTCCGCTCGCCCCGGTCATCGAGGGACTGCTGCGCAAGGATCCCGAGCAGCGACTGCCGCCCGAGCGGGCCGAGCAGGAGTTGCGGGTCATCGCCGCGGGCGGGACACCGAGCGCGGACACCACGCGGGCGGTCCCTTACCCGCCGCCGTCCGCTGCCCGCGCCGAGCCCGCCGCCACGCCCCCGATGCCTTTCCCGGGGCAGCCGATGCCCGCCGGCTCGGGTGCGACGACGACGGCCACCCGTCACGATCGCGACCGCCGGACCGGCCGGGTGCTGGTCGCGGGCGTGGTCGCGCTGGCCCTCGCGGTGGGCGGGCTGACGTACGCGCTGCTGAACAACGGGGGCGGTGACGGCTCCCGGGGCAACGGCCAGGGTGCCGGGGAGAGTACGCCGGCCGAGACCGGCCCCAAGGAGAACACCGGGAGCGGGAAGTCGAGCCCCTCCCCGACGCCGAGCGAGAGCGAGAGCAAGGAGACCAGTCCGCCGCCGCAGTCGGTGCGGGTGGCTCTGGAGGGCAAGCGCACGGACTACTCGGGACCGTGCCCGCCGCCGAACGCCGAGGCGCCGCAGTTCACGGCGACGTTCACGGTGGGCCGGCTGCCGGCCGAGGTGCGCTACCGCTGGGTGACGCAGGACGGCTCGGTGCTGGACGGGGGCTGGAAGACGCTGTCGTTCCCGGAGAGCGGCGGTCGCACGAAGCAGGACTCGGTGAACGTGACGACCCGCGAGGAGTCCGGGACGATCGAGAACGAGATCAGCGTCGAGGTACAGGAGCCGGTGCGCACGACGTCCGAGGCGGTGCCGTTCTCTCTGACCTGCGAGACGGAGACCCCGACGGACGGGGCCTCCCCTTCTCCTTCGGACACGGACACGGAGACGGACACGGGCTCGGAGGACTCGGACTCCGGATGACCGGTCAGTCGTTGGCGTTGAGCACCGGCAGATAGCCACCCGACTGGCCCGGGGCCTTCGGGTGGTAGGACTCGCCGATGTTGAGCCAGCTGACGCTGTGCAGCCAGGAGTCGCCGGAGCAGATCTCGTGGCCGGTGAAGGTGGTGCGTACGTCGCCGAAGACGAAGCCGTGGTCGGCGGCGCGCTTGGCGGTGGCGGTGTTCAGGTAGTCGGAGGCGTCGTTGATGGCCTTGCGCTTGGTCTCGGACAGGCCGAGGCAGGTCGCGCCGAGCTTGTAGAAGCGGGGATAGCCGAGCACGACGACACGGGCGTTCGGTGCCTTGGAGCGGATCGCCGAGTACACGCCGTCGAGCTTGCCGGGCAGCGTGGAGTCGACGTACGCCCGGGCGGTGTTGATGCGGGAGACGCAGGAGCTGTCGGACTGGGTCACACAGGTCGTCATGACGTCGGCGAATCCGGCGTCGTTGCCGCCCACGGTGACGGAGACGAGGGCGGTGGCACTGCCGAGCGGGCCGAGCTGACCGGACAGAACATCACCCGTTCGGGCGCCCGAGCAGGCGGTGAAGTCGAAGGTCGAGGGTGAGTGGGCGGCTGCCCAGAGGTAGGGGAAGGCCTTGGTGCTGCGCTTGCAGTCGCCGCTGGAGCTGATGTAGCTGCCGGCGCCCACTCCGGAGGAGTAGGAGTCACCGAGCGCCACATAGCCGCCAGTTGCTGCGAGTGAGGACGCCTGCGCCGTCGCGGCCCCGGTGAGGGCGGTGCCGACGGCGAGGAGGAGCGAGCTCACGAGGACGACAAGTCGGGAACGTCTCATGGAACCTCCCTTTAGCAGGATCTCTGCCATAACCGTCGTAGCAGCTACGCGTGTTGACAGGAAGTGTCCATGCCAACTCTGTTGATTTATTTCGTGCTCATGACAGATTTGTTGACTAGTGCTCAACTCTCTTGTTCTACGCCGGTAGATGGCCGACGCTTTACTCCGGCCGGGAGCGGAACGCGACGCTCCCCGGCCGGAGTGCGCGAGCACGCGCACCACCCCCACATGACGCGCGCCCCACCCAGGCGCGCGCCGCCTAGAGGAGGACTCCCTCGTAATGGCACAACTGCGTAGCAAGAGACTCGGACTCGCCGCGATCACCCTGTCGGCGACCACCGCCCTCGTGGGCGGGCTCACCGCCCTCCCCGCCCAGGCCGCTCCCGCCGAGGGCCGGGTGCTCGCCGCGGACTCCCCGACCGCCGTCAAGGACAGCTACATCGTCACGCTCAAGAAGAGCGCGGGGCTGAAGGCGTCCTCGGCCGCGGGCAAGGGCCTGGTGAAGGAGTACGGCGGCACGGTCGACAGGACCTTCGGCAAGGCGCTGAACGGCTACTCCGCCGTCCTCTCCGCCACCGAGGCCAAGCGGCTCGCCGCCGACCCGGCGGTGGCGACGGTCGAGCAGAACCAGCGCGTCCAGGCCGCCGCCACCCAGACCAACGCCCCCTGGGGTCTGGACCGCATCGACCAGACCTCGCTCCCGCTCTCCGGCACCTACACCTACCCGGACAGCGCGGGCAGCGGCGTGACGGTCTATGTGATCGACACCGGTGTGCGCGTCACCCACCAGCAGATCAGCGGCCGTGCCGCACACGGTTACGACGCCGTCGACGGCGACAACAACGCCTCCGACGGCAACGGCCACGGCACCCATGTGGCCACCACGATCGCGGGCACGACCTACGGTGTCGCCAAGAAGGCGAAGATCGTGGGCGTGCGGGTGCTGAACAACAGCGGCTCCGGCACCACGGCCGGTGTGATCGCGGGCATCGACTGGGTGACGCAGAACCACTCCGGCCCCTCGGTCGCCAACATGTCGCTCGGCGGCGGCGCCTCGGCCTCGCTGGACACGGCGGTCCGCAACTCCATAGCAAGCGGCGTCACCTACGCCGTCGCCGCGGGCAACAGCAGCACCACCGCCTCCTCGTCCTCCCCGGCCCGGGTCGCCGAGGCGATCACGGTCGGCGCCACCACCAGCACCGACGCCAAGGCGAGCTACTCCAACTACGGCTCGGCCCTGGACATCTTCGCGCCCGGCTCGTCCATCACGGCCGGCTGGCACACCAGCGACACCGCCACCAACACCATCTCCGGCACCTCGATGGCGACCCCGCACGTCGCGGGCGCCGCGGCGGTCTACCTGGCGGGCCACACCTCCTCCACCCCGGCCCAGGTCGCCTCGGCCCTGGTCGCCGGCGCCACCACCGGCAAGGTCACGAGCGCGGGTACGGGCTCGCCGAACCGGCTGCTGAAGCTCGTGCAGTAACCGGCACGGACACCGGAACCTGAACACCTGTTCCCCGGAGGCGGGTCACGCCTCCGGGGAACAGCTGCTTCCGCGACCGGAAGCTTTCAACTTACGGCCCACAAAAGACATCACGTAACGGCCAAACCAACAAAAACGTGAGGGGCCGTTCCAGGTCTTGCCATACGGGTTCAATCGTCAATACCGTCATACATCTCACCCGCATCGGTCCGTCAGTACGCGGCTCTAGGGGAGGGCTCAAGGACCGCGACGTACCGGCGCGGGGCGCGGTAGGGGGGTGCCGTGCTCGGTGACCGCTTTCGGTGGCCGGGCCGTGCCGCGCGGTCGGCTGCCGTTTTCGCGGCCGGCCAGTTTTGCCAGCTCACCCGGCGTGCCCGAAGCTCCATCTCGGCGTGCCACGGGTGAGAACCCCCCTTTCGAACCGGATTGGATCCGGACTGCCCTGGGGGGGCGGTCCACCGGACGAGAGGGCCCAGACTCATGAGCTCAGTTCTGCAGCCGGCCGCCGCGGAGCAGCATCCGCCGGTCGCCGGGAAGTACCGGCCCGTCTCCTCTCACCTGGCCATCGCGCCGCCGGTGAGCGTGGTCATCCCGGCCATGAACGAGGCGGAGAACCTTCCGTACGTCTTCAAGACCCTGCCCGACTGGATACACGAAGTGGTCCTGGTCGACGGGAACTCCACCGACGACACCGTCCAGGTGGCCCGCGAGCTGTGGCCCGAGGTGAAGGTCGTCGAGCAGCGCGGCAAGGGCAAGGGCGACGCCCTGATCACCGGGTTCCAGGCCTGCACCGGCGACATCATCGTGATGGTCGACGCGGACGGCTCGGCCGACGGGGGCGAGATCCTGTCGTACGTCTCCGCCCTGGTCTCCGGCGCGGACTTCGCCAAGGGCTCCCGTTTCGCCAACGGCGGCGGCACCGACGACATGACCTTCATCCGCAAGCTCGGCAACTGGGCGCTGTGCACGGTCGTCAACCGCAAGTTCGGCGCCCGCTACACCGACCTGTGCTACGGGTACAACGCGTTCTGGCGGCACTGCCTCGACAAGATCGACCTCGACTGCACCGGCTTCGAGGTCGAGACCCTGATGAACATCCGGGTCGTCAAGGCCGGGCTCAAGGTGCAGGAGATCCCGAGCTACGAGTATCTGCGCATCCACGGCACCAGCAATCTGCGGGCCGTGCGGGACGGGCTGCGCGTGCTGCGGGTGATCCTCCAGGAGCGCTCCAACCGCCGTGCGCTGCGCCGCCGTTCGGACCGGTCGCCGATGGTGGACGCCATGCGGGGAGAGGTGTCTTGAGCGGTCCCGGCATCTCCGTCGTGATCTGCGCGTACACCGAGGACCGCTGGGAGGACATCCTCGCGGCGGTCTCCTCGGTGCGGGCGCAGTCACGGCCTGCCCTGGAGACGCTGCTGGTCGTCGACCACAACGACACGCTGCGGGAGCGACTGGCCAAGGAGTACAAGGAGCCCTCCCGGGGCGCTGTGGTGCGGGTGCTCGCCAACGCGGGCCCCCGTGGCCTGTCCGCGGGCCGCAACACCGGGATCGCGGCGGCGCGCGGCGAGATCGTCGCCTTCCTCGACGACGACGCCGTGGCCGAGCGCGACTGGCTGCGGCACTTCGCCGAGGCGTACACCGACCCGAAGGTGATGGCGGTCGGCGGGCGCACGGTGCCGGTCTGGGCGTCGGGACGGCGGCCGGACTGGTTCCCGCAGGAGTTCGACTGGGTGGTGGGCTGCTCCTACCGGGGTCTGCCGCGCGGCCGGGTCCGGGTGCGCAACGTGCTCGGCGGCAACGCCTCGTTCCGCCGCAGCGCGTTCGACGCGGCGGGCGGCTTCGCCACCGGCATCGGCAGGGACGGCGACAAACGCCCGCTGGGCTGCGAGGAGACGGAACTGTGCATCCGCCTCAGCCGCGCCCGGCCCGACGCGGTGCTGCTGATCGACGACCGGGCGGTGATCCACCACCGGGTGCCGGAGGTCCGCGAGCACTTCCGCTACTTCCGTACGCGCACCTACGCCGAGGGCCTGTCCAAGGCCCTGGTAGCCCGGAGTGTCGGCGCCGGGAAGGGACTCGAGTCGGAGCGCCGGTATACGACCCGGGTGCTGCCGGCCGGGGTGGCCCGGGGCCTGCGGGACGCGCTGCTGGCCCGGCCGGGCGGTGTGGGCCGGGCGGGCGCGATCGTCGCCGGGGTGCTCACGGCGACGGGCGGGTACGTGGTGGGGAGCGTGCGGGCCCGCCGGGGCGGGGCCACGTTCTCGGTGCCCGCGGTGGAGTCGGCTCGGCCGTCCGTGCCGGAGGAGGTGCGGGTCCGTGAGTGACGTACGCGTACCGGTCCTCATGTACCACGCGGTCGCGACCGATCCGAACGACGCGACCCGCGCCCTGTCCGTGACCCCGGAGGCGTTCGCCGAGCAGATGGCGGTGCTCGCGGACCGGGGGCTGCGGCCCCTCACCACAGCCGGACTGGCGGCGTGCTGGCGCTCCGGCCGCCCGCTGCCCGAGCGGCCGGTCCTCATCACGTTCGACGACGGCTACGAGGGCGTGCACCGGCACGCGCTGCCCGTGCTCGCCAAGCACGGCTTCCCGGCCACCCTGTTCGTCTCGACCGGGTGGCTGAAGGGGCCGTACGACACCGGCGGCGGCCTGGACACCATGCTGGACTGGGACCAGGTCCGTGAGCTCGCCGCCTCCGGCGTCGAGATCGGCGGGCACAGCCACAGCCACCCCCAGCTCGACCAGGTCTCCGATGCCACGCTGCGGTTCGAGCTGATCCACTGCAAGGAGATCGTCGCGGACCAACTGGGCACCGTACCGGCCTCGTTCGCCTACCCCTACGGCTACTCCAGCCGCCGGGTCCGGCGGGCGGTGCGCGAGACGGGGTACGCCCAGGCACTCGCCGTGGGCAACGGCCTCGCGCGCCGCGCGCAGGGGCCGTACGCCCTGCGGCGCGTGACGGTGCGCCGCGACACGGGCATCGACGAGTTCGAGCGGGTGATCGACGGACGCGCGATCGCCCGTACGTTCGCCCGGGACCGTGCCCTGACCAAGGGGTACGCGCTGGTCCGCAGGACCCGGCAGGCACGCCGGCTGGTGTCCCGCTCCGGAGTCTGACCCGCGCGGGCTCCGGGGCCTGACTTGCACAGGCCTCGGGGCCTGACCTGCACAGGCTTCGGGGCCTGACCTGCGCGGGAGGAACCCGCCGCGTGCACCGGGAAACCGGGTGCACGCGGCGCCCCGGTGCCGGATCATGGCGGCATGTCTGGAAACCCGCACGAGGCGCTGCCGATCCGGCTCAACGTCGACGACTCCGACTCCCCGTCCGATGTCGTCGACGCGCTGTTCCTCGGCCGCTTCGCGACGGGCGAGCAGCCGTACTCCCACGCGGCGAACATCGACCGCGTACGGTCCGGGGCGGCGCTGATGCCGTCCGGTGCCCGCGTGCTGCGCGTCGCCCGGGACGACGACCGCAGCGCCACGCTGGCGGAGGGCGACGGCTGGACGCTGCTGGTCTCCCGCTGGAACCGGGGCGCCGACGTCACGGTCACGGCGACCAGCGCCGAGCTGGCGCAGAAGGTCCTCGACCAGGCCACGGACGGCGCGGCGGACGAACCCGAACCGCAGCCGGAGAACGTCACGATGGGGTTCTGGTACGTCTCCCCGCGCCGCGGCCCGCACCGCACGACCCGCCAGATCGCGGCGGGCACCTGGGACGAGGTGCGGCCCAACTACACCGCGCCGGTGGCGGACGCCATGGACCGCCTCATGAAGACCACCCCGGAGGACATCGCGGGCCGGCTGCTCCTGCTGCACGGCCCGCCCGGCACCGGCAAGACGTCCGCGCTGCGTACCCTGGCCCGTTCCTGGCGGGACTGGTGCCAGGTGGACTGCGTCCTGGACCCCGAGCGGCTCTTCTCCGACGTCGGCTATCTCATGGACATCGCGATCGGCGAGGAGGACGCGACGGGCAAGGGCCGCTGGCGCCTGCTGCTGCTGGAGGACTGCGACGAGCTGATCCGCGGCGAGGCCAAGCACACGGCGGGCCAGGCACTGTCGAGGCTGCTGAACCTGACGGACGGACTGCTCGGGCAGGGCCGCAACGTCCTGGTCGGTGTCACGACCAACGAGGACCTGGAGCGACTGCACCCCGCCGTCGTCCGCCCCGGCCGCTGCCTGGCCCGGATCGAGGTGGGTCCGCTGACCCGCTCGGAGGCGGTGGGCTGGCTGGGCCACGAGGACGGCGTGGGCCGCGAAGGGGCGACCCTGGCCGAGCTGTACGCGCTGCGCCGGGGCACCTCGCCGACGGCCCTGCCGGAGCCGCGCGGGGACGCCGACGCGGGGCTGTACCTGTAGGAGGTCATCAGTAGGAGGTCCCCGCCGACCGGTGTTTTGATGGGGTTATGACCCTGTTCGTCGGCACGTCCGGGTGGCAGTACAAGGACTGGCGGGACGTCCTGTACCCGTCCGGGCTGCCGATGCGGCTCTGGCTGGAGGAGTACGCCCGGCACTTCGCGACCGTCGAGATCAACAACGCGTTCTACCGGCTGCCGGCCCGGGAGACCTTCGAGGACTGGCGGGGGCGGGTGCCCGGGGACTTCGTCGTCGCGGTCAAGGCGAGCCGCTATCTGACCCACATCAAGCGGCTCAAGGACCCCGAGGAGCCGGTGCACCGCCTGATGAGCCACGCGGCGGGCCTGGGCAGCCGCCTCGGCCCGGTCCTCCTCCAGCTCCCGCCCAACCTGCGTGCCGACCCGGGCCTTCTGGACACCTGTCTCGCCTGCTTCCCCGACTCGGCCCGGGTCGCGGTGGAGCCCCGCCATGACTCCTGGTGGACACCGGAGGTCCGCGCGGTCCTGCGGTCCCGTGGCGCGGCCCTGTGCTGGACCGACGTCCTGGCCCGTCCCGCGACGCCGCTGTGGCGCACCACCGACTGGGGTTACGTCCGCTTCCACCAGGGCCGCGCCCGCCCCTGGCCCCGCTACGGCCGGCGCTCCCTGGCGACCTGGCTCGACCGCATCGCCACGACCTGGCCGGGCGGCGAGGACGTCTACGCGTACTTCAACAACGACCCGGGTGGCGCGGCGGTGGAGGACGCGAGAACGTTCGCGCGGGTGGGGAGGCCGACGGGCCTGGAGATCACCCGGACGCCCGAGCATCTGGCACGGGCCGGCTGAACCGGGCTTCATCTCCGCGACGACGGTGCGCTCGGGAGGGCCGTACGTCGGCCGCGGCACCGTTGTGGCCGCTCGCGCAGTTCCCCGCGCCCCCCCCGCCGCACCCCAGGGGGCGGCGGCCCGGGGGGGCCGGGGACATCCCCGCCAACCCCCCCCCCCCCCCCCCCC
>NZ_JBITGX010000007.1:419922-490840 GCF_044457425.1 Streptomyces sp. NPDC050546
CGGGGGGCGGGGGGGGGCGCGCCGGGGGGCGGCGCCCCGGTGGGGCCCGCCGCCCCTGGCCCCCCCCCCCCCGGGCCCCCCCGGGGGGGGCCGCCCCGGGGGGGCGCGGGGAACTGCGCGGACAACCCCCACCGGCCCGCACCCGGACGGCAGCCCCAACCCGGCCAACAACCCGACGCCCTACTCCCCGTAAGCCGCCCGCAGGGCATCCCGGACCGCCGCCAGCGCGTCGGCCTCCGTGAGCCCGAGCCGCCGGGCCCGCTCCACATAGGCCTGCGCCGCGGCCGCCAGCTCCCGGTCCGCCGCAGCGCCCGCGGCGGCCACGAACGTCCCGTTGCGCCCCCGCGTCTCGATCACGCCGTCCGCCTCCAGCGCCCGGTACGCCTTGGCGACGGTGTTCGCGGCGAGCCCCAGCGACTCGGCCAGCCCCCGCACGGTCGGCAGCCGGTATCCCACCGGCAGCGCCCCCGACCGGGCCTGCTCGGAGATCCGCGCCCGCACCTGCTCGTACGGCGGAGCACTGTCATCGATGTCGATCTTCAACGTCACAGGCCGATTGTCCCGTACCCGGCGGAAAATGAGAGGCACCCGGAGTGCGCCTCCCCGTAACGTCCGCCTCCATGACTGTGATCGTGCGCGACCTGCGTCCCGACGTCCGAACCGACGCCGAGGGGTTCTCCGACACCCGTCGCCAGGCCCTCCCCTACATGCTGTCCACCCCCGAGTCGGTGGTGCACACCCTGACGCACGCCCACCCGGACGCCCACTTCGGCCAGCTCATCGCCGAGGAGGACGGCGAGATCATCGGCACGGCCCAGCTCCATGTCGCCCACGACAGCCCGGAACCCGGCCAGGGTTCCGCCAACATCTACGTACGGCCCGACCGGACGCGCCGCGGTGCCGGTTCGCTGCTGCTGCGCACCGCCGAGGAACGCCTGGCCGCGCTGGGTGTCAGGAAGCTGTTCGCCTGGGTGCTGGACGAGCCGGAGAACCTCGCCTTCGCCGAGCGGAACGGCTTCCGGGCCAGCCGCTCCGCCTACTTCCTGCGCCTGGACCTGGCGGCCGGCACTCTGCCGCCCCGCCAGGAGCCGCCGGCGGGCGTCGAGCTGCGCACGGCCGCCGACTTCGCGGACGACCCGCGCCCCATGTTCGAACTGGACGCGGAGACGACGTCGGACGAGCCGAGCGACATCGACGTCGAGTTCAGGGACTACGAGGCCTGGCTGGAGGAGACCTGGAAGCACCCGCTCCTGAACCGCGACCTGACCATGGTCGCGCTCGTCGACGGCCGCCCCGCGGCCTTCAGTGTGGCGTACACCGACGGCGGCACCCGCTACGCCACCGCCATGACCGGCACCGCCCGCGCCTTCCGCGGCCGGGGCCTGGCCAAGCTCGCCAAGAACGACTCCCTGCACCGGGCCCGCGCCGCCGGGTACGAGGAGGCGTTCACCGGTAACGACACCGGCAACGACCCGATGATCGCCATCAACAAGTGGTTCGGCTACGAGATCTGCGCCAAGGAAGTGCGCCATGTCCGTGAACTCGGCTGACCGGCCTTGCGAGGTGGACGTCGTACTCGTCAAGGCGGGCCGGACGAAGATCCGTTACGCCGGTGAGCTCCTGGCGGACGACGGCACCCGCGTCGCGGTCCGCGCCCCGTGGGCGGGCAGCGGGGTACGCGACTTCGGGTTCGTCCGCTTCGAGCCTGGGGACGTCTTCACGGAGTACTACTGGCGTGACCGGTGGTACGCGGTGAAGGAGGTCCGCTCCGCCACGGGCACGCTCAAGGGCTGGTACTGCGACATCACCCGCCCCGCCGTCCGGTCCGGCCGGGAACTGCTCGTCGAGGATCTCGACCTGGACCTCTGGCGCTCGGCCGACGGCACGGACGTACGCCGCCTCGACGAGGACGAGTTCGCGGAAAGCGGCCTCACCGAGACGGACCCGGAGGCCGCGGCCGCCGCCCTGGCCGCGCTCGACGAACTGGAGACCCTGGCCCACGACGGCGACTTCACGACGCTCCTGGCCTGACCCCCGTCTCAGCCCGTCACCCCGACCACCGCATACCGCTCGTCGGTCACCTCTCCGCCCCACAGCAGCGGATCGCCCGAGAGCCGCTCCACGCGCACCTGCCCGGCGATCGGGGCAAGGAGAGCGGTGAGGCGCTCCGCCGGTATCCCGACCGGATCGACCGTCCCCCACACGCCCTCGACCAGCACGAGCCGCCCTCCCGGCCGCAGCAGCCCGGCCCAGTGCCGCAGGACACGGCCGGGGTCGGGCAGGGCCCACAGGACATGCCGTACGAGAACGACGTCGTAGCGCCGCTCCCCGATCGGCGGGGCCGCGGCGTCGCCGACGAGGAACACCGCGTCGCGCCCGGCCAGTTTCTCCCGGGCGAGCGTCACCATCGCCGGGGAGAGGTCCACTCCCGTCACCCGGTGCCCCTGCTCGGACGCGAGGAGCGACAGGCTGCCGGTGCCGCAGCCGAGATCGAGGACGTCGCCCGCGCGCCCGGGCAGCCAGCCGCGCAGCCGCCCGGCCCAAGCGCGGCGCACCGCGGGGTCACGCAGTCCGTGGTCCGGCTCCTCGTCGAAGGAGGCGGCCCGCGCCTCCCAGTCCACGCCCGGGCAGGGGGTGTTCGCCGAGGTCACAGGTTCACCGTCATGCGTCATGGGCCCAAGAGTGACACCCGCCACTGACAGTCGAATGGTGACAGCCGCCACAGACAGACCGGGAGCGATGAGGAACTCTCCCCCGAAAGGTCTACCTCCGTGAGAACGCGGAACCCGGTAGCCCCTAAGGAGGCAGCCATGCGCCGTGTCACCGTGCAGAAGCCCCTGAAGAAGTCGGATGTCCGCAGCAGGATCCGCGAGGAGGCCGACGAGTGCCCTGGCGGGCGCCCGGAGGTCCGCAAGGACATCGCACGCACATGGTGGCCGGACAGCTGACCGGCCGGCGCCGATCATGAGACGCGTTCAGAGCAGCCGCTTGCGGTAGTGGACACGGTCGTAGGGTCCGTCCACACGGCGCTCCACCAGCTCGTAGCCGTACCTGGGGTAGATCTTCTGGTTCTCCCACATCATCGCGTTCGTGTAGAGCCTGATCTCCGCCAGACCCAGCGCACGCGCGCGTGTCTCGACGAAGCGCAGCAGCCGTCGCCCCACTCCCCTGCCGTGCGCGGTGGGGTGGACGGCGATGATGTCGAGGAAGAGATGGTCCTCGAAGGCCTCGACCACGACGAGGCCGATCACGGGCTCGCCCGTCACGAACACCTTCCCCGCGGCCACGTTCGCCCCGTGGTCCTCCTCCATGGGCTGCGGCACCAGGCCGATGCGCTCGATGTAAGGACGGAAGGCGGCGTCGATCACGCCCTCGACGGCCGGTACGTCGGCGGCTACGGCGGGCCGGATCTCCTCGTCTGCCATGCCGTGACGGTACCTACCTGATGCCAGTCTGAGCACTCCCTTAACGCGGCCATAAGGATCTCCTCCACCCGTCCCCAGCAGGCGATTTCACGGTTCTGAGGGGCTAGCTTCGAATCACCCCACGGGATCCGGCCCACTCGGGCCCGGACCTGTCCCCATGAACCGCATGAACCGTTTCGAGGAGTTCCCGCATGCCCGCACGCCGCACGGTAGCCACCGTCGCCGCCCTCGGCGGCCTTCCGCTCGCCCTGACCGCGCTGACCGCCACGCCGGCGGCCGCGCACGGCTCCATGGGCGACCCGGTCAGCCGGGTCTCGCAGTGCTACGCCGAGGGCCCCGAGAGCCCGAAGTCGGCCGCGTGCAAGGCGGCCGTCGCGGCGGGCGGCACCCAGGCCCTCTACGACTGGAACGGCATCCGCATCGGTGACGCGGGCGGACGGCACCAGCGGCTGATCCCGGACGGCAAGCTGTGCAGCGCTAACAACGCGCAGTTCAAGGGGCTCGACCTGGCCCGCGCCGACTGGCCGGCGACCAGCGTGCGCAGCGGCTCGCACACCTTCAAGTACCGCGTGACGGCGCCCCACAAGGGCACCTTCAAGGTGTACCTCACCAAGTCCGGCTACGACCCGGCCAAGCCGCTGGCCTGGAACGACCTGGACCTGAAGAACCCGGTGGCGACGTCCACCGACCCGGCGGCCACGGGCGGTTTCTACACCTTCTCCGGCACCCTGCCCCAGCGTTCGGGCAGACATCTGCTGTACGCGGTCTGGCAGCGGTCGGACAGCCCGGAGGCGTTCTACTCCTGCTCGGACGTCTCCTTCGGGGGCGGCGGCGGCACCGCGAAGGGCGGCACGGCCCCGGCCCCGACCGCCTCGGCTCCCACCAAGAAGCAGATCGAGGACGGCACCGACAAGTCGACGGTCGAGAACCACGGGCACGGCGACCACGACGCCAAGACGTCAGCCGAGCCCGCCGCCGCCCCGGAGAACGCCCCGGACAACACCGCGGACGCCACCACGGGCACCGCCGCGGACGAGACCCCGGCCGACGCCCCGAACGACGCCCCGGCCGACGCCCCGAACCGCCCGAAGGCGGCCGGTGCCGGCGAGAACCTCGCCGAGACCGGCGGCGACACCAGCACGACGTACCTCGCGATCGGCGGCGCCGCCGCGCTGGCGCTCGGCTCGTCGGCCCTGTTCCTCACCACCCGGCGCCGGGCGGTGAGCGGCGGCCGCCACGGCCGCTGACCAGCGTCCGCCCCCTGACTCGGGGCCTGTCCGGCGGCTCAGGCCGGACAGGCCCCGAAACGTTTCCCCTACACGTGTCAGCGGACACGGGCCCGCGGCACTCGCGTCAGAGCGCTTACACGTGTCATTCGAACGCCGACGCACAGGTGGTGGGCCGAGCCCGCCCCGGATCCAGCGCGTTGGCCACCTCGTGGAAGGCGATCCGGTCGAACAGCCCGATGGCCACATGCTCGGAGAGGTCGACGGGGCACAGGTCCTGGAGGAGGACATTGCGCACGTCCGGCCCGCTCAGGTACTGGCTGCGCCAGGGCGTGACCACCTCGTCGTACTTGGTGGCGATGACGGTGTAGCGCACGCCGGGCACGGTGTCGCCGCCCGCGTTCAGCCGCTCGAGGAAGTCGGAGCCGGCGACCTGGTCGGCGAGGGCGGGGGTGTTCTTCGCCAACAGGTCCGCGGCACCCGGGAAGTAGGGCAGCAGGTGGGTGAATCCGCTCAGGGTGGTTCCGTGGTTGGAGGGCGCGATGCCGACCAGGGCGTTCACCTTGGCCGCTCCGCCGAGGAACCGCAGGTACCAGCGGGGCATCATGCCGCCCTGCGAGTGTCCGACGACGTCGGTCTCGGCGGCGCCGGTCGCGGCGAGCACCCTGTCGACGAACTCCTTCAGCTGTCCGGCGGACTTCTCGACGGGCCCGAGTCCGTGGAAGAAGGGGACGCCCTCCAGCTGGCCGTAGTCGAGGGAGAAGACGCAGTAGCCGCGGACCTTCAGATAGGGGGCGAGGCCCAGCCAGTTGTCGACGGAGTTCCCGAGGGTGCCGTGGACCAGGACGACGGGGCGGGGATGGGAGGCGGACGGCTTGCAGGAGTAGTCGTTCCAGCCTGCGCTGGGGGCGGCGGCCTGGGCGGTGGTGGCGGGGACGGTGACGGCCGCGGCGGTCAGCAGCAGCGCGGCCAGGGGTCTGAGCACTCGTTTCCAGGGCAGCATCGAGTGATCTCCTTGCGGGTCAAGGGAAGTGCGACGGCACGACGCCTGTGATCCGGATCACGAGGATGCTGTTCACTCGTCAAGTTACGAGTGAGTAGCCAAGCTGGGAAGTTACGCGTCAGTAAAAACTTCCGGCGGTAACCGGCGCCGACCGCCCCACCGCTGCCACCGCCCTCACCAGGCGGGTCGCACAGGACCCTGCGGCGCGATCCGCAGCAACTGCTCCCGCAGCACCCGCGCTTCCCTCTCCCCCAGCACCGCGCCCCACTCCCGCACCGCCTCCGCGGCCGCCTCCTCGGCCGCCCGCGTACAAGCCCAGCCCCGCTCGGTGAGCACGACCAGCCGCGCCCGCGCGTCCCCGGGGTGCGCCCGTCGCTCGGCGTACCCCTTGCGCACCATCTCGTCGACGAGCTGACTGGCGGCCTGCTTGGTCACCCCGAGATGGACGGCGAGGTCGGTGACCGTCGCGCCGTCGGGAGCGAGCCTGGCGAAGGCGAAGCCGTGCGCGGGCCGCAACCCTTCGAAGCCGCGCGCGACCACGCCCTCGTGGATGCGGTGCGTGAGCCCGCCGGCGGCGGCGAGCAGGGCGGCGGACAGGGCCATGGCCTCGGAGTTCTGCACGCCTGCATTGAAACACCCTTGACGTGACGGTCAAGCAGCTTGACCATATAGTCAAGTTGCTTGACCAAATTGACCAGCCAGCAGACCGGAGGCAGCCATGCCCGTCATCCGCTCCTCGGACGCCGTGACACACGAGATTCACGGCGCCCGATTCGTCTCGTACGCCACACCGCTGAGCGGGAGCAAGGAGTTGTGCGCCTGGCGGGGTGAGATTCCCGCCGGTCTCAAGGCTCCCGCGCACACGGTCAGCCGGGAGGAGATCTTCCATCTGCTCGACGGCGAGCTGCTGATCACCCTCGACGACCGCACCGAGCGGATCACGGCGGGCGACACGGTGATCGTCAACCCAGGCGCCACCCTGACCGTCGAGAATCCGACCGACCGGACGGCGTACTCCTGGGTCACCACCTCCATCGGCCTGGAGGCACACCTGGCCGACGGCACCCGCATCGCACCGCCGTGGGCCAACTGACGTCACGTGGAGGGAGTCACGCCGCCAGTCCCCCGGGCATCACCGCCCGTGGCCCGAACTTGGCTCGCGCGCGGTCCGCGACCTCCTCGATACGGCGGACCCGCTCGTCCACGGGGTCGAAGGTCAGCTGGTAGGAGGCCTGGTCGGCGGAGTCGAGCCCCTCGGCCCGCAGGACGAGCGCGCGCACCCGGGCGCGCTGCAGCCCGAGCGCCTCGTACATGCCGTACGCGGTCCTGGTCAGCGCCGGTGAGTGCGCGGTCGGTTCGGTCAGCGTGCGGCTGCGGGTGGTGGCCGACCGGTCGGCGTAGCGCACGGTGAGGGTGAGCGTGCGGCAGACCTTGTCCAGGGCGCGCAGCCGGGCGCCGATCTCCTCGGCGGCCGACAGCAGCGCCCGGCGGTGCCGGTCCGGGTCCAGTTCGTCGCGCTCGAAGGGGCGTTCCGTGGCGAGGGACCGGGAGACTGCGTTCGGTACGACCCGGCCGCGGTCGACGCCGTTCGCCTTCTCGTGCAGCTCGCGGCCGGCCTTCGCGCCGACCAGCCGCTGGAGCGTGGACAGCGGGGCGGCGGCGACCAGGCCGAGGGTGTCGAGGCCGTAGTCGCCCAGCGTACGGGCGGTCCTGGTGCCGACGCCGGGCAGCGCGGCGACGGGCTTGACCGCGAGGAACTCCCCGATGGCGTCGCGCCCCTCGGGCACCACGGACGTCACCCCGGGCACGGCGTCGCCCAGCGCGACACGGGCCAGCATCGGCCCGGGGCCGGCGCCGATCACACAGTCGACGCCGTGCAGCGCGAGCGACCGCACCCGGATCACCGAGGCCAGTTCGACGGCGTCCCGCCCGAAGTACCGCTCGGCGCCCCGCAGGTCGGCCAGCGCCCCGTCCGGTGGCAGGGCCTGGACGACGGGCGTGAACTCCTCGAGCATCCCGAGCAGTCTGGGCAGATCGGCCTCGCGCGTCGGAGGCAGCTGGAAACGTACGCAGAGGATGGTCATCCCGCACTCCCCGGACTCTGGTGCCACAACTTCCGTCCCACCGCGGGCCCTTCGCCCGCGGGACGCAGATCGGCCCAGGGGTGCATCTCGTACCCCGTGGGCATGCGGATCTTCCGCTGGTCCGTCGGATCCTGGGCCGCGGAGCCCGCCGGTGCCGGTGCCCCCTCCGCCCCGGCGAGCCGCCGGCGGGCCGCCCCCTCACCGTCGTCCGCACCGTCGCCACCGGAATCGCCCCCGGCGTCGCCGCCGCCGGCCAGCCGGGCCGCGACGCCCTCAAGGCCCTCCTCCCGGCGCACCTCCAGCAGTTCCGCGAGGTTCCAGGCGGCGGCGCCCACCACGCTGAGGCTGCGCGGGCCGCGCCGCTGCACCACCCCGCGCACCAGCAGCAGCCAGGAGTGGAAGACGGTGTGGGCGCAGGCGTCGTGGGAGTCGTCGAAGAAGGCGAGGTCGACCAGGCCCGTGCCGTCGTCCAGGGTGGAGAAGATGACCCGCTTGCCGGACCGGATCGGCGGCGTCTGGGTGGCCGCCTTGGCGCCCGCGACCAGCACGGTCTCCCCGTGCCGTGCCTCCCGCAGCCGCCGCGCCGACACGACGCCCAACTCGTCGAGGAAGGCACGGTGGTCGTCCATCAGATTGCGCGAGGCGTCCATGGACAGCACGCCCAGCTCGGCACTGAGCCGCTCCGCCGAGGTGAGGTCGGGCAGCCCGGCCGGGGCGGTCTTCCGGCCCCCGGCCAAGGGCAACTGCCCACCGCCCGCGCCCCGCGCGCCCCGGTGCAGCTCGGTCAGATGCAGTTGCAGATCACGGCGGTTGGCGCCGAACGCGTCGAGCGCGCCCACCTGGGCGAGCCGCTGGGCCAGCGGGCGGCTGGGCCGGCCGCGCTCCCAGAAGTCGACCAGCGAGGCGTACGGCTGCCCCTCGGCGATCCGCGCCGCCTCGGCCTCGCTGATGCCGTGCACATCGGAGAGCGCCAGCCGCAGCCCCCAACTACCGGACACCAGTTCGATACGGTGTGCGATCCCCGACGCGTTCACATCCAGCGGCAGCACCGGCACCCCCCGCCGCCGCGCGTCCGCCAGCAGCAGCCGCTTCGGATACATACCGGGATCATGCGTCAGCAACCCGGCGTAGAAGGCGGCGGGATGATGCGCTTTCAGCCACGCCGACTGGTACGTCGGCACGGCGAAGGCGACCGCGTGCGCCTTGCAGAAGCCGTACGACCCGAAGGCCTCGACGATCTCCCAGGTCCGCCGAATCGTTTCCGCGTCATAGCCCCGAGCCGCCGCGTGCTGCGCGAACCACACCTTGATCCGCCCCTGCGACTCCGGATCCGACAGCCCCCGCCGCACCCGGTCCGCTTCACCACGTCCGCACCTGGTCATGATGTCGACGATGTCGATGATCTGCTCATGGAAGACGACGACCCCGTACGTCTCCTTCAGCGGCCCTTCCAGGTCCGGATGCGGATAACGGATCGGCGCCCGCCCGTGCCGCGCCTCGATGAACGGCCGCACCATGTCGGCGGCGACCGGCCCGGGCCGGAACAGCGAGATGTCGACGACGAGATCGTGGAACGTGGCCGGCTGGAGCCGCCCGACCAGGTCCCGCTGCCCCGGCGACTCGATCTGGAAGCACCCGAGCGTCTCGGCGGACCGCACCAGCCGATACGTCTCCGGATCCCCCGACGGCAGGGTGTCCAAGTCGACCCGGACACCCGACACCCGCTCCACTTCCGCCACCGCGTGCGCCATCGCCGACTGCATCCGCACACCCAGCACGTCCAGCTTCAGCAGCCCGAGGTCCTCGACGTCGTCCTTGTCGAACTGCGACATCGGAAAGCCCTCGCCGCTGGTCGGCATGACCGGCGTACGCGCGAGCAGCGAGGCGTCCGACAGCAGCACCCCGCACGGGTGCATGGCCACCCCGCGCGGCAGGGCGTCCAGCCCCTCGACCAGCTCCCACAGCCTCCCGTACTTCTCCTTCTCCCCGGCCAGCGCACGCAGCTCGGGCAGCTCCTCCAGTGCCGCACGGGCATCCCGCGCCCGGATATGAGGAAAGGACTTGGCGACCCGGTCGATCTCGGCCGGGTCCATGGACAGGGCGGCCCCCACATCCCGGATCGCGTGCCGCACGCGATACGTCTCCGGCATCGCGACCGTCGCGACCCGCTCGGTGCCGAACCGGCCGATGATCGCGCGGTAGACCTCCAGCCGGCGCGCGGACTCCACGTCGATGTCGATGTCGGGCAGCACGACCCGCTCCTTCGACAGGAACCGCTCCATCAGCAGCCGGTGCTCGATCGGATCGGCGTGCGCGATCCCGAGCAGATGATTGACGAGCGACCCCGCCCCGGACCCCCGGGCGGCCACCCGGATCCCCATCCCCCGCACATCGTCGACCACCTGGGCAACGGTCAGGAAGTAAGAGGCGAAGCCGTGATGGGCGATGATGTCCAGCTCATGGTGCATCCGCTCCCAGTACTCCCGCCGCCGGTCGTACCCGCGCAGCACCATCCCCGCCACCGCCCGCGAGGCCAGCGTCCGCTGGGCGGTACGCCGCCCGGCGCCGACCAGCTGCGGCTCGGGAAAGTGGACGGTACCGATCCCGAGATCGTCCTCGGGATCGACCAGACATTCGGCTGCCGTCGCCTCGGTCTGCTCCATCAGCCGATGCGCGGTGTCCCGCCGAAACCCCGCGGCCTCCACAACCCTCTCCGCCACCCCGAACATGGCCCCCGCCCCCTTGAGCCAGGCCTCGCCGGAGTCCAGCTCCTTGGCCGGGTCGATGGGCACCAGACGCCGGGCGGCGTCCAGGACGTCGGCGACCGGCCCCAGTCCCGAGTCGGCGTACCGTACGGCGTTGCTGAGCACGGGCCGGATCCGCTGCTCGGCGGCGAACCCGACGGTGCGGGCGGCCAGCCGCAGGGACCCTGGACCCGTACCTTTTCGGCCATGCCAGACGGCCTCCAGCCGCAGGTCGTCGCCGTAGACCTCACGCCAGGGCACGAGCAGCCGCGCCGCGCGATCGGGACGCCCCGCGGCCAGG
Source organism: Streptomyces sp. NPDC050546 (assembly GCF_044457425.1). Classification (NCBI taxonomy): domain Bacteria; kingdom Bacillati; phylum Actinomycetota; class Actinomycetes; order Kitasatosporales; family Streptomycetaceae; genus Streptomyces; species Streptomyces sp. NPDC050546. Next base: position 430,706 of record NZ_JBITGX010000007.1, read on the forward strand.
GCACGCCCGACGTCCGACTCGGGCCCGAGCAGCACGGTCAGCCCCTCGGCGTGACGGTGCTCCCAGGGCAGCAGAGGAGTGGGCCCCTCCCCGGCGTGCGCCGCCGAGACGAGCCGGCACAGCTCGGCCCACCCACGGGCACCGTCCCGGGCAAGAAAGATCACGCGGGGAGCGGACTCGTCGACGAAGACCCCGCCCCGCACCGGAGTCCGACGCCGCCCACGCCGGTCCCCGCTCTCCGGAGCCTGGGCGCCCGCCACCGCCAGATCCGCCCCGAACACCGGACGGACCCCCTCCTTCGCACAGGCCTTCGCGAACCGGACGGCGCCGGCGAGCGTGTCGCGATCGGTGAGAGCCAGGGCATCCATGCCCCGCTCGGAGGCACGCCCGGCCAGCCGCTCCGGATGCGAGGCTCCATATCGCAACGAGAATCCGGAGACGGTGTGCAGATGCGTGAACCCCGGCACACGCACCTCCCGCACTCGTGAGCCACACCAGCTCTCGAACATCTGTTCCCAGCTACCTCACCCCCACCATAGACCAATTTTCGAATGTGTGTGCGACATCCGTTCGGCCCCGCCCCACCTGCGGAAACACCCGGCCGCCCCCGACCGTGGAGGCATGCCGCACAGCTCGTTCCTCAGTGAGGTGAAAGACGCCGTCACCCCTCGGGCCACGCTGCTCATCCTCGGCGTGATCGCCCTCCAGCTGCTCTTCATCGCCTCCTACGTGGGGGCACTGCACGACCCGAAACCCAAGGACGTGCCCTTCGGGGTGGTCGCCCCACAGGCCGCCTCCGCACAAGCGGTGACCCGACTGGAACGACTGCCCGGCTCCCCGCTGGACCCCCGCGCACTGCCCGACGCGGCCACGGCCCGGAACCAGATCACGAACCGGGACATCGACGCCGCCCTGATCATCAACCCGGCGGGCACCGACACCCTCCTCGTGGCCTCCGGCGGCGGCCGGGTCCTCGCCAACACCCTGACGACCCTCGTCACCACGCTGGAGAAGACAGAGAACCGCAGATTCCGCACGGTCGACGTCATCCCGTCCGCCGCCCACGACCCCAACGGCCTCTCGTCCTTCTACCTGGTGGTCGGCTGGTGCGTGGGCGGCTACCTGGGCGCCGCGGCCCTCGCGATCAGCGCGGGAGCCAAACCCTCCAACCCCACCCGCGCCGCGATCCGCCTGGCGGTCATGGCCCTGGTCGCGATCATCGGCGGCCTCGGCGGAGCCCTCATCACCGGCCCGATCCTGGACGCCCTGCCCGGCGGCACGGCAGCCCTCTGGGGCCTGGGCGCCCTGATCATCTTCGCCGTGGGCGCGGCCACCCTCGCCCTCCAGGGCATCTTCGGCACGATCGGGATCGGCCTGGTGATCCTGCTGGTGGTGATCCTCGGCAACCCGAGCGCCGGCGGCGCCCTCCCCCCACCCCTGCTCCCGCCCTTCTGGAAGGCGATCGGCCCGGCCCTCCCCCCGGGAGCCGGCACCTGGGCCACCCGCTCGATCGCCTACTTCGAGAACAACGCCATGACCACATCACTCCTGGTACTGGCGGCCTGGGCCGTGGTGGGAGCGGCCCTCACACTGGCGGCCGCCGCCCTGCGAAAGCGAGCAGTCACGCCGCTCCCGGCGCACGAGCCGTAGGACACACGCGAAAGCCCCGCCCCTCACACAAGGGGCGGGACTTCGCGAAGCCGTGCGTGTGTCAGCCGATCTCGGTACCGGTCGCCGACAGCGCCTCGGTCACCGGCTGGAAGAACGTCTCCCCACCGGAGGTGCAGTCACCGCTGCCACCGGAGGTGAGCCCGACCGCCTTGTCGCCCGAGAAGAGCGAGCCGCCACTGTCACCGGGCTCGGCGCAGACGTCGGTCTGGACCAGACCGTTGACGATGTCGCCGTTGCCGTAGTTCACGGTGGCGTCCAGCCCCGTGACCTTGCCCTCGTGCACCTGCGTCGTCGACCCGCTCCGGGTGACCGCCATGCCGACGGTCGCCTCCGCGGCGCCCGAGATCTTCTGGGTGGACCCGTTGTACAGGTTCACCTCGCTCGGGTGGTCCACCTCGGCGGTGTACTTGACCAGCCCGTAGTCGTTGTCCGGGAAGCTGGAGTCCGCGTTGGTGCCGATCTCCTTGCCGCTGGAGTCCGACCAGGTGGAGATGCCCTCGGTGCAGTGCCCGGCGGTCAGGAAGAACGGTTCGCCGCCCTTGACCACGTTGAAGCCGAGCGAGCAGCGGCCGCTGCCACCGGTGATCGCGTCGCCACCGGCGATGAAGGGCTTGTACTCCCCCTTCGACCTCTTCAGTTCGGCCTTCGCCCCGAGCCCGTCGACGACCTTCGTCAGCGTCGCCCACTCGGCCTTGGAGACCGTGCGGTCGGCGGTCACGACGACCTTGTTCGTCGTCGGGTCGGTCACCCAGGCGGTACCCGGGATCGTCGCGTCCGCCTTCAGCGTGCCGCGGGCGCTCTTCAGCTCGGCGAGGGAGTTCGCCACGACTCTCGCCTTGGCTCCGGCCTTCTCGACGGCCTTGGCCGCGGCCTCGTCGAGCACGTTCACCACGAGGTTCTTGCTCTTCGTGTCGTAGTACGTACCCGCCGAGTCGGCGCCCAGGTCCTTGGCCAGCGTCGAGGCGAGCTTTCCGGCCGCGGAGACCGACAGGGTCTCGGGCTCACTGGCCTTCGCAGGCTCACTGGCGTTCGCAGACTGGAAGGTCACTCCCGCGGCGACCAGTGCGGCGACACCCGCACCTGCCAGGGCTGCGCGCCGCTTGGGTATGCGTCGGTGCTTCAACTGACGTCCTCCTGTGGGGGGTCGGCCCGGGAGGTTGTGGGGACCTCGCGGGCCGGAAGGCCTTGTTGACGAGCGCCCACTATTCCGAGGACAACGGGGAGCACACAAGGTCGAGTTCAGGACGCGCGTAGATTACCGATCCCACGCCCCCACATTTTGACCGCGCACGGTCAAATCGGACCCAACTCGCACGCGCTTCACACGCGTTCACACTGCAAACATTACGCGTGAGTAATGTGTGTGCACTCTGCGAGGTCTGGCCATGGCTGAAAATCGCCCAACCAAGTGGCCCCAATCGGCATCCGAGGGGCGGACATTGATGCACCTTTACCTGCATTACCCCTGAACCACGACAAGCAGCAACAAACTCCCCACCTCACAAAGGAAAGCCCCCGCACGCGGTGCGTGCGGGGGCGTGAAACGCTGCCTGCTGCTGCCCGGTAGGGGCCTAGTACACGCTGACCCCGTAGGCGCTCAGGGCCTCCGTGACGGGCTGGAAGAACGTCGTACCGCCGGAGGAGCAGTTGCCGCTGCCGCCGGAGGTCAGACCGTACGCGGTGCCGTTGCTGCCGTAGAGCGAGCCGCCGGAGTCGCCGGGCTCGGCGCAGACGGTGGTCTGGATCAGGCCGGAGACGATGTCGCCGCCGCCGTAGTTGACGGTGGCGTTGAGGGCGGTGACCCGGCCGCTGTGCGTACCGGTCGTGGAGCCGTCGCGGATGACGGTGGTGCCCACGCTCGGGGTGGCCGCGCGCGTGATGTCCACGCCGTTCGCGGTGCCGGGCCGGCTGACGGACCCGCTGTAGCGCACGAGGCCGTAGTCGTTGCCCGGGAAGCTGGAGCCGGCGGTCGAGCCGATGACCGTGGTGCGGCCGGAGTTGGAGTACCAGGTGCCCGCGCCGTCGGTGCAGTGACCGGCGGTCAGGAAGAACTGCTGACCGCTGCTGTTCTGGACGTTGAAGCCGAGGGAGCAGCGCCAGCTACTCGCATAGATGGCGTCGCCGCCCTGGATGAGCTTGTTGAACGTGCCGGGGGTGCGCTTGATCGTGAGCGCGTCGGCGTTGGCGCCGGCCTGCTGCTTGATCTTCGCGATCTCGGCCTGGGTGACCGTGCTGTCGATGGTGACGAGCACCCGGTCGTTCTTGCTGTCGACGGCCCAGGCGGTGCCCGGGATGTCGGCCTTCAGTATCGAGCCGCTCGCGCCCTTGAGCTCGGCGGCGCTGAAGGTGGTGGGGGTGTCGGACGCGTTCGCGCTGGGGATCGCGATCGCTGCGGCGGCGACGAGGCCGGTGGAAACGGCGATCAGCCGGGTCCGTCTCGAGATGCCGCTGCGGGGGGTGGTGCGCTTGATCCTCACTTTTCGTTCCTCCACAGGGGAAGTAGGGGGCCCTCGTGGGGTCTCGGGCCCGTGAGGCGCAGCCTGGGACCGCGCGTCCGGTTCCCGAACACGCCGTGCCCCTGACAAGCGCTGTGGGGGAGTATTCGGCCGAACGGCCGGTAGGCGCAAGGGTGCCTTTCGGCCGTCAACCTTTGAACGATCTTTACAACAGGCGCTCCCGCCGCACCTCACGTGCCCGTACGCCGCGCCTCACACCGGCGCGCGCTCCCCTGCGGCGAAGGCGCACGGCGGCCCCGCCGCTGCCTCAGCAGCTGCAGCCGCAGTCGCAGCCGTCGCAGCCGCAGTTGTCACAGCAGTTGCCGCAACAGTCGCAGCAACTGCAGCAGTCCCCGCATCCGCTGCAGTCGCAGTTGCCGCACTGCCCTGCCTTGCGCTCCCCCGACCACGGGTCCTGGTACGTGCCGCAGCACATCTGACACGTACAGGCGAGCCCGAGCCACACCGCGCAGCCGGCGAGCAGCCCGCGCCGGTCGCCGCGCGGCGGCTCCGGCGGCGGGGCGCCGGGACCGCCCGGTGCGCCGGTACCGGGCGGCGCGTAGGGGCCGGCCGCCTCGGGAGCGGCGGTGTGAGCACAGGCGGCCGTGCCGAAGGCGCGGTCGACGGAGGTACGCAGCTCATGCACCAGAAGCCGGTGCACCAGCCGCCCGTCGGTGAACTCCGCCTCCCGCAGCGCCAGCCGGACGCCGTGCACCGCGTCGTCGGCGAGCCGCCGGGCCTCCACAAGGGAGGTGCCGGTCGCGGTGATCGGGTTCCAGGCGCCTGACGCGGCGTCAGCGTGCCGGTCCTCCACGGCGTCCAGGAGGTGGGCGAGCCGCCCGAAGAGGCGTCCGGCCTCGGCGAGCGGCCCGGCGTTGTGCGGCCGGCCGGCGAGGACCGCGGTGTGCGCGAAGGCGGCGGCGGTCGCGGTCTCGGTCGGTTCGGTCACCGTCAGGATCGGTGTCCCGGGCCCGGCGAGCGCCTCTATACCGCCCTGCCGGTCCACGGCATCGACCAGGACGGCCGTGTCGAACCCGACGGCGGAACCGGTCCGCGCCCCGGCGCGGTCCCAGCCCTTCGCGACCCTGCGCGCGGCGCGCGCCACCGGCGCCCGCGCCAGCAGCCCGTCGCCGTCGGCGACATGGTCGCGCACCTTCGCGGAGGCGAGCACCAGCGACACGGCCGCCGCGAGCCGCGCTCCCTCACCGTGCGCGACGGACGCGGTGCGCATCCCGCGCAGCGGACACGGACCCGCCGTACGCCGCCCCACGCCACTCGCCACGCCGTTCACAGGGCGTGTCTGAGCCTCCGTCAATACGGAGACGAGAAGCCCGTCATAGTTCGTCACGATGCGTGCGAGCTGCCCGTGGTCTCCGCGCAATGCGAGACAGAGCCCACACAAATGCGCCATCCACTGAGCGGTGAGACTCTCACCGAGCCGATGCCGACAGGGCCTGACCATTCCGAACACGACGTCCCCCGCGCTCCGTACGTTGTTTCGGTGCCGCATGGTATCGGCCAACCCGTTCACCCGTACGCACTGCCCATCACCCGTACGCCGTGAAGAATCATATTTCACTCACAGTCAGCAGTCGTTTACGACAAGGCCCTTGGGAAACACGGACTCTCGACGGAATCGCTGTGCACCAGTACCGTCACAAACCCCCCGTGCGGCGTCTATCCACTTGGCGCGCCATCCGCATCATGGACGACCATAGGGATGCGGAAAGCAGAAAGACCGCTGTGAGAGGAGGCGTCCATGGGATCGGTACGCAAGGCAAGTGCCTGGCTTGGCCTCGTCGACGACAACGAAGACGAGCGTTACTACGACGACGACTACTCCGACGGGACCGAGTCCGGGGAGGCCTGGGTCACCGATCCGCGTGTCAAGGTGGCCTCGGACGTCGCCGAGGAGAGAGGCCGTCGCATCGGCACGGTGACCCCGGACAGCTTCCGGGACGCCCGCGCGATCGGCGAGCTGTTCCGCGAGGGCGTGCCGGTCATCATGAACCTCACGGCCATGGACGCCGCCGACGCCAAGCGCGTGGTCGACTTCGCGGCCGGTCTGATCTTCGGCCTGCGGGGTTCGATCGAGCGGGTGTCGACCCGCGTGTTTCTGCTGACCCCGGCCAACACGGAGATCGTGAACGGCGACCCGGCCGGGCACCGCACGGACGGTTTCTTCAACCAGAGCTGAGGCAGGGCCGCTCACCGGCCCTGCCCCCGCGCGGGGTTCACCGGACGGCGTCTACCGGAAGGCGTCGAGTCCGGTGAGCGCCTTGCCCAGCACGAGCTGGTGCATCTCGACGGTGCCCTCATAGGTGAGCACCGACTCGAGGTTGGTCGCATGCCGCATCACGGGGTATTCGAGCGAGATCCCGTTGGCGCCGAGAATGGTGCGGGCCGTGCGGCAGATCTCGATCGCTTCCCGTACGTTGTTGAGCTTGCCGAAGCTGACCTGTTCGGGACGCAGGCGGCCGGCGTCCATACGCCGCCCCAGATGATGGGCGAGCAGAATCCCCTTGTGCAGTTCGACCGCCATGTCGGCGAGTTTGGCCTGGGTGAGCTGGAAGCCGCCGATGGGCCGCCCGAACTGCTCCCGCGACTTCGCGTAGTCGACCGCGGCCTCGAAGGAACTGCGGGCCGCGCCCATGGCGCCCCAGACGATTCCGTACCGGGCGTGAGACAGACAGCTGAGCGGTCCGCGCAGGCCGGCGCCCTCCGGAAGCACGGCGTCGGCGGGCAGTCGTACGTCGTCGAGGACGAGCTCGCTGGTCACCGAGGCGCGCAGCGACCACTTGTGCTTGATCTCCGGCGCGGAGAACCCACTGCTGCCGGTGGGCACGACGAACCCCCGGATCCCGTCGTCCGTCTGCGCCCACACGACGGCCACTCCGGCCACGGACCCGTTGGTGATCCACATCTTGCGGCCGTTGAGCACCCAGTCGGAGCCGTCGCGCTTGGCGTACGTCCGCATGGAGGCGGGGTCGGAACCGTGATCCGGCTCGGTCAGGCCGAAGCACCCGATGACCTCGCCGGACGCCATGCGGGGCAGCCACTCCTGCTTCTGCGCCTCACTCCCGAACCGGTGGATGGCGTACATGGCGAGGGAGCCCTGCACGGAGACGAGGGACCGGATGCCGGAGTCGGCGGCCTCCAGCTCCAGGCAGGCGAGCCCGTACTGCACGGCGGAGGCGCCGGCGCACCCGTACCCGCTCAGCGACATCCCGAGCGCGCCGAGCCCTCCGAGCTCCCGGGCCAGCTCCCGGATCTCCGGCAGCTCCCCCTTCTCGTACCAGTCGGCCACATACGGCAGCACCCGGTCCCCGGCCCAGGCCCTGACGGTGTCCCTGATACCGAGGTCCTCCGCATCCAGCAGGTCGTCGAGACCGAGGGGATCGGCGGGGTCGAAGGGGGGCAGCTTGGACGACACGGACATGACGACACCCTCCGAGGCTTCTTTAACTAGCACCGCTAACCAAGACGCTACGACGCCTGCCCACCCACGCACCACCCGTACGTCCCAGTTGAGTCCGGGCGCAGCCCACAGGGGCGCCGCTCCCCCACCACCGCAAGCCGCCGACGGCGCCCCGCCCCGCGGGCGACCCGGGCCCCTCGGTCGGCGGTTACGGGCGGTACGCGGGCGGGAGATCAAACAGAGACGCGCGACTCCGCGGCGTCCCGCTGCGCAGGCACCTCCACAGCGGCGCCCGCCTCCTCGCACTGCATGGTCCGCGGCAACCGCAACGCCATCGCCGCCCCGAGCAGCAACAACCCCGCGCTCACCAGCAACGTCACATGCAGCCCGTGCACGAACGCGTCCCGGGCGGCATGCCGCAGCGCGGCCCCGGCCGACCCGCCCAGCTGCGCGGCAACCTCGTAGGCCTCCCCCAGCGAATGCCCCGCCGAGGAGGACGCCGACTCCGGCACCCCCGAGACACCCGACAAGCCGGGCGCGTACGCCGCGTTCATCACGCTGCCGAGCAGCGCGATCCCGATCCCCGCCCCGAGCTGGTACGACGTCTCCCCGATCGCCGCCGCCCCACCGGCCTGCTCCTGCGGCGCCTCGCTCAGCATCGACTCGTACGCCCCGAAAAGGGTCGTCTCCAGCCCGAAGCCCAGCAGCACGAACGCGGCCAGCATCAGCCCCCAGTCGTCCGTCCGGCCCAGCGCCGTCAGCAGCAGCACCGCGAACGCCGTGAGGCAGAACCCGACGCTCACCATCCGCCGCGGCCCGAACCGCCGCAGCATCCGCGCACCGGCCAGCCCGGCCGCCATCGCGGCGAACGTCAGCGGCAGCAGCCGCAGCCCCGTCTCCAGCGGCGACAGCCCGAGCACCAGCTGGAGGTACTGCGCCGCGATCAGCTCGAGACCGACCAGCGCGAGCATCGCCAGCACGATGCAGCCGACGGACGTACTGAACGCCGGCCGCGCGAACATCTTGAGGTCCACCAGCGGATGCGCCCGCCGTCGCTGCCTCCGTACGAAGGCCACCAGCAGCGCCGCGCCCAGGACCAGCGGCAGCACGGTGAGCAGGCTCTCCACCGGCTCCCCGCCCCCGAGCCGCTTGACGCCCAGCACCATGCCGAACAGCCCGGCCGCCGCCATCAGGGCGCCGACGACGTCCCAGGGACCGGTGCCGTCGCCCTTCGACTCGGGCAGCAGCAGCCGCCCCACCGGAAGACTGACCAGCATCAACGGAATGTTGACGAGGAAGACCGAACCCCACCAGAAGTGCTCCAGCAGGAAGCCGCCGAGCAGCGGCCCGACCGCCGCGCCCACCGCGGCCACGGCGCTCCAGATGCCGATCGCGAGCGCCCGCTCGCGCCGGTCCGGGAAGACCTGCCGCAGGATCGACAGGGTCGCGGGCATGATCATCGCGCCGCCCACACCGAGCAGCGCCCGCGCCACGATCAGTACCTGGGCGTTGTCCGCCAGGGCCGCGAGGCCCGAGGCGACGCCGAAGAGCGCGTACCCGAGGAGCAGGACCCTTCGGCGGCCGACGCGGTCGCCCAGCGTGCCGAACAGGATCAGCAGCGAGGCGCAGACCAGCGGGTAGATGTCGACGATCCAGAGCAGCTCGATCCCGCCGGGCCTCAGGTCCTCGGTGACGGCGGGGACCGCCACGTGCAGCACGGTGGCGTCGACGGCGACCAGCAGCAGGCTGACGCAGAGGACGACGAGAACCACCCAGCGGTTGGCACCGGCCCCGGCCGCCCGACGGCGCAGCGCAGCGGCAGCCGTGGTCGTCCCGGACATGTACGTACCTCCCAGAAGTTCCCTCGCGATCGGCGGGCTCACGGGGTGGGGGACGCCCCCGCGACTCGGCCGGAGAGGAGCGGTGGTCTCCGGCCCGCGCAAACGAAAAGCGAGTGACACGTCAGAGTACGCGAGTCCCCGCCGGAGCCTAGTGGCGGACCTCTCACAGTCCTGGCGGAAAGATGTGGCGTACGCCACTCCCCCACCGCTCCCCTCTGCGTCGACCACGCCCCGGCCGGCCGCCCGGTTCCGACCCGGGTCGATAATCGGGCGCGTGACCGATCTCGAGACGCGCGCGGCTCCGTCCCGCGCCGGGGCGCTGCGCCGGGCGGCCCCGGCCCTGCTGGGGTACGCGGCCGTGCGCGCCCTGGGCCTTGTCGCCCTGGCCCTGTGGAGCGCGGCGCGCGACAAGAACGCGTACACGCTGCTGACCGCCCGCTGGGACGCGCTCTGGTACACCCGGGTCGCCGAGCTCGGCTACGGCTACGAGGTGCGCCTGGCGAACGGGGACGTGCACTCCAATCTCGCCTTCTTCCCGCTGCTGCCCTGGCTGGAGCGACTGGTGACGGCGGTGTCCCCGCTGTCCTACGCGGACGGGGGGTTCCTCGTCAGCCTGTTCGCCTCTCTCGCCGCGGCCTGGGGGATCTTCGCGGTGGCCGACCATGTGTACGGCCGCCGGGCCGGAGTGTGCGCGGTGCTGCTGTGGGCCGTGCTCCCGGTCGGGATCGTGCAGTCGATGGCGTACAGCGAGTCCCTGTTCACAGCGCTCGCCGCATGGGCGCTGTACGCGGTCCTGACCGGCCGCTGGCCGGTGGCGGGCGCGCTGGCCCTGCTGGCGGGGCTGACCCGTCCGGTGGGGATGGCGGTGGTGGCGGCGGTGTGGGTGGCGGCCATTGCCTCTTTCGTGCGGGACCGACGCGCGAGCGAGCCGGACGGCGCACAGACCACGCCAAGCGCCCCTTCCTCCATCTCCGCATCCGGCCTCACAACCGCTTCCGCCTCGGCGCCCGCTTCCGCCTCGACGCTCGCCTCCGCCTCGACGCTCGCCTCCGCCTCGACGTCCACCTCCGCCTCGGCTGACGCCTCCCGGGTCCTCGGCATGCTGCTGGCCCCCCTCGGCACCGCCGGCTACGTACTGTGGGTCGGCCATCACACCGGCAAGGGGCCGCTCGGCTATCTCGACGTGCAGGCCGGGTGGCGCAACGGCTTCGACGGCGGTTACGCCTTCGCCCGGTTCGTCGCCGAGAAGTTCACGTCGTTCCCCTCGGCCCTGGCCGGCGTCGGGCTGATCGTCGGGGTCGCGTCAGTCATCTGGCTGTATGTGGTCGGGGTACGTCAGCGCCAGCCGCTCCCGCTGCTGGTCTACACCGGGATCGTCACCGCGCTCGCGCTGTGCGCGTCGAGCTACTTCGGCTCGAAACCGCGCCTGCTGGTGCCCGCCTTCCCGCTGCTGCTGCCCCTTGCACTGACCCTCGCCCGGGTGCGTACGCGCAGGTCAGCGCTGGTGCTGGGGTCGGTGGCGGCAGCCTCCGCGGTGTACGGGGCGTTCTGGCTGAACGGCTCCGGTCCGCCCTGACCCGCTGTGAGCGCCGGGGGAATTCCACGCCATGCTCCGGTGAACGAATTCAAAAGCGCAATAAAACCCCCATCCGGAATGATCAAAGGAATTGAAGGCCGCAGCGGCCGACGATTGCAGATTCGGTGGAAATAAACCTCCTCCTGAGAGGAATCCCACATCACATCGTCATCACAAAGCCGTTGATTCGCCCGGCATCAGAGCTCACTCGCTGTAACGTCGATTGGGTGCGTACCGAACCGAAGCTCACCCGTCTGGACCGGGTGTTCGCCCGGCTGGATCGTGAGCCGGAACGACCCGCCCACATCGATGTGCCGAAGATGAGCAGGCACCGCATCGTGCTCGTCGCCGCCACCGCGGCGTTCTACGGCGCGATCGTGTGGGCCGTGGTGATCACGTCCTGGCTGGTCCGGCTCGACTGGCAGGTCATGTTCTTCCGGCCGTACCAGCAGTGGTCGGAGATCCACTGGTTCGTCGACTACTACGTGGTGCTCGGCCAGCGCGGCCCGACCGCGGTGATGGTCGCGGCCTGGCTGGGCTGGCGCTCGTGGCGGCAGCACACCCTGCGTCCGCTGCTCGCCCTCGGCGTCTCGTTGCTGCTGCTGAACATCACGGTCGGCGCCGCCAAGTACGGCATGGGCCGTCTGGGGCCGCACTACGCGACCGTGATCGGCTCCAACGAGATGTGGCGCGGCGGCGATATATTTCCGAGCGGTCACACCGCCAACGCCGTGGTGACCTGGGGAATCCTCGCCTACCTGGCTTCCACCGCGAGAGCGCAGCGCTGGCTGTCCGCCGTGTCCGCCGTCACCTCGCTCGGCGTCGGACTGGCCACCGTCTACCTCGGTACGCACTGGCTGAGCGATGTCCTCCTCGGCTGGGTCGCGGGACTGCTGATCATGCTCGCCCTGCCGTGGTTCGAGCCCCTGATCGCCCGTGCCGAGGCCCGGATCTTCGAGCTGCGGGACCGCTGGCGGTCCCGCCGGAGCAGTACGGCTTCCGTCCCGGTCGGCGCGCCACCGGTGGCGGTCACGCCGGTGCCCGCCGAGCGGGACGATGTCGCGGCCCGTTCGCCCCGGGCCCCGGCCTACCTGGCCCCGGGGCCGCACACGGCCCGCTCGGAGCGCACCCCGGTCAGCCCGGCCGGCAGCCGCCGTCCGCCGCACCCGGAGCGGCTGCCGCGCGGCTCGACCTCCTCGGCCCACCCCTGACCTGCCCCCTGGCACACGAAGGCCCCGGTTCCGGAGCGGAACCGGGGCCTTCGTCGTGTCTCAGCCCTTCCAGGCGCGCGCCACGCGGCCGTCCTTCACCTCGAAGTTCAGCCGTCCCACGCGGTACTCCATCGTGATGATCGCCCCCGGCGGCAACGAGCGCACCGTCGGCCAGCCGCGCTCACGCGCGAGGTGTTCGGCCCGGTCGGCCGGCAGGCCGACATAGGTGTCCGGGCTGTCGTCGGGTTCCGCGGAAGGTGTCGGAATCGGTGCCATGCCGCCACGCTACCTCCGGTGGCTGTCCGGCCCCGGTCACACTTCTGTCACAAGATCACGACAGCTGTTTCCGGCGCTGTCCGTCACCCGGACGAGCGGTTCCCTAGGCCTTCCGTAGGCCTTCCGCAGGCATTCGATCGTAATTCCCGCGTGTCACATGAGCTCCTGGAAAAGCCCGGCGGAAAGTTCCGGGAGAAATACCCCCGGAGCTCCATTCCATTCCGGCGCCGCCATCGGTCCGGCCGGGCCTGCGTCGCCCGGGAAATGCGTGGATCGGGTACGGAGAGGCCGATACGCCCCTGTCGGAGCGCGCGGTGACCCGAGCATCATGGCGTGAGCTCGCGGGCAGGTGCGGCGCGGGCTTCGGCGGGCCCGGTGCGCGATGAGCGAAGGGGCGAGCGAGCGATGGGGACGCAGACCGTACAGGCGACGGCGCGGACCGCGCCGAGGACACGGCACGGGCGGGTGGTGGTCGACTGGCTGACGACGACGGACCACAAGAAGATCGGCCACCTCTACCTGGTCACGTCGTTCCTCTTCTTCCTGGTCGCCGGTGTGATGGCGCTGCTGATGCGCGCCGAACTGGCCCGCCCGGGACTCCAGATCATCGACAACACCCAGTTCAACCAGGCGTTCACACTGCACGGCACGATCATGCTGCTGCTGTTCGCGACGCCGACCTTCGCGGGCTTCGCCAACGAGCTGATGCCCCTCCAGATCGGCGCGCCGGACGTCGCCTTCCCCCGGCTGAACATGCTCTCGTACTGGCTGTTCCTGTTCGGCGGACTGATCGTGCTCGGCTCACTGCTGGTGCCCTCGGGTCCGGCGGACTTCGGCTGGACCGCCTATGCCCCGCTCAACAGCCTGGAGCGCACTCCGGGCCTCGGAGCCGATCTGTGGATCATGGGGCTGGCGCTGTCCGGCTTCGGCACGATCCTCGGCGCGGTCAACTTCATCACCACCATCATCGGGATGCGCGCCCCCGGCATGACGATGTTCCGGATGCCGATCTTCGTCTGGAACACCCTGTTCACGTCGATCATGATCCTGATGGCGTTCCCGGTGCTGGCGGCGGCGCTGCTGGTGCTGGAGGCGGACCGGCGGTTCGGCTCGCAGGTCTTCGACTCGGCCAACGGCGGGGCGATCCTGTGGCAGCACCTGTTCTGGTTCTTCGGGCATCCCGAGGTGTACATCATCGCGCTGCCGTTCTTCGGGATCATCACGGAGATCATCCCGGTCTTCTGCCGCAAGCCGATGTTCGGCTATCTGACGCTGGTCGGCGCGACGATGGCGATCACCGGTCTGTCGATGATCGTGTGGGCGCACCACATGTTCGCCACCGGCGCGGTGCTGCTGCCCTTCTTCTCCCTCATGAGCTTCCTGATCGCCGTGCCGACGGGCGTGAAGTTCTTCAACTGGACCGGCACCATGCTCAAGGGCTCGCTGTCCTTCGAGACCCCGATGCTCTGGGCGACGGGCTTCCTGGTCACGTTCCTGTTCGGCGGGCTGACCGGGGTGATCCTGGCGTCGCCGCCGATGGACTTCCAGGTGACGGACTCCTACTTCGTGGTCGCGCACTTCCACTACGTCGTCTTCGGCACCGTCGTCTTCGCGATCTTCGGGGGCTTCTTCTTCTGGTGGCCGAAGTTCACCGGGAAGATGCTCGACGAACGGCTCGGCAAGATCCAGTTCTGGGTGCTCTTCGTCGGCTTCCACACCACGTTCCTGGTGCAGCACTGGCTGGGCGCCGAGGGCATGCCCCGCCGGTACGCGGACTACCTCGCCGCGGACGGGTTCACCGCGCTCAACACCGTCTCGACGATCGGCGCGTTCCTGCTCGGCATGTCGACGCTGCCGTTCCTCTACAACGTGTGGAAGACCGCCAAGTACGGCCGGAAGGTCGAGGTCGACGACCCCTGGGGCTACGGCCGCTCCCTGGAGTGGGCCACCTCCTGCCCGCCGCCCCGGCACAACTTCACGACGCTGCCCCGGATCCGGTCCGAGTCACCGGCGTTCGACCTGCACCATCCGGAGTACGCGGCGGTGACTGCGCAGCCCGAGCCAAAGCGCCATCAAGCCGGTCGCGAGTCCTCCTGATCGCCTCGATCAGCTCCACCGGCTCCAGCACCTCGAACTCGAAGCCCAGCATCATCACGTGGATGACCATCACGTCGAGACTCCCGGCGCCACACCGCAGCAGGCAGCTTTCGGGGCCCTCGGCCTCCAGTACCCCGGCGGACGGCGAGATGTGCTCGGCGGCCTCCTCCAGGGACACCAGGAGCCGCACCACGGCGTGGGTGGCGTACGCGCGCGTGGAGACGCCCTGGGAGACATAGGCGGCCAGGTCCTCGGCGGGCGGCGGGCGCGGTACGAAGCGCGGGCCGTGCGGCGGCCGGGGCGTGACGCGGTCCACGCGGAAGGTGCGCCAGTCCTCCCGCTCCAGATCCCAGGCGACCAGGTACCAGCGGCGCTCGGTGCACACCAGGCGGTGCGGTTCGACACTGCGGCGGCTGGGAGTGCCGTCGTGGCCGCGGTACTCGAAGCGCAGCCGTTCGGCGTCCCGGCAGAGGTGGGCGAGTTCGGTGAGCACGGCGGGGTCGACCGAGGAGGGCAGCGTGCTGCGCAGCATCGGCACGGTGAAGGCGTTGAGGGCGCCCACCCGGCGGCGCAGCCGGTCCGGCAGCACCTGTTCCAGCTTGGCGAGGGCCCGTACCGAGGTCTCGCCGATGCCCTCGATACCCTGCCCGGCGGCCGTGCGCAGCCCGACCGCCACGGCCACGGCCTCGTCGTCGTCCAGCAGCAGCGGCGGGAGTTCGGCGCCGGCGCCGAGCTGGTAGCCGCCGCCCGTGCCGGGGCTGGCGTTGACCGGGTAGCCGAGCCCGCGCAGCCGGTCGACGTCGCGGCGCAGGGTGCGGGCGCTGACGCCGAGCCGCTCGGACAGGTCCGCGCCGGACCACTCGCGGTGGGCCTGGAGCAGGGACAGCAGACGCAGCAGGCGGGCCGAGGTCTCCAACATGAAAGCGAGTCTGTCAGCCCATGCGGACAGCTGCTGTCCTCAAGGCCCTGCTGTTCTCTAGGCCCTGTTCTCAAGGCCCCCTGTCCTCAAGGCCCCCCTGTCCTCAAGGCTCGTAGGCCAGTTGCGGTACGTCGAAGCAGGTGCGGTTCATGTCGCCCTGGCCGACCCAGCCCTCGCCGTCCTGCCAGCGGGCCACCGACAGACAGGTCTCGCGGGTCTTCGGGGGCTCGGCGAGCCGCTGGAACCCGACGGGCAGGAGCAGTCCGCCCGCCGTGTAGCCCTGGCTGCGGTTCATGTAGCCGTCGACGCACGCGCGCGTGATGCCCGTCTTCGCGCAGGACTTCGCCGCGTCCGTGAACCAGCGTGCGGCGGCCCACCCCTCCAGCTGCCACTGGGAGTGCGTCTCCAGGTCTTTCGTCGCCTCGCGGAACTCCCGTACGGCCGGGTGGCCGGTGTCGTCGAAGTCGCGGCTGGAGCCGGTCGCCCAGAGGGCGTTGCGGCACCGCGGGGCGTCCTCGTAGTCGTCGGGGACGGTGGACGTCCAGTTCTGCACGTTGGTCACCTTGGCGGTGACACGGGCACCGACCTCGTCCATGGCCTGGCAGAGCCGGGCGTTGCCGTGCGAGTCGATGGCGTCGAAGACCAGGTCGGCGCCCTGCTCCTTCAGGTCGGCCGCGACGGCGCGGAAGTTGGGCAGGGCGAAGTCGACCTGCTCGGTGACGACCTTGTAGCCCTCGGCGCGCAGTCCCCGCTCGACGAGCCGGGCGTAGGCGGCGGACGCGGACTGGTTGTAGGAGACGACGGCGGCGGTGCGGGCGCCGTGCTCGCGTTTGAAGTAGCGGTAGACCTCGGTGCCGCCGTACAGCTTGCCGTCCCAGCCGGTGGTGCCGTCGCGGGGCGCGAGACTGCCGTAGATGCCGTAGAGGTGCGGGTAGGTGTCGTAGGCGCCGCCGATGGGCTGGCCGCCGATGTCGGGCACGCGCGCGCGGGAGACCCGGGAGGCGCCCGCGTAGTCCAGGGCGGTGGTCGCGACCAGGGCGACGACATCGTCCTCCTCGACCAGCTTGTGCACGCACTCGTTGTTGCCGACGCCGCTGCCGCCGTCGTCGCACGGGCGCACGTCGACGCGGCGGCCGTCGATACCCCCGCGCGCGTTGAGCCGGTCGAACCAGGCCTTGGCGCCGTCGCGCGGGCCCGTGAAGGCGCTGCCGCCGACCGGGCTGGTGGCGCTGGTGATGATGCCGACCCGCAGGGGCGCGGAGTCGCGGGGTGCCGGGGAGCGGTCGTCACGCTCGAAGTCGCTCTCCGGGAGCCGGCTGCCGCAGGCCGCGCTCAGGGCGAGCAGCAGCACAGCGGCGAGGATCTCAGCAGCCCGGGACCGGCGACCCATTGCCGCTCATCTGCACCAGCGAGCACAGCGTCTTGACGGACACCTTCCAGGTGCCCTCCTGTTCGACGGCTGTCCCGGAGGCGTCCGGCAGAGCGGTGGCGCCCTTCAGGGTGAGCGTGTAGGTCACGTCCGCCCCGGTCGCCGAGGTGAACTCGATCTTGGTGACCTTCGCCTGGACCTGTCCGCCGCGCTCGTCACCGCTGAAGGCCTGGAGGACCGGGCCCATCCGGTCGCCGTTCTCCAGGACGGCCTGTTTGTCCTCGGTCGAGGTCTTCGGGTCGAAGAACGTCTCCCAGTTCTGCTTGATCTCCTGCTCGGCCGCGGCCCGGTCCGCCGGTGCGCTGGCCGGCGCGCTCGTGGTGCGCTCCGCGGTCGGTGTGGGCGGCGTGCTCTCGCTGCCGCCGCCGCTGTCGTCACTGCACGCCGCGAGGGCCGGGGCGAGTGCCAGGACCAGGGCGGCCGCGATCGCCGTGCCCCGTCCCGCGGCTCGCGGACCCTCTGTCGCCTTACCCCGCCTGAGGTCGCTGCCGAGAACCATCTGGCTCACCACCGGGTGTCGGTCCGGGCCATGTGCGCCCGGTGCTTTCAGGGTCAGCTTCCACAGGGCATAGTGCAAGCGATCGCCGGACTTGAACAGGCAGCCAGCACACAGCCGAACCGACGTGTGGGAGCCAGCGATGCGGACAAGCCGACTGCGGACCGTGCATCCCGTCCTGTGGACCGGCTGGGCCGCGCTGGCCGCGGGCGCGGTGCTGTGCGTCGTCGGCTGGTACGGCGTCTCCGGCGAGCGCTTCGCGGAACGGCAGCTTCCCTATCTCGCCTCCTGCACGGTCCCCGGCGCCGCGCTGATCGTCTCCGGGGCGGTGCTGCTGGCCCACGGCCGGGGCTCGATCGCCGCCTCGCGCGTGGAGGAGCTGTACGGCCTGCTGGTGGCCGCCGAGCCCGTCGAAGCGGACGAGACCGGACAGGCCTCCCTCGCGCCCCTGGCGGTCAGCGGCGAGCAGTTGATGGTGCCGGGCGGCACGCTGTGGCACCGCGCGGACTGCCCGCTGGTCGCGGGCAAGGCTGAGGCGGTCCCGGTGGACTCCAAGCTGGTGGCGAGCGGTGAACTGGGCCCCTGCCCGATCTGCGAGCCCACCGGGGAAACCGACTGAGCCCGGCCGATGTCCTCGCTGACGTACGACCTCACCCTCGCCGGCCTCTCGGTCGGCAGCGCGGCGGCGCTGACCGGAATCGGCCTGATCGTGACGTACCGAGCGACCGGCGTGCTCAACTTCGCGCACGGAGCGATCGCGATGGTGTGCGCGTATGTGCTGCGGCAGTGCGTGGTCGAGTGGGGCTGGCCGCTCTGGCTCGGGGCCACGGTGACCCTGCTGGTGCTGGCGCCGGGGCTGGGTGTCGTACTGGAGCGGTTCGTCTTCCGGCCGCTGGCGGTCCTCGGCGGCGACCCGGCGCAGACGCTGGTGGCCTCCATCGGGGTGTTCGTACTGCTGGTGGGCGGGGCGGCGCTGCTGTGGGGGCAGGGGGCGCGGGAGGACGCGCCGGAACTGGTGCCGGACGAGCCGTGGGGGCAGCTGGCCGTGGTGCTGGTGCTGGCCGCCGGGGTCGCGGCGGTGATCCGCTGGACGCGGTTCGGGCGGGAGCTGCGGGCCGTGGTCGACGACCGGCGGCTCGCCGTGCTGGGCGGCATCGACGCGGACCGGGTCGCGGCGGCGGGCTGGGCGTTCGGCTCGTTCACGGCGGGCCTGACGGGCGTGCTGCTGGCGCCGTACGTACGTCTCGACCCGTACGGGCTGCCGCTGCTCGTGATGGAGGTCGTGGCGGTCGCGGTGGCCGCGCGGATGCGGAGCCTGCCGGTCGCGGTGGTGGTGGCGCTGGGCATCGGGGTGGCGCAGAGCCAGCTCACGCGGCTGCATCCGTCGGGCTGGGGCGAGCCGCTGCTCCAGGCGGCCGGCACGAACCTGTTCGTCGTCGCCCTGCTGGTCGCGGCGCTGGCCCTGCCGGTTGCCGACACGCGTGACGCGCTGCCGCGCACGGCCACCGCGCGCGTGCGGACCCCGCCGGGCGCCTGGATCGTGGCCTTCGTCCTTTTCCTGCTGCCGCTGGGCCTCGCCGGCCGGGATCTGCACACCTCCGTCCAGGTGCCGGCGCTGGCCGTGATCCTGCTGTCCTTGGTGGTGGTCACCGGCCGGGGCGGCCAGATCTCGCTGGGCCAGGCGGCGTACGCGGGCCTGGGCGCCCTGTTCACCGCGCTGCTGGCGGCCGGCCGCTTCCCGGGGCTGCCCCGCCTGCCGGAGCTGGCGGCCCTCGCGGTGGCGGTCGTCCTGGTGGCGCCGCTCGGTCTGCTCACCGGCTGGCCGGCGATCGGCCGCCGGGGCCTGGCGCTGGCGCTGGCGACGTTCGCCGTCGGTGTGGGGGTGAGCCGGTTCGTCTTCGCCCAGCCGTACGCCACGTCGGGCCTGTCGCTGGGCCGCCCGGCGGGCTTCGACGGGGACCGTGCCTACTACGTCCTGGAGCTGCTCCTGCTGGCGGTCGCGCTGCTGGCGACGCACGCCCTGCGCCGGGGGCGGACGGGCCGGGCCCTGGCGGCCATGCGGGACCACGAGCGGGGTGCGCAGGCGGCGGGCGTCCAGGTGCCGTCCCTCAAGCTGCTGGCCTTCGTCGCGGGCGCGGCGCTGGCCGCGCTGGGCGGCGGCATGCTCGGCATGGGCCTGCGTGCCTTCGACGCCGCCGCGTACGACCCGGTGCGCGGGCTGCTGTGGTTCGCGGCGGTCGTGGTGCTGGGCGCGGACAGCACGCTCGGCGCCCTCGCCGCCGCGGCCCTCCTGGTCGGCCTGGACGCGGGCACCCGGGGCGGTGTCGCCGCGGCACTGGTCGGCGTCCTGGCGATCCTCGTGGGCCGCTTCCCCGGCGGCCCGTACGAGGCCCTGCACACGGCGGCGGAACGCCTGCGGCTGCGCCGGGCACCGGCCCTGACACCGGCGGGAGTGCGGGCCCGCGAACTGTTGCGTCCGGCAGGACCGCGGGAGGCCCGGAGGGCACCGGTGCCTACGGGGGCGACGGGTGTGGCGCGAGCCGGGCCGGAGGCGGCGACGGACGCGACGCCACAAGCCGGATCAGAGGCGGCGGAGGGGGAACATGGCGCCGGGGCCGGCGAACCCGGAACGGCATCTCAGGCCGCCGACACGGACGCGGACAGCCGGCGATCCGCTCTCGAACCCCCGGCCCGGCAGCCGCCCGGGGCACCGGGGCGCACGCCCTCGGGTACGCCGGGCGCCTCCAGGACCCGGCCCGTTCGCCGCGGCTCGCCCGGCACACCACGCCCCGCCGGCCCGACGGCGGACCGGGCCGGGACGGCGTCCGAGCCCCCGAGGGGCTCCCGGCCCGCCGCGGCGGTGTCCACCGCCCCGACCACCAGCGTCTCCCCCCTCCTCACCGCCCGTCACCTCCACGTCCAGTACGGCGGCTTCACCGCGCTCGCCGACGTCGACCTGGACCTCTCCCCCGGCCGGATCACCGCCGTCGTGGGCCCCAACGGGGCCGGGAAGAGCACTCTGTTCCACTGCCTGGCCGGGACACTGCGGCCCGCGCGCGGGACCGTGCGGCTCGGCGGCCGGGACATCACCGCACTGCCCGCCCATGCCCGCACCCGGCTCGGTGTAGCGCGGACCTTCCAGCAACTGGCCGTCTTCCCGTCGCTGACCGTGGCCGAGAACGTTCTGGTCGGCGCCGAGCAGGGCCGGGTGACCGACCCGGACGCGGTGGAGCGGACGCTCAGGCTGCTCGGGCTGGACGGGCCGGTGCGGGCACTGCCCGCCGCCGGGCTGCCCACCGGGACGCTGCGCCGCGTCGAACTGGCCCGGGTCCTCGCGGGCGGCCCCCGCGTGCTGCTGCTCGACGAGCCCGCCGCCGGCCTGGACAGCGCCGAAGTGTCCGCCCTGGCCCGGGTCCTGAAGGCCCTGGCCGCCGACGGCACGGCCCTGCTCGTCGTCGAACACGACCTGGACCTGGTCGCGGGCCTCGCCGATGTCGTGCACGTGATGACCGCGGGCCGGATCGTCGCCTCCGGTCCGCCCGACCGTGTCCTGGACGCCCTGGGAACAGGAGCCGGCCGATGAGCATCCTGGAGAACCTGGGAACGCGAGCGTGCCCGCCCGGTGGGCCCCCGGGCCCGGGAGCCGGCCGATGACGACGATCTCCCTGCGCCACGCGCGCGTGCGCTACGGCCCCCTGGAGGCCCTGCACGGCGTCACCCTCGCCGCCCCCGGCCCCGGCCTCACCGTCCTGCTGGGCCGCAACGGCTCCGGCCGCACGACCGCCCTGCGCGCGCTGGCCGGCACCGTGCCCCTGTCCGGCGGGGCGGTGGTGTGGGACGGCGCCGACGTGACCCGCGTACCGGCCTACGAGCGGGCCCGGCGCGGGCTGTGCCTGGTGCCGGAGCGGCAGGCCGTGTTCGGCTCGCTCAGCGTGCGCGAGAACCTCGGACTCGCCGCCCCGGACCACGCCCCGGCCCTCGACGCCTATCCGCAGCTGCGTCCCCTCCTGGAGCGGCGCGCCGGCACCCTCTCCGGAGGGGAGCAGCGCATGCTCGCCCTGTCCCGGGCCTTGCTGGCACGCGCGCGCGTGGTGCTCGTCGACGAGCCCGTCCAGGGCATGTCGCCCTCGGTCGCGGCCCGGACCTACGAGCTGCTGAGCGCGCTCGACGCGTGCGTGGTGATGGCCGAGCAGCGGCTGCCGCCCGATCTGCGGGACCGGCCCGCCCTCGTCTACGAACTGCGCCGCGGGGCGGTCGTGTTCGCCGGGGAGGCGGGCGAGCTCAGGCGATGACCGAGGGCCGGCGCCCGGCACGACAAGGTCCCGCCCGGTCGAGCGACCGGACGGGACCCCGTGTCCCGGCGAGGGGGAGCAGCGGCTCAGATGTCGAGACGCAGGCCGGGCACGATCATGTTCGGGTCACCGCCGATGGCGGTCTTGTTGGCGGCGTAGAGGCGCTGCCAGGTGGTCCCGTGCCGGGCGGCGACGCCGCTCAGGGTGTCGCCCTCGCGGACGGTGTAGTCGCCGCGGGACGTGCTGCGGTTCGGGTGCGGTGCGGAACGCTCCGGCGCCTTCCACTGCTTCTCCGGAGCGGGCTTGGAGGTGACCGGGTCGGCGGCGGAAGCCGCGGGTGCGCTTCCGCTCGCCCCGGCGCGAGCCGAGCAGGTCGGCCAGGCGCCCCAGCCCTGGGCGCGCTGGACCTTGGTGGCGACGGCGATCTGCTGGGACTTGCTCGCCCGGTCGGCGGTGGCCGCGTAGGCCGTGCCGCCGTAGGCGCTCCAGGTCGACGGGGCGAACTGGAGTCCGCCGTAGTAGCCGTTGCCGGTGTTGATGTGCCAGTTGCCGCCGCTCTCGCACTGGGCGATGCGGTCCCACACCCCGCTGTCAGCCGCCGCGGCGTTGCCGGTCGCCGCCAGCAGTCCGAGGGGCGCGAGCAGTGCCGCCCCGGCGAGGACCGCCGTCGTACGAACCGGGTTCTTCCTAGCGCTGTCGCGGGTGGTATAGGCACATTCGGACATGTAGTTCCCTCTCGAAACACCCGGGGTCCCCCTAGGCGGAGCGCCACTCCCCGCGCCATGGGGCACGTGGGTCGCGCTCGCCCCGCCCGCCGGTGGTGGTGCTGCCCGGTTCCGGAGAACCGTGCGGCCGGCGGACGTACCCGAGCGGTGCTCGCTGCACACGGCGGAGGAATCTAAGGAGTTGACGGTCTGTCATCAACCAGCGGCTCGTCATGCCAGGCCAGTTCACCGATACCTCGGGTAACGGCAATTTCCGGACACCCACTTCATTCCTGGATTTCGTGATTTATCGACCAACAGCCTCGCTGGCGTGTGACCCACTTCACCCACTCAACGTCCTTTACAAATCGGGTACTTGACCGTGAGTGTGCGATTCCGTGCCGAACGTGACCCTGCGCGCTGGTTGGTTCGATTCCGTTCGCCCTGGGGCGTGACTCCCGCCACAGATCGCCCGTTGTCTTCTTCATGAGCCGGGACCTACCCGGACCACGGGCCGGGAGCCACCCGGCTTTGCCACGCACCGCACCCCCGAGGGAGCCACCCGTGCCGCGCATGCTCGACGTCAGCGACGAGGTACGCGCCGAGATCGGCGACGAAGAAGCAGACCGCCTGCTCGCCGGAGAGACCGCCCCGGGCAGTTACGACTGCACGTCCTGCCGCACTCCGGGCGACTCCGAGCAGGAGCGCACCAGCACCGTCCTCTTCATCGGGGACGAGACCGCCGTCCTCGCCTTCGCCCACTCCGGCTGTCTGCCCTCGCAGGTCGTCCAGGTGACCGAGGAGCAGCTGCGGGGCGCCGTGAAGTCCATCGCAGGCGACACCGGCGGCATGGTCTCCGACCAGTCGGCGCCCGAGCCGGCGGTGCTCGGCGTGACCAGCGGGCTCGTCCTGATCGCCGGGGAGCTGCACCCGGCCCTGGTGGTGGAGCCGACCGCGCCCGTCGCCCGGGCCGGCACCACCGGCTCCGGCGACGACTTCCTGCCCCTGCTCACCGAGCAGGGCTTCATGCCGCTGGCCGACCTGTCCGCCGTACCGCCGGTGCTGCACGGCTGGTCGGTGCTGCTCGCCGTGGGCCAGCTGCACGCGGTGCTCCAGCCCGGTACCAACGGCGGCCAGCCGGTGGCCTGGTGGCAGGCGCACCAGCCGCTCCAGGTGACCGACCCCTGGCGCGCGGCCGCCAACAAGCACCAGCAGGTACTGATGTTCGCCGCGCCCGTCGGCTCGATCGGCCGTCAGCCGCGCGAGGACCTGATGCGGGACGCCCTGGACAAGGCGGCGGCGACCGGAGTGCTGGTCGGCGCGGCCCTGCCGCTGGCCGGTACCTGAACCGGCGGGTCACCCGCACGCGCCGCACACCGGCGAAAGCCGTACGAGGGCCGCATCCCCTGACCCGCGGGGTCGTTTGGACATACGTGCACGCATACGACGTTCCCCGCCGCCAGTCCTTCTCGCCGATCCCCTCCGCGCGGTCGGCTCAGGACTCCCTGGGCGGCCCATCGGCCACGCCGATCTACGACGCGCTCTACGCCGAGTACGTCAAGTCCTTCCGCGCACTGCCCGGCGACCGCAGCGGCGAGGAGAAGCTGGGCTTCACCGCATTCGGCAGCATCCCGCACAGTACGGGCTCGTACAGCTATTCGTACGGCAGCTCGTACAGCGCGTACAGTGCGGGGGCCCAGAGCGCCCGCCACGCCGCCGGACAGCAGCCGCACTGGCAGCGCGTCGGGACCGTCAGCGCGCACGGCACGGCGATGCACTATGTGCCGGCCGCCCTGCCGCCGGTACCACGAAGCGGCGTCTGAGCGAGCACCGACAGTGGAAGGGCGGGCCCCCGGGGGCCCGCCCTTCCACTGTTCTCGCGTTACTTCTTCTTCGCGCCGCGCTTCTCGCGCACCCGCACCGAGATGTGGATCGGCGTGCCCTCGAAACCGAACTCCTCGCGCAGGCGGCGCTCGATGAAGCGCCGGTAGCCCGCCTCGATGAAGCCGGAGGCGAACAGCACGAACCGCGGCGGCTTGGTGCCCGCCTGGGTGCCGAACAGGATGCGCGGCTGCTTGCCGCCCCGGACGGGGTGCGGGTGGGCGGCGACCAGCTCACCGAGGAAGGCGTTCAGCCGCCCCGTCGGGACCCGGGTCTCCCAGCCCGCCAGGGCCGTCTCGATCGCCGGGACCAGCTTCTCCATGTGCCGCCCGGTGCGCGCCGAGACGTTCACCCGCGGGGCCCACGCCACCTGGCCGAGCTCGGTCTCGATCTCCCGCTCCAGGTAGTAGCGGCGCTCCTCGTCGAGGGTGTCCCACTTGTTGAAGGCGACGACGATCGCGCGGCCCGCCTCCACGGCCATGGTGACGATCCGCTGGTCCTGCACCGAGATCGACTCGGCGGCGTCGATGAGGATGACGGCCACCTCCGCCTTCTCGACGGCGGCGGCGGTGCGCAGCGAGGCGTAGTAGTCGGCGCCCTGCTGGAGGTGCACGCGCTTGCGGATGCCCGCCGTGTCGACGAACTTCCACGTGACGCCGCCGAGTTCGATCAACTCGTCGACCGGGTCACGCGTGGTGCCCGCCAGCTCGTTGACGACGACGCGCTCCTCGTTCGCCACCTTGTTGAGGAGCGAGGACTTGCCGACGTTGGGACGGCCGATGAGCGCGATCCGGCGGGGGCCGCCGACGGCCGTGCCGAAGCTCTGCTCGGGGGCTTCCGGCAGGGCCTCCAGGACGGCGTCCAGCATGTCGCCGGTGCCACGGCCGTGCAGCGAGGAGACCGGGTGCGGCTCGCCGATACCGAGGGACCACAGAGCGGTCGCGTCGGCCTCGCCGCTCGGGCCGTCGACCTTGTTGGCGCACAGCACCACGGGCTTGTTGGCCTTGCGGAGCAACCGGACTACGGCCTCGTCGGTGTCGGTGACGCCGACCTTGGCGTCCACGACGAACACGACCGCGTCGGCGGCCTCGATGGCGTACTCGGCCTGGGCGGCCACGGAGGCGTCGATACCGAGGACGTCCTGCTCCCAGCCGCCGGTGTCGACGACCTTGAAGCGGCGGCCCGCCCACTCGGCCTCGTACGTCACACGGTCGCGGGTGACGCCCGGCTTGTCCTCGACCACGGCCTCGCGGCGGCCGATGATGCGGTTCACCAGAGTCGACTTGCCGACATTGGGCCTGCCGACCACGGCGAGCACGGGCAGCGGGCCGTGTCCGGCCGCCTCGATCGCGCCCTCGACGTCCTCGGGGTCGAAGCCCTCCTCCGCGGCGAGCTCCATGAACTCCGCGAACTCGGCGTCGCCGAGCGCCCCGTGGTCGTGCTCGTGCGCGCCCTCGGAGGCGGCCGAGCCGTCGGGCTGGATGTGGTCGTTCATGAAGTCCGTACCTCGTCGTTCATCTTGGTGGTCGGTGGAGTACCCGCTGTCTGCCGGGCTGATCCACTACTCAGTGTTGCCTAGCGCCTGGTGAGGCGCCTGGCGTTTTCCAGGTGGGCGGCGAGCTGCTTCTGGATGCGGCCGGTGGCCTCGTCCAGCGCCTTGCGCGTACGCCGCCCGCTGCCGTCGCCCGCGTCGAAGGGCTCGCCGAAGACGACGTCGACGCGCGAGCGCAGCGGAGGCAGCCCCTTTATCAACCGTCCGCGCCTGTCGGTGCTTCCCAGCACGGCGACCGGCACGATCGGCGCGCCGCCGCGCACCGCGAAGTACGCGAGCCCGGCGCGCAGCGAGGCGAAGTCGCCCTCGCCCCGGGTGCCCTCGGGGAAGATGCCGAGCACGCCGCCGTTCTCCAGGATGCCGAGCGCCTGGGTGATCGCCGTGCGGTCGGTGGTCTCGCGGTCCACCTTCACCTGTCCGATGCCGAGCAGGAAGGGGTCCAGCGGCCCGACGAACGCCTCCTTCTTGATCAGGAAGTGCGTCGGCCGGGGCGCCACGCCCATGACCATCGGGCCGTCGATGTTGTGGGAGTGGTTGACCGCGAGGATCACCGGGCCGGTCGTGGGCACCTGCCAGGCGCCGAGCACGCGCGGCTTCCACAGCCCGTACATCAGGCCGACGCCGATGCGCCGCCCGACCTCGGCACCCCGTACCGAAGGCACGTCGGTCACTTCCCCGCCCGCTTCTCCTCGACGAGGGTGACGACACACTCGATGACCTGGGCCAGCGTGAGCTCGGTGGTGTCCACCTCGACCGCGTCGCCCGCCTTGGCGAGCGGCGAGGTCTTGCGGCTGGAGTCAGCCGCGTCCCGCTTGATCAGGGCCTCGCGGGTGGAGTGGACGTCGGAGCCCTTCAGCTCGCCGCTGCGGCGGGCGGCACGCGCCTCCGGTGAGGCGGTGAGGAAGATCTTCAGGTCTGCGTCGGGCAGCACGGTCGTGCCGATGTCACGGCCCTCGACCACGATGCCGTTCTCCGCGGAGGCCGCGATCGTGCGCTGCAGCTCGGTGATCCGGGCCCGCACGTCGGACACCGCGCTGACCGCGCTGACCTTGGAGGTGACCTCCTGGGTGCGGATCGGACCGGCCACGTCGACGCCGTCGACGGTGATGGTCGGGCCCTGCGGGTCGGTGCCGGAGACGATCTCCGCCTTGCCCGCCGCGGCGGCGATCGCGGCCGGGTCGTCGATGTCGATGCCGTTGCTCACCATCCACCAGGTGATCGCCCGGTACTGGGCGCCGGTGTCCAGGTAGCTCAGCCCGAGCTGCGCCGCCACGGCCTTCGAGGTGCTCGACTTGCCCGTGCCGGAGGGGCCGTCGATGGCGACAATCACGGGCGTGGGGCTTTCCACAGTGGAGACCTTCCTGGACCGGGCTGGCGGGGTGAGGGCGCGAGAGCCCCGCACAAGGTTACTGGGTGCGGGTCACTCGTCCGGCCGCGCGTCGGCCGGCCCTGTTCCAGGATGCCCTACTGCCGAATCGCCCAGCCCCGCTCGCGCAGCGCGGCGCTCAGCACGGGCGCCGCCTTCGGTTCGACCATCAGCTGCACCAGGCCGGCCTGCTGCCCGGTCGCGTGCTCGATCCGTACGTCCTCGATGTTGACGCCGGCCATGCCCGCGTCCGCGAAAATCCGGGCCAGCTGTCCCGGCTGGTCGTCGATGAGCACCGCCACGACCTCGTAGGCCCGCGGGGCGGAGCCGTGCTTGCCGGGGACGCGGATCTGCCCCGCGTTGCCGCGCCGCAGGACGTCCTCGATGCCGGTGCCGCCCTCGCGGCGCTTGTGGTCGTCGGTGGACTGCAGGGCACGCAGCGCCCGCACGGTCTCCTCCAGGTCGCCGGCGACGTCCGTGAGCAGGTCGGCGACCGGCCCGGGGTTGGCGGAGAGGATGTCGATCCACATCCGGGGGTCGGAGGCGGCGATCCGCGTCACGTCCCGGATGCCCTGCCCGCACAGCCGTACGGCGGCCTCCTCGGCGTTCTCCAGACGCGCGGCGACCAGGCTGGAGACCAGGTGGGGCATGTGGGAGACGAGGGCGACGGCACGGTCGTGGGCGTCGGCGTCCATCACCACCGGCACGGCACGGCAGTGCGAGACCAGCTCCAGGGCGAGGTTCAGCACCTCGGTGTCGGTGTCCCGGGTCGGGGTCAGCACCCACGGGCGGCCCTCGAAGAGGTCGCCGGTCGCGGCGAGCGGGCCGGACTTCTCCCGGCCCGACATGGGGTGTGTGCCGATGTAGGCGGACAGGTCGAGACCGCGCGCCTCCAGCTCGCGGCGCGGCCCGCCCTTGACGCTGGCGACGTCCAGGTAGCCGCGCGCCGCACCGCGGATCATGGCGTCGGCGAGCACATCGGCCACATGTGCCGGCGGCGCGGCGACGATCGCGAGGTCGACGGGCCCCTCCGGCGCCTCGTCCGTGCCGGCGCCGAGGGCGGCCGCCGTGCGGGCCTGCTCCGGGTTCGGGTCGGCGAGGTGCACGGTCACGCCCCGCTGGGACAGGGCCAGACCGGCGGACGTGCCGATGAGGCCGGTACCGATGACGAGTGCGGTTCTCACTGGGCGATGTCCTTGCGCAGGGCGGCCGCGGCGCCGAGGTAGACATGGGCGATACCGGCCCGGGGCCGGTCGGACTCGATATGCGCGAGGACCCGCACGACGCGGGGCATGGCGCCCTCGATGTCGAGTTCCTGGGCGCAGATCAGCGGTACGTCGACGATGCCGAGCTTGCGGGCGGCGGCCGCCGGGAAATCGCTGTGCAGGTCGGGCGTGGCCGTGAACCAGATGCTGATCAGGTCGTCGGCCGCGAGTTCGTTGCGCTCAAGGATGGCCGTGAGCAGGGCTCCGACCTGCTCGTCCATGTGTCCGGCCTCGTCCCGTTCGAGTTGGACGGCCCCCCGGACCGCTCGTACCGCCACGGCGCTGCTCCTTGCTGACGTGCGTGTCGCTCTACGTCCGTCCAGCCTAGTCAGCCCGCGCGAACCGGATGCGCGGCGCCCGCCCGATGAGACACCGGAATTACTATTCCTTGGGTATTTTCAGTGCCAAGATTCAGAAAAGTCCCTTTTGTCCCTTATTGGCACTTCGGAGTGACGACATGACGTACGACACCACTCGCCGGACGGTTCTCCTCGCGACGGGCGCGACCGGAGCGGTGGCACTGGTCGCGGCCTGCGGCGGGGGCGGCGGCGACAACGGCTCCACGTCGACGGTCTCCCCCACCGACAAGGAGACGACGGGCGCCCCCGCAGGCCAGGAGCTGGCCTCCACCGACGAGATCCCGGTCGGCGGCGGCAAGATCTTCAAGGACGAGGAGGTCGTGGTGACCCAGCCGGAGCAGGGCCAGTTCAAGGCCTTCTCGGCCATCTGCACCCATCAGCGCTGTCTGGTGACGACGGTCTCCGACGGCACGATCAACTGCCCCTGCCACGGCAGCAAGTTCCGTATCGCCGACGGCGCGGTGGCCCACGGCCCGGCGACCCGCGCCCTGCCCGCCGAACAGATCACCGTGGAGGGGAGCTCGGTCCGCCTCACCTGACCCTCAGGCGTCCCAGAGCGCCCCGAGCGTGAGCAGGTCGCTCCGGTGCTCTACACGGTCGGCCCACGCGGTCGGCCAGGCCTCCGCGCCCGCGTACGCTCCGGCGAAGGCGCCCGCCAGGCAGGCGATCGAGTCCGAGTCGCCGGCGGTGCAGGCGGCGCGGCGCAGGGCGGTGACCGGCTCGTCGGGGAAGAGCAGGAAGCACAGCAGCCCGGTCGCCAGGGCCTCCTCGGCGATCCAGCCCTCCCCTGTGGCGAGGCACGGATCGTCCTCGGGCGAGACGGTGCGCACGGCGTGCCCGAGACGGTCGAGGATCTCCAGGCACTCGCCCCAGCCGCGCGCGATGAACTGCTCGGGGCTCGGGTCCTGGGCCCGGTGCCACAGATCACCGAGCCAGCGCTCGTGGTAGTGGCTGCGGTTCTCCAGGGCGTACGAGCGGAGCAGGCCGATCAGCTCGGCCGGCTCGGCGCCCTGTGCGAGCAGGCGTATCGCGTGCGCGGTGAGGTCGGACGCGGCGAGCGCGGTGGGGTGCCCGTGGGTGAGGGCCGACTGCAACTGGGCGGCGCCCGCGCGCTGTTCGTCACTCAGACCCACGATCAGCCCCAGGGGCGCGACGCGCATGTTGGCGCCGCAGCCCTTGGAGTGGATCTGGCTGGCGTCCTGCCAGGGCCGGTCCGCGCGCTCCAGCAGGGCACAGGCTCGCAGACAGGTGTTGCCGGGGGCCCGGTTGTTCTCCGGGGAACGGTTCCAGGCGATGAACTCCTGCCGTACCGACTCGGCCATCCCGTCGGGCCCGAGCACACCACGGTCCATCGCCGTCCGTATGCCCCACCCGAGCGCCAGCGTCATCTGCGTGTCGTCGCTGACGATCGCCGGTGTCGGCAGCTCCAGCTGCCGCCAGGGGCCGAATCTCTCGAGGATCGCCGGCACGCCGCTGAACTCGGTCGGATACCCCAGCGCGTCCCCCAGGGCGAGGCCGGTGAGCGCCCCGGTGGCGGCTTGCTTGTGGACGAGGAGGGTCATGCGGGGTGTCCTTCCGGCCGGTCACGAACAGTTCCCCGCGCCCACCGGGCACGGGGAACTCAAGCACTTCGGGGTCGGCGCTTCGCCTAGAGATCGACTTCCTGCATCAGCATCCCCACCTCCGTGTTGGACAACCGCCGCAGCCAGCCCGACTTCTGGTCGCCCAGGGTGATCGGCCCGAAGGCGACCCGCACCAGCTTGTCGACCGGGAAACCGGCCTCCGCGAGCATCCGGCGCACGATGTGCTTGCGGCCCTCGTGGAGGGTGACCTCGACCAGGTAGTTCTTGCCGGTCTGCTGGACGACCCGGAAGTGGTCCGCGCGCGCGTAGCCGTCCTCCAGCTGGATGCCGTCCTTGAGCTGCTTGCCCAGGTCGCGCGGGATGGGGCCGACGATGTGCGCGAGGTAGGTCTTCTTCACGCCGTACTTCGGGTGGGTCAGCCGGTGGGCCAGCTCGCCGTGGTTGGTGAGCAGGATGACGCCCTCGGTCTCGGTGTCGAGCCGGCCGACGTGGAAGAGCCGGGTCTCGCGGTTGGTGACGTAGTCACCGAGGCACTGCCGGCCCTCCGGGTCCTCCATCGTCGACACGACACCGGCGGGCTTGTTCAGCGAGAAGAACTGGTAGCTCTGCGTGGCGACGGTCAGCCCGTCGACCTTGATCTCGTCCTTCTCCGGGTCGACACGCCGCCCCTGCTCCAGGACGATCTCACCGTTGATCTCGACCCGGGCCTCCTCGATCAGCTCCTCGCAGGCCCGCCGGGAGCCGAAGCCCGCGCGCGCGAGGACCTTCTGGAGCCGCTCGCCCTCCTGCTCGGCGCCCGGGAAGGTCTTGGGCAGCTTGACGTCCTTCTTCCCGGCGTACCGGTCGCGGTTGCGCTCCTCGATCTTCGCCTCGTACTCGCGAGGGCGCGCCGGAGCCGTACGCCCACGCTGCTGGGGCTGCTTGGGACCGCCCTTGGCGCCGCCGCGGGCCGCGCCGCCGCGCCCGGACTTGGGCCCGTCCTTCGTCGCCCCGGGGCCCACGTCGTAGCGGCGCTCCTCGGGGCGGGGCTTGCTGGGGCGGCCCTGCCCCTGCTTGTCATCCCTGTTGTTGCCGGCACCGCGGTGGTTGCCGCGCCCGCCGTTTCCGCCGTTCCTGCCGCTGCTTCGCATCAAAGTTCCGTCTGGTCGTCTTCGTCGTCGGTACCCGGGGTGACCGGGCGGCCCGGCACGTCGTCATCAGGCGCGTCCGGGTCGAACGACGGTACGCCCTCCTGGGTCTCGGCCTCGATCGCCTCCGCCTCGGGGAGGAAGGGCGCGAGCTCCGGGAGCTCGTCCAGACCGCGCAGGCCCATCCGCTCCAGGAAGTAGTTCGTCGTCGTGTACAGGATCGCACCTGTTTCGGGTTCTGTGCCCGCCTCCTCGACCAGACCCCGTTGCAGGAGGGTGCGCATGACGCCGTCGCAGTTGACTCCGCGCACGGCCGAGACCCGGCTGCGGCTGACCGGCTGCCGGTACGCGACGACGGCCAGGGTCTCCAGGGCGGCCTGGGTGAGGCGGGCCTGCTGGCCGTCCAGCACGAAGCGCTCGACGGCGGGCGCGTACGCGGCGCGGGTGTAGAACCGCCAGCCGTTCGCGACGAACCGCAGTTCGAAGCCGCGCCCCTGGACGGTGTACTCGTCGGCCAGCTCGCGCAGCGCGTCCGTGATCTGGCGGCGCGGCCGGTCGAGGATCTTCGCGAGATGCTCCTCGGTCGCGGGCTCGTCCACGACCATCAGTACGGCCTCCAGAGCGGGCTTGAGGTCGAGGTCGGCGACGGTACGCAGCCCGGCCGGGAGCTCGCTGATTTCTTCGCTCACGCCTGTTTCTCCTCCTTCGGCGGCTCGGGCGGCCGGTCGAACTCGTCGGTGACGGTCGGTGTCTCGTCCCCGTCCCCGCCGGCCCACCGCACGAGCAGCTCGCCCAGCGCGGTCTCCTGCTCCAGCTCCACGGCCTTCTCGCGGTACAGCTCCAGCAGGGCGAGGAAGCGGGCCACGACGGTGAGGGTGTCGTCGGTGTCCTCGATGAGCGCCCGGAAGCTGACCTCACCGAGTTCCCTGAGCCGGGCCACGACGATCTGGGCCTGCTCCTGCACGCTGACCAGCGGGGCGTGGATGTGGTCGACGTAGACCTGCGGCCTGGGTTTGGGCTGCATCGCCTTCACGGCGAGCTTGGCGAACCCTTCCGCCCCGATGCTGATGACGACCTCGGGCAGCAGCTCGGCGTGCTGCGGTTCGAGCCCGACGGTACGCGGATAGCGCCGGGCCTCGTCGTCGAGCCGCCCGCTGAAGATGTCCGCGATCCGCTTGTAGGCGCGGTACTGGAGCAGCCGGGCGAACAGCAGGTCCCGGGCTTCGAGCAGCGCCAGGTCGCCCTCGTCCTCGACCTCTGCGGCGGGCAGCAGCCGGGCCGCCTTCAGATCGAGCAAGGTGGCCGCGACGACGAGGAACTCGGTCGTCTCGTCCAGATCCCAGTCCGGCCCCAGCGCCCGGATGTAGGCCATGAACTCGTCGGTCACCTTCGACAGCGCGACCTCGGTGACGTCCAGCTTGTGCCTGGAGATCAACTGCAGCAGCAGATCGAAGGGACCTTCGAAGTTGGCGAGCCGAACCTTGAAAACCCCGTCACCGACGTCACCCGGGCTCTCGGCTCTTGCATCCGGCTCTACGGACACCACCGGCTCGACGGGCACCACTGGCTCTGCGGACACCACCGGCCCAACGGGCGCCACCGGCTCTACGGACACCACCGGCTCGACTGAGGGCGTCGGCTCCACAGCCTCCGCCGACTCGACGGCCCACTTCGGCTCCACGGCCTCCGCCGACCCACCGGGCTCCACCCGCTCGGCCACCGACCCCGACCCCGGCCCCAAGATCTCCGCCGCTGTCGGCTCAGCCGGTGCCGCGGGCTCGGGGGGCGCGGCCCCGGGCCGAGCCATCTCCGGAAGCGACTCCGCCTCGACCGGCTCAGCTCCCGGCAGGGGCCCGGCGCCCGGCCCCCGCCCCAACGCGCGCCGACGGCCGTTCGGGCCGTCGGCGGGTGGAGGGGAAGCGTTCGAGGTCATAGCCCCCGCAGGCTACCGTTACCGCCCGCGCAGACGTCGTACGAGGATGCTGGCGTCCCCGCGGGTCTCCAGGTCGGCGAGGACCACGGCGACCGCCTCGCGGACGATGCGGCCCCGGTCGACGGCCAGGCCGTGTTCGCCGCGGAGCACGAGACGGGCGTGCTCCAGGTCCATGAGCTCCTCGGCGGACACATACACGGTGATCTTCTCGTCGTGCCGCTCACGGCCGCTGGGACGGCGCGCGGCCGCCCGTCCGCGCTTGCGGGGCGCAGCGCCCGCGGACGCGGCGGCAGAACCTTCCTGCGCCGCCTGGCGCCGCCCGGAGCCGGAGCGCTCCGCGGCCGCGGAGCGGCTGCGGGACTCCCCTGCATCGGCCGGCTCCGCGTCGGTCGCCACGTGCTCGGCGCCCTCGCCGTCGCCGCCCTGCGCGGGCACCGACTGCGGCGCGTCCTCCGCGGCCGCTGCCGCCGCCGCGTCGCCCTCACCCGCCGGAGCGGGCACCCTGGCGTCGCCGTTGGCCTGGCGCCTGGGCGTGGACGACTGCAGCCCCATTCCCCCTGTCGTACGGAAGAGTTCGTCGGCCCCCGGCAGACTCACTCGGCGTGACACCGGGCGAGCACCTCCCTGGCGAGCTGGCGGTAGGCGGCGGCACCGACGGAGTTGGAGGCGTACGTGGTGATCGGCTCACCGGCGACCGTGGTCTCCGGGAAGCGGACCGTGCGCCCGATGACCGTGTGGTAGACGTGGTCGTCGAACGCCTCGACGACACGCGCGAGCACCTCACGGCTGTGCACCGTGCGCGAGTCGTACATCGTGGCGAGGATCCCGTCGAGCTCCAGCTCCGGGTTGAGCCGTTCCTGGACCTTCTCGATGGTCTCCGTCAGCAGCGCCACACCGCGCAGCGCGAAGAACTCGCACTCGAGCGGCACTATCACCTTGTGCGCGGCCGTCAGGGCGTTGACCGTGAGCAGGCCGAGCGAGGGCTGGCAGTCGATGACGATGAAGTCGTAGTCGGGCAGCAGCGGCTTCAGGGCGCGCTGCAGTGTCGACTCGCGGGCGACCTCGGAGACCAGCTGGACCTCGGCCGCCGACAGGTCGATGTTGCTGGGCAGCAGGTCCATGTTGGGGACCGCCGTCTTCAGCAGCACCTCGTCGGCCGCCATCCCCCGCTCCATGAGCAGGTTGTAGACGGTGAGGTCGAGTTCCATCGGGTTGACGCCGAGACCGACCGACAGCGCGCCCTGCGGGTCGAAGTCCACGAGCAGGACCCGGCGTCCGTACTCCGCGAGCGCGGCACCCAGGTTGATGGTCGACGTCGTCTTGCCGACGCCGCCCTTCTGGTTGCACATCGCGATGATCTTCGCGGGGCCGTGGTCACCCAGCGGGCCCGGGATCGGGAAGTACGGCAGCGGACGCCCGGTCGGGCCGATGCGCTCCCGGCGCTGTCTGGCCGCGTCGGGCGCGAGAGTGGCCGCGTACTCGGGGTCGGGCTCGTACTCCGCGTCGGGGTCGTAGAAGTGCCCCTCGGGCAGGTCGTCGTAGTCGGCGAGTTGGTTGTGGG
The DNA here is from genome assembly GCF_044457425.1 of Streptomyces sp. NPDC050546. NCBI lineage: Bacteria > Bacillati > Actinomycetota > Actinomycetes > Kitasatosporales > Streptomycetaceae > Streptomyces > Streptomyces sp. NPDC050546. The sequence goes on from NZ_JBITGX010000007.1 coordinate 465,758, forward strand.
GCGCGCCACTTCCGCCGCCGGCCATGGCGTTCACGTGATGGCCATCCATCTTCTGGTGTGCTGTGTGAGTCGCCTGCTGACTCTGGTGGGCTGCGAAGGTGCGCACAGCGACGGAGCCGACAGCCGCGAATCCCGCGGGCTCCTGGTCCCGTGCAGGCATTCCTGGTTGGCCACCCCCGGGAGTAAATGTCGACTCATTCACAAGTCGTCTTACCTCCTTGGTGACCAGGAAACTTCTAGACAGGTCAGCGTGGCACCATGCCGACAGCTGGCGACTCTATGGCGTGTCGGGCGTCCGCAGCAACACAATCCGCCGGACCCGGCCCGATGTGTCGGCAATGAAACATCCCGCTGTCAAGGGCGTACGGCCGTCGCACGGCAGGTTTCACCGGTGTGCGAATCGGTTGAAGGGTTACGTTCGAGGCGAGTTGCTCGAGAAGCGCGAAGTGACCATACACACATCCGGCCGGACCTTGTCGGGCAAGGTCCGGCCAGGTGCGCGGCGTTGACGGCCCGTGTTGACGTATCGCCTTTACGGGTTGATGACTTAGCCGACTTACCGGTCACCCGGGACCGGTGGACAGCTCAGACGAGCAGCGACGCCAGCTCCACGTGCTCCACGCCGTGGGCCTCGGCGACCTCGCGGTAAACGACCTTGCCGTCATGCGTGTTGAGACCCCGGGCCAGCGCCGGGTCGCGGCGCAGGGCCTGCGCCCAGCCGTGGTTCGCGAGCTCCACGATGTACGGCAGCGTCGCGTTGGTCAGCGCGTAGGTGGAGGTGTTGGGCACCGCGCCGGGCATGTTGGCGACGCAGTAGAAGACCGAGTTGTGGACCGGGAAGGTCGGCTCGGCGTGGGTGGTCGGACGGGAGTCCTCGAAGCAGCCGCCCTGGTCGATCGCGATGTCGACAAGGACACTTCCGGGCTTCATCCGCGAGACGAGCTCGTTGGTGACCAGCTTCGGGGCCTTGGCTCCGGGGATCAGCACAGCGCCGATGACGAGGTCGGCCTCCAGGCAGGCCTTCTCCAGCTCGAAGGTGTTCGAGACGACGGTCTGGATCTTCGTGCCGAAGATCTTGTCCGCCTCGCGGAGCTTGTTGACGTCCTTGTCGAGCAGGGTCACGTGGAAGCCCAGGCCGATGGCGATCTGCGCCGCCTGCCAGCCGGAGACACCGCCGCCGATGACGACGGCCCGTCCGGCCAGGACGCCGGGGACGCCGCCGGGCAGCACGCCCCGGCCGCCGTTGGCGCGCATCAGGTGGTAGGCGCCGACCTGCGGGGCCAGCCGGCCCGCGACCTCGGACATCGGGGCGAGCAGCGGGAGCGCGCGGCTGGGCAGCTCGACCGTCTCGTACGCGATCGCCGTGGTGCCGGACTCCAGGAGGGCGTCCGTGCACTCCTTGGAGGCGGCGAGGTGCAGGTAGGTGAAGAGCGTCTGGTCCTTGCGGAGGCGGTGGTACTCCTCGGCGATGGGCTCCTTGACCTTCAGCAGCAGGTCGGCGGCGGCCCACACCTCGTCGGCGGTGTCCAGGATCTGGGCACCGGCGAGGACGTACTCCTCGTCCACGATCGAGGAGCCGACGCCGGCGCCGCGCTCGATGACGACCTGGTGGCCATGGCGCACCAGCTCATGCACGCCTGCGGGGGTGATGGCCACCCGGAACTCGTTGTTCTTGACCTCGCGGGGGATGCCGACCTTCACGTCGATCACGGTCCTTGGCTCAGAGGGTATGGGGGCATTACTAGGCATACCCGGCCGCGCTCGGGCACACCGGGAGAGACCGCAGGAGAACGTGCGGCAGAGCCAGTCTAATGAAGGTGTTCCCGCTGTCTAGCCTTTCATTGCATCAATCTTCAGCTGATGCGGTACGGATTTCGCAGGCGTCAGGCTCGTCTTCCTGGTTTATGTCTCCGAGGAGCCGCTCGGCGGCACCCCGGTGCAGCCCGGCCGACGCGGGGTCCCCCAGGTGTTCGAGGGTGTCGGCGACCCGCAGATGCAGCGCGGCCTGCAACCGGGTGTCCTCGGCCCGCCGCGCCCATTCCACGGCCTCCCGGCAGGTGCGCAGCGACTCGTCGGGCCGGCCCGCGTACTCCTGGACCCGCGCCAGTTCGCTCAGGGCCCGCGCCTGGGCGGCCACGTCGCCGAGCTTGCGGTGCCCGGAGATCGCCGCGCGCCAGTTCCGCAGGGCCTCGCCGTAGCGACCCGCGAAGGTGTGGGCGGCGGCGATCCGCCCGTACAGCCGGGCGGCGTCGGCGCGCTCGCCCCGGGCGAGCCGCTCGACCAGGGCCCGGCCGAACCAGTCGGCGGCCCGGTCGAAGTCGCCGAGCTCCAGATGCGCACCGCCTACGGATTCCATCGCGCGTCCGGCCGCGTACGGGTCGTCGACCTCGCGTCCGGCGTCCAGCGCGGCCCGGTAGCGCACCAGCGCGTCTGCCGTACGGCCGCTCCGGGCGTCGAGATCGCCGAGGTTGAGCAGGGCGGCGGCCCGCTCGCGGGGCAGCTCGCGGCGCTCGGCCACGTCGAGGACCAGGCTGTGGATGTCGTAGAGGTCGGGCGCGGCCGCCTGGGTGCCGACGTGCGCCGCCATCGCCCGCACCAGCTGGGACATCAGCCGCCGGGCCAGGGTGTCCAGCTCCCCGTCGTCGACCGCGAGCCGGGCCGAGGCCAACAGGGCGGGCCGGGTCAGCCGCAGCCAGTCGGCGGCCGCCCGGGGGGTGGGAAAGCGCAGGGCACGCGGCATGTCGAGGAGTTTCTGGCGTGCCTGGGGGCTGTCGGTCTCGGTGATGGCACGGCAGACCTGGAGCAGTCGCACGGTCCGCTCCAGCATCCGGGCACGGGCCACCTGGAGGTCGGCGGGGCGCTCGTGGTGACCGGCGAGGACGCGGAGCATGGGGTGCAGACAGCCGGGGACCTCGTACTGCGGCAGCGGCGAGTCCACCGCGTGCAGGAAGCCGAGGGCGACGAGGTCGTCCAGGGTGGTGCGGGCGCTGTCGACCGAGCAGCCGACAAGCGCGGAGGCGGTCTGCGGGTCGACCAGTCCGGCCGGGGCGAGGGCGAGCAGGCGCAGCATCCTCGCGGCGGTGGCCGGCAGGGCGTCGTAGGCGAGGCGGAAGACCCTGCTCAGGGCGGTTCCCTCGGCGGGCTCGGTGCGCAGTTGCTTGGCGAGGTCCAGGACGGCCGACTTGGGGCGGGCGGCGAGCCAGCCGCCCGCCAGCATCAGCGCGGCGGGCTGCCCCTGGCACTCCTCGGCCAGTCCCTCGGCGGCCCGGGGGTCGACGGTGATGCGGACCGAGCCGGTGTGCCGGGACAGCAGCTCCACTCCGGACTTGGCGTCCAGGCCGCCCAGCGTGCAGGGGCGGACGTCCGAGATGCCGGTCAGCGGGCCCTCGGAGACCGCGACGACCAGGCAGTCCGGGGTGTCGGGCAGCAGGGCGTCGACCTGCTCGGCGTCGGCCGCGTCGTCCAGCAGGAGCAGGGCGCGGCGGTCGGCCAGGGCGCCGCGCAGAGAGTCGGTGAGGTCGTCGCCGCAGGCCCCGGCCGGGGCTTCCCGGTCCAGGGCGGCGAGCAGCTCGCGGGCCGCGCGTGCGACGGGCACGGGGGTGCCGTCCGGGTCGGTCAGGCGGGTACGCAATACCCCGTCCGGGTAACGGTCCGCGACCTGGTGCGCGAGTTCCTCGGCGAGCGCGGTGCGTCCCGAACCGGGCCGGCCGGCGATGAGCAGCACACGCGCGCGTGGGGGTTTACGGCCGGCGAGGGTGTCGAGGCCGGCGCGCTCGATGTCGGCGCGCAGCTCCTTCAACTCCCGTGTGCGGCCCAGGAACTGACTCTCTCCGGCTGCGTGTCCGGTCAGCCGTACGTCGCCTGTCTCCACGACCTGATCCGTCACGGGCCACACTCCCGTCCCACGCACGCAAGCCCGCCGGGAATCCGGTTCGGGCGTGCCTCAGAGCCTAGTTCACGCTCTGCAACGTTCCGGGTGGAGCACGGCGAGCGGGACGGCCACTTCCCCCGATCGGATCAGCAGATCTTAGGACCGACAGCAGGAGGTCGCGCCCGATAGAGGCGCGGGGAACTGCGCGACCAGCCACAACGGCGCCGCACCCGACAGACGACCGCCGCGGCACCCACCCGCCGACACCACCCCCAGCGGAGCGCCTACGCCTCGAACGGCCGCGCCGGCCACGGCGCCTGGGCCGGGCGCAGTGCCTCAAGGCCGTTGCCCGCACGCGCGGCGACCAGGGACAGGACGCCCACCACGAGGCAGTTGTTGTGGAGTTCGCCGGCCAGAACGCCCCGGACGAGGTCCTCGACCGGGACCCGGTCGAGTTCCATGTCGGCCTCTTCCTCCTCGACCGCGAAGCGCTCACCCTCGGCCTCGGACAGATCGCGGGCGAGGAAGATCCGTACGGCCTCGTCGCAGCCGCCGGGGGTCGTGTAGACGTCGGTCAGCACCCGCCAGTCCTCGGCCTTGACATGCGCCTCCTCGTACAGCTCCCGCTGCGCGGCGTGCAGCGGATTCTCGCCGGGGACGTCGAGCAGCCCGGCCGGGATCTCCCACAGCTTGTGGCGCACGGGGTGGCGGTACTGGCGCAGGACCAGGACGCGGTCGGCCTCGTCGAGGGCGAGGACGGCCACGGAGCCGGGGTGGACCTGGTAGTCACGGCCGACCACGGTGCCGTCGGGCATGACCACGTCGTCCGTGCGGACGGAGGTCTTGTTGCCGACGAAGGGGGTGTCCGTCGCCCGGACCTCCCACTCCTCCGGGGTGTCCTTGATCGTCATGCCTGTCCTTCCACGTACCCGACCCGACCTGCTGAAAAGAAACCGGGGTGCACACCCTTTGAAGGGATGCACCCCGGCCACCGTACAACTGGTGTGTTACTTCGAAGTCTTCCGCTCGACCGAGGCCTTGACGAGCCCGGCGAACAGCGGGTGCGGACGCGTCGGGCGCGAGCGCAGCTCCGGGTGTGCCTGGGTGGCGACCAGGTACGGGTGGACGTCGCGCGGGTACTCGACGTACTCGACGAGCTTGCCGTCCGGGGAGGTGCCGGAGAACTGGATACCCGCCTTCTTCTCCAGCTCGGCCCGGTAGGCGTTGTTCACCTCGTACCGGTGACGGTGCCGCTCCTCGACGTACTCCTTGCCGTCGTACACCTCGCGCACGATCGACCCCTCGGCCAGCTTGGCCGGGTACATGCCCAGCCGCATGGTGCCGCCCATGTCGCCCTCACCGGCGACGATGTCGAGCTGCTCGGCCATGGTGGAGATGACGGGGTGGCCGGTGGCCGGGTCGAACTCGGTGGAGTTGGCGTCCTGGATGTCGACCAGGTTGCGCGCGGCCTCGATCACGATGCACTGCAGGCCGAGGCAGAGGCCGAGCAGCGGGATCTTGTTCTCGCGGGCGTACTTGATCGCTCCGACCTTGCCGAGCACGCCGCGGTCGCCGAAGCCGCCGGGGATGCAGACGCCGTCGACGTCGCCGAGCTGCTGGGCCGCGCCCGCCGCGGTCTTGCAGTCGTCGGAGGTGACCCACTTGATCTTCACGCGGGCCCGGTTGGCGAAGCCGCCGGCGCGCAGCGCCTCGGTGACCGACAGATAGGCGTCGGGCAGGTCGATGTACTTGCCGACCAGGGCGAGGGTGATCTCGTGGTCGGGCTTGTGGACGCGGTCGAGCAGGTCGTCCCAGGTGGTCCAGTCGACGTCCCGGAAGGGCAGGTCCAGCTTGCGGACGACGTAGGCGTCCAGGCCCTCGCCGTGCACGGTCTTCGGGATGTCGTAGATCGAGCGGGCGTCGGGGCAGGCGACGACGGCGGCCTCGTCGACGTCGCACATCAGCGAGATCTTCCGCTTGATCGCGGTGGGCACCTCGCGGTCGCAGCGCAGCACGATCGCGTCCGGCTGGATACCGATGTTGCGCAGAGCCGCAACCGAGTGCTGGGTGGGCTTCGTCTTCAACTCACCCGAGGGGCCGATGTAGGGCAGGAGCGAGATATGGACGACGAAGACGTTGTCACGGCCGACCTCGTGACGGACCTGGCGGACGGTCTCCAGGAACGGCAGCGACTCGATGTCGCCGACCGTGCCGCCGACCTCGGTGATCACGACGTCGACCTCGTCCGTCGCCATGCGGCGGATGCGGTGCTTGATCTCGTTGGTGATGTGCGGGATGACCTGCACGGTGTCGCCGAGGTACTCGCCGCGCCGCTCCTTGGCGATCACGGTGTTGTACACCTGACCGGTGGTGACGTTGGCGGAGCCGTCCAGGTCGCGGTCGAGGAAGCGCTCGTAGTGGCCGATGTCCAGGTCGGTCTCGGCGCCGTCGTTCGTGACGAACACCTCACCGTGCTGGAAGGGGTTCATCGTCCCCGGGTCCACGTTCAGGTAAGGGTCGAGCTTCTGCATCACGACGCGCAGGCCGCGGGCCTTGAGCAGCATGCCGAGGCTGGAGGCCGTCAAGCCCTTGCCGAGCGAGGAGGCGACACCCCCGGTGACGAAGATGTGCTTGGTCGTCGTGGAATTGGGCATGGCCAAGAGGGGGCTCCCGTGGTCGCGATCTGGAGGTGCGGTTCGGGGGTCAGACGCCCACCGGTCCACGGGCTACCAGCGTATCAGCGCCGCGAGGCGATGGCTTCCGGCCACGCTCCGCACACGCGCCGACACGGAGGCGATCATCGTTACCGGTCTCTCACCCGTTGCTCACTCGTTCGGCGTACCTGCCTTGCCCGGAGCGGCACACAGATCATCTGCGTGCGTCGTATCCTGCTCGGACACTCGCTGCCGAGCCCGCCGGCCCAACGGCACCACCCCCCGCCCGTAAGCACCGGAACAACGTGAGCTCGTCAGTTCGTTGAGCAACAATTGGCGCTTTGCGTCGCAGCAGAGTGAACTGTTTTGCTTCATGACTCAACGACGCATTGCAGGACCTGCTGAAAACCCCCCTTGACCGCACTAGCGACAGCCCCCTCGTGGGGTGACGTGGCCGTTCGACTGGAGTTGCACGTGGCCGGGCGCATCGAAGACTACGCACTCATCGGAGACATGCAGACCGCTGCCCTGGTCTGCCGGGACGGGACAGTCGACTGGCTGTGCCTGCCCCGCTTCGACTCGCACGCCATCTTCGCCGGCCTGCTGGGCACCGAGGAGCACGGCTTCTGGCGGCTCGGCCCCGCGTACGCCTCCGACCAGCAGCCACCCACCGCCGCCCGGCGCAGCTACCGCGGTGACTCACTGGTCCTGGAATCCGAGTGGGACACCCAGCGGGGCACGGTCCGGGTGACTGATTTCATGCCGCCGCGTGACGGCGCCCCGCAGCTGATCCGGATCGTGGAGGGCGTCTCGGGCCGGGTGCCGATGCGCTCGGCGCTGAGGATGCGGTTCTCCTACGGCCGGGTCGTGCCGTGGGTGCACAAGCACGACGGGCGCACGGTCGCCGTGGCGGGCCCCGACTCCGTGTGGTTCGACACATCCGCCGAGACCTACGGCAAGTCTCTGACGACGTACGCGGACTTCACGGTCGCCCCGGGTGACCGGATCGCGTTCACGATCTCCTGGCAGCCCTCACACAAGGAGCCGCCGCCGCTGCCCGAGCCGGAGCAGTCGCTGGAGGCGACGGAGGACTTCTGGCGTGAGTGGGTCGACCACTGTACGTACCACGGCCCCTACCGCGAGGCCGTGATCCGCTCGCTGATCACGCTGAAGGCCCTGACGTACGCCCCGACCGGCGGCATCGTCGCCGCGCCCACCACCTCCCTGCCGGAGGACATCGGCGGCGTCCGCAACTGGGACTACCGCTACACGTGGCTGCGCGACGCGGCGATCACCCTGTCCTCGCTGCTGCGCACCGGCTACCGCGAGGAGGCCCGCGCCTGGCGCGAGTGGCTGCTGCGGGCGGTCGCGGGCGACCCGGAGAACCTGCAGATCATGTACGGCATCGCGGGCGAGCGCGAGCTGGGCGAGGCGGAGCTGGACTGGCTGCCGGGCTACGAGAACTCCGCCCCGGTCCGGGTCGGCAACGGCGCGGCCCACCAGCTCCAGCTGGACGTGTACGGCGAGGTCACCGAGGCGCTGCACCTGGCCCATATGACGGGTCTCGCGCGCAACGACTACGCCTCGCTGCTCCAGCTGAAGCTGATCCGCTACCTGGAGGACCACTGGCAGGAGCCGGACGAGGGCATCTGGGAGGTGCGCGGCCCGCGCCGCCACTTCGTGCACTCCAAGGTGATGGCCTGGGTCGCCGTCGACCGCACGATCAAGCTGATCGAGTCCGGCGACGCCGACGGCCCGCTGGAGCGCTGGAAGGAACTGCGCGACGACATCCACCGGGACGTGTGCGAGAAGGGGTACGGCAAGGAGCGCAACACCTTCACGCAGTCGTACGGCTCGAAGGAGCTGGACGCCTCGCTGCTGCTGATCCCGCAGATGGGCTTTCTGCCGCCGGACGACAAGCGCGTCATCGGCACCATCGAGGCGATCCAGCGGGAGCTGTCCACGCCGGACGGCTTCATCCTGCGCTACCCGACCACCAGCGGCGACGAGAACGTCGACGGTCTGCCCGGCGACGAGGGCGCGTTCCTGGCCTGCTCGTTCTGGATGGCCGACGACCTGGCGATGATCGGCCGCGTGGACGAGGCCCGCAAGCTGTTCGAGAAGCTCCTGGCCCTGCGCAACGACCTCGGTCTGCTGGCCGAGGAGTGGGACCCGCGCCTGCAGCGTCAGGTGGGCAACTTCCCGCAGGCGTTCAGCCATGTGCCGCTGATCGACACGGCGTTGCGTCTGACGGCCTCGGGCGCGTACGGCGGCTGACCGGGCCGGACAGCGGATGGGCGCGCCGACTCGTGTGACGGGCGGCGCGCCGCGTCATTCCGGCCTGAGGGCCGTGAGTGTGCGCTCCCCCGCCGGGTCGCCCGCCGTGGCCGGGACCAGGGCTATCTCGTCGAGGCCGGCCTCGGCGTAGGCGTCGATACGCGCGCGGACGGTGCCAGGGCCGCCGACGAGGGCGACCGTGCCCGCCGCCTCGGGCGGCAGGGCCCGCAGCAGGGTGTCCCGGTCGGCGCCCTTGGCGGCCAGTTCCACGACCTCGGCGAGTCCCGCCTCGACGAACATGTCGCTGTACCCCGGTACGGCGAGATAGCCGACGACGCTGCGCAGGACCTGCGTGAGCGACTCCGGCTCCGGGTCCACGGCGGCGGGCAGCCAGGCGGCCAGCCGGGGCGGCGTACGGCCCGCCCGTTCGGCCGCCGCGAGCATGCGCGCCCGCAGGACGCGGACCTGTTCCGGCGAGACGATGTCGAGCAGCATCCGGTCGGCGTGCGCGACGGCGGTGCCGATCGCGCGCTCGCCGAACGCGGCGACGGTGACCTGGCCCCCGGGCGGCGGCAGCCGGCGCGGGAAGCCGCTGCCGGGCACGATCGGCTCGCCCGGCACGCTGTCCCACAGCCCGCGCACGGCCGCCGCCGACTCCTCGAGGGCAGTCGCCGGCCGGGTCCGCGGCCGGCCGTGGACGCCCTCGACGACCCGCTTGCTGGACGTGCCGAGCGCCACACCGACAGGCCGGCCGGTGACGGCCGCGGCGGACGCGGCGCCCCGGACGACGGTGAGCGGGTCACGCACCGAGACCGGCACGGGCCCGGCCGTCAGCACGGCCTGCTCGGTGGCCGCGCCGATCGCCGTCGCCAGGACGAACGAGTCCCATGTCGGCCCCTCGCCCGCCCACACCTCCCGGTACCCGAGCCGGTCAGCGAGCATCGCGACCCGCAACGGCTCCTCGACCGGACTGTCGTCCTCCCGCCCCACTGCCACCACGCTGATGTCCATGACAGCGCCCGTACCCGGGCGATCAGGCCGTAATCCGGGCATGATCGACCCCGTGCCCCGCCGGAGATGTCCGGGAGGCGCCCGCGCGGGTAGCGTCCGGCACATGGACAGCGGGACGGACAGCGGTCACGACACCCAGGGCGCCGGGATCACCGTGCAGCGGGCTCTGGAGCTTCCGGGGCTGCGCAGCGGGCTGCCCGAGGTGCTGGCGGGCGCCGACCGGCTCGGGCGGTCGGTGCGCTGGGTGCACGCCGGTGAGGTGCCGCACATCGCCTCGCTGCTCAAGGGCGGCGAACTGCTGCTGACCACGGGCTACGGCCTCGGCACCCGCCCGGCCGAACAGCGGGCGTTCGTGCGCACACTGGCCGAGCGCGGTATCGCGGCCCTGGTGGTGGAGCTCGGCCCGCGCTTCGCACGACTGCCCGCCGCCCTCGTCGACACGGCCCGGTCGGCCGGACTGCCGCTGGTCCAACTGCACCGCGAGGTGCCGTTCGTCACGGTCACGGAGGAGGTCCACACCGAGATCGTCAATGGGCACTACGCGCTGCTCCAGCGGGCCGAGGAGGTGCACCGGCGGTGTACCGAGGCCCTGCTGGGCGGCGGCGGTGTGCCCCAAGTGCTGGGCATTCTGGCGGACTTCGGCGGCAATCCCGTCTTCCTGGAGACGGCGGACGGACAGTTGCTGTACGCCGCCGGGGCCGGTCCCGAGGGGGCGGACCCGCTCCAGGTGTGGGAGGGGCTGCGTGGCCAGCACAAGGACGAGCCGCCGCTCGCGGGCTCGGTGCTGGTGGACGTGCCGGGCGGCGGTCCCGGCAGCGGTGGCGTCCGCGCGCGTCTCGTCCTGCTGCCGGTGCGGACGTCCCTGGCGCAGGTGCACCGGATGGCGGCCGAGCGGGCCGCGGGCATCCTGGCCGTGGTGCTGATGCAGGCACGGCAGGAGGAGGAGCTGGCGGCGCGCGGGCGCGGCGACTTCCTCACGGACCTCGCCGAGGGCCGGGTCACGGCCGAGGACGCCCCGGCGCAGGCACGTGTGCTGGGCTTCAGGCCCGGCGAGGGGCCGCTGCTGCCGGTGGTCATGCGGCTCGGCGACGCCCTGTCCCCGGGGGGAGGCTGGGCCGTGCTGGCCCGGGCGGTCGCCGAGGAGCTGGCGTCGGTGGGCGTGCCGGTGCTGCTCGGGGTGCGGCCGGTGGAGGGCAGGGTGCCGGTGCTGCTCGGGCTGCGCTCGGAGTCGGAGCGGCCGACGGTCGCTGACCGGGTCGCGGCGGCGCTGCGGGCCGGTGTGGAGCGGGCCGGGATGGTGCGGCCGGGCGGGCAGCCGGCGGTGGTGGTCGTGGGGATGGCCGGCGGCTGGACGGCGGCGGCGTCGGGCCTGCGGCACGCGGCGGAGACGGCGACCGCGGCCCAGGGCCTGCCGGACCGGCCCTGGTACGACGCCCGCCGTCTGGACATCGACCTGCTGCTGTGGCGGCTGCGCGACCACCCCGACCTGGCCGCCTTCGTCGACCGGGCCCTCGGCCCGCTCCTGGAGCACGACCGCCGCTCCCGGCCGCCGCTGCTGCCCACCCTGGCGACGTACCTCGCCCACGCGGGACGCAAGGCGGAGACCGCCCGGGAGCTCCACCTCAACCGGCAGACCCTGTACAACCGCCTGGCACGGATCGGGGAGTTGCTGGGCACGGACCTCGACGACCCGCAGACGGTACTGGCCCTGAGCCTGGCGCTGCGGGCCCGCAGACACGTCTCCCAGAACCTCAGGTGACCTCGGGTGACCTCAGGTGAGAGGCCGGGGCTGGGTCAACTCGTCGTACACGCTGAGCACTTGGGCGACCGTCTCGTCCTCGCTCGGCCAGGTGGCCGCCTGCCGGACGCCCTTCTCCCGCAGCGCCTCCCGGCGCTCCGGGTCGCCGAGCAGACGTACGACGCAGCGGGCGAGCGCCTGCGCGTCACCGTGCGGGACGACTTCGGCCGCGTCGCCGACGAGTTCGGGAATGCCGCCGACGTCGGTCGCGACGAGCGGCACGCGCGCGTGGAGCGCCTCCTGGGCGAGGACGGAGCGCGCCTCCTCCCGACGGCTCGGCAGCACGGCGAGGTCGGCGGCGGCGAGCAGTTCGGTGATGTCGTCCCGCCGCCCGATGAGCCGGACGGGCAGCCCCTCGCCCTCGATCCGCTCCTGGAGCTCGCCTCGCAGCGGCCCTTCTCCGGCGATCACGACCAGGGGGACGGGGTCGAGCCGGCGCCAGGCGCGCGCCGCGTCCAGCAGCACGTCGTACCCGCGATGCCGCTCCAGCGAGCCGACGGCCATCAGCAACGGCCGCCCGATGGCGCCGAGTTCGGCACGCACCTTGGGGCGCAGTCCGTCGGGGTCGTCGGGCTCCACGGGCCTGCGGGGGCCGGGCAGCGTGACGGCCGCGAGCCGTGCGTCCCGGGCACCCGTCCGGCGCGCCCGGTCCACGAGCGCCGACGTCGTCCCCAGCACGACCGTGGCCGCCTTCACGACCCGCCGCTCCAGCACCCGCAGCAGTTGGGCACGCGCTCCGTCGGCGTGTGCCCGGTCGTGCCAGGTCACGACCAGCGGAGTGCCCACGCGCCGCCCACTGAGAGCCAGCACGGTACGGAACGAGGCGTGCAGCCCGTGCGCGTGCACCAGATCGGCATGGGCACAGGCCGCCCGCAGGGCCGCCACCGACACCGGGTCACTGCTGCGCGGCACGTGCACGTGATCGGCCCCGACACCGCTGAAGTCATAGGCGTGATTCGCCTCATAAGGGGCGCACACCGTGACTTTCACGCCCCTCGCGACGAGCCCCGCGGTCAGCGAGCGCACATGCGCACTGCTGGCGGCGTTGCCTCCACCCAGCACCTGCACGGTGCGCAGCGGCGACTGGCCAGGCGGTGAGTGGCTGCTCACGGGGGTCACGTGGGGCCGGGCTCCTGGTTCGGATCGGGCGGTCACGACGAACGTACAGAACGAGCGGGCGCGGGGAACGCGCCGCGCGGATTCCTACGCGTACTCCGCCAAGGATGCCAGGACACAGGGGGGTTCCGGGAACGCCGGAACCCCCTCGGCGCGACAGTGGGGCGCGGCATCGGGAGGAACGCGCCGGGCCGGGTCACCCACACGAGTGAAGATGGGGCACGCGTGCCCGACCATGCGACCGAACGCCAGTGCGCCCTCCCGCTATATGTCCGCCCGGGCCGTCGCCAGCAGCTCCTCCGCATGTGCCCGGGCCGTCTCGGAGTCCTCCTGGCCCGCGAGCATGCGGGACAGCTCCCGGACCCGGTCCTCGCCCTCCAGCACCTTCACGCCGGAACGGGTGACCGAGCCGTCGTTGGTCTTCTCGACCAGCAACTGCCGGTCGGCGAAGGCCGCCACCTGCGGCAGATGGGTCACGACCACGACCTGCGCGGTCCTCGCCAGGCGTGCGAGCCGCCGGCCGATCTCGACCGCCGCCTTGCCGCCGACACCGGCGTCGACCTCGTCGAAGAGATACGTCGGCACGGGGTCCGTGCCCGCGAACACGACCTCCACGGCCAGCATCACGCGCGACAGCTCACCACCGGACGCCCCCTTGGCGATCGGCCGCGGCGGCGCGCCCGGGTGCGGGGCCAGCAGCAGCTCGACCTCGTCGGCACCCGCGGGCCCGTACGCGACCGCACGGCCGCCGACCTCGACGCCCTCCGGGTCCTCGGTCTGCCGGATGTCGAAGGACACGCGCGCGTGCGGCATGGCGAGCGAGGCCAGCTCGGCGGTCACGGCGGCGGCGAACCGCTCGGCGGCCTCCGTCCGCGCGTCCGTCAACGCCTGTGCGAGCCCGCCCAGTTCGGACCGCAGCGCGTCCCGCTCCGCGGTCAGCTCCCCGATCCGCTCGTCGTCGCCGTCGAGTTCGCTCAACCGGGCGGCACTCGTCTCGGCCCAGGCGAGCACGGTGGCGATGTCCTCGCCGTACTTCCGGGTCAGCCCGGTGAGCGCGGCCCGCCGCTCCTCGACGGCCGCCAGCCGCAGCGGATCGGCGTCCAGATCGTCGGCGTAGCCGGCCAGGTCCCCCGCCGCGTCGCGCAGCAGGATCCCGATCTCCCCGACGCGGTCGGCGAGCGCGGCCAGCGCCGGGTCGTACGACCGTACGGCGTCCAGGGCCCGCTGGCCGCCCGCGACGAGCGTCCCGGCGTCGACACCCTCGGGGTCCTCCGGATTGCCCGCCAGCGCCGCGTGGGCGGCAGCCGCGGCGGATGCCAGCGCCTCGGCATGCCCCAGCCGCTCGGCCTCCGCGGCCAGTTCCACGTCCTCACCGGCCCGGGGCTCGACGGCTGCGACCTCGTCGAGCCCGTAGCGCAGCAGGTCGGCCTCCTGGGCCCGTTCCCGCGCGCGCGTGGTGATCTCGTCGAGCTCGGCGGAGGCGGCCCGCAGCCGCTTGTACGCCTCGCTGTACTTGGCCAGCGGCACAGCGACAGAATCGCCCGCGTACCGGTCGAGCGCCTGCCGCTGCCGGGACAGTTTGAGCAGCCCCTGCTGGTCGGTCTGCCCGTGCACGGCCACCAGCTCGTCGGCGAGCTCGGCGAGCACCCCCACAGGCACGCTGCGCCCGCCCAGGTGCGCCCGCGAGCGCCCCTCGGCGGAAACGGTACGGCTGATCAGCAGGGCACCGTCGTCGAGCTCGGCCCCGGCCTCCTCGGCGCGCACGGCGGCCGTGGCGTCGTCCGGGACGGTGATCCGCCCCTCCACGACGGCCTTCCCGGCCCCGATCCGCACCAGCGCCGGGTCGGCGCGCCCGCCCAGCAGCAATCCCAGGCTGGTGACCACCATGGTCTTGCCCGCACCCGTCTCACCGGTGACAGCGGTGAACCCGGGCGACAGCTCGACCACAGCGTCGTCGATCACGCCGAGCGACCGTATCCGCATCTCCTCCAACACGGACACGACCTTACGAGGTCCGAGCCAGGGATTGCGACTGGCCCGCCCCTGTCACCCACGAGAGTGGCAACGCCCTGTTCTTTGGGGGCGCGGGGAACTGCGCTACCAGCCACAACGAACCCGCACCCGCCGACGAAGCCGGTGCCACCCCCCACAAACCGCTAGTGAGGAGCCCCCCGCCACCCGGAAACAGGCAGCGCGAACTTGGCCACCAGCCGGTCCGTGAAGGACGCATGATGCAGCCGAGCCAGCCGAACCGGCACAGCCCCCCGCCGAACCTCCACCCTGGCCCCCGCGGGCAACTCCACGGTCCGACGCCCGTCACACCACAGCACCCCCGGCGGAATGTGTGGCAGAACCTCCACAGCCAACACAGAATCCGGCGATGTCACCAACGGCTTCGCGAACAGCGCGTGCGCACTGATCGGCACCATCAGCAGCGCCTCGACCTCCGGCCACACCACCGGCCCTCCGGCAGAGAAGGCGTAGGCGGTCGACCCGGTCGGAGTCGCGCACACGATCCCGTCACAGCCGAACCCCGTGACGGGCCGCCCGTCGATCTCGAGGACGATCTCCAGCATCCGCTCGGCGGACACCTTCTGCACGGCCGCCTCGTTCAGCGCCCAGTCCGTGTGCACGATGTCGCCGTTGCGGTGCACCACGACGTCGACGGTCATCCGCTCCTCGACCTCGTACGCCTTGGTCACCACCCGGTCGACGACCTTGTCGAGGTCGTCGCGCTCGGCCTCCGCGAGGAACCCGACCCGTCCGAGGTTGACGCCGAGCATCGGCACACCCGAGGCCCGCGCGAACTCGGCACCGCGCAGCAGCGTGCCGTCGCCGCCCAGCACTATGAGCAGCTCACACCCGTCGAGGCACTGCGGAGTGGCTTCCTTGACCAGCTCCACCTCGTCCGGCAGGGGCAGGTCACGCGCCTCGGCCGCCAGGACGCGCACGCCGAGACCGGAGCGCAGCAGCCCCTTCACCACGAGCTCGGCGCTGCGCACGGCGGCGGGCCGCCCCGTGTGGGCGAGCAGGAAAACAGTACGAGCTCGGTTCTCGGTCAACGCGGCCCCTCCGCCACTGCACGGTCGACATCGGCCGGGTCCAGTTCCGGTGCCCCGGCCCGAAGCCACAGAAAGTATTCGACATTCCCCGACGGCCCGGGCAGCGGACTGGCCGTCACGCCCTTCACCCCGAGCCCCAGTCCCCCGGCCTTCTCGGCCACCCCCCGCACCGCCTCGGCCCGCAGCTGGACGCTGCGCACGACTCCCCCGCTGCCGAGGCGCTCCTTGCCCACCTCGAACTGCGGCTTGACCATCATCACCAGATCGGCGTCCGGTTTCACGCACCGCACCAGGGCGGGCAGGACCAGCCCGAGCGGGATGAAGGACAGATCCCCCACGACAAGATCCACAGGCTCCCCATCGATCACTTCAAGCGTCAACTCGCGTACGTTCGTACGGTCCTTGACGGTGACGCGTTCATCGTTCTGGAGGGCCCATGCGAGTTGTCCGTATCCGACGTCCACGGCGACGACGTGGGAGGCGCCCGACCTCAGCAGAACGTCGGTGAAACCGCCGGTGGACGCGCCCGCGTCGAGCGCCCTGCGCCCCTCGACGGCCAGCCCCTGCGGCACGAACGCCGCCAGCGCGCCGGCGAGCTTGTGGCCGCCCCGGGACACGTAGTCGGGGTCGCCGTCGTCCTGGGCCACCACGATCGCGGCCGCCGTCTCCACCTGTGTGGCGGACTTGGTCGCGACGGTCTTGCCGACGGAGACGCGCCCGGCGGCGATCAGCTGGCCGGCGTGCTCACGCGAGCGCGCGAGCTTCCGGCGGACCAGCTCCGCGTCGAGACGGCGGCGTGCGACTCCTGCCACGTTCGGTTCAGCTCCTAGGTCCGTGCTGGTGCTGCGGCGGGGGCGCCGGAGGTCCCGGGCGGGCGTCGAGCGCGGTGAGCGCGTCGCGCAGCCCCCGGTGTACATCCTCGTACACCTCGATGTGGCCGTCCGTGGCGAGGTGGTCCGCGTCGCCGAGCCGGTCGAGGCAGGCGTCCACGTCGCCGACGCCCGTGCGGGTGCGGGGCACGTGCAGGGGCGCGGGAGCGGCGGGGTCGTACCCGGGATCGGGAACGGGCTCGTCCTCCGCCACCGCCGGGGTCTCGGGAACTGCGTCGTCCATGCCCCGACGCTACCGCGAACCACTGCGGTACCGTCGTCGGCGATGGCCACGATCGAGGAGTGCCGCAGCGCACTCGACAAGCTCTCGGACAACATGCAGCGCGCCGAAGGGGACGTCCGCGACGCCGCGGCCCTGGACCGCTCGGTGAGCTGCCACATCACGGACCTGGACGTCACCTTCGTCGGCCGCATGCGCGGCGGGCGGATCCACGTGCACGACACCGTGCAGGGACCGCCGCCCGCCAAGGCCGAGATCAGGCTCGCCATGGCCGGCGACGATCTGGTGGCGCTGGTCGACGGCGAGCTGAGCTTCGCCAAGGCCTGGGGCTCGGGCCGGGTCAAGCTACATGCGGGTGTGCGGGACCTGCTCCAGCTCAGGAAGCTTCTGTAGCCACCTTCTCGGCCCCCTTCCCCGCCCCGGTTCCGGCCCGTGCCCGCCGCGCCGCCGGCACCACCAGCGGCGTGCCCGTCTCCGGGTCGTCGATGACCTGGCAGCGCAGCCCGAAGACCTCCTCGACCAGCTCGGCCGTGACGATGTCCTTCGGCGCGCCCTCGGCGATGACGCTCCCCTCGCGCAGGGCGATGAGGTGCGTGGCGTAGCGGGCGGCGTGGTTCAGGTCGTGCAGCACGGCGACGAGCGTGCGCCCCTGCTCCTCGTGCAGCTCCGCGCACAGGTCCAGTACGTCGATCTGGTGCTGGATGTCCAGGTACGTCGTCGGCTCGTCGAGCAGCAGCAGCGGGGTCTGCTGGGCGAGCGCCATGGCGATCCACACCCGCTGGCGCTGGCCGCCGGAGAGTTCGTCGACGTAACGCTCGGCCAGCTCGGCGACACCGGTCTGCCGCATGGACTCCTGGACGACGCGCTCGTCGTCGGCCGACCACTGGCGCAGGATGCCCTGGTGCGGATAGCGGCCACGGCCCACCAGGTCGCCGACGGTGATGCCGTCGGGCGCGATGGACGACTGGGGCAGCAGGCCGAGGGTCCGCGCGACCTTCTTCGCGGGCATCGACTGGATGACCTGGCCGTCGAGCAGCACCCGGCCCTCGCTCGGCTTGAGCATCCGCGACAGTGCCCGCAGGAGCGTCGACTTGCCGCAGGCGTTGGGGCCGACGATCACGGTGAAGGAGTTGTCGGGTATCTCCACCGACAGCTGCTCGGCGATCACCCGCTGGTCGTAGGCGAGGGTGACGTTCTCGGCGGACAGACGGTTCACAGTGCTCCTTTGGTTCTTGCTCATATCCGGCCCGCCCGGCGTTCGGTGACCAGCAGCCACAGCAGGTAGACACCGCCCAGCACGCCGGTGACCACGCCCACGGGCAGCTGCTCGGCGCCGAACGCCCGCTGCGAGAGCCAGTCGGCGGTGACCAGCAGGGCCGCGCCCATGCACAGGGAGGGCAGCAGGTTCGGGCCGGGCGAACGGGTCAGGCGCCGGGCCAGCTGCGGCGCGGTGAGCGCGACGAAGCTGACGGGACCGGCGGCGGCGGTCGCGGACGCGGTGAGCAGCACGGCCGCCACCATCAGCAGCAGACGCACCCGCTCCACCCGGACCCCGAGGGCGTACGACACGTCGTCGCCCATCTCCATCATCCGCAGCCCGCGCGCGTTGCAGAGGGCGAGCGGCACGAGCACGGCGCACAGCCCGAGCAGCGGCCACACCTGGTCCCAGTCACGGCCGTCGAGCGAGCCGGTCATCCACACGACCGCGCGGGCCGCGTCCACGATGTCGGACTTGGTGAGCAGATAGCCGTTGACCCCGGTGACGATCGCGGAGACGCCGATGCCGACCAGCACCAGCCGGTAGCCGTGCACGCCCCGCTTCCAGGCGAGCACATAGATCGCGAGCCCGGTCACCAGACCGCCCACGAGTGCGCCCAGGGCCACCTGGTTCGCGTCCCCGGAGAACAGCACGATCATCGTGAGCGCGCCGGCCGTCGCCCCCTGTCCGAGGCCGAGTACGTCCGGACTGCCCAGCGGATTGCGGGAGATGGACTGGAACAGCGCGCCGCCGAGCCCGAGGGAGGCGCCGACCAGCAGTCCGACCAGGACCCGCGGCAGCCGCAGCTCGTTGACGATGAACTCCTGGCCCTCGTTGCCCTGCCCGAACAGGGTCCGCAGCACATCGGCGGCCGGGATCGGGAAGTCGCCGGTGCCGATGAGCACGACACTCGCCGTGAGCGCCGTGGCCAGCAGCAGCAGCACGACGACGAAGGCCCGCACGTCCAGGCGTATCGAGAGCCCGCCGGGGGACCTCACAGCACGGTTGGTGGTCTTCACAGCTGCGCCGTCCTCCGCCGTCGTACGAGATAGATGAACACCGGTCCGCCGAGGATCGCGGTCACGATGCCCACCTGGAGCTCCGCCGGCCGGGCCACGATCCGGCCGAGGACATCGGCCCCGAGCAGCAGCACGGGCGACAGGATCGCCGCGTACGGCAGGATCCAGCGCAGGTCGGGCCCGGTGAACGAGCGCACGACGTGGGGCACCATCAGCCCGACGAACACGATCGGCCCGCAGGCTGCGGTCGCGGCTCCGCAGAGCACGGTCGCGGCCAGCATGGACAGCGCCCGGGTCCGGTTCAGGTTGGCGCCGAGCGCCTTGGCGGTGTCGTCGCCCATGGCCATGGCGTTGAGCGGCCGGGCCAGGGCCAGGGCCAGGGCCGTACCGGCCAGCAGGAACGGCAGCACCTGTTCGATGGTCGAGTCGGTCGCCGCGGAGAGCGAACCCACCGTCCAGAACCGCATCTTGCCGAGCGCCGCGTCGTCCATGATCATCACGGCTTGGAGGTAGCCGTAGAGCGCGGCGCTGAGGGCCGTACCGGCGAGCGCGAGCCGCACCGGCGTCGCGCCCCGGCTGCCGCCGAGGAACCAGACCAGCGCACCGACAGCGGCCGCGCCGAAGAACGCGAACCAGACGTAGCCGCTGAGCGAGGTGATCCCGAGGAACGTGATCGCCGTGACGACCGCGGCGGACGCGCCTGCGTTGATGCCGAGCAGCCCGGGATCGGCGAGCGGGTTGCGCGTGAGCGCCTGGAGGACGGCGCCGGCCAGACCGAGGGCGGCACCGGCGAGCAGTCCCAGCACGGTCCGTGACATCCGCTCAGCGACGACGACATCGCCGTACGTCCCCGAGTCCTCGAACAGACCGTGCCAGACCTGCCCGAGGGACAGCTCTTTCGCTCCGATCGCGATACTCGCCAGCGCGACGAGCACCAGGATCGCGACGGCCAGGACCAGCCCAAAGGCTCGTACCACCCGTCGAGTCGGGGGCGCGGGGGCGGTCTCCGCGCGCTGTTCGGGGGGACTGTCGACCAACACGCAGGTTAGGCTAACCTACCTTGCCTTTCGATCACGATTCCGGATCCCGGCCGCGGTCCTTCGCACGCACAGCCGAAGGGTGCCCGCGCACCGCGGATCCCAACCGGTGCTCAGAGGCCCAGCTTTGCCAGCGCCTTCCCCCCGTCCAGCTCGCACGCGCCCTCTCCGGCGGCCGTCCACGCCGCAGCACACAGCGCGCGCAGCCCGTCCAGGGCCTCGCCGTCCCCGTCGAGCTCCAGCACCTCCGCACCGGCCGTCACCGTCCAGCCTCCGCACCGGAATCCGCCGTCGCCCACTGCGTCGACGTCCGGCTGGCCGCTGAGCATCCCCCGCAGATCGGCGTCCACATATGTCGGCCGGTGGTGCGGCGGCGCGGCCAGCAGCCGGGCGCCGTCGGTGACCCCGGTCAGGACGAGCAGCGAGTCGACGTCCCCGTTGAACGCGCCCTCGATGTCCGTGTCCAGCCGGTCCCCCACCACCAGCGGCCGCTTCGCCCCGGTCCGCAGGATGGTCTCCCGGTGCATCGGCGGCAGCGGCTTCCCCGCGACCTGCGGCTCGGCGCCCGTGGCGATCCGGACGACCTCCACTGCCGCGCCGTTACCCGGGGCGATCCCGCGCCCGCTCGGAATCGTCAGGTCGGTGTTGGACGCGAACCACGGCATGCCGCGCGCGACCGCGTAACTGGCCTCCGCGAACCGGCCCCAGGGCAGCTCGGGCCCGCCGAACCCCTGCACCACCGCCGCCGGATCGTCGTCCGCCGACTCGACGGGCACCAGCCCGCGCTCGCGCAGCGCCACCCGCAGCCCTTCCCCGCCGATCACCAGCACCCGGGCGCCCCGCGGCACCTGCTCACTGATCAGCCGCGCGACCGCCTGCGCCGAGGTGATGACGTCGTCCGCGCCCGTCGGTATCCCCAGCTCGGTCAGATGCGCGGCCACGGTGTCCGGAGTGCGCAGCGCGTTGTTCGTGACGTACGCGAGCCGCATCCCCCCTGCCCGCGCCTCGGCCAGCGACTCGACGGCGTACGCGATCGCGCTCCCGCCCGCGTACACGACCCCGTCCAGATCGAGCAGCGCCGTGTCGTACGCCTCGCTCAGGGCCTGCCCACTGCCCTCGGGCCTCGTCCTGACGCTCCGGCTCATCCCGCATCGCTCCTCGTTCGACGGCTTTCCCCCGATCATCCCTCATGGCACTGACACCCGTACGATGCCGGGATGAACACAGCAGGTCACTCGGAGGCAACGGCGCACCGAGGCCTGGAACTCACCCCGTTCCGAGGCCTTCGTTACGACCCCGACCGGGTCGGCAGCCTTGCCGCCGTGACATCTCCGCCGTACGACGTCGTGGTGCGCCCCGACGGCCTGCACCACCTCGAGTCCTCCGACCCGCACAACATCGTCCGTCTGATCCTGCCCCAGGCCGCCACGCCCAGTGCCCGCAACGAACAGGCCGCCGAGACCCTGCACCGCTGGCTCTCCGAGGGCGTCCTGGCCACCGATCCGGAACCCGGCCTCTACGTCTACGAGCAGCGGGACGGCGACGGCATGCTGCAACGCGGCATCATCGGCGCCCTGCGTGTGTCGGACCCCGCCGAGCAGGTGGTGCTGCCGCACGAGGACGTCATGCCGCACATCGTCGCGGACCGCGCGGCCCTGATGCGGGCCACCTCCGCGAACCTCGAACCCCTCCTGCTGACCTACCGCGGCGACGGCCCGACGACGACCACGGCGGACCTCATCGAGCGCACCGCCGACCGGCCTCCGCTCCTCTCCACCACCACGGAGGACGGTTTCAGCCACCGCCTGTGGTCCCTGACCGCCCCCGCCGACCTGGCCGCGATCCAGACCGACCTGGCCCGTCACCAGGCACTCATCGCCGACGGCCACCACCGCTGGGCGACCTACCGCCGGCTCCGCACGGAGCACCCCTCCCCCAGCCCGTGGGACCACGGCCTGGTCCTCCTGGTCGACACGGCCCGCTACCCCCTCCGGGTCCGCGCCATCCACCGTCTCCTCCACGACCTGCCGGTCGACCGGGCCGTGGCGGCCCTGCACGGCCTGTTCCGGGTACGCCGCCTGACGGCCCCCCTGCCCGAGGCCCTGGAGGCGCTGGCGGACGCGGCCTGCGAGGGCAACGCGTTCCTGCTGGCCGGCGACGGTTCCTACCATCTCGTCGACCACCCGGACCCGGATCTCCTGGCCCGTACGATCCCCGCCGACCGCCCCACGGCCTGGCGCACCCTCGACGCGACGGTCCTGCACGCCACGCTCCTCGAGCACGTCTGGCACATCCCCGAGGACTCCCCCGCCCACATCGCCTATATCCACGACACGGCCGCCACGGTCGCCAAGGCGGAACGCGACGGCGGTACGGCCGTCCTGATGCACCCGGTCCGCGAGGAGGTCGTCCGGGACCTGGCCCGGCAGGGCGTGACGATGCCGCGCAAGTCGACATCGTTCGGCCCGAAGCCGGCCTCGGGCCTGGTGCTGCGCACCCTGGACCTCTGAAGCAAAAAAGAAGGGGGCGGATCCCCACCGGGATCCGCCCCCTTCCACCGGACGTCAGTCCTTCTTCTCCTCCTCGGAGGAGTCCCCGCCGTCGCTCACATCGTCGGTGTCGCTCTCGTCATCGGTGATGGCGTCGACGAACTCCACCCCGTCCAGCTCGGCGAGCCGGTCCGACGCGTCCGTGCTGCCGTCCCGGTCGGCCTCCACAGCCTTCGCGAACCACTCCCGCGCCTCGCTCTCCCGCCCGGCGGCGAGCAGCGCGTCGGCGTACGCGTACCGCAGCCGCGCGGTCCACGGCTGCACGGAGTTGGCGGCCAGCTCGGGGCTCTGCAGCGTCACGATGGCCGCGTCCAGCTGCTCCATGTCACGCCGCGCACCGGCGGCGACGAGCCGCATCTCGACCTGGCCGGCCTTGTCGAGCTTGTGCACCTCGGGGGCGCCGGCCATGTCCAGCGCCTTCTCCGGCCGCCCGAGCCCACGCTCGCAGTCGGCCATCACGGGCCACAGATCGATGTTCCCGGTCATCCGCTTGGCGGCCCGGAACTCGGCCAGCGCCTCGCCGTACTTCTGGTTGGCGTACGCGGCGAACCCGGCGGCCTCCCGCACGGCGGCGACACGCGACGCCAGCCGCAGCGCGACCCTCGAGTAGCCGTACGCGCCCTCGGGGTCCTCGTCGAGGAGCCGCGCGACCATCACCAGGTTCCTGGCGACATCGTCCGCGAGCGTCTTCGGCAGGCTCTGCAGTTCCTGCCGTACGTCCTTGTCGATCTCCTCGCCCGTGACGTCCTCGGGGATCGGCAGCCGCTTGATCGGCTCCCGGTCCCGCTCCCGCTCCTCACGGAACCGGCCGGCACCACGCCGGTCGTCGCGGCCACGGAAACCGCCACGGTCACGGTCACCGCCCTCGCGCCGGAAACCGCGATCGCGATCGTCCCGCCGCGGCCCACGTCCGCCACGGTCGTCGCGCCCGGCACGGTCGTCGCGCCCACGGAAGCCACCACGGTCGCTGCGATCACCACGGTCGCCGCGGTGGTCGTCGCGCCGGAACTCGCCACGCTCGCCACGAGGAGCGTCGTCGCGACGGAAGCCACCACGCCCTCCTCGACCGGCGTCGTCCCGACGGAAACCGCCACGCTCCCCGCGGTCGTCCCCACGGCGCTCGTCACGACGCTCGTCACGCCTGTCGTCCCGACGGTCATCGCGCCTGTCATCCCGGCGGAAGCCGCCGCGGTCGTCACGCCGGAAACCGCGGTCGCGATCGTCACCGCGGAAGCCGCGGTCCCGGTCGTCACCGCGGAAATTACGGTCCCGGCTGTCACGACGCTCGCCACGGTCGTCGCGCCGCTGGAACCCTCCGCGGTCACCATCGCGACGGTCGTCACGCCTGTCGTCCCGACGGAAGGAGGGGCGGTCACCGCGCGGTCCACGGTCGTCTCCGCGACGGACATCGCCTCGGCGGTCGTCGCGCCGGCCGTAGCCACCGCCACGGTTGTCGTCACGACCGCGGCTGTCGTCACGCCGGTCGTCACGCCGGAAGCCACCACGGTCCCGGTCGTCGCGCCGCTCTCCACGGTCGTCGCGCCGGAAGGAGGGGCGGTCACCGCGGTCGTCCCGCCGGAACCCGCCGCGGTCACGGTCGTCCCTGCGCGGTCCCCGGTCACGGTCGTCGCGCCGGCCGAACCCACCACCACGGTTGTCGTCACGACCGCGGCTGTCGTCACGCCGGTCGTCACGCCGGAAGCCACCACGCTCACCACGGTCCGAACGATCGCCTCGGTCGCTTCGGCCGCCGTCACGACGCCCGTAGCCACCACGGTCGTTGTCGCGGCGGAAGCCTCCGCGGTCTCCACGGTCCCCGCGCTGACCGCCGCGGTCGCTCCGGTCCCCCTCCCGTCGCCGCTGGTCGCGCTCCGGTCGGTCGTCGGGAGAGTTGGTGGACATGGTGACTCCTGTCTTCGGTACCGCAAGTCATTCTCGCGCAGCCGGCTACCCGGCGCGCACCGCAAAATAAAAAGGACCCCTGGTCCCAGCTGAACGCTGGGACCAGGGGTCCTTCCAAAGATTGTTCGGCGGCGTCCTACTCTCCCACAGGGTCCCCCCTGCAGTACCATCGGCGCTGTAAGGCTTAGCTTCCGGGTTCGAAATGTAACCGGGCGTTTCCCCTACGCTATTACCACCGAAACCCTAATGGTTTCGAGCGAACAAGCACACTCTTTAATTGTTCGTTCTACTCAAAGCCGACAACTGTTCGTTGTCTCAGAACTGACACAGTGGACGCGAGCAACTGAGGACAAGCCCTCGGCCTATTAGTACCGGTCAACTCCACACGTTACCGTGCTTCCATATCCGGCCTATCAACC
>NZ_JBITGX010000008.1:0-282315 GCF_044457425.1 Streptomyces sp. NPDC050546
GCAGCCGCCCGTCTCGGACCAGGCCCGCACCCGTCTCGTCGCAGGACGACTCGATGCCGAGCACGACCGGAGAACCCATCGCCCACCTCTCCTGCACTACATACGTTATTGCAAGTAGTGTGCAATAAGAACCGGGAGATGGGTACCCGAGCGGGGAGCGTCCCGCACCCTCAGACGCTGCAGTCGGTGCACCTGCCGTAGAGCAGTAGTGCCCCCCGGGCGTCCGGCCGCAGCCCGGTCAGTTCCTGGATACGGTCCACCGCTTCCGACAGATGCTCGGTCGCCAGAGCTGCGACATACCCGCAGCGCTGACAGACGGTGTGGTGGTGCGGCTCTCCGGTGATGCCGTAGCGGATGGGCCCCGGGCCCGGTACGGCGTGGGTCAGGCCGGCGGCCGTGAGCGTCTCCAGAGTCCGGTAGACGGTCGTGGTGTGGAGGCTCTTTCCGGCTTGCCCCAGGCGCGAGCAGGCTTCCCCGACGGAAAGGTGCCGCGCCGAAGCGGACAGCAGAGCCAGTACCCGTAGCCGGGCGGGCGTACAACGCAGCCCCTGTCCTCGCAGCACTCCGCGGTGCCCGGCCTCGTTCACCGCCCTTCCCTCCTGGCGACGGCCGGAGCCGGCCCTCTCCCCACGGCACGACCCACGGACCTAGGACCAATGCCTGATCGGCAGCGCGCCTCTCCTGCTGTTAGCGTGCAGTTGCACATGAGTGGCAATTATGGCGGAGGATGTTGGACATGGCGGTTTACTCGCTTCCGGAGCTCCCGTACGACTACTCGTCGCTCGCTCCGGTGATCAGCCCCGAGATCATCGAGCTCCACCACGACAAGCACCACGCGGCGTACGTGAAGGGTGCGAACGACACGCTGGAGCAGCTCGCCGAGGCGCGGGACAAGGAGACCTGGGGCTCCATCAACGGCCTGGAGAAGAACCTGGCGTTCCACCTCTCCGGGCACATCCTGCACTCGATCTACTGGCACAACATGACCGGCGACGGCGGCGGTGAGCCGCTGGAGAAGGACGGCGTGGGCGAACTCGCGGACGCCATCGCCGAGTCCTTCGGCTCCTTCGCGGGCTTCAAGGCGCAGCTGACCAAGGCGTCGGCCACCACGCAGGGCTCCGGTTGGGGCGTCCTCGCGTACGAGCCGCTGAGCGGCCGGCTGATCGTCGAGCAGATCTACGACCACCAAGGCAACGTCGGCCAGGGCTCCACCCCGATCCTGGTCTTCGACGCCTGGGAGCACGCCTTCTACCTGCAGTACAAGAACCAGAAGGTCGACTTCATCGAGGCCATGTGGAAGGTCGTCAACTGGCAGGACGTGGCCAAGCGCTACGCCGCCGCCAAGGAGCGTGGCGACAGCCTGCTGCTCGCGCCGTGAGTGCCGTGAGTGCCGTGAGCGCTGTGGCGCCGTGACCGTGACGGCGTAGCCGCGCTCGCACAGACGTCCTGCTCGTGATCGTCTTCTCAACCTTCACTTGCAGGCGGCACAACGAGAGGCTCCTGCGAGGACGTGACTCGCGGGAGCCTTTCGGTTGCCAGGGTTGTTCAGCTGCGGGCCGTGAGCACCAGAACCTGGGTGTCGACCCGGCCCGTCCTGTCGTCGCGGGCGACGGCCGGGACGCTGTCGACGACCTCGAATCCCGCTGCGTGGGCGTGCGGTTCAAGCGTCCGGCGGGTCCACAGGCGCTCGCGGACGGCGGCGAGGTGCGCGACGGGTTCGCCGTCGTCACGGGCCCCGTCGGGCAAGAAGAGGGTGCGGGAGAAGTACGGGCCGGCCGGGTCGTGGCGCAGGGCGGCGAACAGCAAGTGGCGTCTGCCCTCGTCGTCGGTGAAGTCGGTGGCCACGACACCGTTGCGGCCGGCATAGGTCGTCAGCGCGGCCTCCGTGAGGACGGAGAAGCAGAAGACTCCGTCCGGTGCGAGCAAGGACCGGACCCGGTGCAGGAGACCAGCCAGCGAATCGGCTTCGGCGAACATGTTCACCGAGGTGTCGCCCAGCACCGCCGTCGCGTACCCCTCGCCCAGATCTCCGTCGGCGTCGAAGAAGTCCTGGTGCACGACGTGTGTCCGGGCGGCGAGTTCGGGGTGCGCCACCAGATGGGCGGCCAGTCGTGTGGTCGCCGCGCGTGAGCTGTCGACCGCTGTGACGGACAGCCCCGACGCGGCCATGGCGAGCGCCACGCGGCCACGGCCGCACCCGATGTCGAGCACGCGACCCCCTCGCCGTCCGGCGATCGCCGTGAGGTGGTCGGTGTCCCAGCTCTTGCTTGCGTTCTGCTGGTGCAGGTAGGGCTCGAACGGGTCGTCGTAGAAGCCGGTGACGTGCAGGGCGGGCAGACGGTCGAGGAATTGCCGGAACGGGGGCAGACAGATCTGCCGGATGTCGTCGTGGGCCGTGGTCACTGCCGGTCTGCCACCTTGTCGGGTTCGGAGTCGGGGGAAGGGTCCTGGGCGGGGCCGGTCCTCGTGAGTACGGCGTAGGCCACGGTGAGGACGGTCAGGGCGCCGGCGGCCAGCCACAACGGCGCGCGCAGCCCGAAGGCGTCGGCAACAGCCCCTCCGGTGACTGCGCCGAGAGGCACGGCGGCCATCGAGAAGGTGCGGTTGGCGCTGTTGACGCGGCCGAGCAGTCCGGCGGGGACGAGGCGCTGGCGCAGGCTGACCGAGAGGACGTTCCATACTGCGAAGGCGGCGCCCGTGCCGCCCCAGGCGAGGGCGGCCAGGGCCGGGGTGGGGAACGCGGCCAGAGCGAGGTCGAGGGCGGCGGTCACGCCGATCGCCGCGATCTGGAGGGTGCGGCGGTCGAAGCGGCGGACGAGTGCGGGCGTGACCAGGGCGCCGGCGACACCGCCGATCGCGCCGACGGCGAGCATCACGCCGTAGCCGGTCTCCGACACGCCCATCGGGCCGCGGGCCAGCAGGACCAAAGTGGCTTCCCAGGCCATGGTGAAGAAGGTGAGCGCCGTGCCGGCGAGGACGATCGTGCGGACGTAGCTGGCCTGCCAGAGCCAGCGCATGCCGGCCACGGCGTCGGTGACGACCGTGCGTACGACGTTGCCCTCGGACGCGGCGGCGACCGGGGCGGGAGGGGTGGAGCGCAGGCGGGCGAGCAGCAGCAGGCCGAGGGCCATCGCGACGGCGTTCAAGCCGAAGGGCAGGGCGGGGGAGAGGGCGAACAGCACACCGCCCAGGGCCGGCCCGGCCAAGTCCTGGCCCACGCGCTCGGCCGTGATCAGCGCGCTGTTGGCCTTCTCCAGCTTCTCGTCCGGGACGACGCGGGGTACCAGGGACTGGGCGGCGTTGTCGTAGGCGGCCTCGCCGATGCCGAGCAGGAAGGCCAGCACGTAGAGCAGGGCCATGGAGCGCAGGTCGGCCAGGAGCGCTACGGTCAGGGCCGCGAGGACCAGAGTGCGGGCGGTGTTCGCCCAGACCATGAACCGCTCCGGCCGGCTGCGATCGACGAGGGCGCCGATGGGCAGGCCGAACAGGAACCAGGGCAGGAAGGCCACCGCGGTCAGGGCACTGACCGCGAACGCGTCCCGGGTGGTGGCCGCGGCCAGCAGTGGCAGGGCCACCATCCGGATGCCGTCGCCGACGTTGGACAGGGCGGCGGCGGCCAGGACACGGTTGAAGCGGGTGTCGGCGGACGTCACCGCTGCGGCTCCGGGCGGTGGGTGTGGGCCAGTGCGGCGGTGAGGCGGCCTCGGGGTGCGGGGTCGGGCAGGGTCGCGTGGCGGTCGACGATGTCGGCGGCCAGCTGGTCGGTGTCGACGGTGTCGAGGAAGGCGCGCAGCAGGGCCAGGCGTTCCTTGGCCTGCCCGGCGACGGCGTCCGGGGCATCCGCGAAGCGCCAGGGGAAGGTCTCGCGCAGGGCGGGCTCCGCTGCCGCGGCCTGGTCGACGAGGTCGTGCAGGACATCGGCCCACATGGGCGGGGTGTCACCGCTGAAGGTGATGTGGACGGACTCGCTGTCGGTGGTCCAGGCGTCGTGGACGACGCCGCGCGGAATGTAGAGGGATTCGCCGGGGTGAAGGTCGAGTTCGGCGATCACAGGGGTGTCGTACTGCTCGCGGGGCGCGGGCAGGGTGCGCGGCCATCGCACGGGCGGTGCCTGGAGGCGCCAGTGCTTCACGCCGTGTACCTGGCGGACCAGGACGGACATCGGGTCGTAGTGGGGGCCCGCGCCGCGCGAGTTCGCGGGAGTGAGGTAAGCCCCCGCCGAGGTGAAGAAGCCCAGCTCCTTCGACAACTGCGTGCAGAAGTCGGCGACTTCGGGGCTGTAGCGCACCAGGCCGCGCAGGACCACGGTCGCGCCGCGCTCCACCTCCCGCAGTACGGCGTGCGGGTCGGCGACGCCGTTGGCCTGGCCCGCGCCGGTGCCGGTGCGGTGGGTGAAGCGGGACGTGGGTATGTAGCCGCCGTTGTTCATCAGCCGGATGTAGGGGATGCGCAGGCCCCGGTTCACGATGAGGTCCTCGGCCGGCTCCAGCCCGAAGACGTCGTCGAAGCCGCCCAGGTCGCGGGAGTGCAGCGGGCTCGTCTCCCAGGCTTGCCGCAGGGCGTCGGTGTCGGTGACGAGGCGGTGCAGCACCATGGCGCTCACTCCTGTTCATGGTTCAGTCGGCCAGCAGCCGCAGACGAGGCGGATCGGTCAGGCCCAGGTGCGGGGCGAAGCGCGCGGCCCGGGTGGTGAGGTCGTCGACGCCGGTGAATCCACGGTCGTAGAGGGCGGGGATGAGCGCGGCGGTGTTCCAGCGGCGCAGACAGTGCCGGTGCAGGGCCGTGGGGGAGACCTTGCGGAGGGGATAACCGCGCTGTGTCAGCTGTGCGTTGAGCACTTCGGCGTCGGCTATCAGCTCTCTCAGGCGGGCCAGGCCAGGGGTTGCGCGGACGGCCTCCGCAAGGACGGGCATCGGTGTCAGGCCGCAGGACCAGCGGTACGAGCGCACCAACACCCGGGCGAGGACTGCGTCGTCCGAAGCCTTCGCCTCCTCGTCACCCAGCCACAGCCCGTGGTCGGCGGCCAGAAGTCCCCGGTGCCTCGCGGACTCGACCGCGCGACTCTCCAGCACCCGGAAGTCCTCCTCCTGGGCCCCGGTGAGGAGGCGCAGCACGGTCCGTTGATGCAGGGCGGGATAGTCGTCGGCGTAGATCTGCGCGGCTGTCAGAAGGGTGAGGGCGTCGGCGTCGGCGGTGCGCCGCCAGTTCTCCATGTGGACGGTCGTCGGCACGGGCACGGGCTGCGGAACGGTCAGCGCCGGATCGCGGGCCAGGCGTGTGAGCAGGGCACGGGCGTCCTGGGCCTTGACGTCCCAGGTCTCCGCGGGACCGGCCACGGCCGCGCGTACCGTCTCGGTCGTTTCCCTGGACACGGTCTCGGCCTGCTGGAAGATGCCCCGCCAGGTACGGGAGGTGAAGGGCAACTGCTCGGCGGCGGCCAGCAGAGACAGCTCGTCGTGAGAGGTGATGGCCCGGCGCCGTACCTGGCGGCGCAGTGCCACACGGACCGAGACGAGGGCGACGGTCAGCGCACGGGATCCCGCGTCCGGCTCGGTGTGCACGAGGGCGACTTCGTCGTCGCGTTCGATCAGCCCGGTGGCGTACAGGCGATGCACGACGCCGCTGCCCGTCATGCCGTACGGGCCGAGTTCCGCCGCCCGCAGCGCGCCCATGCTGGCAGCCCCGTACACGGCCGCCCCGCGCCCGATGACCTCGCAGATCTCCTTGTGCCGGACGGACGCCGACTGGAAGAACTGCCCGTCCAGGACGATCACCCGGTCTCCAGGTCCGGCCGCAGACGCCATCAGGTCACCGTGCCGTACGGGCGGGTGGACTTCGGCATCCGGCAGCAGGGCCCGTACGGCGGCCGCGTCCAGGGACGGCCCGGCGTAGACGTGGGTGACGCTCATGCCGTATCGCCGCCCGTGCGGGGCCGGCCGGTGCTCGCGCTGACATCGGTCCGGTCGTCGAAGGCCAGGCCGGGGGCGATCACCTTGACGACGGGGATCGCGGTTGGGCTGGGCAGTGTCACACGGATGGGCTCGGTGCCGGTGCGGTCGGCGATCAGCGTGGCGAGGGTGCGTACGTCGGTGTCGAAGTCGCCCGAGGTCGGGGCCGTCCACCAGGTCGTCGTGTGTGTGCCGAGGTCCTCGGAGGCCCGACTTCGGCCGTCCACGGGTTGGTAGAGCAGCGGTGGGAGGTCGTCTCGGGCGCCGGTGATGGCGGTCAGCCGGCTCTGCGCGGCCTCGGTCAACGCGCGGCTCAGGGCGATGGATGGGTCGAGGTGGCAGCCGGCGCCGGTGTAGGTGACGGGATGGGCCTCGGAGCGGATGCGTGCCTCGAAGCAGGCCGGATGCCGCTCGGCGACCACGACCTCTACGGACACGTGGGCTACGGCATAGAGCTCGAGGAGACTTCGGCAGTCAGGGTCCTCTATGGAGCCGAGGTCGAGACGAGACCAGTCGGGGCGCGGCCGGAGACGCAGCCGGGCCAGGGAGTCTCGTTCGCACAGTTCCGCAAGGGCGTGCGCGGTCGCCTCGGCGAGGGTGTTTCCGGAGGCCAGGCCGTTGCTGGTGGTGCGGAACAGCGGGGGCGTCCACTCGGCGCGGTAGGTGTGGTCGAGGCGGACGGCCGGTTCCGGTACCGGAATCGACGCACCGCTCAGCAGGCCCTCGCCTTCCAGCCAGGGCAGCGGTAGCCCTTCGTGCAGCAGCGATCCCTCGGCGAGATCGAGCTGTGCCAGGCGATAGGGCAGGTCAAGTGAGCCGGCGGCGCGGGGTGTTGACGGGGAGGGTGGATTCTCGGCGTGCCAGAGCTCGATCGCCTCCATCGCGGCCGACACACGCGCCGCATGAGGTGTGAGTCCCTTGCCCTGAGACACGGAGACGGTCCGCGAGGCGGGTCGTACGGCCTGGAAGACCGGGATGCCGATGTCGTCGAGGCCGGTCACGTCTGCCACGCGAGTCACCCCGTACCGCGGGAGCTGGGGCCGGATGCGCTGCCAGGTCTCCTCGGGTGCCACCGCCCGGTGCGTGCCCCGGTGGTATCCCTTGGCCGCTGTTCGGGCGCCGGTTACCAGCACCGTTCCGCTCCCCCCGTCGGTCCGGATGGCCCGCACGGAGGCGGGTGCTGTGGGTGGGTGCGGGGCGACGCCCATGGAACGGACGCTGTCAGGCGTGGCGCCGCTCCCGCACCCGGCTCATGCCGGCTGGGCCGATCAGGTGTGGTGCGCCACGCTCACCACGGTCTCCTCTTCGGTCTCCTCGACCTCGAAGACCTCAGCCAGTTCCTCGTTGGAGTACTGCATGCTGCCCCTCCTTCCCCGGTCGGAGGCCCCCCGTACAGGGGACCCTCGACCGTCACTCTGGCTGACCCTTCACATTTCTGCAAGGATTTCGTTGTTGCAAGTACCGTGCAATAAGGGGGACTTGAGTGACAGGAGTTACGGTCCGGCGACTGGCGGCCGTCCTGGTGACGGCCGGTGTGCTCGCGGCCTGTGGGGCGGAGTCCGGCACGAGTGAAAGCGGGAAGCAGGCCGAGGCGTCGGGGTCCGACGTCCGTATCGAGCGCTGCGGGGAGAACATACGGCTGGAGCGGCCCGCCTCGCGCGCCGTGACACTCAACCAGCACGCCACCGAACTGGTGCTGGCCATGGGGCTGGGCGACCGGCTGATCGGCAGCTCGCTGCTGGACAATCCGGTACGGGCCGATCTGAAGTCCGCCTACGGCAAGGTGCCCGTGCTGTCTCAGAAGGCGTATCCGTCGAAGGAGACGTTGATCGGCCTGGGTCCTGACGTGCTCATCGGTGGTTTCGGGCCGACGTTCAGCGAGGCCAACGGGCTGCCGCCGGACCAGTTCCGCTCCGCCGGGATCGGCCTGTTCACCATCCAGTGCAAGGGGCAGAAGCTCACCTTCACCTCCCTCATCGAGACCGTCACCGCGCTCGGCACCCTCTTCGGCGAGCCGGACGCCGCCCGGAAACTCAACGCCCGGCTCACCGAGCAGTGGGAGGAAGTGAAGGCGCAGGTCAAGGGAGCCGACCCGGTCGACGTGCTCGTCTTCGACTCCGGGCAGACCGCGCCCACCGTGGCAGGCGGGCAGGGCCTGGCCAACACGCTGGTCACCACGGCCGGCGGGCGCAATGTCTTCTCCGACCTGAAGTCCGATTGGGGTGAGGGCAGTTGGGACGAGGTCGTACGCCGCGATCCTGACGTGATCCTCGTCGTCGACTACTTCACGGCCGGGAACACCGCACGCGACAAGATCAAGCAGCTGCGGTCCGACCCCGTGCTGAGGGATGTGACCGCCGTGAAGGAGAACCGCTTTCTCGTCGTGGGACTGACGGGGCTCGGCGCACTCAGCCCGCGCAACCCCGAGGTCGCCGCAGACATCGCCGACGAGCTTCACCCACAGGGGTGAGGAGCGCGATGGCCGCCACGGCCCCGGCCGGTGCCGGGACCGCGGAACGGACGCCCCCGCCCACCGTCCGCCGGGCTGCGACCCGATGGTTCCTGCCGGCCCTGATCGTCCTGCTGGCCGGCGGGGTCGTGGCCGGGATCGCCCTCGGCCCCTTTCAGGTCCCGGTCGGCTCCCTGGTCCGGGTGGTCGCCGCGCACCTGGGCGGCGACGAGGTGACCGGCGCGGACATCCGCTACGACACGATCGTGTGGCAGATCAGGCTGCCCCGTGTGCTGCTCGGAGCGCTTGTCGGCGCGGGCCTGGCGATGGTCGGCACGGTGTTGCAGGCGCTGCTGCGCAATCCGCTCGCCGACCCGTTCGTGCTGGGCACCAGCTATGGCGCCGGGGTGGGCGCGGTGACCGTCACGCTGGCCGGGGCCGGTCTGGCGGGGGTCTACACCCTGTCCGCCGGGGCCTTCGCGGGTGCGATGGCCGCCGCCGTCGTGGTCTTCGCCGTCGCGCAGGCGCACCGTGGGGCCGGAGCGGCCCGGCTGCTGCTGGCCGGCGTCGCGGTGTCCTTCGTCGGGCAGGCCGTCACCAACGTCCTGGTGATGGTCGGTGACGACAGCGGAGGCCAGGCTGCCAGGTCCGTGCTGTTCTGGCTGCTGGGCGGGCTCGGCGGAGCCCGCTGGACCTCGCTGACCCTGATCGCCGCCCTGACGGCGCTCGCACTGCCCTGGCTGCTGCTGCGCGCCCGCATGCTGGACGCGCTCATGCTCGGCGAGCAGACCGCCGCGAGCCTGGGACTGCGCCCCTCCCGGCTCCGTACCGAACTGTTCGTGATCACTTCGCTGCTGACCGGGGCCATGGTGGCCGTGAGCGGGGCGATCGGCTTCGTCGGCCTGATGATGCCGCTGTTCACCCGTCTGCTGCTGCGCTCCGCCGAGAGCGCCCGGGTTCTGCCCGTCGCGGCGCTCTCCGGCGCGGTGTTCCTGGTCTGGGCCGATCTCGTCGCCCGCCTCGTCCTCGCGCCGGCCGAACTGCCCGTCGGCGTGGTGACGGCGCTGTGCGGCGGACCGGTCTTCCTGTGGCTGCTGATCCGCCGTGGCGGGGCACTGGCCGGGCCCGGCGGGGGTGGTGCCCTGTGACCACGTCCGAAGCGGCCGAGGTGACGATCGGCGGACTCGGCGCACGCCTGTCCGGCATCCCCGTCCTGCACGGCGTCGACCTCCATGTGGAGCCCGGCGAGGTGCTCGGCGTCGTCGGTCCCAACGGCGCGGGCAAGAGCACCCTGCTGCGCTGCCTGTACCGGGCCCTGGTGCCCGACACCGGAACCCTCAGGGTCGACGGCGCGGACCTGCTGGCCATGGACCCCGCCACCTCCGCCCGGCACACCGCCGCCCTGCCGCAGGAGTCCGAACCGGTCAGCGGGCTGCGCGTGCGCCGCGTGGTTCTCCTGGGCCGCACCGCCCACCTCACCGCCTGGCAGAACCCGGGCGCACACGACCACTGGATCGCCGAGGAGGCACTGGCCAGGGTCGGTGCGTCGGCTCTGGCGGACCGGGACATCGCCACTCTGTCCGGCGGCGAACGCCAGCGCGTCCTGCTGGCCCGCGCCCTGGCCCAGCAGCCCCGTGTCCTCGTCCTCGACGAACCCCTCAACCACCTGGACATACGGCACCAGTTGGAGTGCCTGCGCATGATCCGCGGCTTGGGCGTCACCACGGTCCTCGCCGTGCACGATCTCGACCTGGCACTGCGCTACTGCGACCGGCTCTGTGTGCTGGCCGCCGGGACGGTCGTGGCCGCGGGGCCGCCGCGTGAGGTGCTCCAACCGCCGCTGATGGCCGAGGTGTTCGGTGTGAAGGCACGACAGGTGGAGATATCGCCGGGGGAGTCCGCCCTGTGGTGCGAGCCCCTGGATGCCGTCGGGTCGCCGACCACCGCCCAGGAGGAGCCCGCGTGCTGACCTCACTGCTCCCGTACGCGCGGCCCGGACGCCGCCCGCTTCTGGCGAGTGTGGCCGCCGGTGTCGGAGTGTCCGGGTGCTATGTGGGCCAGAGCCTGCTGCTCACCCTGGCCGTGGCCCGAGGACTGCGCCACGACCTGAACGGGGCCGTCTGGGCATGCTGCGGCGCGCTCGCCCTCGTCGCCGTACGCGCCGTCCTCATCTGGGCCCGCGAGGTCGCCGCCGCCCGTGCCGCCGAACAGGTCAAGACCCACCTGCGGCTGCGCCTGTACCGTCACTTGCTCACCCTGGGACCCGGCCACGTGACCCGGCAGCGCACCGGCGCGCTCCTGACCACGCTCCAGGACAGCGTCGAGGCCCTCGACCGGTTCGTCAGTATCTTTCTGCCACAGGTCCTCGTCTCGGTCATCGGCGGACTCGGGATCGTCGCCGTCCTCGCGGTGATCGACCCGCCGGTGGCAGCGCTCGTCGCCGCCACCGCCATCTTCGCCGCAGTGGTCCCCCGGCTGCTGCGTCACCGCATGCGGCGGATGCTCACCGACTACATGCGGGGCTGGCGCGGCCTGAGCGCCGACTACCTCGACGCCGTCCAGGGCCTGCCCGCCCTCAAGGCCGTCGCCGCCCACGACCACTTCGGCACCCGACTGTCCCGCACCGCCTGGGACTTCTACCGCTCCTCGCTCCGATTCACCCAGATCGCCACGATCTCAGCGGGCTTCGTCGGCTTCTTCGCCGCCCTCGGCACCTCCGCCGCGGTCGGCATGGCCGCCTGGGAGTACGCCGCCGGCGATCTGTCCCTCAGCGCTGTCTTCGCCGTACTCCTGCTCTCCCGCGAAGCATTCCGCCCGGTCACCGAGCTGATGGCCGCCTTCCACGCGGGCCAGGCGGCGCTGCCCGCCCACGAGGCCATCCGTGAACTGCTCGCCGAGAAACCAACCGTCCCCGACACCGGCACGGCCCGTCCGACAGACTCGGGCGCCCCGCCCCAGGTGGTCTTCGACCACGTCGGCTACACCTACCCCGGCCAGGAACACCCCGCCGTCGACGACATCAGCCTCACCCTCGAAGCCGGCACCACCACCGCCGTGGTCGGCCCCTCCGGCGCCGGCAAGTCCACACTGGCCCGCCTGCTCCTGCGGTTCGCCGACCCGGGCGCGGGCGGCCGGATCACCGCCGACGGCGTGGACCTGCGCGACATGCCGCTGACCGACTGGCACGCACGGATCGCTGTCGTCTCCCAGGAGGTGTTCCTCTTCCACGGCACCGTCCGCGACAACATCGCCTTCGGCCGCGCCGACGCACACGCCACCGACATCGAGAAGGCCGCCCGCGCCGCGCACGCCCACGACTTCATCACCGCCCTGCCCGACGGCTACGACACAGTCATCGGCGAACGCGGCCTGCGCCTGTCCGGCGGCCAGCGCCAACGCCTCGCCATCGCCCGCGCCCTGCTCGCCGACACACCCCTGCTCATCCTCGACGAGGCCACCTCCAGCGTGGACATCGCCGCCGAACGCGCCGTCGTGGACGCCCTGGACCAACTGCGCGAGGGCCGCACCGTCCTGGTGATCGCCCACCGTCTGTCCACCGTCGCCGACGCCGACCACCTCGTCGTCCTCATCGACGGACGCGTGGCCGAGGCCGGAGCGCCCCACCGACTCCTCGCCGAAGGCGGCGCCTACGCCCGCCTCGTCGCCCGCCAGCGGGAGGGAGCCGCCCCATGACCCTCACCGACCACGCTCCTGCCACGCCGGCCACCCCACCAGCTCCTGGCCACGGCTCGCCCCTGCGGCCCCTGCTGCGCCCGCACAAGGCACGTCTCGCCGGGGCCATCGCCTGCGGACTGCTCGACCAGGCACTCGCCCTGGCCGCCGCCCTCCTCGGCGCACATGTGATCGGTCAGGCCCTCTCCGGCACCGCACCCGGCGAACTGACCGCCGAACTCGTCCTCCTGGCCGTGCTCGTGACTCCGAAGGTCCTTGCCGCGTGGGCCGAGTCCTACCTTGCCCACGACCTCGCCTTCCGTGTCCTGGCCGAACTCCGCGACCGGTGCTACCGAGCCCTGACCGCCCTCACCCCCGGCTACCTGCTGCGCCGCCGCTCCGGCGACATCGGCGCCACCGCCATGGCCGACATCGAGCTGCTGGAGCTGTTCTTCGCGCACAGCCTCAGCCCGCTCATCGTCGCCGCCTCCGTCCCACCTGCCTGCCTGATCGCCGCCTTCGCCCTGGACCCGCTGCTCGGCGTCGCCCTGCTCCCCGCCGTCGTCCTGATGGCCACCGTCCCCTTCTGGCTGCGCCGCCGCTCCGCGGACCAGGCCCGCCGCATGCGCGAAGCCACCGGTGAAGCCGCCGCCGAAACGGTCGACGCCGTCCAGGGCCTGGCCGAAACACTTGTCTTCTCCCGCGAGCAGCACCAGGCAGAGCGCCTGCGCACGGCCACCGAACGACTCGGCCAGGCCACCCGCGCCCACCGTTCACGCGGCGGCGTGGAGAAGGCCGCCGGGGACACCATCGCCGCCGCGGGCCTCATCGCCGTCCTGCTCACCGCACTGACTCTCGTGGACACCGGAACGCTGCAGGCCGATCAGGTACCGCTCGCGGCGGTCCTCGGAGCCTTCGCCTTCCTCCCGCTGCTCACCCTCGTCGACACCTGGCGCGAACTCGCCTCCGTCCGCGCCGCAGCCGTCCGCCTCACCGACATCGTCACCGCCCAGCCGGACGTCACCGACCGGGCCACCGCGGAACCCGTCCCCACGGCGACCATCGATCCCACCGTCACCTTCCACGACGTCCGCTTCCGCTACCGCCCAGAACTGCCCGACGCGATCAGCGACATCACCTTCACGATCCCCGCCGGCGCCACGGTGGCCATCGCAGGACACTCCGGCGCGGGCAAGAGCACCTGCGCCTCACTCCTCCAACGCCACTGGGACCCGGCCGACGGCGCGATCACCATCGGCGGCCACGACCTGCGCGACCTGCCCCTGGCCCAGCTCCAGCGCCTCATCGCCGCCGTCCCCCAGGATACGTACCTGTTCAACCTGACGATCCGCGACAACATCCGCTTCGCCCGGCCGGACGCCGGCGACGCCGAGGTGGAAGCCGCCGCACGGGCAGCCCATGCCCACGACTTCATCACCCACGACCTCCCTCATGGCTACGACACCCCGGCCGGAGAACGCGGCGCCCAACTCTCCGGCGGGCAGCGCCAGCGCATCGCCATCGCCCGCGCCCTGCTCGCCGACACGCCCGTCCTCGTGCTCGACGAGGCGGTGTCCAACCTGGACGCGGAAAGCGAGGCCGAGGTCGACCGCGCCCTTCGCGCGGCCCGCACCGGCCGTACCACCCTCGTCGTCGCCCACCGCCCCTCCACCCTCGCCGGTGCGGACACCGTCGTACTCCTCGAGGCAGGCCGAATCCTTGACGTGGGACACCACCAGGACCTGCTCGCTCGCTGTCCGGCCTATGGCGCTCTGCTCAATCAGGTAACGCGCGACTGACGTGGATGTGGCGCCGCCCCAAGAGTGTCCGCGCAAGGCCGTGTGCCCGGCTCCTGCACATGAAGCTCCCTCGACCGCTACCCGGGCGGCCAGACCACCCCGAGCTCGTCGACGGCGCCGCCCTGCTGCTATCCGGTTCACGCTCTGCGCGGGCTAGCCTCGTTCGGCCCCCGGTTTCGTCCGGGGCGGAGTTCAGGGGGCTGCTGAGACGGCGACGCCCATCACGAAGCCGGGCCTCCTGCGGATACCCGGCTACTTCGAGGTGTCCTCGATGGCCTCGAAGATGTCGGCGTCGGTCTCCTTTTGCCAGTCGGGCAGGTCGGGCCAGTCGGCGACGTAGCCGGGCTTGGGGTCCTCGAAATGCCGGTGACGTGGCGAGGTCCGGGTCCCCGGCCGGTGCCGACTGCGTATTGAAGGCGGCCCCCACGTCCAGGGCATTCGGGAGAGTCGGAGAACCGCTCCCGAATTTGCGGCGCAATCCCCTTTCGGGTTGTCGAAGGGCCCATGAAATCCGGTTTCCAGATCAGTGCCGTCTCAGGGGCCGGCAGCGAGCCGTCGATCGACCAGTCCTAATACGGAAGCCCGACGCTCGCATAGCTACGGCCGGGCCGGGGGGATCACGCCGCCTTGTGGAAGAGCCTGCCCGGCCACCAGAACCAGCGGCCCAGGTCGAGGGCGAGGGCGGGGACCAGGATCGTACGGACGAGGAAGGTGTCCAGGAGGACGCCGATACCGACCAGGACGCCCATCTGGGCCATGGTCACCAGGGGCAGGCCGGCGAAGACGGCGAAGGTCGCGGCCAGGACGATGCCCGCCGAGGTGATGACGCCTCCGGTGCTGGTCAGGCCCTCCAGGACGCCGTGGTGATGGCCCAGCTTCCCGGTCTCCTCCTTCACCCGGTGCATGAGGAAGATGTTGTAGTCGATGCCGAGGGCCACCAGGAACACGAAGCCCATCAGCGGGATCGACCAGTCGACGCCCGCGAAGTCCAGGACGTGTTCGAAGAGGAGATTCGAGGCGCCCAGGGCGGCTACGTACGACAGCACGACCGTGGCCAGGAGCAGGAGCGGGGCGATCAGGGCCCGCAGCAGGAGGATCAGGACGCCCAGGACGACGAGGAGCACGATCGGAACGACCGTCGTCAGGTCGCGGTCGGCGGCCCGCTGGGTGTCGAGGGCCTCCGCGGTCGTACCACCGACCAGAGCGTCCATCGGGTGCACGGCGTCGCGCAGGGCGTCGATCGTGTCCTTTGCGGCCTGGCTGTCCGGGGCGTTCTCCAAGACCACCGAGAGCGTGGTGAGTTCGCCGTCCGGCGTGCGGGCGGTGTCGTTCTCGACTCGGGCCACTCCGGACACCGACGACGCTGCCGCCCTGACCTCGGCGGTGCGGTCGGTGCGCGTGACGATGTCCGCCGGGTCGGATGCCCCCGACGGGTAGTGCGCCGAGATCCTCTCCTGGGCCACGACCGACTCGGGCTTGTCCTGGAACATCTCCGCCTGTGTCAGGCCCATGGTGACGCCCGCCGCGCTCAGCGCGAGCACGCCGGTGACCCCGACCGACGCCAGCCACGACCAGCGGGGGCGCAGGGCGACCGCCGCCCCGACCCGGGACCAGGTGGTGCGCGGCTTACGGCCGGGCGTGCCGTGGTGCGGGACGAAGGGCCAGAACACCCAGCGGCCCGTGATGACGAGCAGCGCCGGAAGCACGGTGACCATGGCGAGGAAGCCGCAGACGACGCCCACTGCGCCCACCAGCCCCAGTGAGCGGGAGGAGTTGATGTCGGCGAACGCCAGACAGGACAGGCCGACGGCGATGGTGGCGGCGGAGGCCAGGATCGCCGGGCCGGAGCGGCGCAGCGCGATTCCCATGGCCTCGTGACGGTCCTCGTGGCGGTGCAGTTCCTCGCGGTAGCGGGCGATGAGGAGCAGGGCGTAGTCCGTGCCGACGCCGAAGACGAGGACCATGAGCACGCCCGCGCTCTGCGGATCGACCGGAAGCCCGGCGTGCTTCGCCAGCAGGTACGTGACCACCTGGGTGAGGACCGCCGCGAAGCCCACCGACACCAGGGGCAGCAGCCACAGGACCGGGCTGCGGTAGGTCAGCAGCAGGAGGACGGCCACCACCAGGCCGGTGGCCAGCAGCAGAGTCGTGTCGAGACCGTCGAAGACCGCTACTGAGTCGGCGAGGGAGCCGGCCGGGCCGCCGACCTCGACGTCCACGCCGGGCGGGGCGTTGGCGCCGGCCACCGCCCGCAGCTCGTCGACCTTGTCGGTGATGCCGTCCTCGCCGTCCAGCGGGACGATCGTCATCAGGGCCTTGCCGTCCTCGGACGGGATCGGCCGCGAGACCTCCTGACCGGCGGGGACGTACCGCGCGAAGCCGTCGCGGTCGGTCGTCGCCGCGGCTTCGGCCCCGTCGCCGGTGTACACGACGACGGCCGGCACCACCGTGTCCGTACGGAACCTCTCCAGCTCCGTGTTGACCAGCGCGGACTCCGCGCCGCGCGGCAGAAAGGCGTTGGGCCCGGATTCCTCGACGTCGCCGAGCTTGCCGGCCAGCGGGCCGAGGGCGACGGCCAGGATCAGCCAGGCCGCCAGGACCAGCCACTTGCCGCGGCGCCCGGCGGGTGCGCGGGCGACGTGCTGGAGCAGCGCACGCATGAGTAGTCTCCTTACGTAGGGAGCGCGCCGCCGGTCGTTCGACGACCGGCATCAGGGCGCATGGGACCCGCACCACGGCGCTTGTGGGTGTGACGACCTGCCGTGGCGTACGGGTGGTGTGTCCGAAGGGTGTGTTCTTCCGCTGGGACCCGCACCACGGCGCTTGTGGGTGTGACGACCTGCCGTGGCGTACGGGTGGTGTGTCCGAAGGGTGTGTTCTTCCGCTGTACGGCCGGGAGTTGCAGCTCCCGGCCGTACGTCTCTCTCGGTGCGCCTGCGGGCGCTATTCGATCTCGCGCATCATCTTCTCCATCGAGGACACCGACAGCCGGGTCTGCGTCAGCTCGTCGAGGGTCTGCCGCTGTCCCTCGACCGTGCGGCGCTGTAGTTCCACGGTGTCCTCGAGGAGCTCGGCGTACTTGGCCGCGAGGTCCTTGTACTGCTGCTCGCGCGCGGCCAGCATCCGGGCCCGCCAGGTGGCGGCGGTCTGCCAGACGATCACGATGAGCAGAGTGAAGAGCCCACCGGCGCCCACGGCTCCGACCAGCGCGCTCACGGTGTCGGCGCTGTCGGCGAGCGTCACCTGTTCCCCATTCACTTCGCTTCCTCTTTCTCGGCCTCGGTCTTCTCGGACTCGCTGAGCGTCGCGGCCGCCCGGGCGATGACGCCGGGGGTCAACTCGTAGAAGAACGGCGTGACATCGAAGTACTTCATCGCCTTGCCGTCCTCCGCGAGTTCGAGCGTGCCGACGACCAGGCCGGCCGCCTCCAGCCGCTGGAGGTGCATGTGCAGCAGCGGACGGCTCATCCCGATCTCGCGCGCCAGCGCGCTGACGTAGTTCCGGCTCTCCAGCAGCGCCGCGACGATCCGCAGGCGGTGCGGGTTGGCCAGGGCGGAGAGCACCTTCAGCAACTCGTCGCCCGTCGGTGCCGGAGTCGGGACCTCGGGCATCGCGGCCCCTTTCCGTGGTACCTGTCAGAAAAGGCTGACAGCGCCCTCCGGTACCTGTCAAAGATTTCTGACACATATCGGGGGCGGATGGGGGACAGCTGGGGGAGGTCTGGGGGGTGTCTCAGGGTTGCGTCAGGGGTGACGCCGGTCCAGATGCTCGACCAGCAGGCTCAGCGCCCGCTCCACGGCCTGGCGGCGCACTTCCTCGCGCGTCGAGCCGGTGCTGGTGAACTCGTGGCTGACCGTGCGTTCCCGGTCGGAGACGCCGATGTAGACGAGTCCCACGGGCTTGCCGTCCTGGCCGGTGGGGCCGGCGACGCCGGTG
Organism: Streptomyces sp. NPDC050546; assembly: GCF_044457425.1. Taxonomy (NCBI): domain Bacteria; kingdom Bacillati; phylum Actinomycetota; class Actinomycetes; order Kitasatosporales; family Streptomycetaceae; genus Streptomyces; species Streptomyces sp. NPDC050546. The sequence goes on from NZ_JBITGX010000008.1 coordinate 17,805, forward strand.
GTCGAGACACCGAGGGAACTGCCGAACAACTCCCGTACACCGCGCGCCATCTGCTCGGCCGTCGCGGGGCTCACGGGGCCGTCGGAGGCGAGGGTCGTCTCGGCGACGGAGAGGACCGTCGCCTTGGAGTCCGTCGCGTACGTGATCGCGCCCCCGCGGTAGTAGTCCGACGCGCCGGGGGTGCCGGTGATCGTCGCGCCGAGCATGCCGCCGGTGAGGGACTCCGCCGTGCTGACGGACAGTCCGCCGGCGCGGAGCAGCGAACCGAGCCGTGCCGCGATGTCCTGCAGTGTCACGAAGACTCCTCCCTTGCGGGCCGCGCCGGGGTGCCCGTCGCCGCGCGTGCTCATTGAATCAGCCGAGACGCGCATGGTCCGGGCGGCGACTTCCCCCTGCCCGTTGCCGGACACCCCATGGGTCGGCCCCGGGAGTCTCTTGAGATCCCCGGGGCCCGGAGTCGTGTCACGCCTTACGGCGAAGACACATGTCTAGTGGCCAAGGTCGTTGATGTTCACCGGGAGGATTCTGGTGAGTGGGTTGATCGCGTTGAGTGCCTTGGTGGACCTGCTGAGGAGGTTGTCCTCGCTCGTGCTCACGGCAGTGCTGCTGGAGTGGCCCTTGGTCTGCTCGCCCTTGTCGCCGGGGTCGGCGGCGTGGGCTGTGCCGGTGGTGGTCAGGGCGGCTCCTGCGAGTGCCAGGGCGGCGAGCGTGCGTCGCGTGTTGGTCATGCACTGCTGAACGAACCAGGACTGAATACGTAACTCGCCCAAAACGACGCTGCTCCGCTGCCTTCTTCCGGGCGTTGCGCCAGTTGCACGTGGACACCCCCGGCCGACGGTGCGTACGCCGGCCGGGGGTGCGGTCTTGTCACGAGGGCGCGGCGGAGGCGCCCGGCGTGCGTGTCAGCCGGAGAACGGGACGGCGTCGGCCGGGTCGGCGTGCCAGTTGGTGGCGACGGGCCTGTCGACCAGGGCGGTGTCGGGGAGGTCGAGGCTGATGGAGTTGGCCTCGTCGCCCGCGACGGACAGGTGGATCCGCTCGAACTCCTTGCCGAAGTCGTTGTTGGTGGTCTTGGGGTTGATGCCGGCGTAGGCCCGGGTGGAGCCGGAGAGGACGACGTCCTCGCTGACGGCGTGCTCGGCCGGTGCCACCTCGGTGTCGGCGGCCGAGCCGAAGGACGCGGAGGGGAAGACCCCCTTCAGGTAGCAGGTGACGCCCGACTTGGCCTTGGCGGTGAGGAGGTAGTAGCCACCCGCCTGCGTCTCCGTGGTGATCTTGAAGGTCAGGTCCTTGGTGACGCAGGCCCGCGCGGTGCTGCCTCGGCTGTCGGCGGTGGCGGTCGCCGTCGCGGTGGCGGTGAGGGCCACCGCGGCGACGGCGGCCAGGGCGAGGCGGGCGGGGCGGGCGGCAAAGCGCGAACGCATCGAGATCTCCATCGTGCAGAGGTGGGTCGTCCAGCGGGCTGCTGGGACGACCGCAGCTTGTTCCGCGATCCGTCCCGCCCGCCACAAGGTGCGGTGATTGTGGGACGCCGGAACGCTGGAACAGGGGCTGACCAGCGCAGATGCCGGTGGCCTGGAACGGGGTGCTGGGACGGGGAGACCCCGCCGGCCGGCACAGCCGTAACCCTGCGGTCGTGTTCGCGCGCCGATGCCGCCCTGCGACAGTGCATCGTTCCGGGTATCGGGCGGTGGACGGCTTCGCGACTCTGGAAGGCTGGGCCCATGGCGGAGGGGGATCCCGGGGCAGCCGGTGCGCGGAGCGAGGCTCGCCGACGCAGGTACACGGCCGCGGCGGTCACGGCGATCGCGGTCGTGGCCGCGGTCGTCCATCTGGTGTGGCCGCACATCGAGTTGGACGCGGTGACGGTGACGTTGCTGGTGATCGCCGTGGTCCCCTGGCTGGGCGGGGTCTTCGACAGCATCACCCTTCCCGGCGGCGCGGGCGTGCAGTTCCGGCAGCTGACCGCGCGGATGGAGGAGACCGAGGCGGTCACGGCCCGCCTGGAACGGGCGGTTGAAGGAGCTGCCGACACCTCCCAGGTCGCCCTGACCGCCGCACAGGACCGCGCCTCGGGCGAGCAGAACACCGATCCGGTGGAGATGGTCAACGGCCTGGCCGCCGACTACCTGGCCCTGCGCCGGAACCTGCCCGCCGGTCAGGAGCGCACCCGCCTGATGCAGCAGGTGTTCGGAGAACTGGTCCGTGAGACCGGGCGTCTCACCGACCCGCCGCTCGATTCCTGGCTGGAGTCGGAGAACGGCGGACTGCGGCTCGCCGCCTACACCCGCCTCTTCCTCGATCCGGATCCCCGCTGTCTGGACGCACTGCTTGACGCCGTCCTGAAGGACGACTTCGCCTTCAACGTCAGCCGGGGAATCCGCGCACTGGAGAACATCACCGACGTCGTCGGTGCGGAGCAGGTCGGCATCGGAGTGGTCCACCGGCTCCGCACGTACTTCGGGGAGTTGCCGGAGGGAAACCGCAAGAAGCATCTACGGCGCCTGCTGGACCGCTTCCCCTGGCCCACACCAACACCCTGAGCCAGCAAGGTCGTTCTACTTCCCCCGTCCGAACCCTGCCCTCGTTCCCGCTCACCGGCGCGGCTCCCAGCGGAACATGCGGGAGGCCAGGGCGATGGCGACGACGACCCAGGCCAGTGTGGGGGCCAGTAGGGGCAGGGAGTCCGTTACGGGGACGCCGCCGTTCCAGGCGTTGAGGACCAGCTCCGTGGCCGAGCCACCGGGGAGCAGCCGCTTGAGCAGGGTGAGTTCCCCAGTACCGCTGATCCCCACCCAGCTGGCGACGGCGATGGTGCCGAGACTGACCGGCAGGGTGGTCACCTGGGCGTGTTCGGGGGAGTTCGTCAGTCCGGCGGTGGCCAGTCCCAGGCCGAGCATCATGACGACCGTGGAGAGGACCGCGGCCGCCAGGAGGGGAACGTTTGCCGGTCCGCCGGCGACCGAGGCCAGCACGACGAGGATCGCGACCACCTGGACCAGCGCCAGGACGGTGACCGGGAGCATCAGGCCGGAGAGGATGCCGGCGTCGCCCGCCGGGGTGGAGCGCAGCCGCTTGAGGAAGAGGTTCTGACGGCGCGAGGCCAGTGTCGTCACCGTGGTCGTGTAGAGCCCGAACGCCCCCACGGTGAACACCACCACCGCCGCGATGTATCCGAGGCTGCCCAGTTCCGCGAAGACCTCGTGCTGGCGGATGAAGTACGCGCTGACCGCCGTGGGCATGATGAAGCTGGAGACCAGAACCAGCCGGTTCCGGAAGATCTGGATCAGCTCGCCGAGAGCGATTGAGAGCATGGTGAAGGCCTTTTCCTGGGAGGTTCCGGTTCCTGGGAGGTTCCGGGGGAGGTGCTGATCGTCGGGTGAGCGGCTAGTCGTTGCCGATGGCGCGGAAGACGTCGTCGAGCCGGGTCGGCCCGGCTTCGAGCTCCCCGAGCTCCAGCCCGTTGGCGTGCGCCCAGTCGAGCAGGGCGTAGAGGGTCTCCTGGAGGCCGAACGTCTCGACGAGGAACCGTCCGTCACTCTCGCGCGTGGCCCGCAGCGGCAGGGCCGGTGCGGTGGCCGGGAGGGAGAAGCGGACGACGGCCGGCAGGGTCCGCGTCAGCTCGGCGACGGTCCCCTCCCGGTGGAAGGCGCCCTTGTGCATGAGCCCGATGCGATCGGCGCGTGCCTGGGCCTCTTCCAGGTAGTGCGTGGTGAGCACGACGGTGGATCCGTCCTCGCGCAGCTTGTCCACGGCGTCCCACAGGGCGTCCCGGGACTGGATGTCCAAGCCGGTGGTGGGCTCGTCGAGGAAGATCAGCTCAGGCTTCCCGTACACGGCCGTGGCGAAGTCCAGACGCCGCTTCTCACCGCCGGAGAGCTGGGACACCTTGGTGCCGGCCTTGTGCGTGAGGCCGACGATGCCCAGGACGCGTTCGACCCTGTCCTTGCGCCGCGAGAGCGTTCCGATCATCCGGACGGATTCCTTCACCGTCAGGTCAGGAGAGAACCCGCTCTCCTGGAGCATGATGCCCATCCTGGGCCGCACGGACCGCCGGTCGCGGGGGCTCTGCCCGAAGACCCGCACGGTGCCCGAGGTGGCCGCACGGTGGCCTTCGACCGTCTCCAGGGTCGAGGTCTTGCCGGCCCCGTTCGTGCCGAGCAGCGCGTAGAGCTCCCCCTTCCGCACCTGGAACGACAGGTCCTTCACGGCGTGGAAGTCGCCGTAGCTGAGGTTGAGGCGGTCAACGTCGATGACTGGTGTCGAGGTCATGCGTCGATCTCAGCCGTCGTCACGCTCGTCCGGCAGTGCCGTGGCGTCATCGTCGCGGTGTGACATACCGGGGGGTGAACCCATGACACGGTGTCACTGGTGCCGCCCGTGACCAGGCAGAACACTACGGGGAGACTCTGCTGTTCGACCTCCGGAGCGCCGTACATGGACACCAGACCCCTGCGCATACTGCTGACGGCCAACACGGCCGTCTTCCTCCTGGTCTGCGCGGTCTTCTTCGTCCAGCACCTCGGCCTCGGTCTCTACCCTGACGACATGGAGTCCTGGCTCGAGAACAACCAGTGGCTGATGTGGGCGGCCGCGGCCCTCACCGTGGCGAGCGCCTCGGCGATCCCGGTCCTCAGCGTGCGGACTCGACGGTGAGGCCACCGGACCGTGAGGGAACACGGGAACGGCTGCGCCGGCTGAACGTCAGGACGATGGTCACGGTGACCGTCTCCTCGGGGGCACTGCTGGTGGCCGTCGATGCCCGGACGTGGTGGGACGCCGTCATCCTGAGCCTGGGTGTGGCCGCGGCGCTGGTCGCCTCCGCGCGGTGGACGGCGAGCGGCATTCCCCGAGTCGTCCTGCCGTGCCTGATCGTCACCGCGCTGGTGTGGATCGCCGGGGTGCTGGTGGTGGGTGGCCATACGGCGTTCTACGGCATATCCGTCCTGGGCCCCCTGTACGCGCCCAAGCTGCCACGCCACCGCATCCTGGCCGCCGTCGGGCTGATCGTCTTCGTCGCCGCCGTGGGCGCGGCCCGGCTGCTGGTCGCCCCGGCGGAGGTGCTCGAGGTCCTGATCCTCTACGTCCTCATCCCGGTGGGCGTCACGGTCGTGGTGACCGGCAGCATGTTCGCCGGGCAGGTCTTCTACGACCTCGTCGAGGAACTGGAGCAGTCACGGGAACGCGAAGCGGAACTGGCCGTCGTCCGGGAACGCGTGCGTTTCGCCAGTGATCTGCACGACATCCAGGGCCACACACTGCATGTGGTGAAGCTGAAGATCGCGCTGGCCGAGAAGCTGGTGCACAGTGACATCGGGCGGGTGGAGGAGGAACTGCGGGAGGTGCGCGCCCTGGTCGGCGACACCCTCACCCAGACCAAGGAGCTGGCGTACGCACAGCGGCGGCTCAATCTGTCCGTGGAGCTGGAGAACGCGAAGAACCTCTTCGAAGCCGCGGGCATCCGCGTGCGGGTCGACCGCGAGGCCGACGTCGACGAGCGGGTCAACGAGCTGCTCGGGCAGGTCCTGCGGGAGACGACGACCAACATCCTGCGCCACGCGCAAGCCACCCAGGTGCGGATCACCCTCGCGGAGTCGGGCATCACCATCGTCAACGACGGCGCGGGGACGGCTCCCCTCTCCGGGCTCAGCGGACTGTCCGCACTCAGGGAGCGTGTGGGCGACAACGGAGGTGAGCTGACGGTGGAGCAGACGGACGGGCGCTTCCTCACGGCCGCGGCCTTCTCGTACGGGAGGACCGGCCGATGACTACCGTGGTGCTCGCCGACGACGAGGCTCTGCTCCGCAAGGCGCTGGCGGCGCTGCTGGGCCTCGAAGACGAGATCACCGTGCTCGCCGAGGCACAGGACGGCGCATCGGCGGTGCGGGCCACGCTCGAGCACCGGCCCGACGTGCTCGTCATCGATCTCGAGATGCCCGGTGTGGACGGACTGGGCGCCGTCGCGGAGATCCGCCGCGCCCGGCCGGAGCAGGTGATCCTCATGCTGACCCGGCACGCCAGGCCGGGAGTGCTCCGCAGGGCCCTGAAACTGGGCGTCCAGGGCTTTGTCAGCAAGTCGGCGGAACCCGCGCACATCACGGCCGTCATCAGCACGCTGCACGCGGGCAAGCGCTGGATCGACCCGGACGTCTCCGCGCTCGCCGTCGTCGACGACTGCCCCCTCACCGACCGGGAGATCGACGTCCTGCGCGTCACCCGCGACGGCTATTCCGTCGCCGACATCGCCGCCCGCCTCCACCTGGCGGAAGGCACCGTACGTAACTACCTCTCGAACGCCATGCAGAAGACCCAGACCCGGACCCGGCACGAGGCGGCGCGCTACGCGTGGGAGCACGACTGGCTGTAGGGGCGGGCACCGCGGGAGCGTCAGCCGCCGCCCGGTACGCTGCCGGGGCACGTGCGGGGTACCGAGCCCTCGCAGCCTGAAGCCCCCCGTCCGTCCGGTTGCGGACGGCTCCCGAAGGCCGAACCTGATGCGACCGCACCGCCCGCGAGGACCCGCCTCCCCGGCGTCCGGTGTGCTGCGCGGTCTCAGGGCGGGTGTGCTCGCCGTGCTGTGTGTGCTGCTGCCGCTGGCGGGGCACGTGCTGGCGCAGTGCCACGCCCCTCGGTGGATCATCGTGGCCGGGACGGTCGCGGTGGCGGTGCCGGGCGCGGCGGTGCTGACGCGGCGGAGGCTGACGGACGCCCAGGCGCTCGCGGTGCTCGCCGCCGCACAACTGGCCTTTCACGCCGCGTACTCCCTGCCCGGCGCGTGCCTGGCCGTGGCGGATCAGGGCGGCTCCGCCGGCTTGTCCCGGCTGGTCGAGCACGATGCGGTCGCCGGGCCTTCGCACGGAGTGGCCCTGGCCGGTCACGCGGTCACGCTGCTGCTCGCCGCCCGTCTGCTGGGCCTCACCGAGCGGCTGCTGTGGCAGAGCGGGACGCTCTGCGCGGTCGTACGACGTCTGCTGCTGTTCCTGTGGCCGCTGCTCGGCGGCCGCCACGGCAACGGCCCCCAGGTCCCGGTGCGCGAGAGCGCCGCTCCGCCGGTGTCGGCGCTGCTGGTGCGGCTGAACGAGGGCAGGGCGCCCCCGCGTCACGGGCGCGGTCCGTTCGTCCCGCCCCTTCTCCGGCCGACGCCGACCGGTGGTCCCCGCCTGCCCTGACGGGCACGCGGCGGGCATCGCCGCCCGGTGGGCCGGGGCCGTCACTCCCACCGAGGAATCATGAAGAAGCAGTACAAGCACCTGATCGTCGCCGCTGTCCTCGTGGCCGGCTTTGCCCTGGCTCTCGGCTCCTACCTGCTGCTGCGGCCCGACGACCGCGGCAGCGCCGGGGCGGATGTGCGGCCCGCCGCCGAGGCGCTGCCCGTCCGGGGCTCCAGCCACCGGCTGACCGAGCCGGAGCGGAGCGAGCTCACGATCGTCGAGTTCCTCGACTTCGAGTGCGAGGCGTGCGGGGCGTACTACCCGGTCGTGGAGCGGCTGCGTGAGGAGTACGGCGACCGGGTCACCTTCGTCGCCCGCTACTTCCCCATGCCGGGACACCGCAACGCCGAGCCGGCCGCACGCGCCGCCGAGGCCGCCGCCCGCCAGGGCAGGTTCGAGGCGATGTACACCAAGCTCTTCACCACGCAGAAGGAGTGGGGCGAGTCGCAGGAGTGGAAGGAGCCCGTCTTCCGCGGCTACGCGAAGGAACTCGGCCTGAACATGGAGAGGTTCGACGCCGACTTTGCCGATCCGGAGACGGCCGGACGCGTTCAGGCCGACCAGCGCGACGGCCTCGGCCTGGGCGTCCAGGGCACCCCGACCTTCCTCGTCGACGGGACCAAGGTCCAACCTCCCGCCTCCTACGAGGAGTTCAGGACGCTCATCGAGGACAGGCTCGGCGACTGACCGCCCCGGCGCCCCCAGAAACCGCTTAACATCACCGTGATGACGAGCAGGACGCCGCTGACACAGCGCAGATCCCGCGGAGCGTGGTGGACCACGTGGGCCCGGGTCCTCTGTCCTGCTCTCGCCGTCCTGCTCGCGGCGGTGGTGATGTGCCTCGGGTACGCGGAACACGGCGCCGGTGACGACCGGGCCGGGCACCACGCCGTGACGGCGGTGCATCTGGACGACTGCCCCACCGGCGACACGTGCTGTGCCCGGGCCGTACACCCGGCGGCGGGGGTGCTCGCGGCCCCCGTACAGACGATCCCGGCGCTTCTGCCCCGCATGCCGGATCTCCCCAGGCGGCAGGGCGGCCCCGCGCTCCTCGCCCAGCCCCCACCCGCGAGCGGCACTCCCGACCTGCACGTCCTTCAGGTGCTGCGGACCTGAGCCGGATGCCATGACGCCGTGCGCCCACGCAGGCACACGGCGACCCGGACATCCATGCCATCCCCGCACCCACCGCCGTACGGCGCGAAGGAAGAAGGACACCCAGCCATGAGCAAGACCGGCAAGAAGGCCGCCGCCGTTTCCCGCAAGGCCCGCATCGAGGAGATGCGCCGCGCCGAAAGAGCCCGCGAGCGCCGCAACCGCGTCATCACCATCACGCTCAGCACGGTCATCGTCGCCGGACTGGCCGGCTTCGGCGCCTACGCCCTGAACAAGGCCGAGGAGAAGGACGAGCAGCAGGCCGCCGCCGCGAAGAAGCCCGTACGCGGAGAGAAGACGTGGGACGCGAAGAAGCTGGGCCGTAATCACGTCCAGGCCGCCGTCGACTACCCGATGAACCCGCCCGTCGGCGGCGACCACAACCAGGCCTGGATGACCTGCGACGGCACCGTCTACACCAAGGCCATAGGCAAGGAGAACGCCGTCCACTCCCTCGAACACGGGGCGGTCTGGGTGACGTACAACGACAAGGCCGCCGACGCCGACATCAAGGCGCTCGGTGACAAGGTCTCCAGGACCCCCTACACACTGATGAGTCCGGTCGACGACCAGTCCGGGACGATCACGCTCTCGGCCTGGGGCTACCAGCTCACCGTGGACAAGGCGTCGGACCCGCGGGTCGAGCAGTTCCTGACCAAGTACGTTCAGGGCGCGCAGACCCCCGAGCCGGGCGCCGCCTGCACGAACGGACTGACCCAGTAGGTACGCGTGTTGGTGAACTCACGGATGCCGGCGGCGGCCAGCTCCCGGCCGTAGCCGCTGCGTTTGGTGCCGCCGAACGGCAGACGGGGATCGGAGGCGACGACGGCGTTGACGAACGCCGCGCCGCTGGTGACGCGGCGGGCGATGCCGACGCCGTGGGCCGTGTCGGCGGTCCACACGCTCAGGCCGAGCCCGTAGTCCGTGGCGTTCGCCAGCCGGACGGCGTCCGCGTCGTCGCGGGCGACGGCCAGGGCGGCCAGGGGCCCGAAGGTCTCCTCGTCGAAGGCGGCCATGCCCGGTCCGGTGTCCGCCAGCACGGTCGGCCGGTAGAACCAGCCCTCGCCCGGCACCGGCTCGCCCCCGGTCAGCAGGCGGGCTCCGGCCGCCACCGACTCCTCGACCTGCCGCTGGACCGCCGCGCGCAGGTCGTCCCGTGCCAGCGGGCCGACCTGCGTGTCCCGTTCGCGCGGGTCACCGAGGCGCAGGCCCTCCACGGCGCTGACGAAGGCGGTGGTGAAGGCGTCCGCGACGGCCGTGTGGACGATGAACCGCTTGGCGCACACGCAGCTCTGGCCGGAGTTGGTGAAACGGGCCCTGACCGCGGCCGCCGCGGCCTGTTCGACATCGGCGTCGGCGAGCACCACGAAGGCGTCCGAACCGCCCAGTTCCAGCACGGACTTCTTCGCCGCGCGCCCGGCCGCCGCCCCGACCGCCGCACCGGCCCGGTTGCTGCCGGTGAGGGTGACCGCGGCGATCCGGTCGTCCTCGATGAGCCGGGCGGTGGTCCGCGGCACCTCCGCGTCCGCGATCAGCAGCGCGGTCACCAGGTGCTCGGGGAAGCCGGCCTCCACGAAGAGGTCCTGCAACGCCAGGGCGCTGCCGGTGACGTTGGAGGCGTGCTTGAGGAGAACGCCGTTGCCCGCCACCAGCGAGGGAACGGCACAGCGCATGACCTGCCAGACGGGGAAGTTCCACGGCATCACGGCCAGCACCAGGCCGGCCGGTTCGTAGGCCACCCAGGCCTGCGCGCCCTCGACGGTCACCGGCTGGTCGGCGAGGATGTCCGGGCCCTCACGGGCGTAGTGGTCGGCGGTCAGCGCGGACTTCTCCACCTCGCCGGCGGCCTCGGTGACGGGCTTGCCCATCTCGGCCACGGCCAGCTCGGCGAGCCGGCCGGCGTGCTCGCGCAGGGTGCGGGCCAGGCGGGCGGCACGGGCGGCCCGTTCGGCGACCGGGACCAGCGCCCAGGCCCGGGACGCGGTGTGCGCCCGCTCCACGGCGGCCTCGATCCGGGGGCCGTCCCACGCCGCGTAGGTGGCCAACGGCTGCCCGGTGGCCGGGTCGACGGTGGTGATGACGCCGCTCATGCGGTGGGCGCCCCTCCCTTGTCGTGCTCCGAGAGATGCTCGAAGGTCTCGCCGGTCGCGGTGATGGTGCGGGTGACGTCCCGGCCGCCGTAGACCCAGTAGATCCGCATGACGCCCTCGCCCCGGTTGAGGAAGCGGTGCGGGGTCCCGGCCGGGACCCAGGTCGCCTGCCCGGCCTCCAGGTCGAAGAACTCGCCGTCGATCTCGGCGGTCGCCTCGCCTTCGAGGACCAGCACCGACTCCTCGACGTTGTGGCTGTGCAGGGGCAGACCGGTGCCCGGCTGGAAGACGGTCTGCCCGGTGGTGATGACCGCCCTCGCGGAGTTCCACTTGCCGACATAGGGGATGGTGGCGACACCGCCGCCGCGGTCGAAGCGATCGACCTCGTCGGGGTGGACGATCAGGTGGTGAGCGCACATCAGGACGGCTCCGTTCAGGAGTGGTGGAACAGGCGGCGGGAGAGGGTGTTGACCTGGCTGCCGGGGACGACGTACCGGGCCGCCGCCTCGCGCCAGACCTGGAAGTGGGGTGCGGCGCGGTGGGCCTCGACGGCCGCCTCGTCGACGTAGAGCTCGTGGAAGACGAAGTGGTGGTCGTCGTCCAGGTCGCACACGACGTCGAAGTAGCGGCAGCCGGGCTCGTCGGAGAACGACCGCTCGGCGTTCTCCTCGATGGCGGCCAGGAACGCGTCGCGGCAGCCGGGGACAACCCGGAGGGACACGGTCAGCGCGATCATGCGGGCGGCTCCTGGGGGACGGTCGGGGCGGGCAGGGGAACGGCGGTGGTGTCGGCGACGCGGCCGAGGGAGGTCCAGGTGTCGTCGACGAGGGTGATGCCCTCGGTCCGCAGCCGCTCGGCGGTGCGCACCTCCGGCTCGCCGGGGACGAAGACCTCGGCCGTGCCCGGGGCGGTCGGGGCGGACTTGGTCTCCTCGATCAGGGCCTCCATCCGCCGCTCGAACTCGGCCGGGTCGGCCATGGAGCGGATGTCGACGCAGATCAGCAGATGGCCCACGCCACTGCGGCCGGTCGGCCGGTAGGGGCCCACGACGCCGGTTCCGAACGCGCTGCCGGTGAGCACACCGGCCAGCACGTCGAACATGAAGGAGATGGCGTAGCCCTTGTGGCCGGCCATCGGCAGGATCAGGCCCTCGACGGCGCGGCGCGGATCGGTGGTCGGCACACCGTCCGCGTCGGCCGCCCAGCCCTCGGGGATCGGTTCGCCGCGCTCCTCGGCGTGGTAGATCTTGCCGCGCGCGACGGCGGTGTTGGCGATGTCCATCACGACCGTGCCGTAGCGGCCGCCGGGCGCGGCGATCGACCAGGGGTTGGTGCCCAGACGCTTCTCCCTTCCGCCCCAAGGCGCCATCGCCGGGCTGGCATTGGTGGCCAGCAGCGCCACACAGCCCTCCTCGGCGGCCTTGCGGGTGAAGTAGGCCGCGGTCCCGAAGTGCCCGGAGCCGCGGACCGCGATCGCGCTGATGCCGTGCTCCCGGGCCCGCTCCACCCCCAGACGCGTCGCGCGGTCGGTGAGCACCTGGCCCAGACCGTCGCGGCCGTCCAGTACGAGGACCGCGCCGTTGTCGCTGACGACTTCCGGGGACGCGATCGCGGCGGTCGCCCCGCTCGCGACACGGGCGAGGTACCACGGCAGACGCAGCATCCCGTGCGACGGATGCCCCCACAGTTCCGCGGTCACCAGGGTGTCCGCGAGCAGACGGGCGTCGTCGCGCGGAACGCCGTGGGCTTCTGTGGTGGCGGCGGCGAATCCCAGCAGATCCGCCGCCGCGACGGTGTACGGCATCAGAGGGCCTCTCACCTGCGAACGGTCTTGTATCCACTCCTGTATACAGCAAGCGGCGCGCGTGAGGAACCCGGAGTCCGAGAACGCGCATGTCCCCGCTCCTGTGCCGGAGCGAGGGAGTCAGCCGACGACGCCGAGCTGCACCTCGCCGCCGAGGGCGAAGTCCTGTGCGGTCAGGCCCTCGATGAGGGCCTGCAGCGTCTGCGCCAGATGGTGACGGCAGGCCGCCGACGCGGCCTGTGCGTCGCCCCGGGTGATCGCCCTGAGCATGGCGCGGTGCTCCTCCAGCGACGTCAGCATGCGCCGGGGTCCGCTGTGCGACAGATGCCGCAGCCGCGCGGTCTGGCTGCGCAGGTCGCCGATCGTGCGGGCGAGGTAGGGGTTGCGGCACGCCGCGACGACCGCCTGGTCGAACCGCTCGGCCAGCTCGTAGAAGCCCTGGTAGGCCCGCTCCTGCTCGGCCGCGCTCAGCACCCGGAAGGCCGCGTCGAACTCGTCCAGCCGCTCCAGGAGTTCCCGGAACGGCACGAGGGTCTGCTCGCGGGCCGTGCCCGCCGTCGCTACCGAAGCGGCCGCCTCCGGCTCCAGCAGCATCCGGAAGTCGAACAGGGCACGCACCCCGCCCAGTGAGATCCCCGCCACGCGGGCCACCTCGCCCGGCACGAAGTCGACGAGCCCCTCACGGGCCAGCCGCCGGATCGCCTCGCGCACCGGGGTACGGGAGGCCCCCAGCTCCTCCCCGAGCTGGATCTCGCTCAGCTTCGCGCCGGGGCGCAGGCGCAGCGACTCGATGTCGCCCTTCAGTTGCTCGTACACCGCTTCGCTCTTGCCGGTCGCCCGGACCATGACACTCCCTCGTCGCCAGACCGCACATCGTGCTGTATACAGCCTATAGCGGCGAGGGCCTGACCATCTGAGTCGGCTCGAATCACCCGTAATCGCGAGACTCATCCGCATCGCTCCGCTAGCATGTTCGAGCTTGTGATGAGCACCCATCGCCCTTCTTCACCGGAAAACTGACTAAAAAATTGATATCCATGGCATCGCGTTTGTTTGCGCGAATAGGCAGCAGAACGACGTTCGCCGCATGGCGTCAACCGCGTGTGCTGCTATGGGCCGTGGCGGGGGTGATCACCCTCGGATTCCTCATCGTGCTGGAGATCGCCGCGCGTCACTACGGCGTGCCGGGGCCGATCACCTGCCAGGTGCAAGAGGTGATACTCCCTCCCAAATCGGGCTGGTTGCTGTATGCCTGCCTGGCCATGGCGCTGGTGGTGCTCACCCGGCGGCAACGGTTCATCGCGGTCGGCATCGCGGTCGGCATCGACGCCGTCTTCCAGCTGGTGCGGTGGGCCGTCGGCGCGCCCTTCCTGGCCGACGGACACCCGTTCGGCAACGGTGCGTTGTGGGTGATTCTGGGCATCGCGGTCATGGCCGTCACACGCCGCACCGGCACGGAACGCGTGCTGCTGCTGAAGGGCGTCGGGCTCGGACTGCTGCTGGTGGCCGGCCGTAAGACCGGAGACACCTGGCTGCTCATCACGTCGAAAACCCAGCCGACGGTTCTCGACCAGTACCTGGCGTCCGCCGACCACGCGCTCGGCAACCCGTCGTGGCTGGTGGGCCGTATCGTCATGGCGACCGACCCGGTCGGCACCCTTCTGCTCGACGTCGTCTACGCACAGCTCGCGGTGGGCGCGGTCGTCGTCGCGCTGTACCAGCTGCGCAACGTGGCGGCCGAGCGCCGCTTCCCGAAGCATCACCTGGTGCGCACGTTCCTGGTGATCGGCCTCCTCGGGCCGGGCATCTACATGATCTTCCCGGTGGTCGGGCCGGTCTTCGCCTACGGTGCCGACGGCGGGCACTGGGCGCTGGCCAACCTGTGGCCCGACCTGCCGCCGCCGGTCGGCGCCCCGCAGGCGATGCCGTTCGACGGGATCACCCCGCGCAACTGCATGCCCAGCCTGCACACGGCGTGGGCCGTCGCGATCTACCTCCATTCCCGCCGGGGCCCGCGCCTGCTGCGCTACGGGGGCACGTTCTGGCTGATCGCCACGCTCACCGCGACGCTGGGCTTCGGCTACCACTACGGCGTGGACCTCGTCGCCGGTGTGGTGTTCACGCTCACCATCGAGGCGGCTCTGCGCGCACAGGCACGCGGCTGGGACCGGTCCGGAATCCAGCTGGTCACCTACGGCACGACGGTGTTCGCCGCGCTTCTGGTGTCCTACCGCTGGGCGCCGGTGGAGATGGCCGCGCACCCGCAGGTGGCCGGGTCCCTCCTCATAGCGGCGATGGGCTCCGTGATCTACGGCTACATACGGACGACGCGGGTGTGGGAGCCCGAGGCCGCACCGGTGCCGAAGCCGGAACCCCAGCCCGAGATGGTCTGACCGCGTCGGTACGGCGCGAGGGCCGAGACGCGCCGCCTATCGCCGGCAGTCGAAGTCAGACTTTGAGTCTCTCGACGGCGTCTGGTGGACTCGACGGCATGGCAGTGCTGAACGAACGCCTCGACCTGCGGGTGGACGGCGTGGATCTGAGTGTCGCCGCCCTCCGCCGCCCCGGGGACGGCGACCCCGTCGTCCTCCTGCACGGCTTCGGCTCCACCAAGGAGGACTACGCCGACCTCGCCGCCCACCCCGCCTTCGCCGGACGGCCCTTCCTCGCCTACGACGCGCCCGGCTGTGGCGAGAGCGGGTGCGCGGATCTGCCGGGGATCTCGGTCCCGTTCCTCGTGAGGACCGCCCGGGCGGTCCTGGCACGGCAGGAGATCGGACGGTTCCACCTGGTCGGGCACTCCATGGGCGGCCTGACCGCCCTGCTGCTCGCCGACCAGGAGCCCGATCGGGTGCTGAGCTTCGTCGACATCGAGGGCAACGTGGCCCCCGAGGACTGCTTCCTGAGCCGACAGATCATCACGCACCCCTCGGACGGCCCGGAGCGCTTCCTCGCCGACTTCACCGAACGAGTGCGCAGCTCACCGCAGTTCGCCGCCGCCCTGTACGCGGCGAGTGTGCCCCACAAGGTCCGGCCCGGCGCGGTCCGCGGCATCTTCGAGTCGATGGTCGACCTGTCCGACCACGGCGACCTGATGGCCACCTTCCTCGCACTGCCCTTCCCCCGCATGTTCCTGTACGGCGAGCAGAACTCCTCCCTGTCGTACCTGAAGGAACTCGCCGCGCACGGTGTCGAACTGGCCGAGATCCCGTACAGCGGCCACTGGCCGATGTACTCCAACCCCGTGGCCATGTGGGAACGCATCGCCGGCTTCCAGGACCGCGCCCGACGGTGACGCACGGCGCCGGGCCCGGATCGCCGTACCGTCAGGCGCCGGGCCCGGATCGCCGTACCGTCAGGCGCCGGGCCCAGATCGCTGTGCCGTCAGGCGCCGGGCCCGGTGGGCAGGCCGTAGAACTCCAGGGTCGTCATGCCCGAGCGGATGGCCGTGAGAGCCCGCCGCTCGGCCAGCACCCGGGCATCGGCCCGGTCGAGCGTCCCGGGCACGGCCTGTGCCGGTACGGCCACCACGCCGTCCGCGTCGCCGACGACGAGGTCGCCGGGCCGTACGACGACGTTCCCCACGCGGACGGGGACGCCGAACCGGCCGGGGTGGTCCTTGCCCGTGCCGACGACGGTGATGTGCCGGGCGAAGACCGGGAAGTCCAGCTCCGCCTGTTCGGCCGTGTCCCGTACCCCGCCCTCGACGACCAGACCGCGGATGCCGCGCCGCTGCGCCGCGACCGCGAGGATCTCGCCCCAGTGGCCGTGCCGGGCGCCCTGCAGGTCGGCGACGAGGACGCTGCCCGGCGGGGCCTCGGCCACCGCCCGGTGCAGGGCCAGGTTGTCGCCGCCCACACCCTGCACGGTGAACGCCGGCCCGGCCGCCCTGGCTCCCGGCCAGGCGGCGCGCAGGGCGGGATCGCAGGCACGGGCGGCCCCGGAGGATGCCTCGTAGAGGGTGGCGGTGCCGTGACCGCGCGCCGCGTCCGTCATGACCGGCTCCTCGTCTGGAGTGTGTGGTAGCCGAACCGTTCTCGGGCCTCGCGCAGGGTGCCGCCCCGGCGCGCGGCCTCCACGATCCCGGCCTCGGCGTGCTCGATGCGCTCGGCGATCCCGGCGACGCGCTCGGCCTCGGCGGCCGGGACGACGACCACGCCGTCGGCGTCGGCGCACACCAGCGCACCGGGGAGGACCTCGACGCCGCTCACGGTCACCGGCTCGCCGGCCGACACCAGGCGCACCCGGTCCTTGCCGGTGCGCATGAACCGGCCCCGGCTGAAGAGCGGGTAGCCCTGCGCGAGGGACGCCGACACGTCCCGGCACACCCCGTCGATCACCGTGCCGGCGATGCCCCGGTGGGCGGCGAGTCCGGTCATGATGCCGCCCCAGACGGTGACGTCGGTGCGGCCGTCGTTGCCGATGACGACGACCGACCCGGGCGGGACGTCGTCGAGGAAGTCGCCGACCGTGCCGGTGCCGGACTCGTCGACCGGCGCGTAGCGGACGGTGAAGGCCGGGCCGGCCGCCCGGAAGCCGTCGGAGAGAGGGGACAGGCCGTGCAGGGCGCCCTCGACGCCGATCCGGTCGAGGGCGTCGGAGAGCGCGGCGGTGGGCAGCGCGCGCAGCCGCGTGAGGACGCCGCTCATCGCGTCGCCTCCGTTCCGGCACGCGTGAGGACGCCGCTCATCGCGTCGCCTCCGTTCCGGCCAGGCGAGCGTTCCGCCCTTCCGTTCCGGCCAGGCGAGCGTCCCGCATCGCGTCCGGCAGCGGGACACCGGCCCGTACCTCGGCCTCGATGGCCGCCTCGCGGTCCGCGAGCCGGCGCGCCGCCTCCAGCACCTCGGCGGCACGCTCGCGCGGGACGACCACGACGCCGCCCTCGTCCGCCAGCACCACGTCACCGGGGGCGACGGTCACCCCGCCCAGCGAGACGGGCTCGCCCGTCGACCTCTGCCGCAGCCGGCCGCGCGCGGTCACCGGCACCAGGGCGCGCGCGAACACGGGGAAGCCCAGTTCACGAGCCTGCCGCACGTCCCGGCAGGCACCGTCCGTGACCACGCCGCGGACGCCGCGCACCGAGGCGCCGACGCTGACGATGCCGCCCCAGGAGGACACGTCCGTCCGGCCGCCGTTCGCGACCACGACGAGGTCCTCGGGGCCGGCCTCGGCGATCGCGTCCGTGAGGATGTGGGAGCCGCCGTGCTCCCCGGTCAGGGGTTCGAGTGCGATGGTCCGCGCGAATCCGGCCACCTTGGGCGTGCCCCACATCGGGCGCAGCCCGCCCTGTCCGGGAGGCAGCCCGCAGGCGTCGAGGGCATCGGACACGGTGGCGCTGTCCAGCTCCGCGAACCGGTCCAGCAGGGAATGTCCAGCAGTCATGGCGCCAGTCAAACAACGCGGCTCCATATACTGAAGGTCTGATTTCCTCTGCCATCGATATTTGGAGCGACTCACAGGGGGGCGACTCCATGAGGAGCGACTCATGATCGAGGTCCGTCAGGCCCGCTACTTCCTCGCCGTCGCGGAGACGCTTCACTTCGGCCGCGCGGCCGAGCGGCTGCGGATGTCCCAGCCGCCCCTCAGCCAGGCGATCCTCCAGCTCGAACGGCAGCTGGGAGTGCGGCTGTTCGACCGGAGTGAACGCAGGGTACGGCTGACCGAGACCGGCCGCGCGTTCGCCGAGGAGTGCCGCGGGCTCGTCGCGGCCGCCCGGCACGCCCACGAGGTGGCGACCCAGGCCGAGGCCGGTCTGGTGGGCACGCTGCGGATCGGCGTGGTGACCTCGGCGCTGAGCGAGCCGCTGCTGGGCACCCTGGCGGCCTTCCGGGACGCCCGGCCCCGGGTCGACCTGCACCTCACGGAGGTCGACACGGGGGAGGGGCAGGAGGCCGTCGCCCGGCACGAGATCGACCTGGCAGTCATCCGGCCGAGCGCACCGGTGCGCGGCCTGCGCGTACGGCCCTGGCGGCACGACCAGTTCGTGATCGCGCTGCCGGACGGGCATCCGCTGACCGGGGACACCACGGACCCGGTCGACCTCTCCGGCTTCGCGGACGAGCCCTGGGTGTGGCTGCGCCGCGAGGCGTCCCCCGACTACCACGACCAGCTCATGGCGACCTGCCGCAGAGCGGGCTTCACCCCGGAGGCACGGCATGTGGCCAACTCCATCCTGACCCAGCTGGCGATGGTGGCCTGCGGCCTCGGCGTCACCCTCGTACCGAACGTGGCGGTCCGCTCGATCCAGGGCCCGATCGCCTACCGGCCGCTCAGCGACACCGCCGACATCGTCGAACTCTCCCTGGTCTCACGGGACGGCGGGCACGAGCCGCTGGTGGAGGAGTTCCTGCGGCACGCCGCCGGCTCACGTGCCGCGCAGGTCGGCGGCGAGTTCGTCCCGCCAGTGGACGGAGATCCGCCGCTGGAGGACCGCCTCGGCCGCGACGGGCAACGGGAGCCGGAGGAAGGCCCGTAGCGCGTCGGCCGCGTCGCTGCGCGCGACCCAAGCGGTGAGGTCGTCCTCGGACACGGGCCCGCCGTCGCCGCCGGACAGCGTCGTCCTGGTCGCGTGCACCTCCGCGGCCAGGGCCCGTATCCGCAGGGCCAGGGGATCGTCCTGGTCGCAGTCGACCGGCAGACCGCGCTGGATCCGGTCGAGGGCCTCCGTCACCTCCGGGTGGGTGTCGAGGTGCGTCTCGGCCGCCAGCCGGGCCAGCTGGGCCGCGACGGCGGTGCGCAGCCGCCGGGGTGGAGTCCGCTCCACGAGCCCGGCCAGGTCGAAGTCCCGTACGCAGGCCTCGGGTTCACGCTCGGGCAGGTCGTCCAGGAGGGGCAGCACCAGAGCGCTGGTCAGCTCCTCCCGCCCCTCCGGGTCGTAGACGATCCCGAACTCCCCTTCCAGGACGGCCAGGAAGCGGGTGTAGGCGGCGGTGGACCCGGGCCAGAGGTCCACACCGAGGCGCCGCGCCCACGGTCCGCCGGCGTGGTTGCCCTCCCGTGGTGACATGACGCGCCGGGCGTCCTCCTCCGGGCCCGGCACGCCGTCCTCCGCGAAGGTGAGAGCGACCTCGGGGCCCCGCCTGGTCAGGACCACCACCCGCGTGCCGGCCGACAGGGCGCGCAGCACCTCGGGCCGGGCGAACTGCGCGGCGCCGCCCTCGATCGTGGCGTACGCCCATCCGCCGACGGCACCCGCACGGACCAGGGGCCGGTGCGCTGCCCAGGCCGACTCCACCGCCCGCCGGGCCTGCCGGCGGTCGCGCGGCCGGACGGTGGCGGGCACAGCGCCGAGCCGGCGCAGCATGTCGCCCGGCGTCAGCCCTGCGGCGAACGCCACGTCCGGCTGGTCCGGGAGCGGTTCGGGACTCCGTCGGCCGGTGCGGACGAAGAGGAGTCTCTGCGTCCCACTCCCAGCGTCGCCGTGCGTGGGTGCCGGCGCGGCGCTTTCGGCGTGCTGCGGTAAGACCGGCCTGCGGGGGAAGGGCGGGTCCGACTCCGGCTCGGCGAGCCGGTCGGCGTGGCTCAGCGCGGAGACCGGGTCGGCGGACACGGTCCTCTCCTCCTCCCACAGCAGCTTTCCGGCCACGGCGAGCGGGATCCGGCCCAGGAACGGGAGGCCGCCCTCCAGCGCGTCCGCCAAGTCGGCCAGAACACGACGCGGCGAGGAACTCCCGTCGATGCCCGGGATGATGGGCAGCCCGTCCTCACGGTCGGTGAGGGGGGCGTGCCGGGTCAGCCAGGCGTCGATGCGGGCCCAGGACTCCTCGACGGTGGAGATGCTCATGGCAGCGGACCCTACGCCGGGCCACCGACAGGGCCCCCGGCCTGCCGCGGCAGGGGCGTAATCCCGCCGAATTTGTGTGCGGGGGCACGGTGAGGTGAGCGGGGAGGCAAGCGGCGGAACAATGGTGAGTGAGGGCCTGGCGAGTTTCCAGGGCAGGTTCGGGCGAAGCGTTCCGCAGGCACGCTCCGTCGCCGGGCCCGCAGTCTTCGGACCGGCGTGAGCGCGCCGAAACGGAGGACCGAGCATGGCCACACCACTCACCGCCACCCGGCTCGTCGCCGCTCTGAAGGCCGAGGGCTGCGCCGTCCACGAGGTCGGCGGCTGGCGCACCAACAACCGTAACCACAAGGGCCCCTGGGGCCCCGTGCACGGCGTGATGATCCACCACACCGTCACCGGGCCCGGCACGGACGTCGTCGAGTTGATCTACCACGGTCACAGCGCCCTGCCCGGCCCGCTCGCCACCGGGTGCATCACCAAGGACGGCGTCGTCCACCTGACCGGCAACGGCCGGGCCAACCACGCCGGCGGCGGTGACGGTGACGTGCTGAACGCCGTCATAGGCGAGTCGTACGGCACGTACCCGCCGGCCACGCACGAGCACGACGGCTCGGCCGGAGCCGTCGACGGCAACGCCCGGTTCTACGGCTGGGAGTGCGAGAACAAGGGCGACGGCAAGGACCCGTGGCCGCGTGAGCAGTACCTCGCCATCGTGAAGGCCACCGCCGCGGTCTGCCGCGCACACGGCTGGGGCCACAAGAGCGCGATCGGCCACCTGGAATGGAGCGACTGGAAGGTCGACCCGCGCGGATTCGACATGGCCGACTTCCGCCGTGATGTCGCCGACGCCCTGGCCCTCCCGGCGGGCCGGTGGGAAGGAGAGGACCCCATGCCCCAGTACGTCAACTTAGGTGTCGTCGGGGAGTACGAGCTCGCTCCCGGCGCCTGGGACTCGGTCGAGTTCACCACGGAGTGGACCGACGAGACCGGCCACCACGCCACCGGCGGGAGCGTGTTCGCCCGTGGCCCGGCCCGCTTCAGCGGGACCCTCAGCCTCCAGATCGACGGTCTGCCGGCGGGTGCGGTCGTGCAGGCGCGCATGTCGGAGTACGAGGGCGACGAGCACCGGGCGGACCACCCGATCCACGAGATCGCCGGGACCGGCGGCGGCAGCTTCGTGGTCGTGCCCCTGACGAAGCGGCTCGCCTCGGGGCGCAGTATGCGGGTGCGCCTGCTGAGCCAGGCCGCCGCGCCGGTCACCGTCGCGAACGCGGTGCTGACCGTGCTGGTGTGGAAGGAGGCCTGAGGCCGGCGTCCGCTACCGGACCGCCGGCAGGCCCGGGCCCGTGCAGCGCACGTCCGCCGACGGCACGGTTCCGCGCACCAGATAGGCCGCCACGGTGTCGTCCACGCACGCGTCGCCACGGCTCGCGAACACGCCGTGGGAGTAGTCGTTGTCGAGGGTGACCAGGCGTGCGCCGGGCAGCAGGCGCCGCAGCTCGCGGGCCCCCTCGACGGGCGTGACGGGGTCGTGCGCGGAGGCGACGAGGAGGACCGGCGGCGCGTCCGGACTGCCCAGCGGGGTGCGGTGGGCGGGCCGGTGGTGCCAGTAGGCGCAGGCGCTCGCCTCCATGCCCGTCAGGACCGGCTGCGGGTCGAGCCGGCGGGTGCGGCGGATGTCCGTGACGATGTCGCGGGGGCCGGGGCCCGGCCCGTCGGCGCACTTGACGACGCGGTTGGCCGATTCGTAGTTCTGTGAGTCCGGGCTGTCGAAGGCGGTGGCGGGGCGCAGCCCGTCCGGGTCGCCGTCGGCCAGGTAGCCGCGCAGGCCGTCGGCGAGGCCCTTCCAGCGTTCGGTGCGGCCCAGCGCGCGGTACACCGCGCGGTCGAACTCCGCAGGGCCGAACCCCGCGACGGGCCGCGCGGCCAGCCCCCGGCGCACCCGCAGATACGACGCACGCACCTCGGCAGGAGTCTCTCCCAGGCCGAAATGCCCGGCGGCCCAGGCGAAGAACGTGTCGCGCTGCCGCAGCAGGGCCCGGCTCTGGATCACGTCGAAGTCGTACCAGTCCCACGGCCCGACCACGCTGTCCAGCACCATCCGGCCGACGCGGTGCGGGAAGCGGGCGGTGTAGGCGGCGCCGAGCCAACTGCCGTAGGAGACGCCGAGGAAGCTCGTCCGTGGTTCGCCGAGCGCCCCGCGTATCGCGTCCATGTCGTACGCCGTCTGCTCGGTGGACAGATGGGGCAGCAGGCGGCCCGCGTGCTTCGCGCAGTCGTCGGCCATGGCGTGCAGGGATGCCAGGTACGCCCGCTCTGCGCGGGGCCCGGCCGGGACCGGGTCGCTGCCGGGGCTGTCGAAGAGGCCGCCCATCGGGCCGCAGGAGACCGGGGTGCTCCGTCCGACGCCGCGCGGGTCGAAGCCGACCACGTCGTACGCCCGCCGCACGCTCTCGGGGAGCTTGGCCCGCTTCGTCACCGCGTAGGGGAGCCCGGAGCCGCCGGGGCCGCCCGGATTGACCAGCAGGATGCCGCGCCGTTCGGCGGGGGTGCCCGAGGCGCGGACCCGTGAGACCGCCACCTCGATGCGGGGCCCGGAGGGATGGTGCCGGTCCAGCGGCACCGCGAGCCGTCCGCACTCGACACGGTCCGGTGCCGCGGGGCGGGGGACGGAGTCCGGGCAGGCGGAGAAGCGGAGGCGCGTGGGCGGCTCGGCCGCCCGGACCGGGCCCGCGGGGAGCAGGGCTGTGGCGGCCGTGAGAGCGCACAGGAGTGCGGTGCGGCGCAGTGAACGAGTCAACAGGGTCTCCGGAAAACTTCACTCAAGAAGATGACAATGAAAATGATTATCGATAGCGTCTGCGGGTGGCAACCTTTTGAAAGGGGGAGTTGTGTCTCATCTGTTGGTGGTCGAGAGCTGGGTCGGGTCCATGAGCCGACTGCTGCCGCGGGCGATCCGGGAGAACGGGCACGTGTTCACGTTCCTCACCCGTGACCTGCACCACTATCTGCGCTCGGCCCCGGAGGGAACGGCCCATCCGCTGCTCGGCGCCCGCAACGTCATCACCGCCGACACCAACGACGTCGAGGCGCTGCTGCCCGAGGTCGAGCGGCTGCACGGGGTGCTCGGCTTCGACGGGGTCGTCACGTCCTGCGACTACTACCTGCCGGCCGTGGCGCGGATCGCCGAGCGCCTCGGTCTGCCCGGCCCCGGGCCCGAGGCGGTCGGGAACGCCTGCCGGAAGGACGCCACGCGCCGCGTCCTCGCCGACGCGGGGGTGCCGGGCCCGCGCTTCGCCGTCCGAGAGGAGTGGGCCGACATCGCCCGGGCCGCGCGGGACATCGGCTATCCGCTGGTCGTCAAGCCCGTCGACCTGTGCGCGGGCATGTACGTGCGCCGCGTGGACGACGAGACCCAACTCGCCGCCGCCTGCCGGGCCCTGGCCGGCTTCCCGGTCAACGCCCGCGGACAGCGGCGGACGCCCGTGGTGCTGCTCGAAGAGCTGCTGGACGGCCCCGAGGTGAGCGTCGAGACCGTGTCCTACGGGGGTGCGGTCCATGTGGTGGGCGTGACCGACAAGAGCGTCGGCGGGGCGCCCGCCTTCGTCGAGACCGGGCACATGTTCCCCGCCGACCTGACGACGGCCGACGCCGAGGCGGCCGAACAGACCGCGCTGGCCGCCCTCAAGGCCCTCGGGCTGACCGACGGGGTCGTGGCGCACACGGAGATCAAGCTGACCTCCGCCGGGCCGCGCGTGGTCGAGGTCAACCCCCGGCCCGCCGGGAACCGCATCACCGAGCTCGTACGGCACGTCACCGGGATCGACCTGGCCGCCGCCTTCGTGGACGTCGCCCTGGGCCGCGCACCCGATCTGCGGCACACGGACACCGGGCTGGACAGCGCGGCCGTCGGCTTCCTGGTGCCGGGCTCCTCGGGCACCCTCGAAGCGCTGGACGGCATGAACGTGTGCGACCTGCCCGGTGTGCTGGAGGTGCAACTCGCCGAACCCGGCAAGGCGGTGAAGGCGGCGGGCAGCAACAACGAGTACCTGGGGCACGTCATGGCCGGCGACGCCGACGGACTCGGCGCCCGCGCACGCGTCGAAAGCGTGCTGGACGGGCTGCGGGCGGGACTGGTGATCCGATGACCACCGCCCTCACCGGACTGTCGTACGACCACCTGGTGACGCTCGTACGCGCAGGAGCCCTCGGGCCCGACCCCGGCACGCTGCGCGTCGCCGTCGCCTTCACCACCCGGCAGGCCGTCCGGCACGCCGGACGGGGCACCGGCTACCGCAACGAGGTGCTCAGCCTGCGCCTCGCCGAGGCCGTCGGCTCCTGCGCGGTCGAGCCCGGCGCGCTGCCCGACAGCGCGGTCGAGGAGTGTGTGGGCGCGGACGTGGCCCGGCTGCTGGAGCATCCGCTGCCCGCGGTACGGGTCGCGGCCCTCGACGCCTATCTGCTGCACGTCCTGCCGCACACCCCGGCCAACGGGGCCCGCCCCGTCCCGCTGCCCGCCGGGTCGTCGCTGGAGAAGTCCCGGGCCCGGGCTCAGGCCGTCGTCGGCCTGCTCGACCTCCCGCCCGGAGCCACCGTGCTCGTCGTGGGCGTCGTCAACTCCCTTCTGGAGGCGCTGCGTTCGCGCGAGCTGCGCTACATCCCGTGTGACCTCAAGGGCGGCGCGACCGAGTGGGACGAGCCGGTCGTCGCCGACGCGCTCGCCGCGGCGGGCCGGTGTGACGCGCTGCTCGTCTCCGGCATGACCCTGGGCAACGGCACCTTCGAACCGCTGCGGCGGCACGCCCTGGCACACGGCAAGCAGCTGGTGATGTTCGCCCAGACCGGGAGCGCCGTGCTGCCCCGCTTCCTGGGGCAGGGCGTCAGCGCGGTGTGCGCGGAGCCGTACCCGTTCTTCTGGCTCGACGGCGGCCCCGGTGTCCTGCACCGCTACGACGGCTCCTGTCCGGGAGGCGGGCGATGACGGCGACCGCGCTGCGACCGGCCGCGCGACGGGAACTGCTCTCCCTGGTCGGCCGTACCCCGCTGGCCCGCATCACCGCCGACCTGCCCGGCCCGCACCCCGGCTTCTGGGCCAAGCTCGAAGGGCTCGCCGCGGGCGGGATGAAGGCACGGGCCGCCGTGTCGATGCTGCTGGGCGCCCGTGAGCGCGGCGAACTGCTGCCCGGTGCCCCGGTGGTGGAGTCCACCTCCGGCACCCTCGGCATCGGGCTCGCCTTCGCCGGACAGGCCCTCGGCCATCCCGTCGTGCTCGTCGGCGACCGCGAACTGGAGCCGTCCATGCGCCAGTTGCTGCGCTCCCACGGGGTACGGCTGGAGATCGCCGACCGTCCGCTGGAACGGGGCGGCTGGCAGGCCGCGCGCCTGGCCCGGCTGCGGGAACTGCTGGCGGAACTGCCCGGCGCCTACTGGCCCGACCAGTACAACAACCCCGACAACACCGCCGGTTACGCCTCCCTCGCGGCCGAGATCGCCGTCGAACTCGACCATCTGGACGTCCTGGTGTGCAGCGTCGGCACCGGCGGCCACAGCGCCGGCATCATCGGCCCGCTGCGCCGCCACTGGCCCGCCCTGCGGCTCATCGGCGTCGACGCGACCGGCTCCACCATCTTCGGCCAGCCCGCCCGGCCCCGGCTGATGCGCGGCCTGGGCAGCAGCATCCACCCGCGCAACGTCGCCTACGACGCCTTCGACGAGGTCCACTGGGTCGGCCCGGCCGAGGCCGTCGACAGCTGCCGCCGGCTGGCGCGGGGCGCCTTCGTCAGCGGCGGCTGGTCCACCGGCGCCGCCGCCCGGGTCGCCGCCTGGGCCGCCCGCGTCCACCCCGGTGCGGTCGTCGCCACCGTCTTCCCCGACGGCCCGCACCGCTACCTCGGCACGGTCTACGACGACGACTTCACCGCCGCCCACGGTCTCGACCCTGATGCCGCGGCCACCCGGCCCGTCGAGATACCGCACCCGCACGCGGCGGAGGCCGCCGGCTGGGTCCGCTGCACCCGCGTCAGCGACCCGCTCGCCGCCCCCGCTCTGAAGAAAGAGAACTTGTGAAGTCCAGCCTGCGCACCGTACGCCTCGAACTCGCCGAGCCGCTGCGCATCTCCCGTTCCACCATGACCGCACGCGACGCCGTCTGGCTCACCGTCGAGCACGACGGACTGCGCGGCCACGGCGAGGCCGTCACCAGCGTCTACTACGGACTCGGCACCGAGACGCTCGTACGGCTCCTCTCCGCCGTGGACCTGAGCCGTTTCGCCGATCCGGAGAGCGCTCTGGAGGCCCTGCGGGCGGGGGAGTCGTTCGCGAGTGACGTGCCGCCCGCGGTCACCGCCGCCGTCGAGTCGGCGCTGCTCGACCTGGCCGGCAAGCGTGCGGGCGCCCCCGTGCACCGTCTCCTCGGGACCACCGCCCCGCCCGTCGCCGCGACCGCCCGCACCATCGGCATCACCGCCCTGGCCCGTGCGGCGGCCGAGGCCCGGCGCCTCGCCGCGAGCGGCTTCGAGATCATCAAGGTCAAGGCGGGCGCCCCCGACCCCGAGGACGACATCGAGCGCGTGCGTGTCATCCGCGACGCCGCTCCCCGCGCCCGGCTGCTCCTCGACCCCAACGGCGCCTGGTCCGTCGCGCGGGCGGACGCCCTGCTGCCGCGCTTCGCCGATCTCGGCGTGGCAGCCGTCGAGCAGCCCGTCCCGCCCGGCGACCCGGACGCCCTGGGCGCCCTCGCGGAGCGCGCACCGCTGCCCGTCATCGCCGACGAGGACGCCGTGACCCTGGAGGACGTCCGCCGCCTCGCCGGACGCGTCCAGGGCGTCAACGTCAAGCTCGCCAAGTGCGGCGGCGTCCACGCGGCCCTGCGCGTCGCCGAGCTGATCGAGGGCAGCGGCACCGATCTGATGCTCGGCTGCCTGACCGCCAGCACCCTCGGACTCGCCCCCGCCGTCCACCTGGCCGACCGGGCCCGCTGGGCCGACCTCGACGGGCATCTGCTGCTCGCCCACGACCCGTGGACCGGCATCGGCGGCGCCGACGGCGTCGTCCGCACCAGTGGCCTCCCCGGCCTGGGCGTCGAGGAGGTGGCGGCCCGTGCGCACGTGGCATGAGATACGACGCTTCCCGCTCGCCGTACGGCTCCTGCTGGTCAACCAGCTCGGCGTCAACACCGGCTTCTACCTGCTCATCCCCTACCTCGCCACCCACCTCACCGAGAACCTCGGCCTGTCGGCGGCGGTCGTCGGCATCGTCCTCGGGGTCCGCAACCTCAGCCAGCAGGGCCTGTTCATCATCGGCGGCTCCGCCTCCGACCGGCTCGGCGCACGCGGCGTCATCATCGCGGGCTGCGCCCTGCGCACCCTCGGGTTCGCGCTGTTCGCGCTCGGCGACGGGCTGGCGGTGCTGCTCGCCGCCTCCGTGCTGAGCGGGCTCGCGGGGGCGCTGTTCAACCCGGCCGTGCGGGCGTATCTCGCGCAGGAGGCAGGGGAGCGCAAGGCGGAGGCGTTCGCGCTGTTCAACGTGTTCGCCACGACCGGAGCACTCATCGGCCCGCTGCTGGGCAGCGCCCTGCTCCTCGTCGACTTCCGCACGTCCGCGCTCACCGCGGCCGGGATCTTCGCCGTCCTCACCGTGGCGCAGGCGCTCGTCCTGCCCGCGCGGAAGGCGGAGCCGAGTGGCGGCGGCGTCCTCGGGGACTGGCGCGAAGTGCTCGGCAACCGGCCCTTCGTGGCCTTCGCGCTCGCCATGGTCGGCATGTTCACCCTGGAGAACCAGCTGTATCTGCTGCTGCCGGCGGGGGCGCGGGACGCCACCGGCTGGGACGGGGCGGCCGGGATCGTCTTCCTCGTCGGAACGGTGGCCAACCTGGCCCTCCAGCTGAGGATCACACGGTCCCTCAAGGCCCGGGGCGACCGAGGGCGCTGGATCGCCGTCGGACTCGCGGTGATGGCGCTGGCCTTCCTGCTTCCGGCCTTCCTCGCGGGCGTCGTACCGGTGCTCGCCGGAGCCCTGCTGCTCTACCTCGGCGTCATGATCGCCCAGCCGTTCGTCATGGAGCTGGTCCCCGGCTTCGGCCGCCCCGAACTGACCGGCACCTACTTCGGCATCTTCTACGTCGTCTCCGGCGTCGCCGCGGCCCTCGGCAACACCGCCGTCGGCTGGGCCATGGACCGCGGTGAACACGGCGCCGGGTGGCTGCCGTGGGTGTGCTGCGCCTGCTTCGGCCTCGTCTCCGCGCTCGGCGTGGCCTGGCTGCGCCGGCTCGGTGCCCTGCCCGCGAGCCCGAGTCCGGAGGTGCCCGCGCCGGCGGGGGAGAGGAGCAAGGTGTGACGAGCGGTAACCTCCTCACCGACCATCCGGCGCTGTACGAGGCCCGCTTCCCCGACGCCGAGCGGCTGGCCGCCCGGTGGGCCGAGGACTGCCTGCGCCGCCACGGTGCCGGGCCGCGCGTGCTGGACATGGGCTGCGGCACCGGCCGGGACGCGGCCGGACTGCACGCGGCAGGCCGCACGGTCACCGGCGCCGACCTGTCCGAGGCGATGCTCACCCACGCCCGCGCGCACCACCCCGGCCCGCAGTACGTCCGCGCCGACCTGCACGGCTTCGACCTCGGCCCCTTCGACGCCGTCGTGTGCCTGGACAGCTCCCTCCTGTACTGCCACACCAACGACCAGCTCGACGGCTTCCTCGCCTCCTGCCACAGGGCCCTCAGCCCGGGCGGCCTGCTCGTCGCGGAGATGCGCAACGGCGCGTACTTCCTCGGCCGCACCGACCTGCTCGACCGGCCCACCGCCAACGCCTTCGCCTGGCAGGGCACGTCGTACCGCTCCACCACCACGCTGACGGTGGACCGCACGGCCCAACTCCTGCGCCGCACCCGCGTCTGGACCACCGACGACGGATCCGAGCCCGTCACCCAGCACTCCGCCTGGCGGCTGCTCTTCCCGCACGAACTGCGGCACTTCCTCACGGCGCACGGATTCGACGTGCTCGAACTCCACGACGGACCCGGACCGCGCACCGAACCTCCCTGGCGGGCGGGCGAGTCGCCCGGCCGGACGACCGACGCGGACCGGCTCCACCTCGTCGCCCGCCGCCCGCACACCCACTGACCCGAAGGACCAGTCATGCACGACGCACACTTCCCCGGCCTGCGCCGGCGCGGCTTCCTCGCCGCCACCACCGGCGCCGCCGCCCTCGCCCTCACCGGCTGCGGCGGAGGCACGGACGACAAGGCGGACAGCGGCAGCGGGGACAAGCCGAAGCGCGGCGGACGGCTGCGCGCCGCCTTCGCCGGCGGCGGCGCGAGCGAGACCCTCGACCCGCACCTGGCCAGCCTGTTCGCCGACGTCGCCCGAGCCAAGGCCCTCTACGACAAGCTCGCCGACTACGACGCCGACCTCTCCGCCAGCCCCCGCCTCGCCGCCGCGTGGGAGCCGAACAAGACCCTCGACCGCTGGCAGGTCACCCTGCGCGAGGCCGCCTTCCACGACGGAAGGCCGGTCACCGCCAAGGACGTCCTGCACAGCTACCGCCGGATCGCCGACCCGAAGCAGGCGTTCCGCGCCAAGGCGTCCCTGGAACCCATCGACCTCGACGCCAGCCGTGCCACCGGCGAGCGGACCGTCGAGTTCGTCCTCAAGCGTCCCACGGCCGAATTCCCCAACGTCCTGGCCGCGTTCGGCGCGTACATCGTCCCCGAGCACGCGAGCGACTTCGACAAGAAGCCGATCGGCTCCGGCCCCTTCCGCTTCGTCTCCTTCGCACCCGGCCGCTCCGCCGTCTTCCGCCGCCACGAGAACTACTGGGACGGCGCCCCCTACCTCGACGAACTCGAATTCGTGGTCGCCAACGAGGAGTCCGCGCGCGTCAACGCCCTTCTCGCGGGTCAGGTCGAGTACGCCCACGAACTCAACCCCACCACCGCCCGCGCCCACGAGGGCCGGGGACAGATCGAGATCGTCCGGCTGCGCAACAGCGCCATGCAGGCGTTCTGCATGAAGACCGACCGGCCGCCCTTCGACGACCGCCGGGTGCGCGAGGCGTTCTTCCTCATCGCCGACCGGAAGGAACTCGTCGACGGTGCCCTGGCCGGCGCGGGCGAGGCAGGCAACGACCTGTTCGGCAAGGGCTACGAGTACTACGCCGACGGCCTGCCCCAGCGCGAGCAGGACCTCGACCGAGCCCGCGCCCTGCTGAAGAAGGCCGGAGCCGAGAAGCTCAAGGTCACCCTGGACACCTCCGCCGTCGCCGCCGGCTTCACCGAGGCGGCCGGCATCTTCCGCGACCAGGCCGCCAAGGCCGGCGTCACGATCGACGTCAAGATGGGCAGCAAGGACTCCTACTGGAGCGACATCCTGGACGGCGGCACCCTGTGCTGCTACCGCTCCGGCGCCATGCCCATCGAGGCCCACCTCTCCCAGCGGCTGCTCACCGACTCCACGACCAACGCCACCCACTGGCGGCACAAGGACTTCGACGCCCTCTACCAGCAGGCGCAGTCCACCCGCGACAAGACCGAGCGGGCCGCCGTCTACGAGCGGATGCAGCGCCGCCTGTATGCCGAGGGCGGCTTCCTGATCTGGGGCTTCGCCGACTGGATCCTCGGAACGGCCCGCGGCGTCAGGGGCGTGGAGACCAAGGCCCCGGCCAACACCCTCGACTGGGCCCGCTTCGACAACGTATGGCTGGCATGAGCACAGACGTCCTGAAGGGGCGCGGGGAACTGCGCGACAAGCCACAACGGCGCCGCGGACGCCGGACCAGCGGAACGCCCACCGACCTCCGCTCCTTCATCACCAGAAGGCTGATACTCGGGGCCGCGCAGACCGCCGCCGTCGTCCTCCTGGTCTTCACCCTCACCGAGGCCCTCCCGGGCGACGCCGCCGTCGCCCTAGCCGGCGACCAGCCCGACCCCGCCCGCATCGCCGCGATCCGCGAGGCCATGGACCTCGACCGGCCCGCCCACGAACGGCTGCTGAGCTGGGCCGCAGGCCTGCCGCACGGCGACTTCGGCACCTCCCTGACCTCAGGCCGCCCCGTGGCGCACTACATCGCCGACGGCTTCGGCCCGAGCCTGCTGCTGGCCGCGCTCACCCTCGCCCTGCTCGTCCCGCTCGGCTTCGGGCTCGGCGTGCTGGCCGCCCGGCACGAGGGGCGGCTGATCGACCGGCTGGTCAGCTCCGTGACGCTCGCCGTGTACGCGGTGCCCGAATTCGCCCTCGGGGTGCTGCTGGTGACGGTCGTCGCGCTGAAACTGGCCTGGCTGCCGCCGACGGCGGTGGGCTACGGCACGGACCTGCTCGGCCACCCGGCCGTACTCGTCCTGCCGGTGCTGGTCCTGCTGTCCCGGCCGGTCTGCTCCCTGTCCCGCCTGGTCCGGGCCGGTATGGTCGACGCCCTCGCCTCGCCCTACGCCGCCCATGCCCACCGCTACGGCGTCCCCGGCGCCCGTGTCCGCTACGCCCACGCCCTGCCCAACGCGCTCGCCCCGGCGGCTCAGCAACTCGCCCGCACCGTCGACTGGCTGCTGTGCGGGGTCATCGTCGTGGAGGCGCTCTTCGTGATCCCCGGCCTGGGCACGGTCCTGCTCAACGCGGTCGCCGAGCGGGACGTGCCGGTGGTGCAGGGGCTGGCGGTGGTATTCGGCGTGCTGACCGTCGTACTGAACCTGGGCGCGGACGTGGTGGCGTACCGGCTGACGCCGCGGGCGGGGGTGGTGGCGTGAGGGCGCACCGACTGCTGCCCGGCCTCGCCGTCGTCGCGGTGCCCCTGCTCCTCGCCCTCCTGGGGCCCGTGTTCGCCGGTGACCCCGGCCCCCGCGCCGTCTCCTTCACCCTCGGCGGCGGCCACTGGCTCGGCACGGACTTCGTCGGCCGGGACGTCTGGCAGCAGGTGCTGCACGGCGGCCGTACGGTCGTGCTGACCGCGCTCGCCGCGACGGCCCTCGCCTACCTCGTCGCCCTGCCGGTCGGACTCGCCGCCGCGGTCACCCGCGCACGGTGGCTCGAGGAACTGCTGATGCGGCCGCTGGACGTGCTGCTCGCCGTTCCGTCGCTGCTGCTGATCCTGCTGGTGGCGTCCGTGTTCTCGCCGGGCGCGGCCGGCCTCGCGCTGCTCGTCGCGCTGGTGAACGTGCCCGACGCCGCCCGGATCGTACGGGCCGCGGCGGCCGAGGCGGCGGCCCGGCCCGCCGTGGAGGCGCTGCGCATGCAGGGCGAGTCGTGGTGGCGCGTCGCCGTCGGCTACGTCGGCCGCTCCGCGCTGCGCACCCTGGCCGCCGACGCCGGTGTCCGGCTGACCGGCGTGCTGTATCTGGTGTCCACGGCCGCGTTCCTCGGCGTGGGCGTCGCCCCGGACGCCGCCGACTGGGCGGTCATGGTCGACCGCAACCGCACGGGCCTGTTCATCCAGCCCTGGGCCGTGGTCGTGCCCGCCCTGCTGATCGTCGCCCTGACGACGGGCACCAACCTGCTCTTCGACGCCGCACTGGACAAGAAAGGGCGACGCCCGTGAGCCAAGACACCGATCCGGTCGCCGAGATCCGTGACCTGCGCGTGGAGATCGCCGGCCGGGCCATCGTCGACGGGGTGGACCTGCGGGTGCTCCCCGGCCGGGTGACCGCCCTGGTCGGTGCCTCCGGGAGCGGCAAGACCACCACCGGCCTCGCGCTGCTGGGGGAGTATCCGGCCGGCGCCCGGGTCACCGGGGAGGTGCGCCGGCCCGGAGACGGCCCGGTCGGGTACGTGCCCCAGCACCCCGCGGCGGTCCTCAACCCGGCCCGCCGCGTCAGCGCCCTGCTCGACGACATCGCCCGCTCCCAGGTACGCCACCTGCCCCGCGCACAGCGCCGCACGGCGGCCCGGGAACGGGTACGCGAAGCGCTGGCCGGAGCCCAGCTCCCCGCCCCCGAAGTGCTGTTGCGTCGCTACCCTCACCAGCTCTCCGGGGGCCAGCAGCAACGCGTCGTCCTCGCCCAGGCCCTCCTCCTCGGCGCCCGCGTCATCGTCGCCGACGAACCCACCACCGGCCAGGACGCGCTCACCAAGCGAGGCATCGTCGACCAGCTGGCGGCGGTCGCGGCCCGCGGCATCGCGGTCGTCCTGCTCAGCCACGACCTGGACGTGGTCCGCGCCCTCGCCGACGAGGTCCTCGTCCTGCGGGCGGGCCGTGTCGTCGAGTCGGGCCCCACCCGACGCCTGTGGCACACACCCCGCCACGAATGGACCCGCCGCCTGCTCGCCGAACACGGCAGGGCTCTCGCCGACGAGACCGGCAACGACGCGGCGCAGGACGACGACAGCCGCGGCGTCGCCCGTCACCTCGCCCCACTTGAACCCGACCGCCCAGTCCGGGCCCAGGCCGAGGACACCCCCGACCTGGCCCCTCTCCCCGTCCTCCGCGTCAGTCACCTCACCGCCCGGCACCACGACGGCGCCCGCCGAGGCACCACCGTCCTGCGCGCCCCGCACCTGGTCCTGCACTCCGGCGAATGCCTGGCCGTCGTCGGCCGCTCGGGCAGTGGCAAGACCACTCTCGCCCGCTGTCTGGCCGGGCTCCACCAAGACCACGACGGCGAGATCCTGCTCGACGGGACCGCGCTGCCGCGCAGCCTGCGGCAGCGCGGCCGGGCCCAACTGGCAGCCGTGCAGTACGTCTTCCAGGACGCTCTGGCCGCCTTCGACGAGCACCGGCCCGTCCTCGCCCAGGTCGCCCGCACCGCCGTCCGGCTGCGCGGCACCGACGAGAGGGCGTCCCTGGACGAGGCGACGGCCACGCTCGCGAGCCTCGGGCTCCCGGACGGTCTCGTCCGCCGCCGCCCCGGGGAGCTCTCCGGCGGTGAACTCCAGCGCGCCGCCCTCGCCCGCGCCCTCCTCGCCCGCCCCCGCGTCCTGGTCTGCGACGAGATCACCTCCGGCCTCGACACCGTCACCCGCCGCGGCATCCTCGACCTGCTCACCGCACTCGTACGCGACCGCGACGACCTCGCCCTCGTACTCATCACCCATGACCTGGACACGGCGGCACTCGCCCACCGCATCGCCGTACTGGACGGGGGCGAAATCGTCGAACAGGGCCCGGCACGAGAGATCCTGACCGAGCCGCGGCATCCTTTCACCGCCGCCCTCGCGGAGACGATCGCCCGTCTCGATACGTATACCCGGGCATGAGCCGAAGCGAGTCACACCCGTTACGAGTTGAACGAGGGCACGGCCCTGTGATTAGGGTGCGGGCGATGTTCTGCGCAGACCCCTCACCCTTACTCCGGGCAAGACGAGGCACGGCCGCTTCGAGTCGCTGGGGGAGGGCCCGTGAGTGACACGGTGACAACGGCCCGCCCGGCGGCCGAAGAAGCCCGGGCCACACGGACGAAAGAGCGGGACACCCCGGCCCGGCCGGTCCGGCAGCGGGACGCGTTCTTCGACAACGCCAAGTACCTGGCGATCGTGCTGGTGGCCGTGGGGCACGCGTGGGAGCCGTTGCGGCCCGGCAGCAGGGCGGTCACCGCCCTCTACATGCTCGTCTACGCCTTCCACATGCCGGCGTTCATCATCATCTCCGGCTACTTCTCGCGCACCTTCGACGGAAGCCCGGCGAAACTGAAGCGCCTGGTCACCGGCGTCGTCGTCCCGTACGTCGTGTTCGAGACGGCGTACACCCTGTTCACCCGCTGGACCAGCCAGGACCCCGACCGGCCGGTCAGTTTGCTGGATCCCCTGTATCTGACCTGGTTCCTCGCCGCGCTGTTCATCTGGCGGCTGACCACACCGTTCTGGCGTCATGTGCGGTGGCCCCTGCCGCTGGCCTTCGTCATCGCGATGCTGGCGACGCTCTCGCCATCTGTCGGCAACGACCTCGACCTGCAACGCACCCTGCAGTTCCTGCCGTACTTCGTCTTCGGACTGCTGCTGCGGCCGGAGCACTTCCGGCTGGTGCGCCGGCGCAAGGTGCGCATCCTCGCCGTGCCGGTCGCCTGCTGCGCCCTCGCCGTGGCGTACTGGGCGGTGCCGCGGATGAACTACGCCTGGTTCTTCCACGCCGACAGCGCCCGGGCCCTGGCCGCGCCCTTCTGGTACGGGCCCCTGATGACCCTGGCCGCCTTCGGCTGCTCGGTCGTCCTGGTCGCCTGCTTCCTCGCCTGGGTACCGGGGCGCCGGTTGTGGTGCACCGCGCTGGGCGCGGGCACGCTGTGCGGCTATCTGCTGCACGGCTTCGTCGCGCAGGCCGCCAAGTACTGGGGCTGGTACGAACCGGCCTGGGTCCAGGGGCCCGTCGGCGCGCTCACGGCCACCCTGGTGGCAGCGGCGGTCATGACCGCGCTGTGCACGCCGTCGGTACGGCGGCTGTTCCGCTGCGTGACGGAGCCCGGGATGCGGTGGGCCTTCCGCCGGGCGGCGGGGTGAGCGCCGAGCCCGCACGCTGGAGCGTCACTCACTCATGAACTGGGGTGATGACTCGCTCGCGTGACACCGTTCAGCGCCTCCGTCATCTGGTGCTGCGTCTCTTCGGCCACCACGCGGGCCTCCTCTACGACGTCACCGCGTTCGCGGATGAGGCTCTCGTAGATCGGAAG
This sequence comes from Streptomyces sp. NPDC050546, assembly GCF_044457425.1. Taxonomy (NCBI): domain Bacteria; kingdom Bacillati; phylum Actinomycetota; class Actinomycetes; order Kitasatosporales; family Streptomycetaceae; genus Streptomyces; species Streptomyces sp. NPDC050546. Next base: position 53,424 of record NZ_JBITGX010000008.1, read on the forward strand.
TTCATCGGTCCGGATCGAGTCGGGTTTCACAGGGTTGGTCCTATCGCTTTACAGCCGGGTCTGAGGGGCCCGTGTAAGTCTGCGTCATGACCCTCCGCGGTGTTACCCACCCCCGTCGTGTTCATATTTCCGTCACGTGCTTCGCGAATTCCCCAACATTGCGACCGTGGACAGCGCGAAGGGCCCCGGGAATCGTTCCCGGGGCCCTTCGCGGGGGGTTCGTCAGAGCGAGGTCGTGTGAACGCCCGCGTTGGCGCCGGCAGCGGCGCCCTCCGTCGACAGCGCAGCCTGCAGGTTCCCGCAGACCTCGGCGGTCAGCGGCCCGACCAGGCCGGCGGAGAGGCCGCCCGCCAGGCCCACGGAGGCGGCGCCGCCCGCGTTGCCGCCGGAGACCTGCTCCAGGTCCGCGTCGGAGAGCTCGGCGATGTCGACCCGGGGGGTGAGGTTCATGGGGGTGTTTCCCTTCGCGTGAATGTGCGCAATGGCGGAGCGGCGCGGGTGATCGCGGGATTCCGGGACCGGGATTCAGCGTCCGCGGTGCCGCCGTGCGCAGGATCAAAGCATTCCCCTGAGCGGAGGGCCAGCCGCATGCCGTCGCAGCGCCCGGCATTTCGGTGACCGCCTTCACCGCCATGACCACGGGGCCACCGAATTGCGCACCTTCCTTCACACACCCCGTCGCCCGGCGGCACACCGGTGTATTGCGCCCCGAATTCCGAAGCGGGCACTTCGGCGCCAAATTCCCATGCCCCCGGACGGACTTGGCGCCGGGTGCACCGGCCTACGGTGTCCTGGCGGGCGGTGTGCAGATGTGCTGGATGTTCGGTCCCGCCCCGTCAGGCCGCCCCGTCAGGCCGCCGCGGCCGGCTGCATCAGACGGGCCAGCAGGTCGTCCAGGGTGACCAGGCCGGTGAGCCCGCCGGCGGGGTCGCGGACGACGGCCAGGGACGCCCGGCGGCGGCGCAGCACCTCGATCGCGTCCGCGACCGTGGCCTCCTCCGCCAGCTCGGGCACCGGCCGGGCCAGCTCGCGCGCGGTCGTGGCACGCCCCCGGGCCCGGGCGACCAGGGCGTCACGGGCATGGACCGAGCCGAGGACGACGCCGTTCTCCCGGACGAGCAGCCGGGTGCGGTCGTGCTCGGCGGCGAAACGCAGCAGCGCGTCGACGTCCGCGCCGCCCTCGACCCAGGTGATCTCGGCGGCCGGGATCCGCAACGCCGCGACGGGCGTCTCCGGCTCGGTCAGTGAGCGGGTCAGCAGCTCCGAGTCGGTCGCGCTGATCAGGCCGAGGCGCTCGGACTCCTCCACCAGACGCGTCAGCTGCTCCCGGTCGTGCACCGAGGCCAGCTCGTCGCGCGGGGCCACCCGGCACAGCCGTACCAGCGCGTTGCTCACCGCGTTGAGCAGCCGGATCAACGGGCGCACGGCCCGCACCACGGCCCGGAAGGGCGGGGAGAGCAGCATCGCCGAACGCTCGGGGTGGGCGATCGCCCAGGACTTGGGCGCCATCTCGCCGACCACCATGTGCAGGAACACCACCACGACCATCGCCACGGCGAAGGCCACGCCGTAGCTCACGGCACTGGGCAGGCCCAGCTTGTGCAGCAGCGGGTCGAGTTCGTGCGAGATCGCCGGCTTCGACACCGAGCCCAGCCCCAGCGTGCACACGGTGATGCCCAGCTGCGCGCCGGCCAGCATCAGCGACAGCTCGCGGATACCGGCCAGTGCCGCCCCGGCACCGCGCCGCCCCTCGGCCGCCGCCTTCTCCATGCGGTGGCGTTTGGCGGCGACCAGCGCGAACTCGGCCGCCACGAAGAAGCCGCTGCCGATCAGCAGCAGCACGGTCACGAAGACCGCCATGGGGAAACTCACGCCATCTCCTCGGCTTCCACGAGCGGGCTGATCCGCACCCGGTCGGCCACGTGCCGGTCCAGTGTGCGGACGTCGATCACGGCCCGGCCGCCCTCGGGCAGCTCGACCGTGACGCTGTCGCCGACCGTCGGGAAGCGGCCGAGCCGGTCGACGACCAGTCCGGCCACGGTGTCGTAGTCGTCGTCCTCCGGCAGCCGGACGCCGGTGGCCTCGGCCACCTCGTCCAGCCGGCGGCCGGCGTCCACCAGCCAGCCGTCGCCGTCCGCTACGGCGAGCACGGTGACGGTGTCGGACTCGTCCGCGATGTCGCCGACCAGTTCCTCGGCGATGTCCTCGTAGGTGACGATGCCCGCCACGCCGCCGTGCTCGTCGAGGACGACCGCGAACTCGTCGTCCTGCTCCCGCATCCGCGTCACCGCGTCGGGCAGCGCGAGTGTGTCCGGCAGCAGCAGGGGCCGCCGGGCCGCCTCACCGGCGGTCGCGCCGGCGATGCGGGCGGCGGACAGCGCCATCAGCTCGCGCACGCCCAGCACACCCGCGATGTCGTCCGGGTGGTCGCCGAGGACGGGGTAGTTGGAGTGGCCGTGCTGGGCGATCAGGCCGATCGCCTCGTCGGCACCGGCGTCCTTGCGGACGAAGACCGCGTCGGCGCGCGGCACCATCACCTCGTCGAGGGAGCGCTCGGAGAACTCCAGCGCGTGATCCAGCAGCGCGGCGGTGTCCTTCGGCAGCGCGCCCCGCTCGTGGGACTCGCCGATCAGATGACCCAGCTCCTCCAGCGTGGCGCCGTGGTGCAGTTCCTCGACCGGCTCGATACCCACCTTGCGCAGCAGCTTGTTCGCCGCGTTGTCGAAGACGCGGACGACCGGGCCGACGACCTTCAGATACGCCAGCGTGGACGGGGCCAGCGCCTTCGCCAGCCGCTCGGGAACCGCGATCGCGAGGTTCTTCGGGGCCAGCTCGCCCAGCACCATCTGCACGACCGTGGCCAGCACGAAGGCGAGGACGACGGCGACACCGCTCACGGCCGCGTCGGGCAGGCCGAGCCCGGACAGGGCGGGCCGCAGCAGCGCGGACACCGACGGCTCGGCGATGAAGCCGACCACCAGACCGGTGACGGTGATGCCGAGCTGTGCGCCCGACAGCATGAACGACAGCCGCTCCAGCACCTTCAGGGCCCGGGCGGCCTTGCGGTCCCCGGCCTCGGCCGCCCGCGCGAGCGCGAGCCGGTCGGCGGAGACGTAGGCGAACTCCTGGGCCACGAAGTAGCCGGTGCCGGCGGTCAGCACGAACACGGCGAGCAGGCCCAGCAGGGCCTCAGCGGCACTCATGCAACACCACCCCGCCGTGTGCCGCGATCACTGGTGCCGTGGCGGGATGGTCGGGGACTGTGCCCCGGGGGGTCCGTCGGTCTGGCGGACAAGGAACTCGCTCCTCATGTGTGGTGTGTACTCGGGTCAACGACCGTCGCCGCGCCCGTGTTCCCGGATTCTACGACGCTGTAGAGAACAGTGCCCCGATCCGGGTCGGCAAGGGGTGCCCCTCACTCCGGGCGGGACTCCTCGGTGAGGTCCGGCACCAGCCCGCACAGCGCCGCGCGCTGGTCCGGGCCCATGAACCGGGCGAGCGATCGCGTGACCGTCTCGGCGAGCGGGCCGGAGGCCTCGGCCAGAAGACCCCGGGCCTTGTCCGTGAGGGCGACCTCGATACCGCGCTTGTCCCCGCACACCGACCTGCGGGTGACGAGGCCGGCGTGCTGGAGGCAGGCGATCTGGTAGGTGAGGCGGGTCTTGGGGCGGCCCAGGAGTTCCGCGACGCGCGTCATGCGCAGGCCGCCCTCGGGCTGCTCTGCGAGCAGGCACAGGATCAGGAACTCGTCGTGCGAGATGTCCAGCCTCTCCTTCACGGCTGCCCGCAGCCGCTGCTCCACCGCTCCCGTCGCGGCGAGCAGCAGCATCCAGGCGCGCAGCTCGGGGGGCAGCAGCCCGTTGCCCTCGGCGGAGGGACATCCGGGCAGGTCGGCGGGGTGCTCCTCGGGGTCGGCCATGCCGTCCAGTCTACGTGTCGTCCAAATTTGGAGCAGGGGGTTGTTCAAATTTGGACCAGCGGCTAGCGTGCACTCATTGCAGTCATCCAAATTTGGACGATACGAGTGGGAGAAGGATCATGACCATCGCCGTGGAAACCGGACTGTGGCAGCTCGACGCGACCGCCTCGACCGTCGGAATCCGGCACAGGACCATGTGGGGCCTGGTCACCGTGAAGGGCGGGTTCGGCGCGCTGACCGGCACGGGCGAGGTCCGGCCCGACGGGTCCGCCGTCGGCACCCTGACCTTCGACGTCGCCTCCCTCGACACCGGGAACGCCAAGCGCGACACCCATCTCAAGGGCGCCGACTTCTTCGACACGGACCACCACCCCGAGATCACCTTCGCGGCCCGCGGCGCCGAACTCCGCGACGGCGACCAGGTGCACGTCGACGGCCAGTTGACCGTGCGCGGCATCAGCAGGCCGCTGTCCCTCGTGGCACGCCTGACGGACGGGGACGCCGGCGGGCTCACCCTGAACACCGAGTTCAGCGTGGACCGGGACCAGTTCGGCATGGGCTGGAACCAGCTGGGCATGATCCGCGGCCTGACCACGGTCACCGCCGCCCTCCGATTCGTCCGCGCCACGGGCTGACGGCCTCAGTCCGCGACGTCGAGCGCGTTCACGGCGTCGCCGCAGACGCTGTCAGGTCCGGATGTGCGGCAGGCGTAGAAGGGCCCGGTGGTCCGGGCGGGGTCAGTACACGTCCCGTACGTACCGCTTGTCCGCCGCGAGCTGCTTCACGTACGCGGCGGCCTCCGGCTCGCTCAGCCCGCCGTGCGTCACCGCGATGTCCCTGAGCGCCCGGTCCACGTCCTTGGCCATACGGGAGGCGTCGCCGCACACGTAGAAGCGGGCACCCTCGCACAGCCAGTGCCACAGCTCGGGCCCGTGCTCGCGCATCCGGTCCTGCACATACACCTTGTTGCGCTGGTCGCGGGAGAAGGCGGTGTCCAGGCGGGTGAGGGTGCCCTCGTCGAGCAGCTCGGTCAGCTCGTCCTCGTAGTAGAAGTCGGTCGCGCGGTGCTGCTCGCCGAAGAACAGCCAGTTGGGAGCCCGGTGGCCGAGCGCCCGCCGCTCCTGGAGGAAGCCGACGAAGGGCGCGACGCCGGTGCCCGGGCCGACCATGACCATCGGCGTCGAGGCGTCGCCCGGGGGCCGGAAGTGCGGGGAGCGCTGCACGAACACGGGCACCTTCGTGTCCGCCCCGGCATCCGCGAGGAAGGGCGAGCAGACCCCGCCCCGCGCCCGGCCGTGCAGGTTCTCGTACCGCACCACGGACACCGTCAGCGACACCCGCCGGGCGTCGACCAGCGGGCTGGACGATATGGAGTACAGCCGTGGCTGGAGCCCCCGCAGCACCCCGGCCCACTCCTCGGCACTCGCCCGCACCGCGTACTCGGCGGCCACGTCCACGGCCTGCCGGCCCCAGCTCCACTGCGCGAGACCGTCCTTGTTGTCAGGCCGCAGCAGCCTGCGCAACTCGTGCTTGTCCCGGGCGCGTTCGGCGACGAAGCGCAGCAGGTCGGGCGTGATCCTCGTGATGTCGAAGTGCCGGTGCAGGGCCTCGGCGAACGGCACCTCGCCAACGCCCTTGACCCGCACGGTCGTTGTCGCGTCCAGACCGGTCACCGCCAGCCACTCGTCCACGAGGGCGGGCGCGTTGACCGGCCGCACGCCGAGCGCGTCACCGGCCTCGTACGCCAGGTCCGTCCCGCTCGTGTCGAAGGTGAACCGGCGGACCTCCTTGCCCGCGCCGGGCCGGCTGAGCAGCTGATTGCCGACGAGCCGTGCGGTGGCGGCGGGCTTGGAGCCGCTCCTCGGCTTCCCGGCCGGAGCCGGAGCCGGAGCCGGAGCCGACGTCGGGGCCTGGGCCGGGGCCGTGCTCGTGCCGCCCAGCGCCGAGAGCACCTGGTCGAGCCACTCCCCGGCGGAGGGCTCGTAGTCCGGCTCGCAGTCCGTACGCGGGGCCAGCCGCACCCCGCCCAGCTCGTCGAGCCGCGCGTCGAGCCGCCGCCCGTGCCCGCAGAAGTCGTCGTACGAGGAGTCCCCGAAGGCGAGCACGGCGTACCGCACCCCGTCCAGCCGCGGGGCCGGCTCGCCGGAGAGGGCGTCCCAGAGGCCGCTGCCGTTGTCGGGGGCGTCGCCGTCCCCGAAGGTGCTGGTGATGAAGAGCAGGTCGGCCGTGCGGGCGAGCGTCCCCACGTCGGCCTCGTCCATGCCGACGAGACGCACGCGGTGCCCGGTCGCGGTCAGGCGCTCGGCGGTGGCGGAGGCGAACTCCTCGGCGTTCCCGGTCTGCGAGGCCCACAGCACGACGATCTCGCGGCCTGCGGGTTCCCGCGGCGCGGCGGTCGCGGCCGGGGAGGTCCGGGAGTACATGCCGGCGAGGACCCCGTTGACCCACAGGGCGTGCTCGGGGGAGAAGGGCGCGTCGAGCGGCAGCACCGGGACACCTTCGAGGGCGCCCGAGCCGAGCCCGGCGAGGAAACCGGTGAGGTACCGCCGTTCCTGGGCGGAGAGGACCGGCGGAGGGGAGGGCTCCAGGCCGAAGGGATCGCCGGCGCCCGGAGTGACGGCCGTGGGCGTCAGGGCCGCGGAGGGCTCCGCGCGCACGGGTGTGGCCGCCTCCGGTACGGGCGTCGCCAGCTGCGCCGTCTTCGCCAGCGACACGGCGCAGACCTTGAACTCCGGCTGGAACGACAGCGGATCCACCGCGTCGCTCGTCACCGCGTTGATGCTCAGATACTCGCCGAACAGGTCGTTCCAGTGGAACGGCGCGAAGCAGCACCCCGGCCGCACCCGGTCCGTCACCACCGCGGGCAGCACCGCCCGCCCGCGCCGCGAGGCGACCTCGACCGGATCGCCCTCCACGACACCGAGCGCGGCCGCGTCCAGCGGGTGGAGCTCCACGAAGGGCCCGGAGTTCAGCTTGTTGAGCTTCGCGACCTTCCCGGTCTTGGTGAGCGTGTGCCACTGGTGCTGCACCCGCCCGGTGTTGAGCACGAACGGATAGTCGTCGTCCGGCATCTCGGCGGCGGGCAGCTGCGGCCGCGCGAAGAACACGCCCCGGCCGGAGGCCGTCGGAAAACGCAGACCCTCGTCACCGACGTACCGGACGGGATTGCGCTCCGGCCCGTCCTCGCGCGCGGCCGGCCACTGCACGGGCGTCTCGCGCAGCCGCTCGTAGGACACCCCGCGCAGGTCCCACCCGGTCTTCGGGTTCCAGAACCGCCGGATCTCCTCGAAGACCTGCTCGGCGCTGTCGTACGAGAACCCCTTCTCGTACCCCATCGCGCACGCCACCTCCGCGATGATCCGCCAGTCGGCCATCGCCTCCCCGGGCGGGTCCGCGGCCGGCCGGGTCAGCGTGAGGTTGCGCTCGCTGTTGACGAAGACGCCTTCCGCCTCGGTCCACATCGCGCCCGGCAGGACGACGTCGGCGTACGCGTTCGTCTCGGTGTCGGTGAACACGTCCTGCGTGACGACGAACTCGGCGGCCTCCAGACCCTCGATGACCGTACGGCGGTTGGCGACCGAGGCCACGGGGTTGGTGCAGATGATCCAGCAGGCCCTGATCTCCCCGTCGGCCATCTTCTGGAACATCTCGACGGTGCCCTTCCCGACACCGTCCTTCCGCAGGGTCCCCGGCGGCAGCTCCCACACGTCCTCGGTGAACGCCCGCTCCTCGTCCACGAGCACCGACCGCTGCCCCGGCAGCCCCGGGCCCATGTAACCCATCTCGCGCCCGCCCATGGCGTTGGGCTGACCGGTGAGGGAGAACGGCCCGGCGCCCGGGCGGCAGATCGCCCCCGTCGCCAGATGCAGATTGACCAGGGCGTTGGTGTTCCAGGTGCCGTGCGTGGACTGGTTGAGCCCCATGGTCCAGCAGCTCATCCACCGCTTGCCCGCCTCGCCGATCAACCGGGCGGCCGTCCGCAGATCGTCCTCCGCGATCCCGGTGGTCTCCGCGACCGCGGCCGGGGCGTAGTCGGCGAGGAACCCGGGCAGGGCCTCCCAGCCCTCGGTGTGCGCGGCCATGAACTCCGGGTCGGTGTGCCCGCCCTCGTGCAGCAGGTGCAGCAGACCGTTCAGCAGCGCCAGGTCGGTCCCCGGCCTGACCTGGAGGAACAGATCGGCCTTCGCGGCGGTCGCGGTGTGCCGTGGATCGACGACGATCAGCTTGGCGCCCGCCTTGACCCGCTCCATCATCCGCAGGAAGAGGATCGGATGGCAGTCGGCCATGTTCGAACCGATGACGAGAAAGCAATCCGCCTGATCGAAGTCCTCGTACGACCCGGGCGGCCCGTCCGCACCCAGCGACAGCTTGTAGCCGGTGCCCGCGCTCGCCATGCACAACCGCGAGTTCGACTCGATCAGGTTCGTCCGCACGAACCCCTTGGCCAGCTTGTTCGCCAGATACTGCGCCTCGAGGCTCAGCTGCCCCGAGACATAGAAGGCGACCGCGTCCGGCCCGTGCTCGTCGACGATCGCCCGCAGCCGCGCCGCGGTCTCGGTGATCGCGTCGGCCACCGGCGCCGGGACCGGCTCCTCGCCCCGGTCGTGCCGCACCAGCGCGCCGGTCAGCCGCCCGGGCGCGGCGAGCATGTCGGCCGTGGTCGCGCCCTTGGTGCACAGGCGCCCCGCGTTCGCCGGATGCGCCTTGTCGCCGGACGCCTTCAAGATCTTGCGCCGGCCGTCCGGCCCCGCCCCGACATCGAGGACGAGGCCGCAGCCCACACCGCAGTACGAGCAGACGGTGCGCACCTGCTTCGTCTCCTGCTGCGGCCGGGGAGTCGTGGTCATGCCGTCGACGGTACGAACACCCCGTTACGCAGGTGTGACATTGCTTGATCACGAGGAGTTACGCCCGTCACACAGCCGCCTTCCGGCCGTTGTGAGCTGCATTGAGGTCGCGGAGCGTGTCGCTGTTGGGCCGAACGGGTGACTCTGCGCAAGAATTGCCCGATGCAGACAGTCAGTGCGAGCCAGGACGGAGCATGCCGGTGAACAGCCACGATGTCACCGACGAACAGTGGGAGGGGCTCGCCCAGGTCGTGCCGCTGCGGGGCCGGGACGCCTGGCCGTCCTCCGTCGGCCACCGGTCCATACCCGAGGCCGAGACGGAGACGCGCCGCCGCTTCGTCGTCCTGCGGGTGAACGTCTTCGCCGACGCCCGGGACGTCGCCGAGCGGCTGATGGCGGGTGTCCCCGTGCTGCTCGACCTGACCGGCGCGGAGACGGAGGTCGCCAAACGTGTCCTCGACTTCAGCACGGGCGTCGTCTTCGGCCTGGCGAGCGGGATGCACCGCGTGGACCGCAACGTGTTCCTGCTGACGCCGGCCGGCACCGAGGTGACGGGGCTGATGGAGGGGGCCGGGCTTCCCGGGGTGTGACGCCTGCTCGACCGGTGTGACGGTAGCTCGATCGTAGGAACGCCCCGGAGACGGAACGGTTCGTCCTGTCGCCGGAGCCCTACCGTCCGGATATGACCCAGCCCCCCGCGCCCACACCCCCCACTTCCCCCGCACCGCCCGTACCGCCCGCACCTCCCGGTGCCCTTGCGCATCCCGACCGCCCCCGCCTCACCGAACTGCGCCTGGCCGCCTTCACCACCCACCGCCGCGCCGCGTTCCCGCTCGGGCCGCTGACCCTGCTCACCGGCCCCAGCGGCTGCGGCAAGACCAGCGCCCTGCGGGCGTACGAGGCCCTGGCCCGGCTCGGCGGCGGTGCCGGGCTCGGCGAGGCGTTCCCGGACCCCGTCGCCTGTGTGCCGGAGCGGGCCCGGCCCGACGCGCAGCGCCGCCGGGGCTTTCGCATCGGCTGCACGGCCGACGGCCCCGCGGGCCCGGTCCGGCTCGACGTGGCCGTGCAGGCCGAGCCCGAACTGCGGGTCGTGGGCGAGCGGTTGACGGCCGACGGCCTCGTCCTCCTGGAGACCGCCCTGCGCGACCCCGGGAAGCGCGCCGTGCAGGCCGCCTGGCACACGGCCGGGCCCACGCCGATGACCCGCGGCCCGCTGCCGGACGACCGGCTAGGCACCGCCCTGCTGCCGCTGCGTGTGGCAGGCAAGACACCCGGCCAGCGCAGGGTGCTGGCCGCGGCCGAGCAGATGGTCGTCGCCCTGCGCTCCGTCTTCGCCTGCGACCCCCGGCCCGACCGGATGCGCGGACCCGTACCGTCCGGCTCGGGCCGGCTGCTCGGTGGCTGCGGGAATCTCGCCGAGGTGCTCGGGCGCACCCGCAGCGAGTGCGGACGACGGCACGCGCTGTTCGTCGCGGCGGTACGCGCCGGCTGCGCCGGGCCGGTCGCGGACGTGCTCGCCCGGGCGGAGACGGCGACAGGGGCGGTCCGGGCGACGCTCGACCGGGGCGACGGCTTCCGTACGGACCTGCGACGCCTCGGGGACGGCGAACTGCGGTACGTCGCCCTCGCGTTGGTCCTGCTCACCGGACCGGGCGTGCTGGAGGTCGACCCGGCGGGCGAGGTGCCCGCCGCACTCCAGACGCTCACCGTCCTCGCCGACGGCTTCGACCGGGGCCTGGACGGACGGCAGCGGCTGGAACTGCTGCGGCTGGCGGCCCGGATGTGCGAGCGGGGGCACATCCGGCTCGTCGGCGCGGTCAGCGACGCCTCGTGGGCCGCCGGGACGGAGGGGGTCACGGTGGTACACCTGGACCGTGACTGATCCCCTGGACGTGGCCGGACTGCAACGCCGCCTGGCCGATTTCGCGGCCGCGCGGAACTGGCAGCAGTACCACACCCCCAAGAACCTGGTCGCCGCGCTCAGCGTGGAGGCCTCCGAACTGGTCGAGATCTTCCAGTGGTTGACCCCAGATGAGTCGGCCCGCGTCATGACCGACCCCGACACCGCGCACCGCGTCACCGACGAGGTCGCCGACGTGCTCGCGTATCTGCTCCAGCTCTGCGAGGTGCTCGGCATCGACCCGCTGGCCGCGCTGAACGCGAAGATCGACCGGAACGAGGGGAGGTTCCCGGCCCAGGAGTAGCAAAGTCCGCTTGTACGCTACGTAACCAAAATGCGGCCCGAATCCGAATTGTTGTCCGCTAATTTCCGTCTTCCTCTGGCTTTTCGTCTCAGGCCACTTCACTCTGGGTAGTGAATCAGTGAGTTCGGGCAGGCGGACGCGCGAAGCGCGTCGGACAAGACGGGGGCAGCGCATGGACGCGGTGCGGCTCATCGTGACGAGCAGGCGGTCCCTGGCCGCGGGCGGCGACCAGCGGGAGATCCTGGCCGAGGTGTGGCAGGCACAGGCCCTCGCGCAGGCGATAGGCAGCCGCCTCGCGGTCGCCGGACCGCCCGAACTGCGCGGCGAGGCACTGGGATTGACGGAGTTGGCGGGCCGGGGCTGCGGCGTCCTCGACCCGCCCGAACTGGCCCCCGGTGAGCTGCGGGCGGGCCAGCTCACCGAGTTGGGCGACGCCCGCCACACCCTGATGTTCCTCGGCGGCCTCCTCGGCGAGGTCGGCATCGCCCTCGTCGGCCTCGCCTGCGCCGCGGACGACGAGGGCACGTACTGGCAGTGCATGGAGGCCATCGACGCGGCGGACGAGTCCCGCGACCGCGTCCTCGAAATGCTCCGCAGGCTCGCGGACCGCGAACAGGTGGTACCGGAGCGGGAGGCGGGCTAGGCCAGGCGGTTGTCGTCCGGGTGCGGGCCGGTGGGGGTTCTTCGCGCAGTTCCCCGCGCCCCTTGAGGGCGTTGCCCCAGCCCCCAGCCCCCAGCCCCCAGCCCCCAGCCCCCAGCCCCCAGCCCCCAGCCCCCAGCCCCCAGCCCCCAGCCCCCAGCCCCCTCCAGCCCTCAGCCCGCTGAACCCTCTTCGTCGGCCCCCCGGCCGCCATCCCCCGCTGCCTGAAGATCCGCGTCCAACGCCGACAGATCCGCGTTCAACGCCGCCATCAGCTCCTCCATCTGCTGCAACAGCCCTTTCGGCTGCCCGGTACCGCCCTGCTGCGGCACGGTCTCTTCGGACATGACGGCCTCCTCGGCCCATGGCCCCCGGAGAGGCCGACGCGGGTGACGCCCCGGCGGTCGGCGGCCGGTGCGGAAGCCGGGGGCTCCGGCTCCGCCCGAGCCAACGATCACCACCGGGGCCGGTCACTGGCCCGGTCAGGCGGGAGCAGCGGTATGGACGTAATTTCACCCGACCGGGGCGCGCGGGGGACAGGGGACCGACCTCGTCGCCCCGCACCGCGGCGTGCAGGATGGAAGCATGGATCTCCGCATCTTCACCGAGCCCCAGCAGGGGGCCACCTATGACACGCTGCTCGCCGTCGCCAAGGCCACCGAGGACCTCGGCTTCGACGCCTTTTTCCGGTCGGACCACTACCTCCGTATGGGCGGCGGCGACGGCCTCCCCGGCCCCACCGACGCCTGGCTCACCCTGGCCGGACTCGCCCGTGAGACCAAGCGGATCCGGCTCGGCACCCTGATGACCGCCGGCACCTTCCGGCTGCCCGGCGTGCTCGCCATCCAGGTCGCCCAGGTCGACCAGATGTCCGGCGGCCGCGTCGAACTCGGCCTCGGCGCCGGCTGGTTCGAGGAGGAGCACAAGGCCTACGGCATCCCGTTCCCCAAGGAGAAGTTCGCCCGCCTCGAGGAACAGCTGGAGATCGTCACCGGCCTCTGGTCGACGGAAGTCGGCAAGACCTTCGACTTCCACGGCACCCACTACGACCTCACGGACTCTCCCGCGCTGCCCAAGCCCGCGCAGCAGAAGATTCCCGTGCTCGTCGGCGGTCACGGCGCCACCCGCACCCCGCGGCTGGCCGCGCGGTACGCCGACGAGTTCAACATGCCCTTCGCCTCCGTCGAGGACAGCGAGCGCCAGTTCGGCCGGGTACGCGCCGCCGCCGAGGAGGCCGGCCGCGACGGCGACGACCTGACCTACTCCAACGCCCTCGTCGTCTGCGTCGGCCGGGACGAGGCGGAGGTCGCCCGCCGGGCCGCCGCGATCGGCCGCGAGGCCGACGAGCTGAAGCTCAACGGGCTGGCCGGCTCCCCGTCCGAGGTCGTCGACAAGATCGGCCGCTACGCCGAGATCGGCGCCCAGCGGATCTACCTCCAGATCCTCGACCTGGACGACCTCGACCACCTGGAGCTGATCTCCTCGCAGGTGCAGTCGCAGCTGTCGTAGCGTCAGGCCCGCCGGGGCCGGGCGAGAGTGACGGCCCTGCGGAAGAGCCTGGATACGGCGGAGTGTCTGTCGTGCGGGGCGCGGTAGACGCCGGGAGTGGAGCATCCGGCGAGGGCTGTCCACTGCTCGCCGAAGTGCCGGACGTGGGCCTGGCGGCAGCGACAGTGAGCGTTCAGAACAGCGTCACCGTGACGCTGTTCTGAACGTTGACGTGTCCACGGCGTGGGCGCGGCCCGATGGGCCTCACCGGCTTCGGCCGTGAGAAACCGCGGCCCTCTCTGAGTGCTGAGCGTGTTGGGCTTCTGAGTGCTCGGGGTTCCCGGCGCGATCCCCCTGCGGCCTGGTGAATCGTCGTACCAGGGTGACGAGTTCGCGGGGGTCGAAGGGTTTGCCCAGGAACGCGTCGACACCGACCTTGAGACCGGCCTCGACCTCGTGCTGCGTACAGGCGCTGACGATGGCGATGGGAAGATCACGGGTACGGGGATCGGCCCGCAGCAGGGCAGCAGTGCGTAGCCCGTCCAGCCGGGGCATCACGACGTCGAGGAGCACGAGGTCGGGCCTTACGTGATGGACGACCTCCAGGCACTCCGCACCATCCGCGGCAGATTCGACCTCGAACCCCTCCAGCTCGAGATTGACCCTGATCAGCTGCCGGATGACTCTGTTGTCGTCCACGACAAGCACCCGACCTGACGCGCCTGGCCGAAGGGGAGAGCGTGTCCGGATGCCTTCGGAAACTGCCAACTCCTCGCCCGGTTTCTGGGCTGACCCTGACTGCGCTCCGTCGGGAGGCGACTCGGGATCCCTCTCCACACGCTGTGTCATCCAGTCGAGCAACGCCTCACGCCGACTGTCGAGGTCGGCTGTATCCACCCTGACGGCGGACTCGGCTTGCTGCAGGGCGTGGCCGATACCCGCGTCCAGCTCGTTGGAGCGGCCGTGCTGGGACTGGTTGCTCATGCGCGCGCCTCCTTTCGCAGTCCAGTGGGCGCCTTGTGCCGGTCATCCACGAAGGGCCCGAGCTCTTCTCGGAGTCTTCGGCGGGCCTCGGACACGTGCTTACGGACGCCGGACGGCGCTATCTCAAGGAGTTCGGCGATTGCCGACTGAGTGTGCTCCTCCAAGAAGTACAGCACGGCGATGCGCCTGCGTGCTGTCGGTAGTCCGTTGATCACGCGTAGGCAGTGATCCGCCGCCAGCCGCAACAGAGCCAGATCTGCCGGGTCAAGCGCAGCACGGTGGTAGCGCGCGGCTAGTGCGGGCTGAAGCCTGCTGAGATTCTCGGAGCGCCGGATGCCGTCGATCCACATGTTCTTGCTTGTCCGGCGTAACCATGCTCGCTGCGCCTCCGGTTCGCGCGGTCCGACCGTGGACCAGGCCAGTGCGGCCGCCTCGAAGGCTCGGCTGACCAGGTCACCCGCTTCTGCGGTGTTGTTGGTGATCACAGTGGTGTATCGGACAAGTCCCTCGGCCTCCCGGTCCCATAGGGCCGCGACTTGGTCTGCGGTGTCCTTCGTGATGCTCGACTGGGTCACCCGCTTTCCTCGTTCCGCTCCACCTGTGACGGGTTGCCGATCTGGACTCTCATTCCCGGTCCGCCCCTGCCCTCCTCCTGTACGACCACCGTGCCTGAGGGCGCATGACGCACGAGCGCCAGCAGCGTGGTCCTGCGCTGCCGTTCAGCCAAGGCTGATTCGACGGCCGCCACAGCGGCGATCAGACACAGCACGACCCAGGTGCCGGGCTCCACTGCCAGCGGCCACAGCCAGCCGAGCCATCCCATCCAACTTCCCCAAGCGACTTTCACATCACCAGATCGAGCGAGACAGCCAAAGTGCTGCCCTCCAACCCAAGATTCTTCTCCGTGCCTCGCTCGTCAGCCCACCTGCACTCGCCGCGGAGGCAGCGAGGAAGCCGCGTGGTCATGTGGGACCCCTTGTCCGGAACAGCACGAACCGCGCCGCGGTAGGGACGGCTGCTGTCCCGCGAACGACTCGTCCGCCCCACCTCATGAGGCACCCTCTATTCCGGTTCAGCTGAAGAACAGCCGTGAGGCCTAGCCGTCAATATCTGCTGCTACCGGGTTGATTCGCCGGGTCAGCGGTACTGTCCACGTAATGAGCCAGTTCCCCTGCACGTTGGAAGCCCTCGTCGTGCGTACCGACTTCTCGGCAGACGGTGCTTGGGAGGCTCTGCGGGCGGCGCTGTTCTCGCCCAGCGAGGACGGCTTCTTGGCCAACGTCGCCCTCGTCGATGACCGGCAGTACGAGGGGACTGTCGCTTGACCAGGCTCTCGCCTACGCGCAGCCGGGCTGCTCGGACAACCATTGCGTTGCCGCTTCCAAGACGTGATCCTTGCTTCCCCCGCGCCCGAGGTTGGCGACGACTGGCTGGTCAGGCGGAATGGGGCTGTCGTAGGCACGCCCCGTGCGGTCGGCATCCATCACCTCCGTCAGGTTGAGGATCGCCCCGTCGGACAGTCGATGCTGAGCGTTGCCGGTGGGGACGCCTGTGGTGTCCTCGCCGAAGGAGCGCGTATCAGGGCGCCCGCGGAACGCCACAGTCACCGCCTCCCCGGAACTTGCAGTGGAACGGCTGGTGAGCACCGCGACAGGGGCGGATCCGCCGCCAACGGGAGGACTCGTTCCCCAGCCGGTGGATTCCCCGTCCAGACGAGGGCTGCCTTGCTCGATGGACCACACCGTCCTTTTGCCGTCCGCATCGACGAACGACCCGACGTCGCCGTCACCGAGGATCGGTCCCACGACGGCAAGCATCGGCCACATGTTGCCACCGCGGTTGCGGCGCAGGTCGATCACCCAGCCGCAGGTGTTCGGACGACTGGCCTTTGCCACGGCATCTCGCCCCTCCCGCACGTACTGCTGGATGACCGTCTCAGATCCCTGGACGCCGGGGAGCGACAGATACCCCATCCGGCCGGCCAACGCCCGCCCTTCCACAGGGTTGCGGATCTGCTCGTCCCCGTGCAGCTCTTTCGCCCTCTTCGGGTCGTAGAAGCCGCTGTGCCCGTCTCCCAATCTGCCCAGGGCCGCCTCAATGGCCCGATAGGTATCGCCAGGACGCTGCGCGCTGCCCGCTTCGTTGATCGCTCTTCGCCGTACCTCAGCCCAGTCGACATCATCGCGGCGGAGTGCGTTGTCCTCCATGACGGTCAACGCGGTGGACAGGTAGGACCGAGCCTCGTCAGACATTGCCGCCCCCGGAGTCGACGCTTCCTCTCCCGAGCACCCGGCCCCAGCAGCGAGAACACACACCAACCCGGCAACCCTCAAACGCAGCAAACGGCCCCGAACCATGCGCCCTCCCCAGTCAGCCAAACCGGTCGACCCATTGGTGACCCCAACTCCTGATGGTCAGTGCGCGGCCGACCCTGGTCCGGCAACAGGCTCCAAGGCCGGCACGGCACCTCGGCCGTCCGGCGGATCGGGCCGTGGAGCGCGATCCGCCGGGCCCCGGTCAGGGCTTGCGGGCGACCGCCACGTAGAGGGGGATCTCCTCGCCTCCGTCCCCTCCCGGCGATTCGCCGAGCTCGGGGTGCCACCGTGCGGCCAGGACCACACCGGGGTCCACCAGCTCCAGGCCGGTGAAGAACTCCGAGAACTCTCCGAGGCCGCGCACCTGTGCCGCCGTGCCGCCCTTGCGGTACACCTCGACGACCCGCTCCCAGGTCTCCGGGTCGAAGTCCCCTGTCGCGTGGGACAGCGTCAAGTGGCTTCCGGAAACCAGGGGTTCGAGCAGCTCGCGCACGATCCGGCGGGGCTCGTCCTCGTCCGCGACCAGGTGCAGCAGGGCCACGAGGGACAGTGCGACCGGCCGGCTGAAGTCGAGGGTCTCCCGGGCCGTCGCGATGATCTTTCCGGGGTCCCGCACATCGGCCTGGACATAGGCGGTCCTTCCCTCCGGCGCGCTGTGCAGCAGAGCCTCGGCGTGGCGGAGAACGATCGGGTCGTTGTCCGCGTAGACCACCCGGGCGTCGGGGGCGATCCCCTGGACGATCTGGTGCAGGTTCGGCTCGGTCGGGATGCCGGTCCCGATGTCGAGGAACTGGCGGATGCCCCGCTCGGCCAGTAACCGGGAGGCGCGGTGCATGAAGGCGCGATTGGTCCGCGCCATCGCGCTCACGGCCGGGAAGTGCGAGGTCACCTGCTCGGCCGCCGCCACGTCGACCGGATAGTTGTCCTTCCCACCGAGAAAGTAGTCGTACATCCGCGCCGAATGGGGCTTGCTGGTGTCGATGGTGCCCACAGTCGCACATCCTCCCTCGAACGCCCGGTCGACCGGAGGCTAGCGAAAATTCCCGGATGCTGCCGATGTTCCCTCTGTACGGTGAGTGGATCCGCAGTTCAGCCCCTACTTCGAGGCTCACCATCGTGTTTCTGACCATCACCACGACCGGCACTCCGGAACGCCCCGCCACCGATCTCGGCTACCTGCTGCACAAGCATCCCGAGAAGGCGCAGGTGTTCTCCACCTCCTACGGCACGGCCCACGTCCTCTACCCCGAGGCGGACGCCGAGCGCTGCACGGCGGCGCTGCTGCTGGAGGTGGACGCCGTGGCGCTGGTCAGGCGCGGCAAGGGCAAGGGCCGGGGCGGCGCCCCGGACGCGGCACTCGCGCAGTACGTCAACGACCGCCCGTACGCCGCCTCCTCCCTCCTCGCCGTGGCGCTGAGCAGCGTCTTCTCCAGCGCGATGAAGGGCGTCTGCAACGCCCGGCCCGAACTGCCCGCCGCACCCCGGCCGTTGCGTATCGAGGTGCCGGCACTGCCCGCCCGCGGTGGCCCCGACCTCGTACGCGGCCTGTTCGAGCCGCTCGGCTGGACCGTCACCGCCGAACCCGTGCCGCTGGACACCGAGTTCCCGCAGTGGGGCGACTCCCGCTACGTCCGACTCGAACTGGAGTCCACGGACCGTACCCTCGCCGAGGCCCTGCGCCACCTCTACGTCCTGCTCCCGGTCCTGGACGACGCCAAGCACTACTGGGTCGCCCCCGACGAGGTCGACAAGCTGCTGCGCGCCGGTGAGGGCTGGCTGCCCGGCCACCCGGAGCAGAAACTGATCACCAGCCGCTACCTGGCACGCCGCTGGTCGCTGACCCGTGCCGCGACGGAGCGCCTGGAACTGGTGCGCCTGGCCGAGACGGACGACAGCGAGGTCGAGGAGATCGACAACGCGGTCGAGGCGGAGACCGAGACCGAGGAACGGCCGACCCCGCTGGCCGTACAGCGCCGGGAGGCCGTCACCGCCGCGCTCAAGGCGTCCGGGGCCGCCCGGGTCCTGGATCTTGGCTGCGGCCAGGGCCAGCTGGTGCAGAGCCTGCTCAAGGACCCGGCGTTCACCGAGATCGTGGGCGTGGACGTCTCGATGCGGGCGCTCACCATCGCCTCCCGGCGGCTCAAGCTGGACCGCATGGGGGAGCGGCAGGCCGCGCGCGTCAAGCTCTTCCAGGGCTCGCTCGCCTACACCGACCGCCGGATCAAGGGCTACGACGCCGCCGTGCTCAGCGAGGTCATCGAGCACCTCGACCTGCCCCGGCTGCCGGCCCTGGAGTACGCCGTGTTCGGCTCGGCCCGCCCGCGCACGGTCCTCGTGACGACCCCGAACGTCGAGTACAACGTGCGCTGGGAGAGCCTCCCGGCCGGCCACGCCCGGCACGGCGACCACCGCTTCGAGTGGACCCGGGCGGAGTTCCGGTCCTGGGCGGATTCGGTGGCCGAACGCCATGGATACACGGCAGCGTTCCTGCCCGTCGGCCCCGACGACCCCGAGGTGGGGCCGCCCACCCAGATGGCCGTGTTCACCCTGACCACCCCGAAGGAGGCGAAGGCGGCATGACCGACGTACGCGAGGGACGGGTCCTGCCCGTCACCGACCTCTCCCTGGTGGTGCTCGTCGGCGCCTCCGGCTCCGGCAAGTCCACCTTCGCCCGCAGGCACTTCAAGCCCACGGAGATCATCTCGTCCGACTTCTGCCGCGGCCTCGTCTCGGACGACGAGAACGACCAGGGCGCCACCAAGGACGCCTTCGACGTCCTGCACTACATCGCGGGCAAGCGCCTCGCCGCCGGACGCCGCACGGTCGTGGACGCGACCAGCGTGCAGCCCGACGCCCGCCGCCAGCTGATCGACCTGGCCAGGCAGTACGCCGTCCTGCCGATAGCCATCGTGCTCGACGTGCCCGAGGAGGTGTGCGCCGAGCGCAACGCGGGCCGCACCGACCGCGCCGACATGCCCCGCCGCGTCATCCAGCGCCACACCCGGGAACTGCGCCGATCCCTCAGGCACCTGGAGCGCGAGGGTTTCCGCAAGGTGCACGTCCTGCGGGGCGTCGACGAGGTCGAGCACGCCACGATCGTCACCGAGAGGCGCTTCAACGACCTGACCCACCTCACCGGCCCCTTCGACATCGTCGGCGACATCCACGGCTGCGCCGCCGAACTGGAGTCGCTGCTCGGCAAGCTGGGCTACACCGACGGGGTCCACCCCGAGGGCCGTACCGCGGTCTTCGTCGGCGACCTGGTCGACCGCGGCCCCGACAGCCCGGGCGTGCTGCGCCGCGTCATGGCGATGGTGAAGTCCGGCAACGCCCTGTGCGTGCCCGGCAACCACGAGAACAAGTACGGCCGTCACCTGCGCGGCCGCAAGGTCCAGCACACCCACGGCCTCGCCGAGACCATCGAGCAGATGGCGGGCGAGAGCGAGGAGTTCGTCGCCGAGGTACGGGAGTTCCTCGACGGCCTCGTCAGCCACTACGTCCTCGACGGCGGCCGGCTGGTCGTCTGCCACGCCGGGCTGCCCGAGAAGTACCACGGCCGCACCTCCGGCCGGGTCCGCAGCCACGCCCTGTACGGCGACACCACCGGGGAGACCGACGAGTTCGGGCTGCCGGTGCGCTACCCGTGGGCGGAGGACTACCGGGGCCGGGCCGCCGTCGTCTACGGCCACACCCCCGTCCCGGAGGCCACCTGGCTCAACAACACCATCTGCCTGGACACCGGCGCCGTCTTCGGCGGCAAGCTCACCGCGCTGCGCTGGCCGGAGCGCGAGCTGGTCGACGTAGCGGCGGAGCGCGTCTGGTACGAGCCGGTGAAGCCGCTGCGCAGCGAGGCCCCCGGCGGGCACGACGGCCGTCCGCTGGACCTGGCGGACGTGCACGGCCGCCGGGTCGTGGAGACCCGGCACCAGGGCCGGATCTCGATCCGCGAGGAGAACGCGGCGGCGGCCCTCGAGGTCATGAGCCGCTTCGCGGTGGACCCGCGCCTGCTGCCGTACCTCCCGCCCACCATGGCCCCGACGGCGACCAGCAAGGTCGACGGCTACCTGGAGCACCCGGTGGAGGCCTTCGCGCAGTACGCGGCGGACGGTGTCGAGCGGGTCGTGTGCGAGGAGAAGCACATGGGATCGCGGGCGGTGGCCCTGGTGTGCCGTGACGCGGAGACGGCCCGCAGGCGCTTCGGCGGTGGGGGTACCTCCCGCTCGAGCGCAGCCGAGAGTGGGGGAGGCCCCACCGGGTCCCTCTACACCCGCACCGGCCGCCCGTTCCTCGACGACGACGCCCTCACCTCGGAGATCCTCGACCGGCTGCGCACCGCGATCGGCGAGGCCGGCCTCTGGGACGAACTGGCCACCGACTGGCTGCTGCTGGACGCCGAACTGATGCCCTGGTCGCTGAAGGCGTCCGGGCTGCTGCGGTCGCAGTACGCCGCCGTGGGTGCCGCCTCCGGCGCGGTGCTCCCGGGAGCACGGGCCGCGCTGGAGGGCGCCGCCGCGCGGGGCGTGGACGTGACCGGCCTGCTGGCCCGCACCCGCGAACGGTCCGCCGACGCCGCCGCGTTCACCGAGGCGTACCGCCGCTACTGCTGGACCACGGACGGCCTGGACGGCGTGCACCTGGCGCCGTTCCAGATCCTCGCCGTCCAGGGCCGCAGCCTCACGGCCCTGCCCCACGACGAGCAGCTCGCCCTGCTCGACCGGCTCGTCGAGCACGACGGCAGCGGCCTGCTCCGGACCACCCGGCGGCTGTACGTCGACACCGCCGACCCGGAATCCGTCCGGGCCGGCGTCGACTGGTGGCTGGAGATGACCGGCCGCGGCGGCGAGGGCATGGTCGTCAAGCCCATCGGCGCACTCGTCCGCGACCCCCAGGGCCGTCTCGTCCAGCCCGGCATCAAGTGCCGCGGCCGCGAGTACCTGCGGATCATCTACGGCCCCGAGTACACCCGCCCGGAGAACCTGGCCCGCCTGCGCTCGCGGTTCCTCAACCACAAGCGGTCCCTGGCGATCCGCGAGTACGCCCTGGGCCTGGAGGCCCTGGACCGGCTGGCCGACGGCGAACCGCTGTGGCGGGTGCACGAGGCGGTGTTCGGTGTACTGGCCCTGGAGTCGGAGCCGGTGGACCCGCGGTTGTGAGCCGTGGCTTCCCAACAGTCCCTGGTGAACCGTTGGTTGCCGTGCTAACTTCGCTGGTCGGTCTATGCAGGTGAACCGACTCAGGGGGAAAGTCGGTGCAGACAGGTGCGGCGCCCGGCGGGTCCGGCGGCGAGTCCACACATCGAGCGGAATTCGAGCTGCTGTTACAGCTCACCGAGGTCCTCTGCGAGCTGAGCTGCGTGGAGGACGCGCCGAGCCGGGTGCAGTTCGCCGGTCTGCTGGGAGGCCAGCTCCACCGGCAGGTGGACATACGCGGTGTCAGGCTCCGTGAGGATGTGGTGAGTCTGGTGACCGCCGCGTTGAGCGTGGCGGGCGGAGAACACGTACTTGTCGGGGTGGTCCGCATCCTGGAAGGCGCCCCGGCCGGAGACGAAGTCGACCGGCTGATCGCTCCGGCCCCGGTCCTGGCCGGACCGCTGTCCAAGGAGGAGGAGAAGAGCGCCCGCGTCGCGCTCTCCCGCGGTGACCTGCCCGCCGCACGCTTACGGGATGGGCTGGCCGAGGAACTCGTGGGCCTCGACCTGCCCGACGGACTCACCCCCGAGCAACTCTTCGCGCACCTGCTCGAATGGAACGTGCAGGAGGACGGCCTGCCGCCGGCCGTCCTCCTCCTCGACCACGCGGCCGGTCTGGCCCGGACCGTCGATCACCGTCTCGCGCTGACCGCGTGGGCCGACGACTGGGCCGGACGCGCCGGCCTCACGGCGGAGCTGGCGAAGCGCCGGGACAGACGCGCCGCGGTGGTGTGGTCACCCGACACGCCCCGCACCCTTGTCGTCGCCGTCGAACCTGCCCAGGACGGCAGCACGGACGTGGTCGTGCGGACCTGGACGAACGCGACCCCCGGCCGCTGGGACCCCCGCCCCGGCGAGCCCCGCACGATCCCCCTGCCCGAACTCGGCCGAGCGGTGGACGAGGCCCTCCGGCACGGCACCCGACTCTGGCTGGCGCCGCGCGAGCCGGACCCGAGCGGGCTCCGGGAGCCGCCTGCGTACATAGAGTTCCTCCTTCCGTACGATCTGATGAACCACGATGTGGCGGGATTGACGTTCGCCATCGGCGACGGTGAGCCCACCCCGCTCGGCCTGAGGTACGGGGTTCATCTACGCAGCCTTGAACGCATGCGTACGGACAACGCCGTGGTCCGGCAGCAGTGGCAGCGGCGCTGGGCCGCTCTGAAGCAGCATGGGGTCACGGTGCATGCCTGGAGAGAGGCGGACGCCCGGCGGCCGCGCGCGTGGCAGATCGCGCTCGCCGGGGAATCAAGAAGTACGGCAGTGCTGTTGGACGCGCCGACCGGAGGGCCGGCCCTGGCGGCGCTCAAAGCGGCGATAGCGGAGGGGATCGGGCTGGCCGTCTGGGACCGCAGAGGTGTGTTCACAGAGGAGAGGCGCGAAGTGGTGACCGCGGTCTTCGCGGCCGTCGCGATGCCCATGCAGCTTCCTTCCGTCATTCACCGCATGCGTCTGAACGCCGAGAGCGGCGCGGAGGACGCGGTCCAGTACCTGGCCCGGAACGTCGGATTCCTGTGGGACGACCCCACGCGAGTCGTCGACTTCCAGACCACCGACCCCGGCGATCTCGCCAGCTGAGCTAGGAGGCTTCGGCATGAGCGCACAGGAACGGACGACCGAGGACGACTGGCGGGTCTTCCGAGCCACCGGACGCCCGCAGGACGCCCCGCCCGTGCTGCCGGACCCGCCGCCCTGGCGGAGGTTCCGGGGCGGCCCGGCCGAGGCCTCACCCGCGGACGACGCCGAGGCCGCGATGCGCCGCCTGGGGCCCGGCGGCCTCACACCCCAGCTCGACGAGGAGCAGATCGAGACGGTCAACGCCGCCCTGCTGTTGCGCCGCCCGCTGCTGATCACCGGCCCTCCTGGCGTCGGCAAGTCGACGCTCGCCTATCTGATCTCGCGTGAGATGGGGCTCGGCCGGGTGCTCGAATGGAACATCGTGAGCCGTACCAGCCTGCGCGACGGCCTGTACGTCCATGACGCCATGGGCCGTGCCCAGGCCATCGCCGCCTGGCAGGCGGGACTGCGCGAGGCGGCACAGGTGGAGCAGGTGTACGAAGACGGCGAACAGACCGTCAACCCGGCGCCTCTGTCAAGGGATCGTCAACTTGCGCCGGTAATCGGGGAGTTCATTACACTGGGACCGCTGGGCACTGCCCTGCTGCCCTATGAACGGCCCCGGGTGCTGCTCGTCGACGAGCTCGACAAAAGCGACATCGACCTGCCGAACGACCTGCTGCACGTTCTTGAGAATGGAAGCTATGAGGTTCCGGAGCTGGTACGTGACGCCGCCGACGCGGCGAGCGTGCACACCAGCGACCCGGGAGGCCGGGCCGCGGTGCGGAACGGGCGGGTCGAGTGCCGGGAGTTCCCGGTCGTGGTGATCACCAGCAACGGGGAGCGGGAATTCCCCGCCGCCTTCCGGCGCCGCTGCCTGCCGATGGAGATGCACACCCCCACCCGGGAGCAACTACTGGCCATGGTGGAAGGGCACTTGGGGCTCAGGCCGCGCGGCACCGAAGACCTCGTCGACCTGTTCGTTCAGCGGGTCCAGGCGGGTGGCGTGCACTCCCTCGACCAGTTGCTGAACGCTGTCCAGATGACTACTGCGGGTGGTTTTCAGGCTGACGGTGACGGGCGTAAGCTCGTCGAACTGCTGCTCCGCGACCTCGCGAAGGGCCGCTGATGACCCGGGAGCGCGCATCCGGACCGGGCGACGGGGATCCCGCATCGGGATCGTCGTCGCCTCCTTCGGTGTACCCCGAGCCCTCCGTGCTGGCGAGCGAGCACGGAGACCGGCTCCCGGCCGCTCCCGATCACTTCGTACCGCGCTGGCAGGAGTTCGCCGACGCGGTGTGGCTCGCCGCCCACCGGAGCCGGTACGGCGGTCCAGGCGACGCGGCCCAGGAGGCGCCGCCCTCCGCGGCCGTGGAGGCCGCGGGCCCGCAGGACGCCGACGCTGAACTGCGGCCCCCGCCGCCGGCGGCCGACGACGCGCCCCAGGATCCGCCGGCGGCCGACGACGCACCCCAGGATCCGCCTGCGGCCGACGACGAGGACGCTCCCCTCGAGCCGTCACCGGCGAGCCGCGCCGCCGCCGCGCCGACCCGCACCGGCGACCCAACCGGTACCCAGGCCGCAGGCCGTTTCTTACCCCACCCCGCAGGCCGCTCCACCCTGCACCTCGGGCCACCGCTGCTGCCCCGGGCCGAACCCGATCCGTCCGGCCCCGGCCGCGTCACGGCCCTGCTCGCCCGCGCCCTGCACCACCTGGCCCGCCGCATCCCGTCCCGCGACAGCCTGGAGCTGGACGAGGAGACCACCGCCGAACAGGGCCTCGTCGACGGACTGTGGATGCCGTTCCTGCGGCCCGCCCGGGTCTCCGCCTTCGATCTGGTGCTGCTGCTCGACGACGCGCCCACGATGCGGATCTGGGAGGAGAGCGCCGCACGCCTGGCCCGGGCCGCCGAGCACAGCGGGGCCTTCCGCAGCGTGCGCACGCTGCGGGCCACCGTCCCCCGCACCGGCACCGCCACCCTGCGCTGGCCCACCGGACGGGCCGTCATCGACCCCGCCGAACTGCTCGACGGCCGGGGCACCCGGATCTTCCTCGTCGTCACCGACGGACTCGCCCACGGCTGGGCCGCCACCGCCGCCGACGAACTCCTCGGCCGCCTCGCCCACGCCGGCCCCACCGCCCTCGTCCATCTGCTGCCGCCGCATCTGCGCCACCGGAGCTCGCTCTACCCGTACCCGGTCGTCCTGGAGGCCGGAGGTTTCGGCGCCCCCAACGACAGCCTCGGACACTGGGCGCCGCCGGGCGGCCCCGACCCGATGCGGCCCCTGCCCGACGCGGGCGACGGCTCCGTCGCCGTCCCGGTGCTCTCTCTGAAACCCGCCTCCCTCGCGGCCTGGTCCGATCTGGTCACCGGCGGGCGCGGCGTGCGGCGTTCGCTGCCCGTGGTGCTGGCAGGAGCCCTGAGCAAGGGCGCGCCCGCTCCCGGTCTGCGTGCCCCGCGCCTCCCGCGCGCCGCCACCACCGCCGTACGACGCTTCTTCAGCCTCGCCACCCCCTCCGCCCGCCGGCTCGCCACCGAACTGGCCGCCATCCCCTTCGACTTCGACCTCGTCGAGCAGCTGCGGCGACGCGTCATGCCGGAGACCGGTCCCGATCACCTCGCCGAAATCCTCATGGGCGGTCTGATCGACTGGGAGGGCGCGGGTCAGGGGCGCCCCGAGTTCGCCGATGGCGTCCGAGAGGCGCTGCTCGCGACCACCACGCGCAGCCAGCTCGCCCGCACCGTCAGCGTGGTGGGCGAGCTGCCCGCTGCCGGGGAGCGCGGCGTCGCGCTCCGTGCCGCCCTGCACGACCCGCTGCGGACCAGGCTGCCCGACCCCTCCGAAGGGGGCTGGGTCCGCAGCGAACTGGCGGTGATGCGAGCCCTTTCGGGGCCCTACTCCGAGCGGGCCAGGCGCATCGAACCGAATCTGACCAGGAACGCGCCCGCTGCAGCCGTACCGGTGGAGAACAGTACGCCCGCCCAGCCACCCCCAGAGGTGAATAACCCGGGCGAAACGACTCCATCCAGCCCAGCGGGCAGTGACCCCGATTCGGAAATTTCCGATCTGACTGGAGAGTCCGTGTCGTCTCCGACGGCCGGCGCGCACCGACAAGAGACCCCGGAGGCAGAGCCGCTCATGCAGAGCACCACGACCGCAACGCCGGCCCTACTGGTGAACGTCCCCATGCGTAACACCTCGTTCGTCGGCCGCCAGGCGCTGCTGAGGGCCGTGGAGGAGCAGCTCGCCGCCCAGGACACCGCCGCCGTGCTGCCCAACGCCCTGCACGGCCTCGGCGGCGTCGGCAAGTCCCAGCTGGCCCTGGAGTACATCTACTCCCACCAGCGCGACTACCGGATCATCTGCTGGATCCCCGCCGAACGCGAGAGTCTCATCCTGGCCGCGCTCTCCTCCCTCGCCTCCCAGCTGGGCGTCGCCCCGTCCGGTCAGGACAGCATGGGCGCCGCGGCGGCCAACACCGCCGTGCCCGCCGTACTGGAGGCGCTGCGCACGGGGACGCCGTACGACAACTGGCTGCTGGTCTTCGACAACGCCGAGGACATCGAGGCGGTGCGGGGCTACTTCCCGCACAACGGGCCGGGCAAGGTCATCGTCACCTCCCGGAACCGGGGCTGGGAACGGGTGGCCACCTCGCTGCCGGTGAACGTCTTCGAGCGCGACGAGTCCATCGAGCTGCTCCAGAAGCGTGCCCAGGACCTGCCCCGGGAGGACGCCGACCGGCTGGCCGAAGCACTCGGCGACCTGCCGCTCGCCGTGGAACAGGCGGGCGCCTGGCTCGGCGTCACCGGGATGGAGGTCGACGAGTACCTCGGACTGCTCGCCCAGCGCAGCCCGGAGATCCTCGAGATCGAGCGGAGTCCCGACTATCCGGTCTCCGTCGCCGCCGCCTGGGACATCTCCCTGGAACGGATCAGGGAGAACAACCCGGGCGCCCGTCAGCTTCTCGACATCTGCGCCAGCATGGCCCCCGAACCGATCCCGCGGTCGATTCTGCGCAGCAGCCGAGGCCTCAACATCACGCCGCAGATCGATCCGATGCTGCGCGAGCCGATCAAACTGAACCGGGCCATCCGCGACCTCAGCCAGTTCTCACTGATCAAGGTCGACCCGCGCGCGGGCACCCTGCAGATGCACCGCCTGCTCCAGACCGTGCTTCTCGCCAAGCTGAGCGAGGAGGAACGCGAGCGGATGCGGGACGCCGCCCACCAGCTGCTGTCCGCCGCCAACCGGGGCTCCTACGGAGCCTCCCAGGGGTGGCGCGACTATCAGGCGCTGCTCCCGCACGTCCTCGCCTCCCAGGCGGTGACCAGCACCGACCCCTATGTCCGCGACCTGGTCTACGACACCATGTGGTTCCTCTACTACTGGGGCGACCACGAGAACGCCGCGGCCTTCGGCCGGCAGGCATGGAGCGCCTGGCTCGCCGCATCGGGCGAGGAGGACGTCTATGTCATCCGGATGACCAAGGGGTTCGCGTTCCTGCTGCGCCAGGTCGGCCAGATCGCCGAGTCGATCCCGCTCACCGAGAAGGCGCTGGAGGTCTCCCGCCGGGTGCAGGTCGAGCCCGAGGAGCTCATCGACTCCCTGTGCGAGATGTCCGACGCCCGCCGGTACCAGGGTCGGTTCAAGGAGGCGCGGGACCTGGGCAAGGAGGCCACCGAACTGGCCCGTTCGCTGTTCGGCCCCGATGATCCCGCCACCCTGCGCAGCAGCCACAGCTGGGGTGTCGACCTGAGACTGTGCGGGGAGTTCAGGGAAGCGCTGCCGCTGGACCAGGAGACAGCCCGCCAGCGAGACATGCTGCTCGGCGACGCCAGCTTCTTCACTCTCAACACCCTGCACTGCGTCGGCATCGACACGCGTGAGGCCGGCTGGTACCCCAAGGCGCGCGAATGGCAGGAGGACGTCTACCGCCGGGCGCTCACCGCGCTCGGTGACAAGCACCCCCTGACTCTGCGCATCGCCCGTGACCTCGGAGTCTGCCGCCGCCGCGACGGAGACCTCGCCGAGGGCGCCAAGCTCGCCGAGGAGACCCTGCGCAACTTCAAGTCCCGCTACGGCGACGAGCACATGGACTCGCTGACCACGGCGACCAACGTCTGCGTCGACCGGCGTCTGGCCGGGGACCTGGAAGGCTCCCTCCGACTCGCCGAGTCCACCGTGAGCAGGCTGGTGCGGCGTCTCGGCGGGGACCATGCGCACACTCTGGTGACCAGGGCGAACCTGGCCGCCACCGAGCGGGCCCTGGGTTCCCTGGACACCGCGCAGGAGCTGGAGGACGACGTGGCGCGCCGGCTCAGCGACACCGTCGGAGCGCACCACATCATCACCCTCACCGTCGGCATCGGCCAGGCCAACACCGCGTACGCGCGGCTCGACTTCGAGCGGGCGCGCGCGATCGACTCCGCCAACCTGCCGTTGCTGACCGAGGTGGCGGGCGACGACCACCCGCTCACCCTGTCCTGCACCTCCAACCTCGCCCTGGATCTGCGGGGCCTCGGGCGCGGTGACGAGGCGGACATCCTCCAGCGCAAGGCGGTGGACGGCTTCGCCGCGGTGCTGCGCACCGACCACCCCTGGCTTCAGGCCGCCCGCCAGCGTCGCCGCATCGAGTGCGACATCGCTCCCATGCCCATGTGACGCCGGCAGCCGAAGGCCCGCCGCCCGGGAACGCTCCCGGGCGGCGGGCCTCGTCCGTTTGCCCGGCTTCAACTTCCGTGTGATGCTGGTAAGTTGACTTCACAAGGACAGTCGTGTCACGGGGGGCGCATGACCGCGGTCGTCTTCGTCCATGGGACCGGGGTTCGCGAGCCCGCCCACTCGGCGCTGGTGGGACGTGTGACGGCCGGACTGGCCGCACGGCGCGACGGGCTTCGCGTCGTGCCCTACTCCTGGGGAGCGGCACACGGTGCCACGCTCGCGGCCGACGGGGCATGCCTGCCGCCCCTGTCCGGCACCACGCGCGGTCTCGGCGAAGGCCCGGCGGGGCCGGCCCCGACCGACGAGGCGACCGCGGCATGGGCCGCCCTCTACGCCGACCCGTACGCCGAACTGGCCCTGGCCGCTGCCGGGTCCGGCCCGGCCGTCGAACGCCCGCCCGGCTCCGTACCGCCGCACCAGCACATACGGGCGCTGCTTGCCGCACTCGCCGCCCAAGGGGGCGCGTCCCTCCCCGAGTTGGGCCCCGGACTGGCCCGCGCCGCCACCGGCCTGGCCGCCCACCCCCTGCTCGGCCCCGCCGCCGACGCCCTCGACCCGGCGGACCTCGCCCGTCTCGCCGCCCGCTCCCTGACCGCCCGCCTCATCGCCGACGCCCTCGACGCCGACTCCCCGCTCGTGCCGGTCGGCGAGACCCGTGACGCCGCCACCGACCGGATCGCCGAGGCCCTCGGCGCACCGCCCGGGGGCACGGAGCGAGGGCTGCGCTCCGCCCTGCTGCGGACGGCGGGAGCAGTCGCCGCGCGCGCCGTCGAGCGTCGTCGGCGTGCCCTCACCGAGGCCGCCCACCCCACCGCCGGCGACATCCTGCGCTACCTGAGCCGGGGTGCCGCCTTCCGGGACGGTCTGCGCACCCTCGTCGCCGGCCTGGAGCCGCCCGTCGCCGTGGTCGGCCACAGCCTCGGCGGCATCATCGCCCTCGACACGCTGATCTCCGCGCCACTGCCGCAGGTCGGGCTCCTGGTGACGGCCGGCTCCCAGGGGCCCTTCCTCTACGAGTCGGGCTCCCTGCCCTCCCTCGAACACCCCGCGCCCCTGCCGTCGCACGTCCCCGCCTGGCTGAACCTGTACGACCCGCGCGATCTGCTCGGCTATCTCGGCGCGGCCCTCTTCCCGGGCCGCGTCACCGATGTCGCCGTCGACAGCGGCCAGCCGTTCCCCGCCGCGCACAGCGCCTACTGGACGAACCCCGCCGTGTACCGCCATATCGTGGACCGGCTGCCGTGACCGGGCCGATGCCGTCCGTCGATCCGGCCCGGGTGCACGCCCTCGTCGTCGGGATCGAGGCGTACGAGGCCGGGGACACCTGGCGGCTGCCCGGGCCGGCCCGGGACGCCGTACGGTTCTGGCGGCTGCTGCGGGACGCCGGGGTGCCGGGGCGGCAACTGCGCCTGCACCTGGCCCCGTTGCCGTCGTACGACCCACACGTTCCGTACGGGGGTGCGGACCGGGCGACGCTGCGCCGGGTGCTCGTCCGCGAACTGTCCCCGGCGCAGGGCGACCTGCTGTGGGTGTGGTGGGGTGGGCACGGTGTGCTGGACCGGGCCGGGCGGCTCCGGCTGTTCTGCGCGGACGCGGGCGTCGACGACAAGGTGGGCATCGACCTGGACTCCGCCCTCGCCCGGTACGCGGGCGACGCCGTGCCCGGTCTGCGCGAGCAGATGTGGATCGTGGACGCCTGCGAGACCTTCGAGGAAGACCTCGCCTTCCGGGAGGCACTGCCCGCCGACGCCCTGCCCGTGGGCCGGCCCGACCACGTGCACCGGCAGACCGTGCTGCGCGCCGCCGGGCGGGGGAGGGCGGCGGCCAACGACCCGGTCCGTGCCACCGGGCTGTTCTCCGACGTCCTGCTCGGTCTGCTGGCCGACCGGGCGGCCGTTCTGCCCGCGGCGCCCGATCCGGAGGAACTGTTTCCGGCCGTTCGGGCGCGCATCGCGGCCCTCAGGGAAGAGGGCCGTACTCTTCAGCATCCCGAGATCCGGCTTCAGGGCCCCGACCGTACCGAGACTCTTCCCCCTGCCGGACCGCCCGCCGCGCCGCGCCCCCTCGCCGCGTTGCAGCGGGCGGTGGAGGCCCTCCTCGCCTACCCCCTGATGCACGACCCGGACGAGCGGCAGACGGTCGTCGCCGCGCTGAACCCCCGTGTCACAGCGGTACTCCGCCGCCACAGCAGCGCACGCACCGACGTCGTCAACATCCTCGGCGGACTCGCCCGGCGGAACCCCGAGACACTGTGGGACCTGTTCGACGCCGTGGTGTCCGTCGACGACGATCCGAAGATGAGGGCCGAACTGGAAGTCGCCATCGGCGAGTTGGCGTCCACTTCGCCGGGTCGGCGTGACCGGCGGTGATCAGTGGCGTGATCGTACGGTTTTCGCCCCGGGGGGTATTGGTCATGATGGAAAGACACGGGGCATCGCGTGCCACCGTGCGAGAAGGGGGAGCATCTTGGACCAGCCGCCCGCTCCGCACCACGCCGGAGCCGCCGCACTTGAACCGGTCGTCGCCGCCGCGGGGACCGATGTGTGGGAATCCGATCTGGCGGACCTCGCGGCGCTGCCCTTGAGCGCCGTGGACGGTCTCCCCACCCTGCCCCCCACTACGCGCCTGCTGACCGAAGTCCTGCGCGCCCGCAGCAGCATGAGGAGCGGCGAAGGAGGAGGCCAGGGCGCCCGAGCCGACTAGTGCCGCGTCAGCCAAGGTTCGCCCCGCCGCGACGCCCGGCACGCCCTCTCGCCGCACCGGCCGAAAGCCCAAGTGCATCCAGTACGAGGACTGCCGGCCGGCACCCCCCAGCCTCCGGCCGGGGGGACCCCCAGAGCGCCCACCGGACGCCGCTCCTTCACGGGCAACCTTGACTGACGCGGCACTAGCCGCCGACCGCGTCCCGACGGCAGCACCCCGGTGCGACACCCGCACGCGCACCGGGGTCCCCGCATGTCCGCCAACCCGACCGGAGGCCCGCGACGATGACCAGCGAGCAGCACCTCGCTCCCTTCCGCATGCCGGACCGCCTCTTCGCGGAGCTGGCCGCCGGAGGTGGCTCCGCCACGGCCGTCGCCTTTCTCGAACGAGCTGAACGCGCACGGCGGTTGCTGCTCCTGCGCACCCTCCTCGGTCACCTCGACGCTCTGCCCACGCCCCTCACCCCGGTCGCCGAGGCCTGGCGGGTGCTCAAGGAGGCGGCCGAGGCGTCGCCGGAGCCGGTCGAACGCCTGCTGCTGGCCCCGGCGACCGGCGGCTGGATCTCCCACATGCTGCGCCGGGTGCACGGCACGGCCACCGGGCCGCCGCTGTGGGCGGAGGCGGGGCACCTGTGTGCGCTGGCCATCGCGGCCTCCTTGCACGCGGGCACGGAGACGGCCCTCGACGTCCCCCTCACCAGCGGGCGGCTGCCCGTGCCCGGTCTCGGCATGGTCCGACTTCCCGACGCGCAGGAGGGCCTGGCGGTCGGCCGGGCCATGACGGCCGGGGGAGAGCTGACCGTCGAGGGGCCGGGGAGCGCGGCCGGAACGGTGCGGGTGGCCTGTCGCCCGCTGCGGCAGCGCGCCGGCGCCGCCGGGGCAGGGGCAGAGGAAGGCCGCTGGCTTCCGCTGCGGGCCCTCACCCACACCGGCCCCGACGGTGCGGCGCCGGTCACCGTCGTACTCGAAGACCTCGACCCCTACCGCGATCTCGACGACCACCTGCCGCCCGACCGACTCGACGAGGACGAGGCACGGGAGTGGCAGCGGCTGTTCGGCGAGGCCGTGCGGATCCTCGCACGCCCCGGTGCGCCGGGCCCCGGGCGGGTCGACCTCGCCATGATCCGGGCGATCGTGCCCTTCGGACGCACCGCCGTCAGCCCGCCCCCGCCGCCCTTCGTCCAGGTGTCGGCCTCCAGCGGCGACTCCTTCGGCGGCATGCTCGTCGTCCGCCCGGCCTCCGCGCTCGCCCTCGCCGAGACCCTGGTGCACGAGCTCCAGCACAGCAAACTGGCCGCCCTTCTCCACCTGTTCCCGCTGCTGGACGACGACCGGGCCGAGCGCTACTACGCCCCCTGGCGCACCGACCCCCGTCACCTCACCGGCCTGCTGCACGGCGCGTACGCCTTCACCGGGGTCGCGGGGTTCTGGCGGGACCGGCTGGCGGGTGCGGAAGGGGCCGAGGCGGTCGAGCGGGCCGCCTACTTCTTCGCCCTGCGTCGCCTGCAGAGCCGCCTGGCCGTGCGCACCTTGCTGACCAGCGGCCGTCTGACCCGGCAGGGCCGCGCCCTCGCGTCCGGGCTCGCCCGCACCCTCGACGGCTGGCTGCGGGAGCCGGTCCCGCCGGCGGCGCTGAGCCGAGCCCGCGCCGCCGCCGTGCTGCACCGCACCGAGTGGCGCCTGCGCAACGTAGCCCCGCCCTCCTCCGGAGCCGGAAACCCGCGCTTCCGCCCCGACCGCACCCCCTGGCCCGACGTACGCACCCACACCTTCGCCACCCGGCCCGCCGAACCGCGCACCGCCGACGAGCACCTCGCGGCCGGTGACGCCGCCGCCGCGCTCGCCCGGTACGCCGACCAGCTGGCCGCCGACCCCGCCGAGCCGCACGCGCTGGCCGGCTGGATCGTCGCCCGGGCCGTGCTCGACCCGGGCCGTACGACCCGGCGCATGCTGGCCCGGCCGGAACTGCTCCAGCCGTTGCCCAGCGGGTGACCGCCCCGGTTGTCGTCACGCAGACGCAAACAAGAGTTCGCGGAAACGCGCGAGCAGCGCGTCAACGGGCGCCCCGGTGGTCAGGATGGAGGCATGGCATACCACGTCCACTCCGAGGCCGGGCGGCTGCGCCGCGTCATCCTGCACCGGCCCGATCTCGAGCTCAAAAGGCTCACCCCCAGCAACAAGACCTCGCTGCTCTTCGACGACGTGCTGTGGGTGCGCAGGGCCCGCGCCGAGCACGACGGATTCGCCGATGTGCTGCGCGACCGGGGCGTCGCCGTCCACCTCTTCGGTGACCTCCTGGCCGAGACGCTTCAGGTCCCGGCGGCCAGAACCCTCGTCCTGGACCGGGTCTTCGACGAGAAGGAGTACGGCCCCCTGGCCACCGACCATCTCAGAGCCGCTTTCGAGAACCTGCCCGCACGGGAACTGGCCGAGCTCCTGGTCGGCGGCATGACGAAACGCGAGTTCCTGGACGGGCACCCGGAGCCGACCTCGGTGCGCTTCCACGTCATGGACCTGGACGACTTCCTGCTGGACCCCCTGCCCAACCACCTCTTCACCCGCGACACCTCCGCCTGGATCTACGACGGCGTCTCGATCAACGCCATGCGCTGGCCCGCCAGGCAGCGCGAGACCGTGCACTTCGAGGCGATCTACCGGCATCACCCGCTGTTCCGGGACGAGACCTTCCACGTGTGGTCCGAGGGACAGGCCGACTACCCGTCGACCATCGAGGGCGGGGACGTCCTGGTCATCGGCAACGGGGCCGTCCTCATCGGTATGAGTGAGCGCACCACACCGCAGGCCGTCGAGATGCTCGCGCACAAGCTGTTCGCCGCCGGCTCCGCGGAGACGATCGTGGCGCTCGACATGCCCAAGCGGCGTGCCTTCATGCACCTCGACACCGTGATGACGATGGTCGACGGCGACACCTTCACCCAGTACGCGGGTCTCGGCATGCTCCGCTCGTACACCATCGAGCCGGGCGTCGGCGAGAAGGAGCTGAAGGTCACCGACCATCCGGCGGAGCACATGCACCGCGCGATCGCCGCCGCGCTGGGGCTGAACGAGATCCGGGTGCTGACCGCCACCCAGGACGTGCACGCGGCCGAGCGCGAGCAGTGGGACGACGGCTGCAACGTCCTGGCCGTCGAACCCGGCGTCGTGGTCGCCTACGAACGGAACGCCACCACCAACACCCACCTGCGCAAGCAGGGCATCGAGGTGATAGAGATCCCGG
The DNA here is from genome assembly GCF_044457425.1 of Streptomyces sp. NPDC050546. Lineage (NCBI taxonomy): Bacteria > Bacillati > Actinomycetota > Actinomycetes > Kitasatosporales > Streptomycetaceae > Streptomyces > Streptomyces sp. NPDC050546. The sequence goes on from NZ_JBITGX010000008.1 coordinate 88,230, forward strand.
GCAGCGAGTTGGGGCGGGGGAGAGGCGGGCCGCGCTGTATGAGCTGCCCCGTCGAACGCGAGCCCGTGTGAGCATGCGGGCCCCTTAGGCATGCGGCCTGTATAGACATGCTGAGCTTCGTATAGTATTCCAGGAGTCTGTGTCCCCGTATCCCTGGAGCGCCCCCATGGCGACAGCCCCGAGTGCCCTCGCCGGCCGCCACTTCCTCAAGGAGCTGGACTTCACCGAGGAGGAGTTCCGCGGTCTGGTCGAGCTGGCCGCAGAGCTGAAGGCCGCCAAGAAGGCCGGGACCGAGACCCAGTACCTGCGGGGCCGGAACATCGCGCTGATCTTCGAGAAGACCTCCACCCGCACCCGCTGCGCGTTCGAGGTCGCGGCCGCCGACCAGGGCGCCTCGACCACGTACCTCGACCCGTCCGGCTCGCAGATCGGCCACAAGGAGTCGGTCAGGGACACCGCGCGGGTGCTGGGCCGGATGTACGACGGGATCGAGTACCGGGGCGACAGCCAGCAGAAGGTCGAGGAGCTGGCGGCGCACGCCGGTGTGCCCGTCTTCAACGGGCTCACCGACGACTGGCACCCCACCCAGATGCTGGCCGACGTGCTGACCATGACCGAGCACTGCGCCAAGCCGCTCGGGGAGATCTCCTTCGCCTACCTGGGCGACGCCCGCTTCAACATGGGCAACTCCTACCTGGTCACCGGCGCGCTGCTCGGCATGGACGTGCGTCTGGTCGCGCCGAAGGCCTACTGGCCGGCCGAGGAGGTCGTCGACCGGGCCCGCGCGCTCGCCGAGAGCAGCGGGGCCCGCATCACGCTCACCGAGACCCTGGACGACGGCGTCCGTGGCACCGACTTCGTCGCCACGGACGTCTGGGTCTCCATGGGGGAGCCGAAGGAGGTCTGGGACGAGCGCATCACCGCTCTCGGCCCGTACGCCGTGACCATGGACGTCCTGCGGGCCACCGGAAACCCGGACGTGAAGTTCCTGCACTGCCTGCCCGCCTTCCACGACCTGGGCACCAAGGTCGGGCGCGAGATCCACGCGTCGCACGGACTGGCGCACCTCGAGGTCTCCGACGAGGTCTTCGAGTCGGCCCACTCGGTGGTCTTCGACGAGGCGGAGAACCGGATGCACACCATCAAGGCGGTCCTGGTGGCGACCCTGGCCTGAACAGGTCCTAGGCCGACGGGCGCCGCTGAGCCGGTACCGCGGGCAGCCTGAACCACACCGCCTTGCCGGACTCGGTCGGCCGGTGCCCGCACGACGAGCTCAGCGCGCGGATCAGCAGCAGCCCGCGCCCGTGCTCCTGCCAGGGGTCGGGCGGTCCGCCGGACGGGCGGGTGAGGTCGCCGGGCGGTGCCGGGTCGGTGTCGTGCACCTCGACCTGACATCCCGACGGCATCAGCTCCACCACCAGCTCTATCGGTGCCTCGCCGGTGGTGTGCTCCACCGCGTTGGCCACCAGCTCCGCCGTGAGCAGCTCCGCCGTGTCGCAGTCGGCCCCGCATTCCAGCTCGGCCAGCGCCGTACGGACCAGGGCACGGGCCACGGGCACCGCCGCGACGGTGTGCGGCAGCGCGATGCGCCAGGAGGCGGGGGCTGAGGGGAGTTCGTACAAGGCGGGTCCGTTCATGGAGCAGGACATCCTGCTTTCAACCTTATGAATGGTACGGCGCCGCTCTTCAGAGGCGTCCGAGGGGCCGTCGTCGGGGGGCGCCTTCGCCCCCTTGCCGGACGGCTTACCCAGGTGAACGCGGTGCTGCGCGCCGCTGCTCCCACCGTTACGCCGGTGTGGACGATCTGTGACGGATGTGACCGGGCCGGGTCACCCCGGATCCACACAGAAGTCCTACCCGGACGGCCTATCGCGCACTCATGACGACAGTCACGGATGAGTGATAGCTTCGTGGGGTAGAGCTCAGTGAGACAGTGCCCGCCCGAGGAGGCCGCACGTCATGAGTCCCTTCACCGGCTCCGCCGCCCGCACCCCCCGCTGGGAGCATCTGCGCGTCGATGTCACCGACGGCGTCGCCACGGTCACCCTGGCCCGCCCCGAGAAGCTCAACGCGCTCACCTTCGGCGCCTACGCCGACCTGCGCGACCTGCTCGCCGAGCTGTCCCGGGAGCGGTCCGTACGGGCCCTGGTGCTGGCCGGCGAGGGACGCGGCTTCTGCTCCGGCGGCGACGTCGACGAGATCATCGGCGCCACCCTCGGCATGGACACCGCCCTGCTCCTGGACTTCAACCGCATGACCGGCCAGGTGGTGCGCGCCGTCCGGGAGTGCCCCTTCCCGGTGATCGCGGCGGTGCACGGCGTGGCGGCGGGTGCCGGAGCGGTGCTCGCCCTGGCAGCGGACTTCCGCGTCGCCGACCCCACGGCCCGGTTCGCCTTCCTCTTCACCCGGGTCGGCCTCTCCGGCGGCGACATGGGCGCGGCCTACCTCCTGCCCAGGGTCGTGGGCCTGGGCCACGCGACCCGCCTCCTGATGCTGGGCGACCCGGTCCGGGCCATCGAGGCCGAGCGCATCGGCCTGATCAGCGAACTGACGGAGGAGGGCGCCGCCGACGAGGCCGCCCAGCGACTGGCCCACCGCCTGGCGGACGGCCCGGCCCTGGCCTTCGCCCAGACCAAGGCCCTCCTCACGGCCGAGCTGGACATGCCCCTGGCGGCATCGGTGGAACTGGACGCCTCGACCCAGGCCCTCCTGATGACCGGCGAGGACTACGCGGAGTTCCACGCGGCATTCACGGAAAAGCGCCCCCCGAAATGGAGCGGACGGTGAGCGACTCTCCCTCAGGGGCGCGGGGCGGTGTCAATTTGCGGCTCCGCCGCGGGGCGCGACCAGCCACGGACAACCTGCACCCGCACCACGACACCGGCCACCCCCTACGCGTGGCAGTCATCGGCGGCGGCCCCGGCGGCCTCTACGCCGCCGCCCTCCTCAAACGCCTCGACCCCACCCGAGAAGTCACCGTCTGGGAACGCAACGCCCCCGACGACACCTTCGGCTTCGGAGTCGTCCTCTCCGACGAGACCCTCGGCGGCATAGAACACGCCGACCCCCAGGTCTATGAGGCCCTCCAGAGAGACTTCATCCGCTGGGACGACATCGACATCACCTACCGCAACACCCGCCACACCTCCGGAGGCCACGGCTTCGCCGCCCTCGGCCGCAAACGGCTCCTCGAAATCCTCCACACCCGCTGCCGCGAACTCGGCGTGGCCCTCCGCTTCCACACCGAGGCCCCGAAAGACCTCCCGGGGACCCATGACCTGGTCATCGCCGCGGACGGCATCCACAGCACCACCCGCGAGACCTACGCGGACGTCTTCCACCCCCGGGTCACCACACACCACTGCCGCTACATCTGGCTCGCCGCCGACTTCCCCTTCGACTCCTTCCGCTTCGACATCGCCGAGACCGAACACGGCGTGATGCAGCTGCACGGCTACCCCTACGCCCGCCCGTCGCCCGACCACCACCCCTCAACGAGGCCCTCCGGGCCACAGAATCAACTCGGCTCCTCCACCGTGATCATCGAGATGCGCGAGGAGGTCTGGCAGCGGGCCGGCTTCGACGAGCTCGACGAGACCGAGTCGATCGAACGCTGCGGCAAGATCTTCGCGGAAGCACTCCGGGGCCGCCCGCTGCGGTCCAACAACTCGGCGTGGACGACTTTCCGCACGGTCGTCAACGACCGCTGGTCGCACGGCAACCTCGTCCTGCTCGGCGACGCCGCCCACACCGCCCACTTCTCCATCGGCTCCGGCACCAAGCTCGCCGTCGAGGACGCCCTGGCCCTGGCCGCCTGCCTGGAGGAGCGGGACTCACTGGAGGAGGCCCTGGCCGCGTACGAGGCGGAGCGGCGGCCCGTCGTCGCCTCCACGCAGCGCGCGGCCCGCGCCAGCCTGGAGTGGTTCGAGAACCTCGGCCTGTACCTGGACCAGCTGCCCCGCCAGTTCGCCTTCAACCTGCTCACCCGCAGCCGCCGCGTCACCCACGACAACCTGCGGTTGCGCGACCCGGACTTCACGGCGGCGGTGGAGCGCGAGTTCGGCTGCCCGCCCGGCACGCCCCCGATGTTCACCCCGTTCCGGCTGCGCGGTCTGACCCTGCGCAACCGGGTCGTCGTCTCGCCCATGGACATGTACTCGGCGGTCGACGGCGTCCCCGGCGACTTCCACCTGGTCCATCTGGGCGCGCGGGCGCTGGGCGGGGCCGGGCTGGTGATGACCGAGATGGTGTGCGTCAGCGAGGAGGGCCGGATCACGCCCGGCTGCGCCGGCCTCTACACCGGCCGGCAGGCCGAGGCGTGGCGGCGTATCACCGACTTCGTGCATGCCCAGGCGCCCGGTACCGCGATCGGCGTGCAGCTCGGCCACAGTGGCCGCAAGGGCTCCACGAAGCTGATGTGGGAGGGCATGGACGAGCCCCTCGAGGAGGGCAACTGGCCCCTCGTGGCCGCCTCCGCCCTGCCGTACAAGCCGTACGGGCAGACCCCGCGCGCGCTGTCCCGCGCCCAGCTCACCGACATCCGTGAGCAGTTCACGGCAGCGGCCTGCCGTGCCGCCCGGGCCGGCTTCGACCTGCTCGAACTGCACTGCGCCCACGGCTACCTGCTCTCCGGCTTCCTCTCCCCGCTGACCAACCGGCGTACCGACGCCTACGGCGGCTCGTTGGAGAAGCGGCTCCGTTTCCCGCTGGAGGTGTTCGACGCCGTACGGAACGTGTGGCCGGGGGAGCGGCCCCTGACCGTGCGGATCTCCGCCACCGACTGGGCCGAGGGCGGGACCACGGGCGAGGACGCCGTCGAGATCGCCCGGGCCTTCGCCGCACACGGCGCGGACGCCATCGACGTGTCGACGGGGCAGGTCGTGGCGGACGAGCGGCCGGAGTTCGGGCGGTCGTACCAGACGCCGTTCGCGGACCGTATCCGCCGGGCGGCCGGCGTCCCGGTGATCGCCGTCGGCGCGATCTCCTCCTGGGACGACGTCAACTCGCTGATCCTGGCGGGCCGCACGGATCTGTGCGCCCTGGCCCGCCCGCACCTCTACGACCCGCACTGGACCCTGCACGCGGCGGCCGAACAGGGCTACACGGGCCCGGGCGTCGCCTGGCCGGCCCCGTACCGCGCGGGCAGCCGCCGCCCCCAGACGGGCCGTACGGACGCGCCGAAGCCGCGGCTGAGCCTGTGAGGTGAGGCGACGGGGGGCCGCTCAGGTGAACTCCGTCTCCTTCGCCGCGTTGATCCGGGCGCCCATGTTGCGCTCCATCATCTCCAGGGCGGCGGACGCCAGATGGGGGTGGATGGAGGCGACGGCGTCCCTGGGCACCGTGACCTCCAGGTGGCGGATGTGCGCGTCGAGGGCGGAGTAGAGGACGCACTGCTCGGTGACCTGTCCGGTCAGCACGACGTGTCCGACGCCCAGGCTCCACAGGAGGTAGGACAGGGGCGTCTCGAAGAAGACCGAATGGCGGGCCTTCACCACGAAGAGGGATTCGTCGTCCGGCCGGATCGGCTCGATCAGGTCGGCGTGCGGCCGGGCCAGTGCGCTCTCCACGAGCTCTCCGTGGTGCGATCGCCACAGTCCGAAGTTGTCGTTCGCGTAGATCACCGGCACGTCCGCGTCGCGGGCCCGGCCGATCAACTCGGCGATGACGGGCACGACCCGCTCGACGGACGGCACGAGCAGCTCGGCGTCCTCGTGGTCGTACGTGTTGATCATGTCGACCACGATCAGAGCCGGCCGCGTCGGACCTGCCCGCCGTTCCATCGCCTCCGCCGTCCGTCCGGTGCTGTCATCGCGCTGCCGAGTACCCGGCGTCCCGGTGGGCCCAAACGAAGCGACGCGATCTACAGCCCCACGAACCCCGCCCCCGCGTCCCGCAGCCGCTCGTGCAGCCCCCGGAACACCGCCGACGAGCGCTCCCCGGGCCAGTCCCGGGGGAGCAGAGCGGACGGCAGGCCGGGGTCGGTGTAGGGGAGGTGGCGCCAGGAGTCCAGGGCGAGCAGATAGTCGCGGTAGGCCTCCTCGGGCGGGGTGTCCTCGCGCTTCTCCCAGCCGTGCAGCACGGGCGCGTGGCGGTCGAGGAACGCCTCGTGCTCCTTGGCGATGGCGGCCAGGTCCCACCAGCGGGTGACGGCCTCGGCGGTCGGCGCGAAGCCGAGGTGGCCGCCGCGGAAGAAGTCGACGTACGCGTCGAGCCGCAGCCGCTCAAGGGTGTGCCGGGACTCCTCGTACAGCCGTGCGGGCGCGATCCACACGCCCGGAGCCGCCGTGCCGAAACCGAGGCCGGCCAGCCGGGAGCGCAGCACATGCCGCTTCTGCCGCTCCGACTCCGGCACGGAGAACACCGCGAGCACCCAGCCCGCGTCCTCGGGCGGAGCCGTGGCGTAGATGCGCCGGTCGCCGTCGTCGAGCAACTGCTTCGCGTCCGGTGACAGTTCGTACCCGGCCGCACCGTTCGCGGCGCGGGCGGGCACGAGCAGTCCGCGTCTCTTGAGCCGCGACACCGAGGAGCGTACGGACGGGGCGTCCACACCGACCGCGGCCAGCAGCCGGATCAGTTCGGCTACCGGCACGGGGCCCGGTACGAAGCGGCCGTACGCGCCGTAGAGCGTGACGATGAGAGACCGTGGTGCATGCTGGTCGGACACGTTGATCATCTTAGGTCGTACGGCTCAGTCCTGGTCGCCTTCGGTGCCTCCGTCCGGGACCCCCGCGGCGCGCAGCCGGAATCGCTGGAGCTTGCCGGTGGCGGTGCGCGGCAGCGAGTCCGGGAAGACGATCTCGCGCGGGCACTTGTACGGCGCCAGCTCGCCCTTCACGAAGTCGCGCAGCGCCCCGGCGTCCCGTTCCGCGCCCTCCTTGAGGACGGCGTAGGCCACCACGACCTGTCCGCGCGCCTCGTCGGGCCGTCCCACGACCGCCGCCTCCAGCACGTCCGGGTGGCGCAGCAGCGCGTCCTCGACCTCGGGTCCGGCGATGTTGTACCCGGCCGAGATGATCATGTCGTCGGCGCGGGCGACGTACCGGAAGTAGCCGTCGGGTTCGCGGACGTAGGTGTCGCCGGTGATGTTCCAGCCGCCGCGTACGTACTCGCGCTGCCGTGGGTCGGCGAGATAGCGGCAGCCGACCGGTCCGCGCACGGCGAGCAGCCCCGGCTGCCCGTCGGGCACCGGCCGGCCGTCCGCGTCCTGCACGCGCGCCTCCCAGCCCGGTACGGGAACGCCCGTCGCCCCGGGCCGGATCCGTTCGTCGGCCGCGGAGATGAAGATGTGCAGCAGTTCGGTGGCGCCGATGCCGTTGATGACGCGCACACCGGTCCGTTCGTGCCAGGCCTGCCAGGTGGCCGCGGGCAGGTTCTCGCCGGCGGAGACGCAGCGGCGCAGGGACGAGACGTCGTGGCCGTCGAGCGCGTCGAGCATCGCGCGGTACGCCGTCGGCGCCGTGAACAGGATGGAGACCCGGTGCCGGGCGATGGCGGGCAGCAGCTGCTTCGGGCCCGCCTGCTCCAGCAGCAGGGCGCTCGCCCCGGCCCGCAGCGGGAAGACCACGAGACCGCCCAGCCCGAAGGTGAAGCCCAGCGGCGGACTGCCGGTGAAGACGTCGTCGGCGCGGGGCTTGAGGACATGCCGGGAGAAGGTGTCGGCGATCGCCAGCACGTCCCGGTGGAAGTGCATACAGCCCTTGGGGCGGCCGGTGGTGCCGGAGGTGAAGGCGATCAGCGCCACGTCGTCGGCCGCCGTCCCGACGGCCTCGTACGGTGTGCCGGGCGCCGGGCGGTTGAGCAGGTCGTCCGGGGCGTCACCGCCGTACGTCGTGATCCGCAGATCCGGGATCTCGGCCTTGGCGAGGTCGTCGACGGCCCGGATGTCGCACAGCGCGTGCCGGACCCGGGCGATCTCGCACATCGTGCTCAGCTCGTGCGGGCGCTGCTGGGCGAGCACCGTGACCGCCACGGCCCCCGCCTTCAGCACGGCCAGCCAGCAGGCGGCGAGCCACGGTGTGGTGGGGCCGCGCAGCAGCACCCGGTTGCCGGGGACGACGCCGAGGTCACCGGTGAGCAGGTGCGCGATGCGGTCGACCCGGGCGCGCAGCTCGCCGTACGTCCATGGCTCGCCGGTCGGGGTGAGGAACGCGGGCCGGTCGTCCGGAGGGCCGTGGAGCAGTTCGGCCGCGCAGTTGAGCCGTTCGGGGTAGCGCAGCTCCGGCAGGTCGAAACGGAGCTCGGGCCAGTGGTCCGGGGGTGGCAGCTGGTCGCGGGCGAAGGTGTCGACGTGCGCCGTGTCCCGTGGATTCATACGGTTCGCCCCCTTGGCGTGGTGGGCTCGCCCCTGGAGCGTATCGTGTTGGTGACGACAGTCAACGGTCCGCGATAGCCTCGGAGTGGCCCAGCCGGGATGCAGGGTGGCGGAGAAGGGACCGGCAATGACCGCATTCTCGCTCGAACCGGCACAACTCGCCTGGTGTGCCGAGCTGCGCACCCTGGCCGCCGAGCGGCTCCGCCCGCTGGCCGAGAAGGGGGAACCGGGGCATGTGAACCGCGCGCTGGTCGCCGAACTCGGCCGACTGGGCCTGCTCGAACGGCTCTTCACGTCCGGCGCGCTCGACCTGTGCCTGATGCGCGAGTCCCTGGCCCACGGCTGCACGGAGGCCGAGACGGCCCTCGCCCTCCAGGGCCTCGGCGCCCATCCCGTCCACGCCCACGGCACCGGGCCGCAGCGCGCCCGCTGGCTCCCCCGGGTGGCCGACGGCACGGCGGTCGCGGCGTTCGCGCTGAGCGAGCCGGGCGCCGGGTCGGACGCGGCGGCGCTGGCCCTGCGGGCGGAGCCCGACGGACCCGCCCGGTGGCGCCTCACCGGCGAGAAGTGCTGGATCTCCAACGCCCCCGAGGCCGACTTCTACACCGTCTTCGCCCGGACCGTCCCCGATGCCGGGGCCCGGGGCGTCACGGCCTTCCTGGTGCCCGCCGACCGCCCGGGTCTGACCGGCACGGGCCTCGACATGCTCTCCCCGCACCCCATCGGCGCGCTCGACTTCGACGCCGTACCGGTGACGGCCGAGGACGTGCTCGGAGAGGTGGACCGCGGCTTCCGGGTCGCGATGGGCACGCTCAATCTGTTCCGCCCCAGCGTCGGTGCCTTCGCGGTCGGCATGGCCCGGGCCGCCCTCGACGCGACCCTCGCCCACACCGCCGGGCGGGACGCCTTCGGCGGCAAGCTGAGCGACCTCCAGGCCGTCTCCCACCAGGTCGCCGAGATGGCCCTGCGCACGGAGGCGGCCCGTCTGATGGTCTACGCGGCGGCGACCGCCTACGACGAGGACGCCCCGGACGTGCCCCAGCGCGCCGCCATGGCGAAACTGCTCGCCACCGAGACCGCGCAGTACGTCGTCGACACGGCCGTCCAGCTGCACGGCGCCCGGGCGCTGCAACGCGGGCACCTGCTCGAACACCTCTACCGCGAGGTGCGTGCCCCGCGTGTCTACGAAGGGGCCAGCGAGGTGCAACGCGGCATCATCGCCAAGGAGTTGTACGCCACGTCGTACAGCGAGTCGCACGCCCACCAGGAGGCCCGGTGACCACCGAGCGCGTCAACCCGCCCGACCTGTCACCGCCCACCGGCTTCTCCCACGCCGTCGTGGCCTCCGGGTCGAGGGTCGTGTTCCTGGCGGGCCAGACCGCCCTCGACGCCGACGGCAAGGTGGTGGGACGGACCCTGCCGGAACAGTTCGAAAGGGCGCTGGCGAATCTGCTGGCGGCTCTCACGGCGGCCGGCGGCACACCCTCCGACCTCGCCCGCGTCACCGTCTACGCCACGGACGTCGCCGCGTACCGCGCCCACGCACCCGAACTGGGCCGGCTGTGGCACGAGGTGGCCGGGCGCGACTACCCCGCCATGGCGGTCGTCCAGGTCGTCCGGCTGTGGGACGAGGAGGCGCTGGTCGAGCTCGACGGCTTCGCGGTGCTGCCCTAGGGCCGCTCTCAGGCCGCGACGGCCAGCCGCTGCGCCGTCACCCGGTGCGGCTCCACCACGCGTCCGTCGGGCAGCAGCTCACCGGTGTCGTCGAAGACGATCGCCCCGTCGCACAGCAGGCTCCAGCCCTGCTCGGGGTGGGCGGCGACGACATGCGCCGCGGCGGAGTCGGTCGCGGGGCACTGGGTCTGGTGGGCACACATGGCGCACCTCCACGTCGGTAGGGCCATCCGGAGGATTCGTATGACTCTTACGTACAGACCATGCTCCTGACTCGAACTCATCGGAACGGCTCGTCAGGAAGCGTGACACGCCCCGGACATTCCCCGGACCGTTCCACGACGGTCGGTGCGGGCCCGCCACCGAAGGAGTGAGGGGCCCGGGCGTCACCCCGGGCGCCGGGTACGAGTGGAACAAAAAACCACTCCTTTCGGGAGGTTCCCCCCATGCGTGTTCGTCCCCTGCTCGGCGCGACGGCCGGTGCCGCGCTGCTCCTGCTCACCGGCGCCGGCGCGGCCCCCGTCACCGCGTCCGCCGCGGTTCCCGCCGCCCCGTCCGCCGCGGCCCCGTACGAGGCCGTGACGGTCGACTCGGTGGGCCGGATCACAGCCGACGGCACCGTCACCCTCTCCGGCACCTACCGCTGCCGGAGCGCCATCGGCCCGGTCTTCGTCAGCTCCTCCGTGAGCCAGGGCGTCTCCACCACCCGCTACGGCATCGGCGGCACCCGCGCGGTGTGCGACGGCGTGAAGCACCGCTGGGTGAACACGGGCCGGCCCAAGCCGGGCGCGCTCGCGCCCGGAGCGGCCCACGTCGAGGCCACCCTGATGGAACTGCGCACCTTCAGCGGCCTGCCGCTGCCCAGCTTCCACGCGGTCCACGGCCGGGACATCACCCTGACCCGGCCCTGAACACGAGCCGGTCAACGGACCGGTGACCTGGGCCTCCCGCACCGCGGTGGTGCGCGGAGGCCCTCCTTGACTGTTTAATTGCGAGGCCTGTGCAAGAACTTGACTAGAGCAACAACGGGGTGAGGTCATATGTCGACCCGTCGGATACGAGGAGCCGCCGTCACGGCGGCGCTGGCCGCGGCGGTCACCGCCTGCTCGGCCCCGAGCAGCGGCGGTCAGAGCGACGCCAAGTCCGGATCCGTGGTCATCGGGGTGGCTTCCGAGCCGGACACCCTCAGCCCGCTGCTCGGCTACGGCAAGGACGGCAACTCCAAGATCTTCGACGGGCTGCTCGCCCGCGACGCCGACCTGAAGCTGAAGCCCGCCCTCGCGGCGGCGCTCCCCGAGGTCGCCGACGGCGGCCGCACGTACACCTACACGCTGCGCGACGGGGTGGAGTTCAGCGACGGCGAGCCGCTGACGGCCGCCGACGTCGTCTACACGTACCGGACCGCGCTCGACGCCAAGACCAACAACACCTTCAAGAGCGAGCTGGACGCCGTCAGGAAGGTCGAGGCCAGCGGCGACGACAAGGTCGTCTTCACGCTCAAGTACCCCTACGCCGCCTTCGCCGCCCGCACCGTGCTGCCCATCGTCCCCGAGCACGTCGCCGGCGAGCAGGACCCCAACACCGGCGCCTTCAACACCGAGCCGGTCGGCAGCGGCCCGTACGTCCTCTCCAAGTGGAGCAAGGGCGAGAAGCTCACCTTCAAGGCCAACCCCCGCTACTGGGGCGGCGAGCCGAAGGTGAAGACCTTCACCATGGCGGTCATCGCCGACGACGACGTACGCGCCACCCGGCTGCGCTCCGGCGACCTCGACGGCGCGGTCCTCCCGCCCAACCTCGCCGCCACGTTCAAGAACGACGACGGCAGGCGCACCTACCAGGCCAGGTCCTACGACTTCCGGGCCGTCACCCTCCCCACCCCGAACCAGGTCACCGGCGACCGCGCGATCCGGCAGGCCCTCGACGCCGCCGTGGACCGCGAGACCATGGTCGACAAGATCCTCGACGGCGCCGGCCGCCCGGCCTACGGGCCGCTGCCCGTCGACGACCCCGCCTTCACCAAGGCCGTCGAGCGCGACCAGGACCTCGGCAGGGCCAGGAAGATCCTGGACGAGGCCGGCTGGAAGCCCGCCGGGGACGGCATCCGCGCCAAGGGCGGACAGCGGGCGTCCTTCACCCTGCTCTACCCCTCCGGCGACAAGGTCCGCCAGGACCACGCCCTCGCCTACGCCTCCGACGCCAAGAAGGCCGGCATCGAGGTGAAGGCGGAGAGCGCCACCTGGGAGGTCATCGAGCCGCGCATGAAGAACACCGCCGTCCTCGCGGGCTTCGGCTCCACTGGTGACCCCGACTTCGGCCTGTACACCCTGCTGCACTCCTCCCTCGCCGGGGACGGCTTCAACAACATGGCCCGCTACGACAACCCGGCCGTGGACCGCGCCCTCGACAACGGCCGCCGCGGCCAGGACCCGGCGGAGCGCGAGGCCGCCTACGACAAGCTCCAGCGCGCCCTGGTCCAGGACCCCGGCTACACCTTCCTCACCCACATCGACCACCTCTACGTCCTGGCCGACCGCTGGGACGGCCTGGGCACCCAGCTCGAACCGCACGAGCACGGCTTCGCCAGCGGCCCCTGGTGGAACATCGAGGACTGGCAGCCGAAGAAGTGACCCGCCTCCCCTGGGGAGCGATGGCACGGCTGGCGGGACGGCGGGCGCTGTTCGCCGTCCCCGTCCTGCTCGTCGTCACCTTCGGTGTGTTCGCGATCGCCGCCGCCTCCCCGTTCGATCCCGTCAAGGCGTACGCCGGCACCGCCGCGCTCGGCGCCGACCAGCAGACCCTGGACCGGCTGCGCGAGAACCTCGGCGCGGACCAGCCCTTCGCCGCCCGCTGGTGGCAGTGGCTGACCTCGGCGCTCACCGGCGACCTCGGCCACTCCAGCGTGCTGCGGCAGCCGGTCGCCCAGGTGATCGGCGAACGGCTCGTGTGGTCCTCACTGCTGTGCGCGGTCGCCTTCGCCGCCGCCGTGCTGGTGGGCACGGTCCTCGGCGTGCTCGCCGCCCGCCGGCCCGGGTCCCTCCTCGACCGGACCGTCACCTCCCTCGCCTACACGCTGGAGGCGGCCCCGGTCTTCTGGATCGCCCTGCTCGCCGTCTGGCTGTTCGCCCTCCAGTGGGACGTCCTCCCGGCCGGCGGCCTGACGGACACGGCCAGCGAACAGGTCACGGCGGGACAGGTCGCCAGCCACCTCGTCCTGCCGGCCGGAGTCCTCGCGGTCTCCCAACTGCCCTGGTTCACGCTCTACGTCCGCCAGGGCGTCGGCGACGCCCTGGCGGAGGACCCCGTACGCGGCGCCCGCGCACGCGGCCTCAGCGAACGCACCGTCCTGCTCGGCCACGCCCTGCGCTCCGGGGTGCTGCCGGTGCTCACCCTGATCGGCTCCCGCGTGCCCGAACTCATCACCGGAGCCCTGCTGGTGGAGAGCGTCTTCAGCTGGCCGGGCATCGCCGCCGCCACCGTCGAGGCGGCCACCGCCGTCGACTTCCCGCTGCTCGCCGCCCTGACGACCCTGGCCACGGCCGCAGTCCTCGCCGGGAACCTGCTCGCCGACCTGCTCTACGGACTGTTCGACCCGAGGGTGAAGCTCAGTGACATGTGACGCACCGGCGCCGGTCGGCGCCCCGGCCGAGACCGAGTGGCGCTCGCACGGCCCGAAACGCCGCTCCACCCGCGCCCTGCGCGTGCGCACCTCCGCCGTACTGGTGGGCGCGACCGTCCTCGCCGTGCTGCTCGTACCACCGTTGGTCCAGCTCGACCAGCAGGCCGTCGACCTGGCCGCCAAGCTCCGACCGCCCTCCTGGGACCACCCCTTCGGCACCGACGACGTCGGCCGCGACCTGCTGCTGCGCTGCGTCTACGGCCTGCGCGTCTCGCTGCTCGTCGGAGTGGCGGCGGCGCTGACGGCGACGGTGGTCGGCACGGCCGTCGGTGCGGCCGCCGGTGCGCTCGGCGGCTGGGCCGACCGCGCCCTGATGCGGGTCGTCGACGCGTTCTCGGCTGTGCCGCATCTGCTGCTCGGCATCTTCATCGTCGCGATGTTCCGCCCCGGTGTCTGGCCGGTGGTGATCTCGGTAGCGCTGACCCACTGGCTGTCCACGGCCCGGATCGTCCGCGCCGAGGTGCTGTCCCTGCGGTCCCGGCCGTACGTCGACGCCGCCGTCTCCGGCGGGGCGTCCCGGTGGCGGGTGACGGTACGGCATCTGCTGCCCGCCGTCCTTCCCCAAGCCGCCCTGGCCGCCGTGCTGATGGTGCCGCACGCCATGTGGCACGAGTCGGCGCTGTCCTTCCTCGGACTCGGGCTGCCCACCCACACGGCGAGCCTCGGCACCCTGATCCAGACGGCCCGCGGCTCCCTGCTCGCCGGACAGTGGTGGCCGACCCTGTTCCCGGGCCTGTTCCTCATCATCCCCACCCTCGCGATCGCCGGTCTCGCCGGAGCCTGGCGGGAGCGGATCCATCCCCGCCACCGATCGGAGCTGATGCTGTGAGCACCGGAGTCGAGACCGGGCCGGGCGACATCGCCGCGGTGCCGACCGGGGACGAGCCCGTGCTCTCGGTGCGTGGCCTCTCCGTGCGGTTCCTCATGCCCGGTGGGCGACGGGTCGCCGCCGTCACCGACGCCCGGTTCGACGTGGCGGCCGGTGAGTGCCTGGCCCTGATCGGGGAGAGCGGCTGCGGCAAGTCCGTGCTGGCCGCCGCGCTGCTCGGCCTGCTCCCCGGCAACGCGCAGACCGCCGGGGCGGCGCACCTCGGCGATCTGGACCTGCTCGCGGCCGACGAGCGGACCCTCGCCCGTACCGTAAGGGGCCGGCTCATCGGCCTCGTACCGCAGAGCCCGGCCGCCCACCTCACCCCCGTGCGCACCGTCCGCTCCCAACTGGAGGAGACGGTCGCCGCGCTGACCGCGACCCGGGGACGCGCCGCCCTGCGCGCCGCCGCCGAGGCCGCCGCCGCACGGGCCGCGTTCCCCGCGGACCACCTCGACCGCCACCCCCACCAGCTCTCCGGAGGCCTGGCCCAGCGCGCCGCCACCGCCCTCGCCCTCGTCGGCGACGCGCCCCTGCTGCTCGCCGACGAACCGACCACCGGGCTCGACCGCGATCTGGTGGACCGTACGGTCGACGAACTGCGGCGGCACGTCGACGAGCCGGGGGAGACGGGCGGCCGGGGACGGGGCCTGCTGATGATCACCCATGACCTGGCCGCCGCCGAGCGGATCGCCGACCGGGTCGCCGTGATGTACGCGGGCCGGATCGTCGAACTGGCCGCCGCCGAGGACTTCTTCGGCTCACCGGGGCCTCGGCACCCCTACAGCCGCGGACTGCTCCAGGCCCTCCCTGACCGCGCCTTCACGGCCATCCCAGGCATGCCGCCCGAACTCGGCGACCTCCCCGACGGCTGCGCCTTCGCCGCCCGCTGCGACCGGGCCACCGGCACCTGTACCGCCCCGCCGCCCCCGGGCACGGTCGCCTGCCACCACCCGCACCTGCCGGAGGACGTCCGTGCTTGAACTGCGCTCCATCACCGCCGGGTACACCAGGGACGCGCCGGTGGTCCGGGACGTCTCCCTGACCGTGGGACCGGGCGAGTCCGTCGGCCTGCTCGGCCCGAGCGGCTGCGGCAAGTCCACCCTGGCGCGGGTCGCGGCCCTGCTGCACCGGCCCGACTCCGGAACACTCGTCCTCGACGGCGATCCGGTACGGCACTGGCGCCACCGCGCCCCGCGCGCCCTGCGCACCGCCTTCGGGGTCGTCTTCCAGCAGGCCAGGCTCTCCGCCGACCCCCGGCTGCCGCTCACCGACCTGATCGCCGAACCCCTGCGCGCCACCGGCCGGAGCAAGGAAATCCCCGACCGCGTGGCCGAGTTGGCCCCCGTCGTCGGCCTCACCCCGGACCTGCTGACCCGACGGCCCCACGAGGTCAGCGACGGCCAGCTGCAACGCGCCTGCCTCGCCCGCGCCCTCGTGCTGCGCCCGCGCCTGCTGGTGTGCGACGAGATGACCGCCATGCTCGACGCCTCCACCGCCGCCGCCCTGGTCGCGGCCGTGGAGGACTACCGGGCCGCGACCGGCGCCGCGCTGCTGGCCGTCGGCCACGACCGCACGCTGCTCGGGCGCTGGTGCGACCGCACGGTCGACTGGGACAGCCTGTCCTGAGAAGCGCTGCCCCGGGGGTCGGTCATGGTTCAGTGATCGTCCCAGTGCCCCTCGTGGCCTGCGTGGCGGTGACCGTCGTGCACGTAGTCGGTGTGGTCGCCGTGCCGCACGGCCAGATGGCCGCAGTCGTCGCCGTGCTGGTGGTCGTGGTCGTGGTGCACCGTGTGGCCGCCGTTCGCGCACTCGTCGACGTGGCCCTCGTGCATCCGGTGGATGTGGCCGTCATGGGCGTAGTCGGTGTGGTCGCCGTGGGTGAAGGCCACGTGCCCGCAGTCGTCGCCGTGGGCGTGTGGGTGGTCGTCGTGCGTGATGTGTTCGGCGGTGGTCATGGGGGTGGCTCCTCGGTAGGGGACGGCGGCAGGAATATATGGCGATTTCTGAGTGTATTGTCCGAGCACTCGCCGCCATCGGCCATCCGAGGGAGCGTGAAGAGGGAGGAGAGCCCCTAGCGCACCGCGACGACCACGCAACTGTCCCCGTACTGCCAGACCGGCCCCGCCGTGCCGAACCCCGCCTGGCGCAGCAGCTCCAGATGGGCCGAGAGGGGCAGCTCCGCGGGGCCGCCGCTGTCGAGAGGCTCCTCGCGGCGGCGGCGCTCCGCGAGGAGGTCGGTCAGCTCGGGGTCGTCGGAGAGGGCGGACCACCAGGAGCCCCAGTCCTCATGGGCGAACACCCGCTGCCGGTCGGCGCGGCAGCGCCCGACATGGGCGGCGATCCCGGCCGGGCCTGCGTCGTCCTGGGGGAGATGGTCACCGTTGACGAGGACGCCCCCGGGCCGCAGTAGCGAGGCGAGCTGCCGGTAGACGCGCAGCAGGGTGTCGCGGTCGAGGTAGTGCAGGGCCGTGGTGGAGACGGCAGCGTCCAGGGGCCGGTCCAGGCCCAGCGTCCCGGTCCAGCCGGGTGCGCCGATCTCCGCGTCGACATAGCGGGCCGCGTCCGGATGGTGGGTCCGGCCCAGCTCCAGCAGGACGGGGTCCCGGTCCACGGCCACGATCTCCGCGTCCGGCAGCCGCCGGACCAGCCGGGCCGCCAGGGAGCCGGGCCCGCAGCCCAGGTCGACGACGAGCGGCCTGCCCTCGCGGCCCGCCGTGACGTGCTGGACGACATCGGCGATCACCGTGAAGCGCTCCTCGCGGTCGACGGCGTACCGCTGCTGCTGGAGCTCCCAGCGCTCCACCCACCGCTCCGCCGTCGCCAGACTCAGCCCCATCCCGTCGCGCCACCTCGCCGTCTCGCATCTGACTCCTGCCGGCCCGAGCCTACAGGTGGAAACGGTTCCCATTACGCATAGGTGGCGGAGTCACTGGAGTGAAGCAAGGACGGTCAGCAGCCGGTCGATCTCCTCCACCGTGTTGTACACATGCAGACTCACCCGCACCGAACCGGTCTTCTCGCCCGCGTCGCCCTGGCAGTGATGGTCGGAGCGGACCATGAAACCGTGGCTGAAGAGGATGAAGCCCAGGTCGCCCGAGTCGATGGCGCGATGCCGCAGGGTCACGATGCTCTGGCGCCGCTGCACGGTCGAGTCCGCCGCCAGGCTGAGCGGGCAGCCGAGGATCTCGTAGGCGTCCAGCCGGCGCAGCCCGTCGGTGAGCCGGGCCGCCAGGGCGACGGTCCACCGCTCGATGCGCTCCACACCGGCGGCGTCCAGCCAGTCCAGGGCCGCCTCCAGCGAGGCGATGCCCACGGTGTTCGGCGTGCCGCTCCACCCGCCGGGCGTGAACGCCGGGCCGCGCGCCTGCCGGGCCCACACCGCCCCGGCCCCCGGCAGGGCCAGCGCCTTGTGCCCGGAGAAGACCACGAAGTCGACGTCCAAGTCGCCCACGGAAACCGGCAGATGACCGACGCTCTGGGCTGCGTCCAGACAGATGACCGCGTCCGGTCCGACCGCCTCGCGGATCCGGTGCACGTTCATGTCGCCGCCGTACACATGGTGGACATGGGTCGTGGCGACGAACCGGGTGCGCGGCCCGGCCCGTTCGGCCAGCGCCGTGTGGTCGTAGTCCCCGGAACCGCTCTGGTACGGCATCGGCAGCACCCGGACGCGCACACCCTCCCGGGCGAGCAGCCGCTGGGCCTCCAGCCAGGGCGCGATGTTGGCCTGGTGGTCGGCGTCGGGCACCACGATCTCGTCGCCGTCGCGCAGAAGGCCCGGCAGCCAGTCGCGGGCGATCGTCCGCAGCCCCTCGGTCGTGCCGCTGGTGAAGTGGACGGCGGACCGCTCCGGCCGGCTGTCCCCGAGGAACCGGGCGACGCGCTCGCGGGTCCGCTCCACCAGCTCCGTGGTCCGGTTGGCCCAGGTGTAGGTGCCGCGCGCGGAGTTGGCGTTGCTGGTGGTGAGATACGTCTGCACGGCGTCCAGGACGGCCTGCGGCTTCTGTGCCGTGGCCGCGCTGTCCAGATACGCCAGCTCCGGGTGCCCGGTGACGATCGGGAACTGGGCGCGCAGCGCCCGCTGCCACGGGACCAGGTCCTCGCGGGTGATCGGTGCGGTCATGGCCGTCAGTCCCGCACCAGGGGCGCGCCCGCGTCCCGCCAGGCGATGATGCCGCCGGTCAGGCTGCGCACGTCGGCATGGCCCATCCGGGTCAGCAGCGCCGCGTACCGCGCGGACTGCTCGCCCACCGGACACGCCAGCAGCACCGGCCGGCTCCGGCTGAACGGCAGGCCGCCCCGCAGGAGTTCGGCGAACAGCTCGTCGACGATGTTCACCGACCCGTCGATGTGCAGCGCCGCGTACGCGAAGGGGCTGCGCAGGTCGACCACGAGCGGCCGGTCGGTGTCGATCCAGCGCCGGGCGTCGGCCACGGTGACCGACGGCGCCTCGCGCACCTCGGCCTCGGTCAGGTCGGCCGGGGAGTTCCTCCGGGCCGGCCGGCCCAGCAGGTCGGGCCGCCGCTGACGGACGTAGCTCAGATAGCTCTCGACCCGGTCGCAGACGATGAACACGGCGGTCCGGCGCTCGTCCGACTCCTCGTCGAGGGCACGCAGATGGCGCACCGCGCCGAAGTAGGCGGCCCCTCCGGTGGGACCGCCCAGGATGCCGCAGCGGCGGTTCAGGGTCAGCATCCCCTCGATGGCCTCGTCGGCGGTCACCGGCTCCATCGTGTCGTAGGTCTCCGGGTCGAACAGGCCGACCTCCTGCACCTCGTCGATCGTGCGGATGCCGGGGATGAAGTCGGACTTGGCCGCGACCAGCCCGACCACCCGCACCGAGGGGTCCTCCTCCCGCAGCGCGCGGGCCACGCCCGTGGAGGAACCGGCCGTGCCCACACAGGCGACGAACCAGTCCGGCACCCGGCCGTCCAGGTCCTTGACGATCTCCGGGCCGGTCCCGGTCAGATGGGCCTCGGTGTTGCGCGGGTTGAAGTACTGGTCGGTGTGCAGATAGGCGCTGCCGGAGGCGGACAGCGTCCGGTGGAAGAGGGTCAGCGGATCGTCCGTCGCGGTCGGGTCCAGACACTCGCTCTGCCCCGGCAGCTCCTCGATCTCCGCGCCGAGCAGCAGCAGGAGGTCCTTGATCTCCGGTACCCGCATCCGGTTGGTGACGCTCTTGAAGCCCAGTCCGTGCATGCCCGCCACGACCGCCAGCGCCTTCGCCGTGTTGCCGCTGGACAACTCCACGATCTGGCTGCCGAGTTCGACGGCCTCGGGGAGCAGTGGGCGGGCCATGCTCCAGGCCGCCCGGTCCTTGACCGAGCCCCAGGGGTTGAGCATCTCCAGCTTGGCGAACAGGTCGATGTTCCGCAGTCCGTGCACGGCCGGGTCCAGCCGTACCAGCGGGGTGTTGCCTATCGCCTCCGTGATGCTGTCGTACCTCACTGGGCTCCCCCCGAGGGCGTGATCGGCCAGAACTGGTCGTCGAGACACCATCGCCACCCGTCGCCGTCCTGCCAGGCGGCGACCTTGCGGGCGGCGGGCTGGTGCTGGGCGCGGGTGGCGTGGAAGTCCATGGCGTACCCGGCGGTGCTGGCGAAGGCCAGCAGGTCGCCGGGGACCGGACGGCGGGGCAGGAACACCGAGCGCCGGGTGATCAGGTCGGTCTCCAGGCACAGGCTGCCGAAGAGGTGGACGGCGACGGGCCCCTCGCCCGGCCCCGCCGAGCTTCGGGGGACGACGACCGGGTCCATCAGCACTCCGTGGTCCTCCAGGGCGATGTCGTCCGCCTTCGCGGCCAGCCGCACGAGCAGCTCCCCGCCGTTCACTCCGTCGCTCTCCTGCTCGCGGACCTCCAGCACCTTCGCCAGCGTCAGCCCGCACTGGTCCAGCAGCGCCCGGCCCGGCTCGGTGTGCAGGTCGTACAGGTGCTCAAGCAGCAGTCCGGCCAGCGGACGGCCGCCCAGGGAGGCGGCAGGCTGGGCCAGCAGCTCGTCCAGGTAGGCCGCTCCGGCGGTGGGCCGGTGGGCGGGGTACAGGCCGAGCGTGCCGCGCAGGGTGCCGGACTCGTTCCGCAGCCCGTAGCCGTGCCCGCCCCACGTCAGGGGCGGGCGGCGGCCCAGGACGGCGGAGGTGAGCGCGGTCGTGTACGCCTCCCACTGCTCCCGCTCGGCGAGGTAGTCGACCCCGAACCCGCCGCCGACGTCCACGGCCCGGGGCCTGAGTCCCCGGCTCCGGCAGGCCTCCAGAGCGGCCAGACACCCTTCGAGGGCGGTCGCCTTCTCCGCGACGCTGGTGGTGTCCAGATGGAAGGCGGCTCCCGTGAGCTCCACCGCGTCACTGTGCCGCTCGACCGCCTCCAGCAGCGGCTCCAACTCCTGTACGGGCGTGCCGAACCGGCTGCGCCGGCTGAGCACTCTCACCCCCGAGGTCTCGAACCCCGAGAGCCGCAGCAGGACCCGCACCGGCGCGAGCGCGTACTTGCGCACCAGCGCGCCCAGCTGGTCCAGTTCGGCGACACCGTCGACGCTGACCGTGACCCCCGCACGGGCCGCGAGCCACAGGAACTCGGGGTTCTTCGGCCCGGTGGCCGTGATCCGGTCGGCGGTGAAACCGGCACCGAGCGCGTGCTGCAACTCGCCCAGCGACGCGACGTCCACGCCCGCGTCCGTGGCGGCGAGGCGGCGCAGCAGCGCGCTGGACCGGTTGGCCTTGTGGGCGTAGAAGACCTGGCCCGACAGGTGATGCGCGCGGTACACGGACCGGAAGCGCTCCAGATTCTCGGCGATCTGGTCCGGCACCACCACGTGCAGGGGTGAGCCGAGCGCGTCGGTGAGCGAGTGCAACGTCCCTGTCGCCGCCACGAGCGACCTCAGCCGTGGCTCCAGCCGTGGTTCGAGAAACAAGGGCCGTCCGTCCATGCGCGCTCCCTCCCCTGAAGCCGCTGCGCCCGGCATCCGGGCACGTCGGACACTCCCCGCGTTTCGCCGTATAGCCCATATCCATTCTTCGGTCGCTTTACGCCCTGAAAGGCCCGGTCCTGTCCGGTCGCCGGTGTGAAGCGGATCACGGACTGCTTCAGTCTGTCCGGAAGCCGTCCCTGACATGGTCGAAGACAGGGCGGTGGGTGTCCCACTCCGCCTCGGGCGCCGAGAGGTAGATGTCGTACTCGCGTTCGCCCTCACGGCCGTAGCCGAGATCGATGGCGCGGAACGGGCGGGCCCGGCCCTGGAAGGTGAACTCCCAGATCGCGGCGGGCTGTTCGCGGAAGGTCGTCCGCTGCATGCGCAGTCTGCGGTACGTGGGGTAGTTGACCTTGGTGTTCGCCTCGATGTCGGCGAAGTGGTCGGCCGGGTTCGGTCCTGCCGGGGTGACCGTGCCGATGGTGATGCCGGCGAGGCCGGTGGGGTCGGCGTAGGTGACCTGTTCCGCGGTGCGGGTGCGGGCGGTCCAGTCGTCCGGGATGGGGAAGGAGATGCCGAGCTTCTTCTCGTGGACGAGGTGGTAGCCCTGGGGGACGGGGCTGGGTGTGGCGGTGGGTCGGCTGGTGGTTTTGCGTGATTTGTCGGATTGGGGCGGGGCTGTGGCGTACAGGGTGGCGCCCACGGCGAGGGTGGCGGTCAGCATCGCGGCGGTGGCGGTGATGCGGCGGCGACGGCGGGTGCGGGCCGAGTGTGGCTGGTCGCGCAGTTCCCCGCGCCCCTGAAGGGCGTCCACCGCCGCCCGTAGGGAGTGTTCTGTCTCCTGCGCGGATGGGCGAGCCTCGGGATCCCTCGCCAGGAGGGACTCTGTGAGAGGGCCCAGAGGGCCGGCCTGGGCCGGTGGTGTCAGAGGGTCCGTGGCGATCGAGTACGCCGTCTCCATCGCCGTCGCGCGGCGAAACGGGGTGCGGCCCTCCGTCGTCTGGTACAGCGTCGCGCCCAGGGCCCACAGGTCCGAGGGCGGGCCGGGGGTGAGGCCCCTGACGCGTTCCGGGGCCATGTAGTCGATGGATCCGACCATCTCGCCAGTCCTGGTCAGGGTGGGCGAGCCTGCCGTGGTGGCGATGCCGAAGTCGGTGAGCACGACCCGGTCGCCCTCGCCCAGCAGCACGTTGCCGGGCTTGACGTCGCGGTGCAGGACTCCGGCCTCGTGTGCGGCTCGCAGGGCGGACACCATGGCCAGGCCGATCCGGGCCGCCTCGTGGGGCGGGAGGGTGTGGCCGTCCCGGAGGAGGTCGGCGAGCGTGTGGCCGGGGACGTACTCCATGACGACGCAGGGCCGGCCCTCGTCCTCCACGACGTCGTGCACGACGATCACGTTGGGGTGGACGATACGCGCGGCGCTGCGCGCCTCACGGCGCATGCGCTCGTCGCGCGTGCCGAGCTCGTCGGCCGACAGGTGCGGCTGCTCGTGCAGCCGCTTCAGCGCGACCCGGCGCCCCAGCACCTCGTCGTCGGCCAGCCACACCGTGCCCATACCGCCCCGGCCGATCCGCTCGGCGAGCCGATAGCGCCCGGCGACGAGTCGCCCCTGGTCCGACACCGTGTGCCCTCCGCCACATTGTCCGTGTTGGGCACCTTGATGCGCCCTGGTCACCATAACTGCCGACCCTGGGTCGACCTGGGTGGGGAGTGAGAGGGATCACGGAGACTCTCGTGTGTAGCGCGCCGGTGACATTCGGGACGGATCCGTAGCGGGCGGGCAGGGCAACGTATCCGGGCGGTGACGGGTCGTAGGGGGTGCGAGGGCTGAAGCCCGCGTATTCGACAAGAAAACAATCAAGAAAATCATGGGGGAAACATGGGGAAGACCGTGCAGATCCGCGCCCGAGGCATCCGCACCACCGTGGCCGCGCTGGCGGCCGTGGCCGGTGTCGCCGCAGTCGCCGTACCGGCCACCGCCGCCACCGCACCGGCCGCCTCCGCTGTGCCCAGCTTCCTGGAGCCGGCCGAACTGCCGCCGCACCCGACCTCGCCCTGGTACGCCGGACCCGTCACGGCCGGTCAGCCGGACCCGCTGCCGGTCTGCGTGGGCGAGGCGCTGCCGTCCATCGCGAGCCACCGCTCCTACGGGACCGAGTTCGACACCAACGCCCAGCAGATCACGGTCGTGGAGCGCACGGAACAGCGCGCCAAGGACTTCGCGGCACTGCTGCGCAAGGACATCACCGGCTGCGCGAAGAAGCTGATGGAGCAGGACCCCGACCTGACGGCGACGCAGAAGTCCTACGGCCGGCTGAACGTCGAGGAGGGCGCCCACGTCTACGGCCTCCACACCGCCTCGGCGTGGGGCTCCTCCGACATCGGCCTCTTCTCGGTCGGCCGCGACGGCCGGACCGTGACGGTCGTCCTGTGGGGCCAGATGGGCAACTTCCAGCACGCCCAGGTGGCCGACTTCAAGACGACCACCGTCACGGCCGTCAACAAGCTGTACTGACGGGCGCGGGCGCTCGAACACACGGGGCGGGCCGGTCACCGGCCCGCCCTGTCACATCTGGTCCCTCGTCGAAAACCGATGTGATTCAAGCGGTCATTGTTATGGCCAGATCATGAAAAGGATGATCCTAAAACGGGCTCCGTCAAGTAGCTTCGCGCCGGGTCGAGTTGACGCTACTCTTGCCGGTCTGACAGCCAGTGTCCACCGCGGCGCGAATGACCGTCGACCGCGCACGGAAGGTGAATTCGAGTTGACCTTGTTCTACGGAGCGGCGCATGCCCTCATCGAGCGTGACGGGCGTTTCCTGGTGACCCGGAGGTCCGCCGTCGATGACTACATGCCACTGAAGTGGGATCTCCCAGGAGGAACTGTCGACCCTGGGGAAACTCTGGAGGACGCGCTCGTCCGCGAGGTGTTCGAGGAAACAAAGATCAAGGTCGATATCGAGCGGCTGCTGTATGCCTACACGAATCTGGCCACTCTGCCGAAACGTCAGACATTCCAGACGGTGTTTCTCTGCCGTTACGCCGGCGGCGACGTGCAACTCGACCCCGCTGACCACGACCAGTTCGTCTGGGCGACGAAGGAAGAAATCGACAGCCTTGACGCGATGGGCTTCCTGGCCGGATTCCGGGGAACGCCGATGTACCGCACAGTGAAATAGCGAACCGGGGGGCGGGGGGGCTTCCGTGCGAGTGCGATCTGTCGATGTCTATGTGACCTACCGGTGCAATCTGCGGTGCACACACTGCTTCGTGGGGGACAACCTGTCGACGGCGCAGAGTTTCTCCTACGCGTCACTGACGCGGCTGATCACGGAAGCCCGGCGGAGCTGGCACGCTGAGGAGATCACGTTTCTGGGCGGGGAACCGACCCTCTACCCCCGGATCGCCGACGCGGTCCGTATGGTCCAGCAACAGGGGCTGCGCGCGCGGCTCGTCACCAACGGGCTGCACGGTTTCCGGGCATTCGTCGACCGGTTCGACGGTCCGGACCCACCCGTCGTCGGTGTGAGCGTCGACGGTTCCGGCCCTCAGACCCATGACGCCGTCCGCGGCAGGCGGGCCTTCGAGCGTCTGGTCGCCAACGTGGCACACGCGAGGGAGCGCGGCTACCGGCTGTTCGGCATCACGTCGGTGAGCGGGACCAACGCACACGACGCCGTCGACACCCTCCGGCTCTGTGAGCACCTCGGCTTCGAATGGGTCAATGTCCACTACGTCTCCAACCGCGGATTCGCCACACCCGACATGGTGCTGTCCGTCCCCGAATGGCGGGCGCTGACCAAGGAGATCGAGGAGGAGTCGGCCGAACTCGCCATCGACATCCGTCTGGAGCGCACCTTCGTTCCGGCGCGGGGCCACCGCAGGTCCTGCGCCGTGCGCAACCGTGACAACCTGCTCTTCCTGCCCGACGGCCGGGTCTTCCTGTGCCCCATGTTCATCGATGTGCCGGACGCACACTCCTACACCTGGTCCGGGAGCGGGCTCGTGGACAGGCCGGGGAGCCGGACCGAGTCGGGGCTGTGCTCGTCCACGAGCCCCGTGCACTGCCCGGCTCTCCGTCATGTGAACCCGCAGCTGCACACCGCGGTGGCGGAGACCGGGCTGGAGATGTCCTGTGTGCTGGAGAAGACGCGGCTGAGCCGGGGGCAGGTCGTCGATGACGAGTGAACGCCGATGAGCGTCTGGACCGAAACGGACCTGACCTTCGTACAGGAGCGCGCACGACACTGGGACCTCCACTACTCGGACCAGTTCTGGGGCGGCCCGCTCTACGACCTCGTCGAGCCGCTGCTGGGCTCGTTCAATCCCGACTTCGGCGTCCCCAAGCAGATCGGCACCCCGTCGGAGTCCCTCCCCGAGACCACCGCCACGGTCCTGCTGGCCCTGCACCGCATGAATCTCCTCAGCACCGCCATGCGGCAGCGGATGCAGGAGTACCTGTGGTCCACCCACTACGCGCTCGCCGTCGGCATCGGTGAGGACGCCAAGTACCCCGAGGCCGAGTGCTGGAGTTCGGTCTCGCGCAACGTCTGGGCGACGGCCACGTCGCTCTGGGCGCTCATCGCGACCGGCTACCGGGGCAGACACGAGGGACGGTACGCCTCCGCGGTGAGGTGGCTCGTCGACGCGCAGGACGAGCACGGCGCGTGGGGCTTCAGCAGGGACGACCAAAACCCTCCGTCCGTCTTCCTCACCGCGGTGTGCGCGTACACGCTGCGCCTGACCGCGGCCCTTCTCGACGAGGCCGCGCACGGGATCGACAAGTCCGCCGCCGGGTCGGCGGTCGACTCCGCGGTCGGATACCTGAAGCGGGCCAGGCGCAGGCGGAGCGGCCTGTGGCACACGGAAGCCGGGGAGCCGGAGCCGACCAGCAGCGCGATGGCACTGTGGGCCGTACGGCGCTGCGGCAGTGCCGACGACGGCGAGCTGGTGCGCTCGGGTGTCCGCGCGCTGTCCAAGGCCGTCGGCAACGGACAGTGCGCCGCCAGCCTGGAGATCGCTGCGGGAACCCTTCCGGATTCGCGTGAGGCGATCGCGCTGCAGGGCTACACGCCCGCCATACCGCTCGCACTGCTGCAGGTCGACGTGGACCCCTTCCACCGGCTGGTTCTCGGACCGCTCCAGTACCTCCGCACCAGCCGCCGGGCCGACGGCTGGGAGTTCCCGGTGGTCGGAACCGCCAGGCAGGGCCGTTACGTCAAGGCCGTCCCGTACGTGGGCACCGGTGAGGCCCTGACGTTCACGACGGCACTGGCCCTGCAGACCGCGCACGCATGGCACCGGCGGGCCGTCCGCTGGACCATCGAGCAACGGCTGACCAGGACCTGAGCACGGCCGCCGCTCGGATCAGGGAACACACGACCAAGGGGGTCACGGTGACGGCTGTCCTGTTCGTGCACGGCACGGGGGTGCGCAAGGCGTCCTTCGACAGCACTCTCGACACGATCTCCCGGTCGCTGCTCGAACGACGACCGGACCTCACGGTGCACGGGTGCTTCTGGGGCCGCCGGTACGGCAGCTCCCTGTACGCCAAGGGGGCATCCGTACCCGTCGCCGACGGAGCGCGGGGTGCCGGTCCTTCCGGTGTACCGGAAGACCTGGACGTGCTGTTGTGGGAGCGGCTCCAGGACGACGCGCTCTTCGAACTCGGGTTGCTGGCACTGACGGACCCACCGGACCCGCGGGGCGGCGGCTTTCACCCGGGCCGGGCACCGGCCGGCCGGGCACTGCGGAGCAGACACGACCGGTTCGCTACCTCCGAAGAGGTCGGGCGGTTGTTCGGCGAGGCCGGACTCTCCGGACAGTTCGCCGACGCCTGTCGCACCGTCGCCGCGTCGGAGGCGTTCGGCGACCTGGAGGACAGCGGCGTCGCGGCCGTCGACGTCTGGCCGGCCGTGGTCCGCGCGACGGTCGCGGAGGCCCTTCGGAGAGCGGAGCGGGAAGACGCGCCGGCCCTCAGGGTCGTCCACGACAGGGAACACCGGGACGCTTTCGTCCGGAAGCTCGTCCAGGCCACGGACGACGAGTACCGCGGGGTCGTCGGCGGCTGGGCGAAGCAACGCGTCGGAGCCTTCCTCGCGAACAGGGCCACCTCCTACATGTCCCGACGGCGCGGAGCGTTCACGGGCTCCGCGTCCCTCGTCGCGGGCGACATCCTGCTCTACCAACGCGACGGCGCGGCGATCCGGCGGTACGTCGCCGACCGCATCAGCGTGCTGGAACCACCGGTGACGGTGATCGCGCACAGTCTCGGCGGCATCATCTGCCTCGACCTCCTCGCCACCACCGGCCGGTCCGACGTCCGCCTCGTCACGGTGGGCACCGCCGCACCGCTGTTCTGGGAGCTCGACGCGCTGTGGGGCCTGCGCGCGGGCGCTCCTCTGCCGGACGGCTTCCCGGAGTGGGTCAATGTCTACGACCAGCGGGACTTCCTCGCCTACGTCGGTGCCCCGGTCTTCGGGGAGCGGGTGCGCGACGTCCGCGTCGACAACGACCTGCCCTTCCCCGGTTGCCACGGCGCCTACTGGTTCAACGAACAGTGCCGCGAGACCATACTCAGCGCGTGCCCGTGAACGAGTTCCTGAACGCTCGCGCGCTGGTGGTGGGAGTCGAGGCCTACGACGCCGGAGAGGACTGGGAGCTGGTGGGCCCCGCCGCCGACGCGTTCCGGTTCACGGACTGGCTGCTGGACATGGGCATGCCCGGAGCGCACATCAGTCTGTTCGCCAACAGCGCGTCCCCGGACGCCCTCGACGCATGGCGGCAGCGGACGGGCGTCAGTGTCGCGGAGCCCGCGTGCGACGCCATACACGCCGCGCTGCTCGACGTGGTCCGGGAGCACCCGTGCGACGTCCTCTTCCTCTTCTGGGGCGGGCACGGCATCACCGATCCCGACGGCAGACTGCGCCTGTTCACCTGTGACGCGCGCGAGGACGTGCTGCGCAACGTCGACCTGGACGACCTCATGGTGGCGTTCCGCTCGTCGACGTTCGCCGAGGTGCGGCGCCAGATCCTGATCGTCGACGCCTGCCGGCGCTTCGTCCCGTACCGCGAGCTGCGCCGGGGGCTGCCGACCGTGTCCCTGCCCCGGGGCGAGCTGGGCCGGACGGACCAGTTCACCCTGTGCGCCACCCGGGAGGGCGACCTGGCGGGCAACGACACCGGCGCCGGGACGGGACGGCTGTCCTCGGTGCTGCTCGACGAGCTGCCGGTCACGCCCGGACGGCTGCCCGACATGGAGGCCGTCGCCCGGCAGGTGCGGATCGAGTTCGAGCGGCTGCGAGCCCTCGGCGAGACCACTCAGATACCGGTGTTCTACTCGTCGCGCGGCTACGACGGCAGCGTGCGCTCGGACCAGCTGGTCCCTTGGACGACGCCCCTCACGACCGAACCGGTGGCCGACGCGCGGCAGTACGTGCGGCGACTGGTGCGCAGGCTGGAGAGCCGGCTCGTGGGCGAGGTCAGGCTCAGCGGCATGGGGCCGTCCTTCGACTCGCTGGAACGCTCGTCCGTGGTGACCAGGGCGCAGGTCCGGTCCACGTCCATCAGTGCCGAGCACACTCTGGTCCCGGACGTCGTCGGGTACGTACGACGCACGGCGGTGCGCCGGATGATCGTCAGCGGTGCCCCCGGGATGGGCAAGAGCGTGCTGCTGGACCTGCTGGCGCTGGCGCAGTGCCGCGCCTACCAGGGCGACGGGTCGGCGATACCCGTCGAGGTGACCGGCCACGACGGCACGGGCCGGGAGTTCGTCCAGGCCGAGGACATGCTGCGCCACGCGGTGCCCTTTCTGCGCGGCGCCGCGCAGGACGAGCTTCTCCACCCGTGTGTCTTCTACTGCGACGCGTTCGACGAGATGACGTCACGGCAGCAGTCCGCCGTCCTGGACTTCATGCGTGACCATCCGAACGCGTCGGTCATCCTGTCGACCCGTACCACCCGGGGACTCGACTGGTCGGTGCCGAACTGCGTGGAGGTCGAGTTGCTCCCTCTTGACCCGCCGGAGGTCCTGCGTCACCTGGAATGCGAACTCGGCACGAGCGTCGCGGAGGAGGTCTTCCGGCAGCTCGCCGGGCGCGACTACGAGAAGGTCCAGGACGGGTGGCGAGCGGCCGGCGGGACGCGTGAGCAGCTGTGGTCCCTCCCGGCCACCGTGCCCCGGAAGCTCCCGGGTGATGTGGCGGCGCTCCGCCTCAAGCTGCTGCGCGACCCGCCCGCCGCCCTGCAACTGGCCCGCACTCCCTTCCTGCTGCGGGCCATGGTGACCATCCGGCGGGAAGGCGAGTACCTCGACCTCTCGAAGCCGGACATTCTGCACCATCTGATGACCGCGCTGTGGGGCAGACTGCACGCCGAGGTGGGCTACCGCGACATCACGCTCGACCAGTTGTTCTCCGGTCTCGCGCCCTTCGCGGTCAAGCTCATCCGTGACCGCCAGGAGTGCTGTGACCTGGCCTCCGTCACCGCCTCGCCGACGGGACCGGGGGAGGCGCCCGCCCCTCGCCTCTTCGAAGCGGCGGTGCTGGCCGGAATCGTCGGGCAGGACGGCACGAGTGTCGCCTTCCGGCACCGTGTGATCCGCGACTACTTCGCCGCCTCGGCGCTGGCCGGCCACATCCCGGACGGGCTGTCCGTCGACGAGTACGTGGACCAGGGGGCCTGGTGGGTGGAGACGCCGTGGCGGGCCGCGCTGGGGTTCGTACCCCGGTTCCAGGGCAGCCTCGAGCCGCTGGTCGCCTGGCTCGGACAGGCGCAGCCGGAGGCGGCGGCGCTGTGCATCGGCGAGAACGGCAATCTGCCCGGAGAGTCCGCGCGGCAGAGCATCCGCACCGTGGTCAGGGAGCGGCTCGCCGAGAGCGCGAGCCTGCCGCCGGCGGAACTCGCGGCGCTGGGCCGTGCTCTCGGCATGGTCGGAGACGACCGTCCGGGTGTCGGGGTCGGTCATCTGATGACGAGCAGCGTGCCCGCCATCGAGTGGGCGTTCATTCCGGAACAGCGGGTCCCGGTCTCGGAGTCCTCCTCCGTGACCGTCCCGGCCTTCCGCATCGGCAGGTACCCGGTGACCAACGCGCAGTACGAGGTCTTCCTGCGGGACGGCGGCTACGGGAAGGACCGTCACTGGACGAGGCGCGGAACCGCCCTGCGCGACCGGCTCGGCTGGTGTGCGCCCGAGTCGTACGGGCCGCCCTTCGACCTTCCCAACCATCCGATCGTCGGCATCAGCTACCACGAGGCCCTGGCCTTCTGCCGGTGGCTGGGGGCCCTCGGGGGCGAACAGGTGGCGCTGCCCTCGGTCGCGCAGTGGATGGCGGCGGCCAGATCACGCGAGGGAGTCGAGGGCTACCCCTGGGGGAGCGACTTCTCACCGGGCCGCAGCAACAGCAGGCAAGCCGGGATCAGAACCACGACCGCGGTCGGCGTCTTCGCCTCCGGGGTGAGCCACTTCGGCCTCTTCGACTGCGGGGGAAACGTCTGGGAGCTCTGTGCCCCCGAGCGCGACACCCGGCGCCCGCCATGGCTGCGCGGGCTGCGCGGACAGCCGGCCCAGGACGACTACCTGCCGATCAAGGGCGGGTCGTTCGCCCACTACTGGTGTTCCGTCAAGACCCGGACCGACGTCACCATCCGCGATGTCGACCGCGAATGGGACGTCGGCTTCCGGGTGGTCAAGCGGCTTCCCTGAGGGGGGAGGGCGCCATGGCCGAAACGGATGCCGCGGCATCCATCCGGAGGTGCGTCAGATGTCCCGGAACGTCTCGATCTGCGCCCCGATCGAGTTCAGCCGCTCCGCCAGGTCCTCGTAACCCCGGTTGATGACGTACACGTTGCGCAGCACCGACGTGCCCTCGGCCGCCATCATCGCGAGGAGGACGACCACGGCGGGGCGCAGGGCGGGTGGGCACATCATCTCGGCGGCGCGCCAGCGGGTGGGGCCCTCGACCAGGACGCGGTGGGGGTCGAGGAGCTGGAGCCGGCCGCCGAGGCGGTTCAGGTCGGTCAGGTAGATCGCGCGGTTGTCGTAGACCCAGTCGTGGATGAGGGTCTGGCCCTGGGCGACGGCCGCGATGGCAGCGAAGAACGGGACGTTGTCGATGTTCAGGCCGGGGAACGGCATGGGGTGGATCTTGTCGATCGGCGCCTCCAGCTTGGAGGGCCGGACGGTGAGGTCCACCAGCCGGGTGCGGCCGTTGTCGGCGAAGTACTCGGGCGTGCGGTCGTGGTCGAGGCCCATCTCCTCGAGCACGGCCAGCTCGATCTCCAGGAACTCGATCGGCACCCGGCGCACCGTCAGCTGCGACTCGGTGACGACGGCGGCCGCGACCAGGCTCATCGCCTCGACCGGGTCCTCGGAGGGGGAGTAGTCCACGTCCACGTCGATGGTGGGCACGCCGTGCACGGTGAGCGTGGTCGTGCCGATGCCGTCGACCTTGACGCCGAGGGCCTCCAGGAAGAAGCACAGGTCCTGGACCATGTAGTTGGACGAGGCGTTGCGGATGACGGTGGTGCCGTCGTGCCGGGCGGCGGCGAGCAGCGCGTTCTCGGTGACGGTGTCGCCCCGCTCGGTCAGCACGATCGGACGCTCCGGGCGGACCGAGCGGTCCACCATGCCGTGGTACTGGCCCTCGGTCGCGGCGATGTCGAGACCGAACCGGCGCAGCGCGATCATGTGCGGCTCGACCGTGCGCGTGCCGAGGTCGCAGCCGCCGGCGTACGGCAGCTTGAAGTGGTCCATGCGGTGCAGCAGCGGGCCGAGGAACATGATGATCGAGCGGGTGCGGCGGGCCGCGTCCGCGTCGATCGCCGCCAGGTCCAGCTCGGCCGGCGGCACGATCTCCAGGTCGACGCCGTCGTTGATCCACCGGGTGCGGACGCCGATGGAGCCCAGGACCTCCAGGAGGCGGTAGACCTCCTCGATGCGGGCGACGCGGCGCAGCACCGTGCGCCCCTGGTTGAGCAGTGAGGCGCACAGCAGTGCCACGCACGCGTTCTTGCTCGTCTTCACGTCGATGGCGCCGGACAGCCGGCGCCCGCCGACCACCCGCAGATGCATCGGACCGGCGTAGCCGAGCGACACGATCTCGCTGTCGAGGGCCTCCCCGATGCGCGCGATCATCTCAAGGCTGATGTTCTGGTTGCCGCGCTCGATCCGGTTGACGGCGCTCTGGCTGGTTCCGAGCGCCTCGGCCAGCTGCGACTGTGTCCAGCCCCGGTGCTGCCGGGCGTCACGGATGAGCTTGCCGATGCGTACGAGGTAGTCGTCTGCCATGAGGTTGAGGTTATCTCAGATATGAGATGGGGCTCGGTTGGGGGGTCCATTCGGGTGACGGGACGTCAATCCCGCCGCCCCTCCCGCCCGGCGGGCTCAGTGCCGCCGTGCCTTCGTGGTGCGCCGCCATCCGAAAGGTCCGGGCAGATCCATCGATGTCGTACGACGTCCCGTGCTGCTGCGCGTGTACCGGGGGCCGTTCTTCCCGCCGCCGGTGGTGATGGACCAGGAGCGCTTGTTGATGTTCAGTCGCACCCCCGGGAGGATCCGGAAACTCTTGCGGAACGTGAGCGGCATGCCTGTCTCCCTTCCGTTCGTGGCGTGGATACCTCGTTCGGATACCCCGGGAAGGGATGCACATGACCGTATGAAGGGTGCCGGGGCATGACCATCCGGCCCTCGTGTATTAGAGTTATCTCGACATCGAGATATCTGCCGAGGTGCACCGCAGCCGCGCGGCGCCACCGGTCCGACGGTAAGGGCTACCTAACTTAGCCTTACCTTAGCGGATCGGCCAAGTAGTCGTGGCGGCAGGATCGTGGTGGTACGCGCACATCAATGAAGGAGACTGTCGTGTCGGCGAACAGCTTCGACGCCCGCAGCACGCTGCAGGTGGGCGACGAGTCGTACGAGATCTTCCGGCTGGACAAGGTCGAAGGCGCCGCGCGCCTCCCCTACAGCCTGAAGGTGCTGCTGGAGAACCTCCTCCGCACCGAGGACGGCGCGAACATCACCGCCGACCACATCCGCGCCCTTGGCGGCTGGGACTCGCAGGCCCAGCCCTCCCAGGAGATCCAGTTCACGCCGGCCCGCGTGATCATGCAGGACTTCACCGGCGTGCCCTGTGTCGTGGACCTCGCGACCATGCGTGAGGCCGTCAAGGAGCTCGGCGGCGACCCCGCGAAGGTCAACCCGCTCTCCCCGGCCGAGCTGGTCATCGACCACTCCGTCATCGCCGACAAGTTCGGCACGAACGACGCCTTCAAGCAGAACGTCGAGCTGGAGTACGGCCGCAACAAGGAGCGCTACCAGTTCCTGCGCTGGGGCCAGACCGCGTTCGACGACTTCAAGGTCGTCCCGCCCGGCACCGGCATCGTCCACCAGGTGAACATCGAGCACCTGGCGCGCACGGTCATGGTCCGTAACGGCCAGGCGTACCCCGACACCCTCGTCGGCACCGACTCGCACACCACCATGGTCAACGGCCTGGGTGTCCTCGGCTGGGGCGTCGGCGGCATCGAGGCCGAGGCCGCCATGCTCGGCCAGCCGGTCTCCATGCTCATCCCGCGCGTCGTCGGCTTCAAGCTGACCGGTGAGCTGAAGCCCGGCACCACCGCCACCGACCTGGTCCTCACGATCACCGAGATGCTGCGCAAGCACGGCGTCGTCGGCAAGTTCGTCGAGTTCTACGGCGAGGGCGTCGCCGCCACCTCGCTCGCCAACCGCGCCACCATCGGCAACATGTCGCCGGAGTTCGGCTCCACCGCCGCGATCTTCCCGATCGACGGTGAGACCCTGAACTACCTCAAGCTCACCGGCCGCTCCGAGCAGCAGGTCGCGCTCGTCGAGGCGTACGCCAAGGAGCAGGGCCTCTGGCTCGACCCGGCCGCCGAGCCCGACTTCTCCGAGAAGCTCGAGCTCGACCTGTCGACGGTCGTCCCGTCCATCGCCGGCCCGAAGCGCCCGCAGGACCGTATCGTCCTGGCCAACGCCGCCGAGCAGTTCAAGACGGACGTCCTCAACTACGTCGACACCGTCGACGAGTCCGGCAAGGAGTCCTTCCCGGCCTCCGACGCCCCGGCCGTCGCCCCGAACGGCGCCCCGTCCAACCCGGTCACCGTGACCGCCCCCGACGGCACCTCGTACGAGATCGACCACGGTGCGGTGACGGTCGCGGCCATCACCTCCTGCACCAACACCTCCAACCCGTACGTCATGGTCGCCGCCGCCCTGGTGGCCAAGAAGGCGGTGGAGAAGGGCCTGACCCGCAAGCCGTGGGTCAAGACCACCCTCGCCCCGGGCTCCAAGGTCGTCACCGACTACTTCGAGAAGTCGGGCCTGACCCCGTACCTCGACAAGGTCGGCTTCAACCTCGTCGGCTACGGCTGCACCACCTGCATCGGCAACTCCGGCCCGCTGCCGGACGAGGTCTCCAAGGCCGTCAACGACCACGACCTCGCGGTCACCTCGGTCCTCTCCGGCAACCGGAACTTCGAGGGCCGTATCAACCCCGACGTCAAGATGAACTACCTGGCGTCCCCGCCGCTGGTCGTGGCCTACGCGATCGCCGGCTCCATGAAGGTCGACATCACCCGTGAGGCCCTGGGCACCGACCAGGACGGCAAGCCGGTCTTCCTCGCGGACATCTGGCCCTCCGAGGCCGAGGTGAACGACGTCGTCGCCAACGCCATCGGCGAGGACATGTTCTCCAAGTCCTACTCGGACGTCTTCGCGGGCGACGCCCAGTGGCAGGCGCTGCCGATCCCGACCGGCAACACCTTCGAGTGGGACGCCGAGTCGACCTACGTCCGCAAGCCCCCGTACTTCGAGGGCATGACGATGGAGACCACCCCGGTCTCCGACATCACCGGCGCCCGCGTGCTCGCCAAGCTGGGCGACTCGGTGACCACGGACCACATCTCGCCCGCCGGTGCCATCAAGGCCGACACCCCGGCCGGCAAGTACCTCACCGAGCACGGTGTGGAGCGTCGTGACTTCAACAGCTACGGCTCGCGCCGAGGCAACCACGAGGTCATGATCCGCGGCACGTTCGCCAACATCCGCCTGCGCAACCAGCTCGCGCCGGGCACCGAGGGCGGCTACACCCGCGACTTCACGCAGCCGGACGCGCCGGTGTCGTTCATCTACGACGCCTCGCGCAACTACATCGAGCAGGGCATCCCGCTGGTCATCCTGGGCGGCAAGGAGTACGGCTCGGGCTCGTCCCGCGACTGGGCCGCCAAGGGCACCGCGCTCCTCGGCGTCAAGGCCGTCATCACCGAGTCGTACGAGCGCATCCACCGCTCGAACCTCATCGGCATGGGCGTCCTGCCGCTCCAGTTCCCCGAGGGCGCCTCGGCCCAGTCCCTCGGTCTGACCGGCGAGGAGACCTTCTCCTTCACCGGTGTCGAGGAGCTCAACAACGGCACCACCCCGCGCACGGTGAAGGTCACCACCGACACCGGCGTCGAGTTCGACGCGGTCGTCCGCATCGACACCCCCGGCGAGGCGGACTACTACCGCAACGGCGGCATCATGCAGTACGTGCTGCGCAGCCTGATCCGCAAGTAAGCGGGCCGGCAAGGCAGTCGGAGGCAGTTCGAGGGCCGCGTTCCCGGGTGACCGGGGGCGCGGCCCGCGCCGTTCGTACGGGGACATCGCCGGTGCTCAGCCGGAACACAGGCTTCCCCCAGCGGACCGGGACAGGATCGGGACATGTCTGGCACCCCCGAGTCCCTGCGCACCCGGCTCCTCCTCCGCATCGGCGCCGCCCTCGTCGCCGTCTGCGCCGCGACGGCGCTCGCCGCCGTCCTCGCCCAGCGGGCCCTGCTGCTGGACCATCTCGACGGCCGGGTCATGGACGCCGCCGAACACGGCCTGGCCGGGGCCTCGCTCCGGCCGGGCGACGACCGGGACCTGACGTTCCTCGACGGGAACGGCCACCCCGGCGGACTCCTCGCGGCCCGTCTCCTCGCGGCCCGTCTCGACGCGGACGGAGCGGTCACCGCGGCGGCGGTCACCCGCCCGGACAGCACGCCCCGGGCCCTCACTGCCGGGCAGCGCGCCGCTCTGCGCGGCATCGCCGCCGACGGCACGCCCCACACCCGGACCGTCCCCGGCCTCGGCACCTACCGGGTCACGGGGCTGGACGCGAGCGGGGTCCGGATCCTCGCCGGGCTCCCCATGGACGACGTACGGGACGTGCTGAACCGCCTGGTCGTGGCCGAGGCGGTCGTCGGAGCCGCCGGACTGGCCGTCGCGGGCTGCGTCTGTGCCGCGGTCGTACGGCGTCAGCTGCGCCCCCTCGGCCGGGTCGCCGCCACGGCCGCCCGGCTCGCCCGGGCGCCGCTCGGCCACGACCGGCTCACCGGCCTGCCCCGGGTGGCCGAGGCGGACACCGACCCCGGCAGCGAGGCGGGGCAGGTCGGCGCCGCGCTCAACCGCATGATCGACCAGGTCGAGAGCGACCGTGCGGCCCGCCGCCGCGGCGAGGAACGCATGCGCCGCTTCCTCGCCGACGCGGGCCATGAACTCCGTACCCCGCTCGCGTCGATCGCCGGATACGCCGAGCTCATGAACCGCGGCACCGGACCGGCCGAGCCGACGCTGGCCTGGCGCCGGGTCTCCGCCGAGTCGGCGCGGATGACAGGCCTGGTCGAGGACCTCCTGCTGCTGGCCCGGCTGGACGAGGGCCGGCCCCCGCAGGCCACCGAGGTGGACCTGGTGGCCCTGGTCGCCGAGGCCGTCCAGAAAGCACGGGCGGCGGACCCGGACCGCACCTGGCGGCTGGCGCTGCGGCTCGACGCGCCGGCGCTGGTCATCGGCGACGAGACGGGGCTGGCCAAGGCCGTGGCGAACCTGCTCGCCAACGCCCGTGCCCACACCCCGCCCGGCACCACGGTCGTGGCCGCGGTGGAGGCCACCACCGAGCGCCGTCTCCTCCAGGTCCGGGACGACGGCCCCGGCATCCCGCCGCACCTCCTCGCCTCGGTCTTCGACCGCTTCACCCGCGCCGACACCTCCCGCTCACGCCGCGCACCGGACGATGTCGGCTCCGGCCTCGGCCTGGCCGTCGTCCAGGCGATCGCCTCGGCGCACGGCGGACACGCCGCGGTGCGCAGCACGCCGGGCCGCACCGAGTTCACCGTGGAGCTGCCGCCTGCCCCGGACGGGGAGCCGCCGTTGCCGGCGGAGGTGCCGGAGTTCTCCGAGCAGTGCTGACGGCGGTGTGCGGCGCGCGGGAGCACGCCGAGTTCACCGTGCAGCCCTCTCCCGCCCCGTCAGGCGGAGGGGGGAGGCCCTCGTCGGCCGACGTGTCGGGGCGCTCCGTGCGGCGCTGACCGCCCGGTCACTCACCCCGGTACTTCGCCGCCGCGGCCTGGGCGAGGTCCTGCGCCTTGTCCAGCGCCGTGTCCACCGACTGCTGCCCGGCGATGGCCGAGGCGATCTGCTGGGAGACCGCCGTACCCAGCACGGCGAACTCGGGAATGCCCAGGAAGCCGATGCCGGTGTACGGGCGGGGGCCGACGCCGGGGCTCTTCGGGTCGGCGGAATCCGTCGCCGCCGTGTACTCCTGCCGGTACCAGGCGCCGGCCGCCTGCTGGTACTCGGGATTGGCGTAGAGCGACTTGCGGTTCCCGGCGGGCGCCGAGGTCCAGCCCAGCTCCTGGCCGACCTGCTCCTGGTACTCCTTGGAGGAGGCCCAGGAGATGAACTCCCACGCGGCGTCCTTGTCGTCGGAAGCCTTCTGGACGCCCCACGCCCAGGTCCACAGCCAGCCGGCCTTGTCGGTTCTGTCGTGCGGGGCCGGGACGTAGCCCACCTTGCCCTTGACCGAGGAGCCGTCGGCCTCGATCGACGAGGCCAGCGACGTGGCGTCGTACATCATGGCGCACTCGCCCTCGACGAAACTGTCCAGGATCTCCAGGACGCCCATCCGGTCGGCGTCGGGCTGGCCGTGCGAGCGCACCAGGTCGACGTAGAACCCGACGGCCTCCTTGAACTCGGGCGAGTTCAGGCGGGCGTTCCAGTCCATGTCGTACCAGGCGCCGCCGAAGGTGTTGACGACCGTGTTGATCGGGGCGAGGTTCTGGCCCCAGCCGGGCAGGCCGCGCAGGCAGATGCCGCTGGTGCCGTCGGTGCCGTCGATCCGGGCGGCCAGGCCGGCGACCTGCTCCCAGGTCGGGTTCGGCGGCATGACCAGCCCGTCCTTGCGGAAGAGGTCCTTGCGGTACATCAGGAAGGAGCCCTCGCCGTAGAAGGGCTCGGCGTAGACCTTGCCGTCCCGCCCGGTCAGCGACTCCAGCAGGTTGGGGAAGACGTCGTCCTGGTCGAATTCCTCGTCCGCCTTCACATAGGAGTCCAGCGGGGCGAGCCAGCCGTTGTTCGCGTAGATCGGCACCTCGTAGGCGCTCAGGCTCGCCACGTCGTAGTTGCCGGCCTGGGTCGCGAACTCGCGGTTCATCCGCTCCCGCGCCTCGTTCTCGGGCAGCAGGGTGTAGTCGACCGTGATACCGGTCTCCGCGGTGAAGTGCTCCTTGGTGAGCTTCTTGAGGGTCTGCACCTGGGGCGCGTCCATCGCGAGCACTTGGAGATCGGCCTGCTCGCCGCCGCGCGGGTCGGTGTCACCGCATCCGGCGAGGACGAGGCCCGCGGCGGCCGTGGCGGCCACGGCCATCTGCGCGAGGCGGCTGCGTTTCATGACAAGCCGCCTAGTACCCACCTTTGCCATTTATTAGGCATAAAGGGGCGAAAGAATGGTTTACGGACGTCCCCGTCGGGCCTCCCCGCGTCTGGAGAGCGCGTCGGCCGCCACCGCGGCCAGCAGCACGCCACCGGTGATCATGAACTGCACGGCGTCCTCGACCCCCAGCAGCCCCATGCCCGAGGCGATCGACTGGATGACCAGCACCCCGAGCAGCACTGACCAGGGCGAGCCGCGCCCGCCGAACAGACTCGTACCGCCGATGACGGCCGCCGCGATCGCGTTGATCAGCAGCATCCCGGAACCGGCGGCACGGGCCGTCGTGGGGCTCGCCGAGGTCAGCTCCGAGGCCACGAACAGCCCGCCGAACGCGGCCAGCGTCCCCGACACCATGAACATCGCGACGCGCACCCGCGCCACCCCGATGCCGGCCCGCCGCGCCGCCTCGACCCCGCCGCCGAGCGCGTACACCCGCCGGCCGTGGCGGGTGCGGCGCAGCACGTAGTCCGAGACGACCAGGACCACCAGGAAGATCAGCAGCGCGAGCGGCAGCCCCTGGAACCGGTTGAGGGTGTAGGCCGCGGCGAAGACGATCCCCGCGAGAAGACCGGTGCGCAGCCAGATGTCACCCGCCGGCCGGTGCGGCATCCCGGCGGCCAGATGGCGGGCGCGCTTGCGGCGGGCGGCCAGGAAGTACCCGGCCGTGCCGAGCGCCGCGACCGTGTAGGCCGCCGCGGGGTCCTCGAAGTGGCGGCTGGTCAGGGACGCGACCAGTCCCTCCTCGTCGATGTTGATCGTGCCGCTCGCGCCCAGCAGGTAGAGCGTCAGACCGTTCCAGATGAGCAGGCCGGCCAGCGTCACGACGAACGCGGGCACACCGAGCGAGGCGAAGAAGAACCCGTGGAAGGCGCCCACGGCCATGCCCACCGCCACCGCCACGACCACCGCGAGCCACTCCGGCATCCCGTGGTTCACGTTCAGCACGGCGAACGAGGCCCCCGCCAGACCGCTGACGGAGCCGACCGACAGATCGATCTCCCGGATCAGCAGCACGAACACGATGCCGACGGCGACCAGGCCGGTCCCGACGATGCCCACACCGAGGTTGGACAGATTGCGCGGCGAGAGGAACTTGTCGTCGAGCCCCTGGAAGACACACCAGATCACGATCAGCCCGGCGATGACCAGCAGCGGCCCGCGCTCACCGTCCCGCACACTGCCGCGCACCTCCAGGGCGTAGTCGCGCAGGTTGCCCGACCAGCCCCGGGTGCCTGCCCCACGGTCGGGCGCGACCGGCCCGGCGCTGCCCGGCCCGCCGCCCCCGTGCGGCCCGCCCCGGCTCACGGCCACGCCTCCTCGTCGCCTCTCGTGCGATGCGCCACGGCGTTGTCCGCCGCACCGGTGACGGCGGAGATGATCTGCTCCTGCGTAACGGTGCTCACGTCGAACAGGCCGTTGTTGCGGCCCAGCCGCAGCACGGCGACACGATCCGCGACGGCCTTGATGTCGCCCATGTTGTGACTGATGAGGATGATCGCCATCCCGCGGTCGCGCACCTCCTCGATGAGGTCGAGCAGATGGCTGGTCTGCTCCACGCCCAGGGCGGCGGTGGGCTCGTCGAGCAGCAGGACCTTGGGCGCTCCCATGAGCGAGCGGGAGATCGCGACGGCCTGCCGCTGACCGGCGGAGAGCGCCGCGACCGGCACCCGCACATCGGGGATCCGGATCGACAGGGCGCGCATCAGGTCACGGGAGCGGCGCTCCATCTCGACCTCGTCGAGGACGCCGACCCGGTCGATCTCACGGCCGAGGAAGAGATTGCCTACGACATCCAGGTTGTCGCACATCGCGAGGTCCTGGTAGACGGTCGCGATGCCCAGGGCGTGGGCGTCGTGCGGGCGTTTGATCTGCACGAGCCGCCCCTCCCACTCGACGACGCCCCGGTCGGCCGGGCTCACCCCCGAGATCACCTTGATCAGCGTGGACTTGCCGGCGCCGTTGTCGCCCGCCAGGGCCACGACCTCACCGGCCCGGACCTGAAGGTCGACGTCCACGAGCGCCTGCACGCCGCCGAACCGCTTGGAGATGCCGCGCAACGCCAGAACAGGGGGATGGGCCACGGGGAATCACGTCCCTCACCGAGTGAGCCCGATCCGGGCACAGGCCGGCCGGAGCTTCGGGGTGCAGATCTGGTCGATCGTGTAGACGCCGTCCCGGACGAGCGTCCGCCCGATGGTCCCGGCCGTCACGGCGGTCGGGGTGAGCAGCACCGCCGGGACGTCCTGCTCGGTCGGAGTGTCCATGGTCCGCGTGACAAGGGCGTCGAGGTCATTGCCGCGCGCCAGGGCGACGGCCATCGCGGCGGCCGCCTCGGTCTCCAGCCGGAAGGGCTTGTAGACGGTCATGTACTGCTCGCCCTCGACGATGCGCCGCACGGCGTCGAGATCGGCGTCCTGGCCGGTGACCGGGGGCAGCGGCGAGATACGGGCGCTCTTGAGCGCCGCGACGACACCGGCCGCGATCGAGTCGTTGGCCGCCAGCACCCCGTCGATCTGGTTCGGACCGAGGCCGTTGATCGCGGCGGACATGTGGTCGTTCGCGTTCTCCGTCCGCCACCCCAGGGTGTTGTACGACTTGAGGATCCGCACCTTGTCCTCCAGAACGGACCGGGACCCGCCCTCGTACCAGGCGGCGTTGGGGCTGGAGGGATCGCCGTTCATCATGACGACGCCGCCACCGTCGGCCTTGGCTCCCATGCCCTTCAGGAGTTGCTCGCCCTGGAGTCTGCCGACCTGGCCGCCGTTGAAACTGACGAAACCCGAGATCGGGCCCTCGGCCAGCCGGTCGTAGGCGACCACGGGGATGCCCTCGCGGTCCGCCGCCCGGACCGAGGAGCGCAGCGCCTTGGGATCCACGACGTCCAGGATCAGGGCCGAGACCCCCCTGGTGATCATGGAGTCCATTTGCTGCCGCTGGCGTGCCGCGTCGTTCTCGGCGTTGGCGTACACCACCGAGCACTCGGGGCACAGTTCCTTCACCCGCTTCTCGATCAGGGGCTTGTCGGACTGCTCCCAGCGGGGCACCGCGCGGCTCGGCAGCAGCAGGCCGAGGGTCAGGCTGTCGTCGCCCTCGTCGCCGCTGCCGGTACAGCCGGCCAGGGACGTGGCCAGGACACCGGCCATCAGGACGACGAAGACACGCCATCTGCGCCCTCTCACAGCGAACCTCCTTCATCGGGCGGCGCCGGACCCTGGCCGGGGGTCCGGTCCCTGTTCCGGTTGCGGAGTCGGCGGGCCGGGGGTGGGTCCGGGGCCGGGTTTCTGGCCTTGCTCCGGTCGCGGTTGCGGCCCATGCCCCAGCCGCGGTCGCGGACCAGGCCCCAGCCGCGGTCCCAGGTCCGGCCCGGCTCCGGCACCCGCTCCGGCTCGAGCCGCGGCGGTGCCGCCCCCTGCTCGGGTTCCGGTTCCCGTTCCGGATCCGGCCGGGACACGACGATCTCGCTCCACACCTGCTTGCCGCC
The DNA here is from genome assembly GCF_044457425.1 of Streptomyces sp. NPDC050546. Lineage (NCBI taxonomy): Bacteria > Bacillati > Actinomycetota > Actinomycetes > Kitasatosporales > Streptomycetaceae > Streptomyces > Streptomyces sp. NPDC050546. The sequence continues at coordinate 130,898 of NZ_JBITGX010000008.1, forward strand.
GCCGACCGGCACCGAACCCCAGGCCGCCGACATCGCCTCGACCAGGAAGAGCCCACGGCCGCCCGTCGACTCCCAGTCCACCACCACCGGCTTCGCGGGCGCGCGCGGCGAGGAGTCGCTCACGGTCACCCGCAGCCGGTCCGCGGCCAGGGTCAGATCCACCCGGACCGCGCCCTGTGTGTGCACCAGCGCGTTGGTGACCAGTTCCGACACCACCAGCAGGACGGTGTCGGCCTCGGCCACGACGTCCCAGGAGCGCAGCGTGCGCGCGCTGAACCGGCGGGCGTGCATCACCGCGTCCGGCAGCCGCCACACCACCCAGCCCGCCCGCACCGGCCGGACCCGCATCCCGTCGTAGCGCAGCAGCAGCAACGCCACGTCGTCCTCACGGCGGCCGGCGTCGCCCAGCAGTTCGTCGGCCATCCGTCCCGGGTCGGCAGGGTCGGCCGCGGCGAGTGCCTCGCGCACCAGCCGCATGCCCTCGTCCACCTGCAGATCGGCCGACTCGACCAGGCCGTCCGTCACCAGCGCGAGCACCGAGCCCGGGGCCAGGGCCAGCGCCGTCAGCGGGAACTCCGCGTCCGCGAGGACGCCCAGCGGGAGCCCGCCCTCCACCGCGATCTCCTCGGTGCCGCCGTCCGGAAACCGCACCAGCGGGGACAGATGCCCGGCCCGCACGAACAGCGCGTTGCCCTCCTCCATGTCCAGTTCGACATAGCAGCAGGTGGCGAACAGATCGGTCTCCATGCCGACGAGCAGCCGGTTGGCGTGTCCGACGACCACGTCCGGAGGATGGCCCTCCACGGCGTAGGCCCGGACCGCCGTACGCATCTGGCCCATGATCGTCGCGGCCCCGGCGCTGTGCCCCTGCACATCACCGATGACCAGGGCCACCTTCCCCTCCGACAGCGCGATCACGTCGTACCAGTCGCCGCCCACCTGGAGCCCGCGCCGGGCGGGCAGATAGCGGGCCACGGCGGTGCCCCCGGGCAGCCGGGGCAGCCGGCGCGGCAGCAGGCTGCGCTGCAACATCGTCGCGAGCTCCTGCTCGGCGTCGTAGGCGTGCGCGCGCTTCAGGGCCTGCCCCACCAGCCCCGCGGTCGCCGTCAGCAGGGCCCGCTCCTCGGGGGCGAACTCGTGCGGCGCGTCCCAGCCGACCAGACACACCCCGGTCACCCTGCTCTTGGCCGGCAGCGGCAGGACCGCGAGCCCGCCGGGGCCGATCCCCGCGAGCCCGGGTTCCAGCACCGCACCCGCCGGCCACAGGCTCATCCGCCCGTCCCGCAGCGCCGCCTGGAGCGTGGGCAGGGCGGCGACCGGCGCGTCGGGCCACTCCGAGCGCCACTCGGCCCGCCACAGGTCCGGCCAGGCGGCGGCACCCGGCGGATCGAGCACGGTGACCGCCAGCCGGTCCTCCAGCAGTTCGGCGAGCGCCACCCGGTCGGCGTCCAGCGGCTCGCGCAGCGCGGCGACCACCACACGGCTGACGTCCCGGACCGTCACGGCGTCGTCGAGCGCGGCCGTCAGCCACTGGATCCGGGCGACATCGCTGGCGCTCCGGCGCAACACGGGGGCGGCGGTCACCACGCCGAGCACCCGCTCCGGAGCGCCGTCGGGCCCCTTGCGCACGCGGCAGTTCAGGCGCAGCCAGCACAGTTCACCGGTGGGCCGGCGGATCCGGAACTCCAGTTCCCGGCGGCCGGGGGTCTGCGCGGACGGTTCGATCACCGACAGCAGGGCGGGGACGTCCTCGGGGACGCTGCACGAGAGCAGGGTGTCGGTCTTGCCGTCGAAGCCGTTCTCGGGGATGCCGACGAGTTCGAGCAAGGCCTGGTCCGTCTCGACCAGGCCGGTGCCCGGCGCCAGGGCGAAGGAACCGACGCCCATGGCGCGCAGCGCCGAATCCAGCAGCGGTGAGGGGGCGCACCGGTCGGCCTCGCCCCGGAGCCGCCCCGCGACCGCCTCGGCATACCGTTCCAGGAACTCCCGCTGCTCGGCCCCGAAGCTGTCCCCGGCCTCTCCCACCACGACAAGGCACCCCAGCCACCCACCCGCGGCCCCCAGCGGCAACGCCCCGAGCGGGGCGGCGGCCCCGCCCTCCTCCCGACCGGCGAACACCACACCCCCGAGCCACAAGGCCCGCCCGGTCCGAAACGCCTTGGCGATGACCCCCGCTCCGTCAGCGGCCCCGGGCAGGACTCCGGGGGCGGCCAGGGACGGGGCCGATGCCGAGCCGGGCGCGGGGGAGTGGCGTGGGGTGGACGGGTCAGGTCGGGTCGGGGGTGAGTCGGAGGGTTCTGGGGTGGCTGAGCTCGGTTCCGGTCGGGGTGGGGCGTCGCTTTCCTCGGGCCGGGGTGGGGTGCTGTTCTGCTCGGGCTCGGGTGGGGTGTTGCTCTCCTCGGGCGTGGGTGGGGTGCTGCTTGGCTCTGGCCCGGGTGACACGGGTGGGGTGCTGCTTGGCTCCGGCCCGGATGACCCCTCCGAAACCGGCACACGCCCCGGCAGCCCGTACCCCTCCGGCCCGGCGCCGGCCGATTCCACCGAGCGGAGTTCCGTACCGTCCTCGCTCCGCACGTACACCGCCGCCAGTGCCACCCCGGCGAACGCCAGGACCCGTTCCCGCGCGGCGAGCTCCGGCGCGGGACCAGGCGGACCGGTGCTCCCGTTCCCCGGCGCCCGAAGACCGGGGACCGCGGCCCGGGCATCGCCGTAATGGGGCATGTCCGCATCCACCTCCCGTCCATGCCGCAGCCACCGGCAGGTGGGAGTCCCCGGAACTCAGGCGACGACGACACGGCGGATCCACGCCGCGTCTGAGCGGCAGGGCACCCACACAACAGAATCGCACACCTGGATATTCGCGACATATGGGGCGGTGGGTCCGACTCGGTCGGCACACCCCGCGTTTTCCGGCCACTCGTGCCCCTCCGTGCCGCCGCCCGGCTACCGTTGCCCCGCATGACCCACACCGAGATCGAGATCACGCCGGAACTGATCCGCGAGCTGCTGCGCGACCAGCACCCCGACCTGGCCGATCGCCCCCTGCGGCTCGGCGCGCGCGGCTGGGACAACCAGCTCTGGCGCCTCGGTGACGACCTGGCCGTGCGGCTGCCCTGGGCGACGGGTTCCGTGGACGTGCTGCTGCGCAAGGAGCACACCTGGCTCCCCGTACTCGCCCCGACGCTGCCTCTGGAGGTTCCGGTCCCGCAGCGCCTCGGTGAGCCCTCCGACCGCTTTCCGCACGCCTGGATCGTCACCACCTGGGTGCAGGGCGCCCCCGCCGACCGCGCCCCCGCCACCCGTGCCGCGGAATCGGCCGAGGCCCTGGCCGCCTTCCTGACGGCTCTGCACCGCCCCGCCCCCGAGGGCGCACCCGTGGGCCGGAACCGCGGCGGGCCGTTGTCCGAGCACGCCGAGGGGTTCGCCCACCAACTCGCCACGGCCATGGAGCTGGGCCTGGTCGAGGACCCGGAGGCGGTCCGGGCGATCCTGGACGACGCCGTCGCCGCGCCCGCCTGGACGGGCCCCGCGGTCTGGCTCCACGCCGACCTGCACGCGGCCAACGTCCTCACCGCCGACGGCACCTTCTGCGGTGTGATCGACTTCGGCGACCTCTGCGCCGGCGACCCCGCCTGCGATCTCGCCGCCGCCTGGAACCTGTTGCCCGACGGTGCCGCCGACCGCTTCTTCGACCTCTACCGCCCGGCCGCGGACCCCGCGACCCGGCGCCGCGCCCGGGGCTGGGCCGTCGCGCGCGCCCTCGTCTGCATGATCATCGGAGATGCCGGGGATCACGGCCGCCCGGGCGGCAAGTCCACCTGGGGCCCACCGGCCCGGGCCGCCCTGCACCGCCTCCTGGCCACGGCCGACCACATGTGATCCGGGTGGACGCCGTCACAGGACGCCGTCACCGGATGCCGTCACCGGATGCCGTCACCCGGCAGCGGGCCCGGCGACCGGGGCTCGCCGGTCACCGGGCCCGCCCGTAAGTGACGGTTCAGCCCACCCGGCAGGGCAGGCTCGTCGTACTGTCACCGCCCGGCGCGGTGGCCGTGTAGCCGAACGTCGTGCTCCTGCCTGGTGCCAGGGAGCCGTTCCAGCCGGCGTTGTGGACCATCACCGACTGGCCGTTGTAGGTCGCGTTGCCGCTCCACAAGCTCTCGATCTTGTGGCCGGCGGGGAGGTTCCAGTCGACCATCCAGCCGAGCATCGGGACGGTGCCGGTGTTGGTGACGGTCACCTCGGACTGGTAGCCGCCGTTCCAGCTGCCGGTCGTCCTGCGGGTGGCCGTGCAGGTGCCGGGCACCGGCTCGGACGGGTTGCCCGGCTCCTTGATGCCGGTCACCTCGCCGTTGCCGCCGTCGAAGACGATGTCGGAGCAGGAGTAGAAGGTCTCCTGGCTGTCGGAGCGCTGCCAGACCATGTAGATGATGTGGCGGCCGTCCTTGTTGGCCGGGAGCTTGCCCGTCCAGGCGTAGTTGGCCTCGACGGTGCCCGGGGAGCCGTTCAGCGGCGGGTGGTCGACGCTCAGGAACGGCTGTGCCTCCATGTCGTTCCAGGTGAGGGTCTTGGCCGGGTCGAAACCGTCCTTGGTGATGTAGACGTAGAACCAACCCGGGTGCGCCGCCCAGGCGTTGTACGAGAAGTCGACCGTCGCGCCCGAGGTGAGATGGGTGAGCGGCCAGTCCTTGCTGGGGGTGTTGAAGCCGGTGAAGTTGGTGTTGCCGCCGCTGCACAGCTCGCCGTCCGGCACGAAGCCGCGGGTGCGGCCGGCGCCGTCCGAGCGGAGCACCGAGAACCAGTTGTAGAACGGCGTGGTGCCGCTGGTCTGCTGGGCGGACCGGCAGGCCGGGTTGACCGGTTTGATCTCACCGGTGTCGGTCAGACCGTCCTGCCAGCACAGGAAGGTACGGCTGCCAGGCTTCATGGGCGTGCCGTGGGCCTCCGCCTCACCCCCGGCCGTCATGACCAGACCGAGGGCCGGGACGGTGACGAGCAGGGAGAGCATGACGAGGAAGAGGGCCCTGGCCCGGGTGGGGAGCGTTAATCGGCGCGTCGGGAGCCTTCCCGGTGTTTTTGTCAGGATCATGACAGCATCATCCGTTCCTTGGGATACGGGCCTGCGGATGCGTGTGTGGGGATGCGGGTGCGGATGCGCGGGGTGGGGGCGACTTCAGGGCGGGTTCCGGTCCACCGTTATGGGAGCGCTCCCACCCCGCTTGTTGCGGAAGTTAGCGCCGAGGGACGCGGTTGTAAACGGTTGTCGCACCCGGACTGCCGGTCAGGGCCCTTCTGATGGCCGCCGGCCTCGGCGCAGAACACGCTGGGCCGCCTGCCGCAGGGCCGCGACGAGCGGCTCGTCCCGGCGGCTCGGCAGCCAGCCCAGTGCTGCCGTCCAGGGTTCGAGGTCGGTGACGTCGACGTACGACACACCGCGGCGCGGATAGAGCCAGCGGGTCGTGTCCGGCGGCAGCTGGATCCCCTGCCCCATGGCGATGAGCGGCAGGGCGCTCTCGTAGTCGACGATGGCGTGCGGGCTGAACCGCACAGGGGTGCCGTCCGGTCGCGGGCCGGCGGACCAGAAGTCCCGGAACACCTTCGGGACCTGCTCCGACCAGCCGATGCGGGGCTCGTCGGCGAGGTCCGCGAGGGTCACCGCGTCCCGGGAGGCAAGGGGGTGACCATCGGCCATCGCGACACAGCGCGGTCCGCCTGCCAGCGCCAGGGTCTGGACGCCGTCGGGAACGGGCAGGAACAGGAACGCCGCGTCGACCTCGCCTCGCAGGACCGCCGGGCCGGAGTCGAAGCCCATGCGTACGACGTCGACCTCCACCTGCGGGAAGTTTTCCCGCAGTTCCTCCAGGACGGCCGGGATCGGGTCCATCGAGGTGATGGCCTCGAAGGAGCCGATCACGATCCGGCCCGCGGCCGCGTTGGCCTGACTCTCCGCCTCACGGCGCAGTTCCTCGGCCGCCTCCACCACGGTCCGGGCCCGCCCCACGAGCGCCTCACCCGCCGTGCTCAACACGACCCTGCGCGTCGTCCGATCCACCACGGCGACACCCAACCGCTCCTCCAGAGCGGTGATGTGCCGTGAGAACGTCGGCTGCGCCATGAACGCCCGCCGCGCCGCCCGCCCGAAGTGCAACTCCTCGGCGAGGAGCAGGAACAGCTGCAACTGCTGGATGCTCGGATACCTCACGTCGCTCCTGGTGCAGCCATGTCGCCGAGGCTATCAACGCCTAGAGCGGGATCAGTACGGTCCGCGGCCGGATGTCCAGCCCTTCGTCGCCGGCACGGGCGCGACAGGAGCTCAGCGGAAATGGTTGGAACGAGGCGACGGCCCGCTGCTACTTTCGCGGTGGACCGTGAAGTCGTCGTAAGGAGGTGAGCCCCGTGAACACAGTTACCCGTGGGTGCTCCCTCAACCCGTCACGGTCCGGCGGCTGACGTTCGGTGTCGCCAGGAGCGCCTGAGATCGAGGCACTCCTGGGAGGAGAAGCCGATGGACACAAAGCCTTTCACAGCCGGCCCGGGCGAGGACGCGGTGGTGATCACGCGCGTCGCGGACGGGCACTGGCATGCCCTGGAAGACGACCTGGTGGTCGGCCGCGGGCATGCGCGGCACCGGCCCGACGGACGCTTGTTCGTCAGTATCGACGCCTGGCGCGACGCCACCTTCGACCGGCTCGCCGAGGCGATGCTGGCGGAACTGCCGGCGCCGCTGTACACGGTGGTCGACGAAGCCGACGCCGAGCTGACGACCGCCTGGCGGCGGGCCGGTTTCACGATCCGGCGCCGTGAGTGGGAGTACGCCATGCCGACCGACCCGCGGGCCACCGGGCTGGGAGCGGTCCTGCCGCCCTCGGGTGTGACGCTCGTGCCCGCCGGTCAGGCGGACGAGAGTCTGCTGCGGGCGGTGGACCGCGCGATCCGCGACGAAGTCGAGGCGACCGTCGGGTGGCAGTCGATGCCCGCGGAGGTCATTCCCCACCTCGAAGGCGACACCATCGTCGACCCGTCGAAGTACGCGGTGGCCGCGGCGGCGGACCGCTACCTGGGGCTGATCCGGGTGGTGACGGCGATCCGGCCGCGCATCGGGCTGGTCGCGGTCCGGGCCGGCGAGCGGCGCCGAGGGATCGCGCGGGCGCTGCTGGCCCACGCGCTGGGAACGCTGCACCGCTCGGGGTTCGCCGAGGCCTGGACCGAGGTTCACGAGTCCAACCGAGCGGCCTCGGCGCTGTTCGAGGGCATCGGGGCCCGGCCGATGAGCAGCAACCTGGAGCTGGTGCGATGACGAGGAACAAGAACGTCATCGAAGTCGAGGGCAGGGTCGTCGAGTGCCTGCGCAGCGCCATGTTCACCGTGGAGCTCGAGAACGGCCATCAGGTGCTCGCGCACATCAGCGGGAAGATCCGCAAGAACTACATCAAGATCATGCTGGAGGACCGGGTGCTGGTGGAGCTCCCGCCCTACGACCTGACGCGCGGCCGGATCGTGTTCCGCTACCGGAACTAGCGGCGGTCGGCACCTTCCGCGGCAACTGATCCTGGGGCCCGGTCACGGCGTTTCCGTGGCCGGGGTCCCGAGGGTGGTTCGTACGGCCGCGGCGGGCTCCAGCCGTCGCCAACAGCTATGACCCGAGCCGCACCCTAAGACGCGCCACCCCCAACCACCCCCGCCACCCACCCCAGTTGCCGCCGCACCTGCACCGCGTCCCCACCCTCGTGCCCGTTGAACGGATAGGCATGGATCTCCTTCACCGGGTCCGCCCCCGCCAACTCGCCATAGACATTGAACGCCCCGTACGCCCCACTCGGCGGACACACCGTGTCCCGCAGCCCCACGCCGAAGTGGGCGGCGGCCGAGGCGCGTCGGGCGAAGGAGATGCCCTCCACGTACGACAGCGTGCGATAGGCCTCGCGCTCGGCGCCCCGATGGACGGACAGATACGCGGCGATCTCCCCGTACGGCCCCGCGTCCGTGAGGTCCAGGGCTCGCCGGATCCCGCACAGCAGGGGCGCAGTGACCAGCAACGCCGCCAGGTCGGGGACGAGCCCCGCGACAGCCAACGCCACCCCGCCCCCCTGGCTGTTGCCGGCCGCGACGGTCCGCCCTGCGTCCACGCCGGGCAGCGCCCGTACCGCCGAGACCGCCCGCACCGCGTCGGTGATCAGGCGCCGGTAGTGATAGTCCTCGGGTGTGAGCAGCCCGCGCACGGCCGGCCCGGGCCCGCCCGGCGCCGCGGCGTGCGGATCCGGGGTGTCGCCACCGCAGCCGTACTGGTCGCCCTGGCCGCGGTTGTCCATGAGCAGATGCGCGTACCCCGCGTTGACCCACGTCAGACGCTCATGCGGAAGCCCGCGTCCGCGCCCGTACCCGGCGAACTCGACCACGGCGGGCAGGGGTTCACCGACCCCGGCGGGACGGCTGAACCACGCCCGCACCGGATCGCCCGCGAAGCCCCGGAACGTCACGTCCCAGGTCTGTGTCAGCCGAAGCCCCGTCTCCACCGGCCGCACCGACACCAGGGGGTCGGCCTGCCCTGCCTCCTTCAACGTGCTCAGCCAGAACGCGTCGAAGTCGGCGGGCTCCTCCACGTCCGGGCGATGGCGCTCCAGTTCCGGCAGCGGCAGGTCGAAAGCGGGCACGGCGGCACCTCGCAGGAGTCGGTGGTCATCCAGAAACTTGCGACGGACAACGGGCGGCAGTCCCTGGGGTCTACCCAGGTTCGTCGGGATTCCAACGCGGCACAGACGTCCCGCCCGACTGCCGCAGCACCCATTGACAGCGCTTTCTGGTGGCCTTAGGTTGCCGCGAAGTTACCGGTAAGAGCTCGAAAGTTTCGGTTCCGCCGTCCCTTGCCCACGGGAGGCCCGAGCAATGAGCACGTCCACCACGTCGGCCCCGCCGGGCACCCAGGACCCGCCTCCGGCACGGGCCGCACCCCGACGCGGCAGCCGGGTCTCCGCCCGGACCGGCTGGCGGCGGGCGCTGCGCCGCGACTGGCAGTTGTACTCGCTGGCGATCCTGCCGCTGCTGTTCTTCCTGGTCTTCCGCTATCTGCCGATGATCGGCAATGTGATCGCCTTCCGCCGCTTCGAGCCGGGAGGGTCGATCTTCGGCGAGGACTGGGTGGGGCTGCGCTATGTGGAGATGTTCCTCAGCGACCCCACCTTCTGGCAGGTGTTCCGGAACACGCTGTGGATCGGCGGGCTCACGCTGCTGTTCTGCTTCCCGGTCCCTATCGTGCTGGCGCTGCTGCTCAACGAGGTGCGCCGGCGCTCCCTGAAGCGGTTCGTGCAGTCGGTGTCGTACCTTCCGCACTTCCTGTCGATCGTGATCGTCGCGGGCATCACGATGCAGATGCTGGCCAGCGACGGCCCCGTCAACCACGCCCTCGGCTGGTTCGGGCACGAACCGATCCGCTTCATCCAGGAACCCGAGTGGTTCCGCACCATCTATGTCGGCTCGGAGATCTGGCAGACCGCCGGCTGGGGCACGATCCTCTACCTCGCCGCGCTCACCACGATCGACGAGGACCTGTACGAGGCGGCGCGCATCGACGGTGCCAACCGCTGGCAGCAGATCTGGCACGTCACCCTGCCCGGCATCCGGCCCACCATGGTCACGCTGCTGATCCTCAACATCGGCACGTTCATGGTGGTCGGCTTCGAGAAGGTGCTGCTGCTGTACAACCCGCTGACGTATCCGACCGCCGACGTGATCTCGACGTATGTCTACCGGGCCGGTGTGGAGTCCAACAGCTTCAGTTACGCCGCCGCCATCGGACTGTTCGAGGCGATCATCGGCCTGGTCCTCATCACCTCCGCCAACCAGCTCTCGCGTCGCACAGTGGGGACGAGCCTGTGGTGAAGCCGAGTCGTTCCTACCGGGTCTTCCAGGGCGTCAACGGGGTGGTCCTCACCCTGGTCGTGCTGGTGACGCTGTATCCCTTCGCCAACATCCTGGCGCGGTCCTTCAGCGGGGAGCGGCAGATCCGGGCCGGTGAGGTGACCCTGCTGCCCAAGGGGTTCAACCTCACCACCTACAAGATCGTGTTCCGGGACGAGATGTTCTGGCGGAACTACGGCAACACCGTGCTGTACACGGTCGTCGCGACGGCCGTGGCCATGGTGCTGACGACGTGTTACGCCTATGTGCTGTCGAAGAAGAACCTCAAGGGGCGCGGCGTGCTCGTCGGTGTCGCCGTGTTCACCATGTTCTTCACCGGCGGCCTGATCCCGAACTACATCCTGGTCACCAGCCTCGGCCTGAAGAACAGCGTCTGGGCGATCGCCCTGCCGAACGCGATCAGCGTCTTCAACCTGCTGGTGATGAAGGCCTTCTTCGAGAATCTGCCGACCGAGCTGGAGGAGGCCGCGCAGATCGACGGCCTCAGCACGTACGGCACCCTCTTCAGGATCGTCCTGCCGCTGTCCAAGGCGGTCGTCGCGACGATGGTGCTCTTCTACTCGGTGTCCTTCTGGAACTCCTGGTTCAGCGCGTTCCTCTATATGGACCGAACCGATCTGATGCCGGTCACCGTCTACCTCCGCAACCTGATCCAGGGCGCCACGGGCGGCGGCAACGCGGGCGCGGGCACCGAGCAGCTCAGCCAGGTCGCCGCGAACATCCAGTCGGTGACCATCGTCCTCACCGCCCTGCCGATCCTCTGCGTGTACCCGTTCGTCCAGCGCTACTTCGTCTCGGGCGTGATGCTCGGCGCGGTCAAGGGCTGACCGCCGCACCTCTCCTCTACTGACCGACGGAACAAGGGGATTCCCGTGAACAACGCAGGACAGCTCTCGCGGCGCCAGATACTCGCCGCCGCCGGTTTCATAGGCCTCGCCACGGTCACCGGTTGCGGCGGCGGCGAGGACGGAGGCGACTCCAAGGACCTTTCCAAGAAGCAGAACGGCGCGATGAAGAACTACCGGGCCGGACAGCAGTTCAAGGCGGCCAAGCCGCTGTCCTTCTCGATGCTGCACAACAACAACCCCGTCTACCCGACGAAGGACAGCTGGCTGTTCTGGAAGGAGCTCACCAAGCGCACCGGGGTCACCCTCAAGCCGGTCGACGTCCCGCTGGCCGACTACGAGAAGAAGCGCAGTGTCCTCATCGGGGCCGGGGACGCCCCGTTCCTGATCCCGAAGACGTACCACCCCTCGGAGATCGCCTTCGTCTCCTCGGGCGCGATCCTCGCCGTCAGCGACTACGTGAAGCTGATGCCCAACTTCCGCGACAAGGTGCGCAAGTGGAAGCTGGAGCCCGAGCTCGACTCGATCCGCCAGTCCGACGGCAAGTACTACCTGCTGCCCGGCCTGCACGAGAAGGCCAAGTCCGGCTACTCGCTGTCCTTCCGCACGGACGTCCTCGACAAGCACGGGCTGACCCTGCCCACCAGCTGGGACGAGGTGTACGACGTCCTCAAGGCGCTCAAGGAGGAGTACCCCGGCAAGTACCCCTTCTCCGACCGCTGGAGCACCAACACCCCGTTCCCCTGCGGAGCGCTGTTCCTGTATCTCGGCCAGGCGTTCGGTGTCAAAGCCGGCTGGACCTACGACAACATCAGCTTCGACCACAAGGCGCAGAAGTACGTCTTCACCGGCGCCCAGGACTCCTACCGCCAGATGGTCGAGTATCTGCGCAAGCTCGTCGCCGAGAAGCTCATGGACCCCGAGAGCTTCAGCCAGACCGACGACCAGGCCGTGCAGAAGCTCCTTGCCGAGAAGACCTACGTGATGAGCGCCAACCCCCAGGAACTGGTGCAGAACTACCGCTACAACCTGGGCAAGCAGGTCAAGGGCGCGAAGATCGAGATGGTCCCGGTGCCCCTCGGGCCCGCCGGTCCCGTGGTGCTGGGCGGCAGCCGACTTGAGAACGGCGTCATGGTCTCCAGCAAGGCCCTCAAGAGCGACAGCTTCGTCGCGATGATGCAGTTCCTCGACTGGCTCTGGTACTCGGACGAGGGCCAGAAGTTCTGCAAGTGGGGCGTCGACGGCGTCACCTACACCGAGTCCGGCGACCAGTACACGCTGAAGCCGGGCATCTCCCTCATGGGATCCGACCCGGACGCCCCGAAGGACCTCCAGAAGGACTACGGCTTCTTCAACGGCGTCTTCACCTACGGCGGCAGCTGGGCCCTGGTCTCCTCCTCGTTCAGCCCGGACGAGAAGAAGTTCCAGGACGCCATGGCCCAGCGCGAGCAACTGCCCATCGACCCGGCCCACCCGCTCCAGTCCTTCGAGCAGGAACAGGCGACCCTCTGGGACACCCCGCTCAAGGACACCGTCATCCAGAACACCCTCCAGTTCGTCCTCGGCAAGCGCCCGATGTCCCAGTGGGACGCCTACCTCGCCGAGCTGAAGTCGAAGAACATGCAGCAGCTCGTCGACCTGCACAACAAGGCGTACGAGCGGTTCAGGAAGGAGAACGGGTGATCCTCCGCGTCCCCGAAGCGCCGAGCGGCCGGCTCACCGACGCCCGTCGTCCAGGAGATCCCGCCCGGTGGGACGAGCGGCGCCTGCTCGGCAGGGAGGCGACGGCATGAGCACCGTCCGCACCTCCGACTTCGGCACCGGCGCCCTCTCCCGTGCCTCCGCCCTGATCCACACCGTCCTGACCGTCGAGGCGCTGCTGCTCCTCACCGCCTCCCCGGGCCTGGCGGGCCTGCTCCTGCTCGGCCCCGACCCGGCCAACCTCCCGCTCGCGGCCCTGTGCCTGCTGCCCCTCGGCCCGGCCCTGTCCGCCGCGCTCTACGCCCTCCACCACCGCAGCCGGGACCTCACCGCACTGCGTCCGGCCCGTGCCTTCCTGCGCGGCTGGCGGCTCAACGCCGTACCGGCCCTGAAGCTGTGGACGCCCCTGCTGGCCTGGCTGACGGTCATCACCTTCACCCTCACTCACTTCTCCGCCACCGGCCTGCCCGGCTGGTGGGCGCTGCTGCTCGCGGCGATCGGAGCGGGCGCCCTGCTCTGGGGCGCGCACGCCCTCGTCCTCACCTCGCTCTTCGCCTTCCGCGCCCGGGACACCGCCCGTCTCGCCGGCTACTTCCTGTTCCGGCACGGTCGCGCCACCCTCGCCGCCGCCTCCCTGCTGATCCTGACGGCCGCGCTGACCGCCCTGCTGACCGAGGCCCTGCCCGCCCTGCTGGCCGCCCCGCTGCTGCTGTCCCTGCTGCACGGCAGCCGCACGGTGATCACCGAGACCCAGGAGGAGTTCACGGCATGAGCGCGCCCCGCACCCCGAAGATCCCGTACGGCGGCGACTACAACCCCGAGCAGTGGCCCGAGGACGTCCGGGACGACGACCACCGCCTCTTCACCCGGGCCGGCATCGACACCCTCACCGTCGGCGTCTTCACCTGGTCCCTCACCCAACCCTCCCCGGGCACCTACGACTTCACGGTCCTGGACCGCATCCTGGACCAGGCCGCCGCCGAGGGCCGGAAGATCTGCCTGGCGACCGGCACCGCCGCCCTCCCGCCCTGGCTCGCCAAGCGGCACCCCGAGGTCAACCGCACGGACTTCGAGGGCCGCCGCCACCGCTACGGCCAGCGCCACAACTTCTGCCCCAGCTCACCGGCGTACCGCGAGCACTCCACCGCGGTCGCCTCCCGCCTCGCCGAGCGGTACGCGCACCACCCGGCCCTGCTCGCCTGGCACATCAACAACGAGTACGGCGGCGCCTGTTACTGCGACCTGTGCGCCGAGGCGTTCCGGGAGTGGCTGCGGGACCGGCACGGCACCCTCGACGCCCTCAACGACGCCTGGTGGACCACCTTCTGGTCGCACCGCTACACCGACTGGGACCAGATCGAGCCGCCCAACGCCCTGACCGAGCACTGGCGCGGCCCCGACCACACCGCCTTCCAGGGCATCACCCTCGACTACTTCCGCTTCACCACGGACGCCCTCCTCGGCTGCTTCCTGGCCGAGAAGGAGGTGATTCGCGCCCATGACCCCGACACGCCCGTCACCACCAACTTCATGGGCACCTTTCGCCCCCTCGACTACCACCGCTGGGCGCCCCACCTCGACTTCGCCTCCTGGGACAGCTACCCGCCCCTCGACGCCCCGCCGACCCGGCCCGCCCTCGCCCATGACCTGATGCGGGGCCTGAAGGACGGCGCCCCCTTCTGGCTGATGGAGCAGACGCCCTCCACCACCGCCTGCCGTGACGTCAACCCGCTCCGGCGGCCCGGCGAGCTCCGTCTCGCCACCTTCCAGGCCATCGCCCACGGCGCGGACGCCGCCCTCTACTTCCAGTTGCGCGCCTCACGGGGCGCCTGCGAGAAGTACCACGGGGCGGTCATCGGCCACGCGGGCCGCGACGACACCCGCGTCTTCCGCGAAGTCGCCGAACTGGGAAGAGAGCTGGAGAGCCTGGGCGACCGGACCCTGGGCGCCCGCACCCCGGCCCGTACCGCCCTCCTCTTCGACTGGGACAGCTGGTGGGCGCTGGAGATCTCCGACGGCCCGTCCCGGCTGGTCAAGTACCCGGACGTGGTCCACGCCTACTACCGGGCCGCCCGCGAGGCCGGCGCCGACGTGGACGTCATCCCGGGGACCGCCGACCTCACGCCCTACGACGTGGTGCTCGCGCCCGCGCTGTACATGATCAAGGGCGACCTCGCCACCCGCCTCGAAGCCGTGGCCGCACGCGGCGGCACGGTCCTGACCACCTTCCTCTCCGGCCGCGTCGACACACACGACCGCGCCTTCCTCACCGACGTGCCCGGCCCGCTCGCGCCCCTCATGGGCGTCCGCGTCGACGAATGGGACGCCCGGCCACCGGAGTTCACCCAGACCGTCCCCGAGCTGGCGACAGAGGCACGACTCGTCTTCGAGATCGTCCAGCCACGCGGCGCCGAACCGATCGCCACCTACGGCACCGACTTCTACGCGGGCACCCCCGCGGTCACCCGCCACCCCTACGGCGACGGCGAGGGCTGGTACGTCGCCACCGCCCTCGACCAGCCGGGCGTCGACGAGATCGTCCGCCGGATCCTGGCCCGCCACGACCTGCTCGGCCCCTACGCCGGCCACCCGGAGGTCGAGACGGCGACCCGTGTCGCGCCCGACGGCACCCGCCTGCTCTTCCTCCTCAACCACGCCCCCGAACCCGCCCGTCTCACCGCCCACACCACCGCCACCGACCTGCTCACCGGCAAGCGTGTGGACCAGGGCGAACCCCTGGTCCTCGACCCCCTGGGCGTGGCGATCCTCCAGTGAGTCCGCCCTTCAGTAGATGCGCCGCCCCCGCTCGTCCGGCACCCCGGACTTGCGCAGGAAGTAGCTGTTGATCTGGTCGCGCCACTCGCGGGCACCACGGAGCTGCTCCACGTACCGCTCCGCCACCCGCGCGTGGCGCACCGGATCCACCAGCCCGGCCAGCGAGGCCCACACCTCCCGGGCCTCCTCGACCTCCGCCACGCCCTCGAAGTGTGTGTCGTAGATGTGCTGGATCACCGTCTTGCCGCTGTGCAGGGTGTGCCCGTACGACACGTGGTGGAAGAACAGCAGCAGCTCGTCGGGGCAGGTGTCCGGCGACTCGTACAGCTCGGCCCACGGCTTGGCGTACTGTCCGGCGTAGCCCGTGCCGGTCGCCACACTGCGGTCGACGCCGATCCCGTCCCGGTCGGCGAAGTGGTAGGTCCCCCACGGGCTGTACTCGTAGCCGTCCACGCTCGGCCCGTAGTGGTGCCCCGGCTGCACCATGAAGCCCACGCCGAGGGGAGCGGTGTACTTCTCGTACGTCCGCCACGAGCCGTCGAGCACGGCGTGCAGCCCTTCCGCAGGACCCGGCCCGAAGGTGAGCCCGATCCACTCGTCGAGTACCTCGCCCGGCTCGGCGTCCGGCCGCCAGGCCAGCCGACCGAAGGTGTAGAGGTTCGCCTGGGCGAGGGGATGCCCGGTCCAGAACGGGTCGTCGCCGGCGTTGGACACGGCGATCAGCCCGCCCCGCGCCAGTTCCCCCACGGACGACTCCGGCCCGTGCCGGAACCGCAGCACCTCGCTCCACATCGGCCCCAGCCAGCAGACGTGCCGCTGCTGCCCGGTGTACTCCTGGGTGGCCTGGAGCTCCACCGCCAGCCCGGTGCCGGGCATCGCCCCGATCAGCGGCGAGACCGGCTCGCGCACCTGGAAGTCGACCGGCCCGTGCTTCACCTGGAGCACGGCGTTGGCGGCGAACGCGCCGTCCAGCGGCACGAAGTGGTCGTAGGCGGCCCGGGCCCGGTCCGTTTTCCGGTCCCGCCAGTCCTGGCAGTGGTCGTAGACGAACGCCCTCCAGTGCACGGTGCCGCCGTACGGTTCCAGGGCGGCGGCCAGCAGGTTCGCCCCGTCGGCGTGGCTGCGGCCGTAGGCGAACGGCCCCGGCTGGCCCTCCGAGTCGGCCTTCACCACGTACCCGCCGAAGTCGGGAATCGTCTCGTACACCGCTCCCGTGGCCTCGGCCCACCAGCCGCGCACGGCCTCGTCCAGCGGATCGGCCGTGGGCAGCCCGCCCAGCATCACCGGCGCGGCGAAGGACACCGACAGGTGTGTGCGGACCCCATAGGGCCGCAGCACATCGGCGATCGCGGCGACCTCGCCGATCCGGTCGGTCAGCAGACGCGCCTCGGTCTCGTGCACATTGACGTTGTTGACGGCGACCGCGTTGATCCCGCACGCCGCCAGCAGCCTGCCGTACGCCCGCACCCGTTCCAGGTCCTCGCGTGCCCGCCCGTCCTCCCAGAACAGCGACCCGCCCGCGTAGCCGCGTTCCACCTGGCCCATGACCGGGTGCACGGCCACGTTGTCCCAGTGGTCGAGCATGCGCAGGGCGAGAGCGGGGCGATGGGTCTCCCGCGCCCGCTCTCCGGAGAACGCCGCTTCCCCGAGCCGTACGACATGGAACAGGCCGTAGAGCAGCCCGCGCCCCCCGGAGGCGGTGACGGTCGTCGTGCCGCTCTCCCGGGCGACCGTGTAGTCCTCGTCACCGAGGTCATGGACGCCGAGGTCGAGGACCAGGTCGTACGCGCCGCCCTCCGGCTCGGCGTCACGCACGACCAGGCCCCCGAACTTCCGGCCGGCCTCCGCCACCTCCCCGTGCACCGTCTCCACCAGGGGACCCGAGCCACGGATCAGCGTCCGCCGGCCGCCGACCGCGCGGAAGGCGGCGGGCGGCAGCCAGGCCGGGTCGACACCCTCGGGCAGGACGGGCACGGGACGCGGCATGAGACCCCCAACTCGATTGCTCAGGAGAGCAGTTCGACCTCCGCCAGGGTGCCCTCGCCGTCGAGGACCAGGCGGTACTTCTCGTACGTACCCGGTGACCTCACCGTGAACGCGCGTGTCTGCCTGTCCCATGCGAAGGACTCGTCGGAGCGCCGGTCCAGGGTCCGCCAGGTCGTGCCGTCGGAGGAGCCCTGGAGCGTCCAGCCGGCCGGCGCCTTCGCCCGGTCCGACGACGACGTCAGCGTGTACTGGACCGCTTCGGCGCCCTCCGGGACCGGCAGGTCCACGGACGTCACCGCCGCGTCCGTCGCCGACGTGTCGTCGAACAGGGCACCCTCGCCCTCCAGCACGTCCGCGCGCGGTGTCGGCACATCATCGTCCCGGGTGATCGACACGGGTGCGGCATGCTTGCCCGTGCCCCAGGACGACGGCCGCGGGCCCATGTCGAACTCCAGGACACCGCCCTTGGCGACCACCGAGTGCGGCAGGGAGGTCTTGGACCATGTCCTGCCGTTGACCTTCAGCCCCTGCACATACACGTTCCTCGCGCTGTTCCGCGGCGCCTTCACCACCAGCTCGCGCCCGTTCTCCAGGTGCACGGTCGCCTTCGTGAACAGCGGTGAGCCGATCGCGTACTCGCCGCTGCCCATCACCAGCGGGTAGAAGCCGAGCGCGGAGAACAGGTACCAGGCCGACTGCTCGCCGTTGTCCTCGTCGCCGTGGTAGCCCTGGCCGATCCCACTGCCCGTGTACAGGCGCGACAGCACCTCGCGGACGTTCTTCTGCGCCTTCCAGGGCTGCCCGGCCGCGTCGTACATGTAGATCGCGTGGTGGGCGACCTGGTTGGAGTGCCCGTACATGCCCATCCGCACGTCCCGCGCCTCGGTCATCTCGTGGATGACACCGCCGTAGGAGCCGACGAACTCCGGGGAGGCCGTCTCCGGCGTGGAGAAGTAGTCGTCGAGCTTGTCGGCGAGGCCCTTCCTGCCGCCGTACAGGTTCGCCAGACCCCGGCTGTCCTGTGGGGCGGTAAACGCGTATCCGTACCCGTTTGTCTCGGTGTAGTCGTGGCCCCAGACCCGCGGGTCGTACTTCGAGGACTCGACCCGCCAGTCGCCCTTGGCGTCCTTGCCCTGGAAGAAGCCGGCCTTCGAGTCGAAGAGGTTCACATAGTCCTGAGCGCGGTTCCGGAAGTACTCCGACTCCTCCTTGTAGCGCCGCTCGCCGGTCTCCTCGTAGAGCTTCTGGCCCATGCGGGAGATGCCGTAGTCGTTGAGGTAGCCCTCCAGCGCCCACGACAGGCCCTCGTGCGTCTCGGTGCTGGTGTAGCCGAGGAAGGGGGAGGTGGTCATGCCCTTGCGGCCGACGCCCGGGTTCGGTGGGACGACCGTCGCGTTCTTCACGGCCGCGTCGTACGCCGCCTTCGCGTCGAAGTCCACGCCCTTGACGAAGGCGTCCGCGAACGCCACGTCCGAGGACGTGCCCGTCATGAGGTCCGCGTAGCCGGGGGAGGACCAGCGCGAGGTCCAGCCGCCGTCCTTGTACTGCTGCACGAACCCGTCGACCAGCTCACCGGCCCGCGACGGAGTCAGGAACGAGTACGCGGGCCAGGTCGTCCGGTAGGTGTCCCAGAAACCGTTGTTGACGTACACCTCGCCGTCGACGATCTTCGCGCCGGTGTGGGTCGGGGTGTCCGGGTTCGGCATGGGGGAGAAGGGCGAGGCGTACTGGTGCTTCCCGCCGACCTTCTCGAATCCGGAGTTCGGGTACAGGTACAGCCGGTAGAGGCTGGAGTACAGCGTCGTCAGCTGGTCCGGAGTCGCGCCCTCGACCTCGACCTTGCCGAGCAGCCGGTCCCACTGCCGCTGGGCGCTCTTCTTCACGGCCTCGAAGGACCTGCCTTCGGGGATCTCCTGGCGGAGGTTGTCCTTCGCCTGGTCGACGCTGATCAGCGAGGTCGCCAGGCGCAGGGTGACGGTCCGGTCGTCGGCCTTGAAACGCAGATGGCCCTTCACGCCGGACGACGAGCCGTCGGTCACCGGCTTGTCGAACGCGCCGTAGACGAACAGGCGGGTCGCCCCCGTCGAAAGACCGGACTTCACGTCCGAGTAGCCGGTGACGATCCCGTTCTCCTTGTCGAGGGTGAGCCCCGCCTGGTCCGTCACATTGTCGAAGAGGACGCTCGCGTCGTCGCCCGGGTAGGTGAACCGCAGGGCCGCCGCATGATCCGTCGGCGCCATCTCGGCCTTCAGCCCGTTCTCGAACCGCACCCCGTAGTAGTAGGGCCGCGCGGTCTCGTTCTCGTGCCGGAAGGCCAGCTCCCGGGCCTCCCGGCCGAGGTCAGGGGTGCCGGCCTCGACGGACGGCATCACCTGGAAGGTCTGCCGGTCACCCATCCAGGGACTGGGCTCATGACTCGCGCTGAACGCCTGGATCGTCGGCAGGTTGTCGGAGTTGTTGGATCGCGCGTAGTCGTACAGCCAGCTCAGCGAGCCCGCGTTGGTCACCGGCGTCCAGAAGTTGAAGCCGTGCGGCACCGCCGTCGCCGGGAAGTTGTTGCCCCGCGAGAAGCCCCCGCTGGAGTTCGTGCCCCGGGTCGTCACCGCGTAGTCGGACAGATGCGCCTTCGGCCGCTCGGGAGCGACGGACGCGATACTCACATCGTCCAGCCACCCCCGGAACTTCGCCGGGCCCTTCGGGGAGTCGTACGCCACCAGGATCCGGTCCACGGTCTTCCCGGCCGCGACCGACCCGATCCGCGAGGCCACATCGTTCCACTGGTTGACGTAGAGGATCTTCGCCTCGCCCTGCCCCCGCGGCGTCAGCGGGAAGCCGTGCTGGTCGGTGGCGCGCAGCTCGCTCAGCTGGGTGCCGTCGGTGAAGGCGAGGTCGACGGAGACGTTCGTCGCGTCGTAGTCGAGGTCGCCGTCCGCCATCGACGGGAAGATCCGGTAGCCCAGCTCGGTGTTCCGGCCGACGGCCACGTTCACGTCGAAGACCTTGTTGTACGAGTAGGCCCGCCCGTCGGCGGTGTGCCGGCCGGCGTAACGCAGGGCCCGCTTCCCGGTGAACCCGGCGCCCGCCTTGGCGGTGGGGGAGCCACTCGGGCCGCGGTCGACGAGGGAGAGCATGTCCTGCGGGACGGGCCCTTCGCCGCCGCCCGTGGACAGCTGGAGGTCGGCGAGCTGGAGGATGCCGCCGCCGTTGTTGCCGGTGATGTCGAGCCGGAAGTGCCGGTACTCGGCCGAGGCGGGCTCCGCCAGGTCGTACGTCTTCGTCTGGAACCGCTCGGAGAAGGACTCGCCGGAGCGGGAGTCGAGGGTCTTCCAGTCCTTGCCGTCGGCGGAGCCCTTCAGGGTCCAGTCCTTGGGGTCGCGTTCGGCGTGGTCGTTGGCCGACGTCAGTGCGTATCGCACCAGTTTGACCGGTTTGTCCAGGTCGAACTCGGCCCAGCCGGTGGGCTCGAAGGTAAGCCACTTGGTGCTCGGCTCGCCGTCGACGAGGTTCTCCTTCACCTCACCGCCGCCCGTGTTCTCGTCGCTGGCCCGGACGTCGGTGACATGGTCGGTGACATTGCCCGGTATGCCGCTGCTGTAGCCGCCGTCGACACCCGAGGCCCGCTTGCTTCCGTCGGGCGCGGTGTCGACGGTGTTCAACCAGTCCGGAACCGGGTCGTCCGCCTCGAAGGAGGAGGCGAACCCCCGATCGGGTTTCTCGGGGGTCTCGGGCAGTGCGACCGCAACGCCCTGCGAACCCAGGGCCACGGCGAAGGCGGTCGCCGACACGACCGCTGAACCCCATCTGTGCCGAGCTTTACGCTCCATCAACGGGTACCCTCCCTGCGCAGTGGACAACGTTGTCAACTTCGACGCGCAAGGACCAGTAGTTGCCCAAGTGGTGGGGAGTGTCAAGGGTGTTGGTTGTGGCGGTCGGACGCGACGACCGGGATATTTCCACCGAGGAGCACACGGACCGCTCGGCATTCCGGGAGGTCTCAACTCGGATAAGACCCACGGTCAACCTTGTGTTCGATCTTGATCCGCTGGCGGGAAGTGGACTATACCTGTCGGGCGATTCACACCATCCGCACACCACCACCCGCGTCACCCGCACCACCCGCACTTTCCTGCACGACCCAGCGTGACCCGATCGCGGTGCCGGGGAGGATCCGGTTCACCGCCTGAGTCCTGGAGAAGGCGAGGACTTGAGCATGGGATCCAACTCCGCCGAGAACCACGGCACCAAGGGTGTCGGCCGCCGTGATCTGATCAGAAGGTCCGCCGCGCTCGGGCTGATCTCCGTCCCCACCATGAGCTTCCTGTCCGCCTGCGCCAGCAGCGGCGGCGACGACAGCGGGGACAAGGCCAAGGCAGGCAAGAAGACCGCGAAGAACCCGCTCGGCGTCAATGACACCGCGGGCATGGAATTCGTCCTGTTCGACGGCGGCTTCGGCAAGGAGTACGCCGAGGACGCGGTGAAGATCTACGAGAAGAACTTCCCCAAGGTGCAGGTGAAGTTCTCCGCCACCCAGAAGATCCAGTCCACGCTCCAGCCCCGCTTCAACCAGGGCACCCCGCCGGACCTCGTCGACAACTCCGGCGCCGAGCAGATGGACATGGGCATCCTCTCCAGCAAGAACCAGCTCACCGACCTCACCCCGCTGCTGGACGCGCCCTCCTACGACGACCCCGACAAGAAGGTCCGGGACACCCTGCGCCCCGGCATCGTGGAGATGGGCCAGCTGGACGGCGACCCGGTCTGGATCATGTACTACGCCTACACGGTCTACGGCGTCTGGTACTCGCAGAAGGCCCTGGACTCGCTCGACGCGGAGTACCCGCAGACCTGGGACCAGATGCTCGCGGTCTGCGCGAAGGCCAAGAAGAAGGGCATGGCGGGCTGGACGTACGCGGGCAAGTACCCGTACTACCTCCCCTTCTCCCTCTACCCGATGATCGGCAAGGTCGGCGGTGTCGAGGTCCTCGACGCCATCGACAACCTGGAGCCGAACGCCTGGAAGCACCCGGCCGTCAAGGCCTGCTTCGAGGCCTACTACGAGCTCTACAAGAAGGGCTACGTCCTCAAGGGCACCCCGGGCCTCGACCACATCCAGTCGCAGACCGCCTGGGCCCAGGGCAAGGCGCTGTTCATCCCGAACGGCTCCTGGGTGGAGAACGAGTCCGCCAGTGTCATCCCGAAGGACTTCGGCCTGTCCGTCTCCGCGCCCACCGGCCTGGACTCCTCCGACAAGCTGCCCTTCGGCACCATCTGGGCCTCCGGAGGCGAGCCGTTCATCGTCCCGGCCAAGGCGAAGAACGCCGCCGGCGGCATGGAGCAACTGCGCATCATGCTCAGCGAGGCGTCCTCGAAGAACTTCACCAGCAAGGTGAAGTCGCTGACCGCGTACAACGGCGGCACCGACGGCATCACCCTCACCCCCGGTCTGAAGTCGGGCGTCGCGGCGCTGGAACTGGCCGGCGAGAACGTGGTGAACCCCCGTATGCAGGACTGGTATGTGCAGTTGCAGAAGGAGAAGATCGGGGTCTCCGGCCTGGGCGAGATGATGGCCGGCCGCCTCACCCCGGCCGAGGCCATCAAGAAGATCCAGGCCTTCGCCGACGAGACCGCCAAGGACGACTCCATCAAGCACTACAAGCACCAGTAACAGCACCGGAAACTCATTTTCCGCAACGGCACCGGAGTGGCGATGCAGCACGGCAAGTACCGGTTCATCGTGGGGTTCCTAGCGTTGCCCCTCGGCCTGTACGCGCTTTTCGTGGTCTGGCCGTTCATCCAGTCCATCTACTACTCGTTCACGGACTGGACCGGCCTGAGCCCCGAATTCAAGATGGTCGGGTTCGACAACTACAGCCGGATGCTCGACGACGAGATCTTCTGGAAATCGTTGCAGCACAGCCTGCTGTTCGCCCTCCTGCTGCCGGTGGTGACGATCAGCCTCGCCCTGTTCTTCGCCTTCATGATCAACGTGGGCGGCAGAAAACGGAGAAACGGCCCGGTCGTCACCGGCGTCCGGGGCTCCTCCTTCTACAAGATCGTCTACTTCTTCCCGCAGGTGCTCTCGATCGCCATCGTCGCGCTGCTGTTCGCGTTCGCGTACAACCCGGACAGCGGCGCGATCAACTCGATCCTGCGAGGGATCGGCCTCGACGACGTCCAGCCCCTCTGGCTGGGCGACCCCGACCTGGCCCTCTGGGCCGTGATGGCCGTGCTCGTCTGGTCCACGGTCGGCTTCTTCGTTGTCCTCTTCTCCGCCGGCATGGCCTCCATCCCGGCGGAGATGTACGAGGCGGCCCTGCTGGACGGGGCGGGCCGCGCCACGACCTTCTTCCGCGTCACCCTGCCACTGCTGTGGGACACCGTGCAGTCCGGCTGGGTCTACATGGGCATCCTCGCCCTGGGTGCCGAGTCGTTCGCGGTCGTGCAGATCATGACGACCGGGCCGGGCGGCCCCGACTACTCGACCACCGTCATGGTCCTGTACGTGTACCAGAAGGCGTTCCGTGACGGGCAGGCCGCCTACGCCACCACCATCGGTGTAGCCCTGCTCGTCGTCACGCTGGCCTTCGCCGCCGTGGTGATGCGGCTGGGCCGTCGCGAGCGGCTGGAGTACTGATCAATGAAGACGACCGAAACCCCCGCTCCTCTCCCGGCCGAGTCCGGCGCGCCCCTCACCAAGGAGGACGTCCCGGCGGGCCCGCCGCCGAAGGCGAAGAAGGAAGGCACGGTCCTCAACGTCTTCTCCCACGGCGTCCTGGTCATCTGGGCGTTCATGGTGGTGATGCCGCTGCTGTGGGCCGTGATGACGTCCTTCAAGGACGACCGGTCCATCTTCTCCTCGCCCTGGTCGCTGCCGGACACGCTGCACTTCGACAACTGGTCGCGGGCGTGGACCGAGGCCAACATGAGCGACTACTTCCTCAACACCGTCCTGGTGGTGGGCGGTTCGCTCGTCGGCACCCTGGTCCTGGGTTCGATGGCGGCCTACGTCCTGGCCCGCTTCGAATTCCCGGGCAACCGCTTCATCTACTTCCTCTTCATCGGCGGCATGAGCTTCCCGATCATGCTCGCGCTGGTCCCGCTGTTCTACGTCGTGAACAACATGGGCCTGCTGAACACCATCCACGGGCTGATCCTGGTCTACATCGCCTACTCGCTGCCGTTCACGGTGTTCTTCCTGACCGCGTTCTTCCGGACCCTGCCGACGTCCATCGCGGAGGCGGCCTTCGTCGACGGCGCCTCCCACAGCCGCACGTTCTTCCAGATCATGCTGCCCATGGCCAAGCCGGGCCTGGTCAGCGTCGGGATCTTCAACTTCCTGGGCCAGTGGAACCAGTACATGCTGCCCACGGTCCTCAACACGGACCCGGACAAGCGCGTCCTCACCCAGGGCCTTGTCCAGCTGGCGGTCAGCCAGGGGTACAAGGGCGACTGGTCGGGTCTCTTCGCGGGCCTGGTGATGGCGATGCTGCCGGTGCTGGCCGCGTACATCGTCTTCCAGCGGCAGGTGGTGCAGGGGCTGACGGCGGGGGCGCTGAAGTAGCGCGGGCCTCCGACCGCTGGGGCGGGGTGGGTGCGCAGCCCGGCGCGGCCCCGACCCCCCACCCACAGCAAGCGCGTACCCCCACATAGCACTCCGCGACGACCCGTACACACCCCGGAATCGGTTCAACCTCTTGACGGGAGGCGACCCGAACGGCTCAGCTTAGAGTTCACTAGTTGGACATGGACGGGGTCTCATCGAAGCGACCCCGCGCGCAGGAGGTCGTCGTGGAGACTCCGGGGTCGCAGTCGTCGCTGCACCGAGCCAACCTGGAGCGGGTCGTACGAGCCGTGCGTCTGGCGGGCTCCCTCACCCAGGCCGAGATCGCGCGGACGACAGGCCTGTCCGCGGCGACGGTGTCCAACATCGTCCGGGAGTTGAAGGACGGCGGAACCGTCGAGGTCACCCCCACCTCCGCGGGCGGACGCCGGGCCCGCAGCGTGTCGCTGAGCGGGGACGCCGGGATCGTCATAGGAGTCGACTTCGGGCACACCCACCTGCGCGTCGCGGTAGGGAACCTCGCCCACCAGGTGCTCGCCGAGGAGTCCGAGCCACTCGACGTGGACGCCTCCTCGACACAGGGCTTCGACCGGGCGGAACAACTGGTCACCCGCCTGATCGAGGCCACCGGCGTCGACCGCTCCAAGATCGCCGGCGTCGGCCTCGGCGTGCCCGGCCCCATCGACGTCGAGTCGGGCACCCTCGGCTCGACCGCCATCCTGCCCGGCTGGACCGGCACCAAGCCCGCCGAGGAACTGCGCGGCCGCCTCGGCGTCCCCGTGCACGTGGACAACGACGCCAACCTCGGCGCCCTCGGCGAGATGGTCTGGGGCAGCGGCCGCGGGGTGCGCGACCTGGCGTACATCAAGGTCGCCAGCGGTGTCGGCGCGGGCCTGGTGATCAACGGCAAGATCTACCGCGGTCCGGGCGGCACCGCCGGGGAGATCGGACACATCACTCTCGACGAGTCCGGCCCGGTCTGCCGCTGCGGAAACCGCGGCTGCCTGGAGACGTTCGCCGCCGCGCGCTATGTGCTCCCGCTCCTGCAGTCCAGCCACGGCACCGACTTGACCATGGAAGGCGTCGTGCGGCTCGCACGGGACGGGGACCCGGGCTGCCGTCGGGTGGTCGCCGACGTCGGCCGCCACATCGGCAGCGGAGTGGCCAACCTCTGCAATCTGCTCAACCCGAGCCGCGTGGTCCTCGGCGGAGATCTCGCCGAGGCCGGTGAGCTGGTGCTCGGGCCGATCCGGGAGTCCGTGGGGCGCTACGCGATCCCCAGCGCGGCCCGGCAGTTGTCCGTCCTCCCGGGTGCCCTCGGCGGCCGTGCGGAGGTCCTCGGAGCGCTCGCTCTCGCCCTCAGCGAGATGGGCGATTCGACGCTTTTGGATGGAACTGCCCCTGGGGTGCTACAGGCAGCGACGCCCGCCTTCACTTAGAGAACGGATGGCACCGTTGCCATCTCGTTAAGGATTTACTTCTTGACGTCGCACGTGTGGCCGAGTTGACTTCCAGCCACCTCGGCCGCAATGTCGCGGCCTCGTCAGGGAGGTTTCTGAAGTGAACACGCGTATGCGTCGCGCCGCTGTTGCGATTGCCGCCGGTGCGATGGCCGTTTCGCTTGCTGCCTGTGGCAGCGCCAAGGAGTCCGGCGACAACGCCGATTCCTCCGGGTCCGGGTCCGCCAAGAAGGGCGACGACATCAAGGTCGGCCTGCTCCTTCCGGAGAACGCGACCGCCCGCTACGAGAAGTTCGACCGGGTGCTCATCGAGAAGAAGGTCAAGGAGCTCACCGGCAACAAGGGCGAGGTCGTCTACGCCAACGCCAACCAGGACGCGGCCAAGCAGAACCAGCAGGTCGACACGATGGTGTCCAACAAGGTCGACGTGCTGATCGTGGACGCCGTGGACTCCAAGGCCATCGCCGGCTCGGTGAAGAAGGCCAAGGACGCGAACATCCCCGTCGTCGCCTACGACCGCCTGGCCGAGGGCCCCATCGACGCCTACACCTCGTTCGACAACGTCACGGTCGGCAAGACCCAGGGCGAGGCCCTGCTGAAGGCCCTGGGCGGCAAGGCCAAGGACGGCCAGATCGTCATGATGAACGGGTCGTCCACCGACCCCAACGCCGCCATGTTCAAGAAGGGCGCGCACTCCGTCCTCGACGGCAAGGTGAAGGTCGGCCGCGAGTACGACACCAAGGAGTGGAAGCCGGAGAACGCCAACGCCAACATGGAGGGCGCCATCTCCGCCCTCGGCAAGGACAAGATCGTCGGCGTCTACTCCGCCAACGACGGCATGGCGGGCGGCATCATCACGGCCCTGAAGGCCGCCGGTATCGCCGACGTCCCGGTCACCGGCCAGGACGCCGAACTCGCGGGTGTGCAGCGCATCGTGACCGGTGAGCAGTACATGAGCGTCTACAAGCCCTACCCGCAGGAGGCCGACGTCGCCGCGGAGATGGCCGTCGCGCTCGCCCAGGGCAAGTCGCTCGACTCCATCGCCAAGGACAAGGTCGACAGCCCGACCACCAAGGCCGTCCCCTCCGTCCTCGTCCCGGTCGTCTCGCTGACGAAGGACAACATCAAGGACACCGTCATCAAGGACGGCATCTACACCGTGAGCGAGATCTGCACCGGCAAGTACAAGGCCGCGTGCGACAAGATCGGCCTCGAGTAGGCACCCCGAGTTCCTCCGGCGCCCCGCACACCAGCCCCGCAAGCTACGCGGGGCGCCGGAGTGATCGCTCCTCCCACACTTCTGCACAACCTCCCGCCGGTCAGGCGGCGAAGGAGATGGTTCACGTGTCCGCTACGCCCGTGCTGGCGTTGCGCGGGGTCTCCAAGCGGTTCGGTGCCGTTCAGGCGCTCACCGACGTAGAGCTTGAGGTCCACGCCGGTGAGGTGGTCGCCCTGGTCGGCGACAACGGCGCCGGAAAGTCCACGCTGGTCAAGACGATCGCCGGCGTGCACCCCATCGATGAGGGCGTCATCGAATGGGACGGCAGGTCCGTCCAGATCAGCAAGCCGCACGACGCCCAGAACCTGGGCATCGCGACCGTCTACCAGGACCTCGCGCTGTGCGACAACATCGACGTCGTCGGCAACCTCTACCTGGGCCGGGAGATCCGCAAGCGCGGCGTCCTGGACGAGGTGGAGATGGAGCGCCGCTCCCGCGAGCTGCTCGACACGCTGTCGATCCGCATCCCCAGCGTGCGCATCCCGATCGCCTCGCTCTCCGGCGGCCAGCGCCAGACCGTGGCCATCGCGCGGTCCATGCTCGGCGAGCCGAAGCTGGTCATCCTCGACGAGCCCACCGCCGCCCTCGGCGTCGAGCAGACCGCGCAGGTCCTCGACCTCGTCGAGCGGCTGCGCGAGCGCGGCCACGCCGTCATCCTCATCAGCCACAACATGGCCGACGTCAAGGCCGTCGCGGACAAGGTCGCCGTGCTGCGCCTCGGTCGCAACAACGGCATCTTCGAGGTCAAGTCGACCTCGCAGGAAGAGATCATCTCCGCCATCACCGGCGCCACCGACAACGCCGTGACCCGCCGTGCGGCGCGCACGAACGGGGAGGTTTCCAAGTGAGCATCGACAAGACCTCCGCGGCTCCGGGAGCCCCCGAAGACCACGTCGTGACGAACCCCGAGGCGGCCAAGGCCGCCGTCACGGTCGTCGACCCACGGCTCCTGGTGCGCGAACAGGGCTTCGCGGGCTACGTCACCGAGTTCAAGCGGAAGATGAAGTCCGGTGACCTGGGCTCCATCCCGGTGGTCGTCGGCCTGGCCATCATCTGGATCATCTTCCAGAGCCTGAACTCCAACTTCCTCACCGCGGGCAACCTGTCCGACATGTCCGTCGCCATGGTCGGCACCGGCATGATCGCCGTCGGCATCGTGTTCGTCCTGCTGCTCGGCGAGATCGACCTGTCGGTCGGCTCGGTCAGCGGTGTCGCGGGCGCGAGCTTCGCCGTGCTCAACGTCACCAACGGCATGAACGAGTGGCTGGCCTTCGCGCTGGCCATCGTCACCGGCACGGTCGCCGGCGCGCTGCACGGCTTCTTCTTCGCGAAGATCGGCGTCCCCGCGTTCGCCGTCACGCTGGCCGGCCTGCTGTTCTGGAACGGCTTCATGCTCCAGATCCTGGGCGACAACGGCACGATCAACCTCGACCCGGACGGGGTCGTGGCCCAGCTGACCAGCTACTACTTCTCCGACGTGGCCGCCGCCTACGGTCTGGCCGCGGTGGTGACCGCCGGGTACTTCCTCAGCTCCTTCCTCGGCAACCGGCGGCGTGAGGCCGCGGGCGTGCCGTCGCGGCCGCTGAGCGAGACGGTGGTGCGGACGGTACTGCTCGCCGTCCTGGCCTTCGCCGTAGCGATCGTCTTCAACCAGTACAAGGGCCTGCCGCTGGCCGTGGTGATCTTCATCGTGGTGCTCCTGGTCACGGACTTCGTGCTGCGCCGTACGGCGTACGGGCGGAAGGTGTTCGCGCTCGGCGGCAGCGTCGAGGCGTCGAGGCGTGCCGGTATCAACGTGGAGCTGGTCCGGATCTCGGTGTTCGCGATCTCCGGGACCTTCGCCGCGGTCGGCGGTCTGTTCATCGCGTCGAAGATCGCCGCGGCGAACCAGGGCGCGGGCGGCGGTGACCTGCTGATGAACGCGATCGCCGCCGCGGTGATCGGCGGTACGTCGCTGTTCGGCGGACGCGGGCGGACGTGGAACGCGCTGCTCGGTGTGCTGGTGATCGTGTCGATCCAGTACGGGCTCGCCCTGGAGGGCATCGCCTCTCCGGTGCAGTACATGATCACCGGTGGTGTGCTGTTGGCCACGGTCGTGATCGACGCGGTGACGCGCAAGACGCAGAAGACCGCTGGGCGCGCGTAGCGCCGTGGGCGCTGCGCCGGGCGGGCGGCCGCGGATGCGTCGTGGCTTGTCGCGCAGTTCCCCGCGCCCCTGAGGTACATATCTGTGCCCGGCACTGTGAGGTGCCGGGCACAGTTGTGTCGTAGGTGTGGCACAACTTGGGTACAGCCGAAAGCGTGATGTATGCCCCAAGGCCTCGGCGCAGTCCTCAGGAGCGGAACATTAGACTCGACACGCCCGGCAACAGCTCGATCAGCTCTACTGCAAGGAGGCACGGGTGCCGCTGCTGACCCGTATCAGGGGACCGCGCGATCTGGACCGGCTCAGCCTGGAGGAGCTGAACCAGCTGGCGGAGGAGATCCGGAGCTTCCTCGTCGAAGCGGTCTCCAAGACCGGCGGTCACCTCGGCCCCAATCTCGGCGTGGTGGAGCTCACCATCGCCCTGCACCGAGTCTTCGACTCGCCCAGGGACAAGGTGCTCTGGGACACCGGCCACCAGTCCTACGTCCACAAGCTGCTCACCGGCCGTCAGGACTTCTCCAAGCTCAAGATGAAGGGCGGCCTGTCCGGCTACCCCTCGCAAGGAGAGTCCGAGCACGACGTCATCGAGAACTCGCATGCCTCGACCGTCCTCGGCTGGGCCGACGGCATCGCCAAGGCCAACCAGATCATGGACCGCGACGACCACGTGGTCGCCGTGATCGGTGACGGCGCCCTGACCGGCGGCATGGCCTGGGAGGCGCTGAACAACATCGCCGACGCCAAGGACCGGCCCCTCGTCATCGTCGTCAACGACAACGAGCGGTCCTACGCGCCGACCATCGGCGGCCTCGCCAACCACCTCGCCACGCTGCGGACGACGGACGGCTACGAGCGGTTCCTCGCCCGCACCAAGGAGGTGCTGGAGCGCACCCCCGTCGTCGGCCAGGCGCTCTACGACACCCTGCACGGCGCCAAGAAGGGCCTGAAGGACTTCATCGCCCCGCAGGGCATGTTCGAGGACCTCGGCCTGAAATACGTCGGCCCGATCGACGGGCACGACCTCGAGGCCCTGGAGTCCGCACTCGCCAAGGCCAAGCGGTTCGGCGGCCCGGTCATCGTGCACTGCCTCACCGAGAAGGGCCGCGGCTACCAGCCCGCGCTCCAGGACGAGGCCGACCGCTTCCACGCCGTCGGCAAGATCCACCCCGACACGGGCCTGCCGATCAAGAGCTCCGGCGCCGACTGGACCTCCGTCTTCGGCGACGAGATGGTCGAACTCGGCAAGGAGCGCGAGGACATCGTCGCCATCACGGCGGCCATGCTCCAGCCGGTGGGCCTGGAGAAGTTCGCCAAGCGCTTCCCCGACCGGGTCTACGACGTCGGCATCGCCGAACAGCACGGCGCCGTCTCGGCGGCCGGCCTGGCCACGGGCGGAGTGCACCCCGTGTTCGCCGTGTACGCCACCTTCCTCAACCGCGCCTTCGACCAGGTGCTGATGGATGTGGCCCTGCACAAGTGCGGTGTCACCTTCGTGCTGGACCGGGCCGGTGTCACCGGCACCGACGGGGCCTCCCACAACGGCATGTGGGACATGTCGATCCTCCAGGTCGTGCCGGGGCTGCGGCTGGCCGCGCCGCGTGACGCCGACCAGGTCCGCGCGCAGCTGCGCGAGGCCGTCGCGGTCGACGACGCGCCGACCGTGGTCCGCTTCTCCAAGGGCGCCGTCGGCCCCGCCGTACCCGCCGTCGGCCGCGTCGGCGGCATGGACGTGCTGCGCGAGCCCGGCACCGACCGGCCGGACGTCCTGCTGGTCTCCGTCGGCGCCCTCGCCCCGATGTGCCTGGAGATCGCCGGGCTGCTCGACAAGCAGGGCATCTCCGCCACCGTCGTCGACCCGCGCTGGGTCAAGCCCGTCGACGAGGCCATGGCCCCGCTCGCCGAGCGGCACCGCGTGGTCGTCACCGTCGAGGACAACAGCCGGGTCGGCGGTGTGGGATCGGCGATCGCGCAGGCACTGCGTGACGCGGGCGTGGATGTGCCGCTGCGTGACTTCGGCATCCCGCCGCGCTTCCTCGACCACGCCACGCGTGCCGAGATCCTCGCCGAGATCGGCCTCACCGCGCCGGACATCGCCCGGCAGGTGACCGGGCTGGTCGCCAAGCTGGACGGGCGGTACGAGGACGGTGCCGCGGTGGACTCCGTGGAGTCGGTTCGCGACTGACGTGGCTCGCGGCTGACACGGCCGAACGGGTTCCGATGGGCCGGTTTCCCCACCATGAGGGTGGTGTAACCGGCCCATTGGCGTGAATGCGTCCGTGCCGGGGCATACGGATGGTGCCACCTCTCGATCATGTCGAGGACGACAAGCGTGGGAGGTACCCCGTGAGCAGCACCCTCTTCCGGACGAAGAAGGTCGAGCAGTCCATCCTCGACACCGAGGAGCCAGAACACGCGCTCAAGAAGTCCTTGTCCGCGCTGGATCTGACCGTCTTCGGCGTCGGCGTGATCATCGGCACCGGCATCTTCGTACTCACCGGCACTGTCGCCAAGGACAACGCGGGGCCCGCGACGGCCCTGGCGTTCGTCGCGGCCGGCGTCGCCTGCGCCCTGGCCGCACTCTGTTACGCCGAGTTCGCGTCCACGGTCCCGGTCGCCGGATCCGCCTACACGTTCTCGTACGCGTCCCTCGGTGAACTGACCGCCTGGATCATCGGCTGGGACCTGGTTCTGGAGTTCGCGCTCGGGACGGCGGTGGTGGCTGTCGGCTGGTCGGGCTACATCCAGTCGCTCATGGAGAACGCGGGCTGGACGATGCCCGCGTCGCTGGGCAGCCGGGAGGGCGCCGACGCCTTCGGCTTCGACATCCTCGCCGCCGCGCTCGTCCTCGTCCTCACCGGCATCCTGGTGATCGGCATGAAGCTGTCCGCGCGGATCACGTCGGTCGTCGTCGCCATCAAGGTGACGGTCGTCCTCGTGGTGATCATCGCGGGCGCGTTCCTCATCGAGGGCAAGAACTACGACCCGTTCATTCCGAACGAGAAGCCGGTCGAGGCCGGTTCCAGTCTGGATTCCCCACTGATCCAGCTCATGTTCGGCTGGGCGCCGTCCAACTTCGGCGTGATGGGCATCTTCACCGCCGCCTCCGTCGTGTTCTTCGCCTTCATCGGCTTCGACGTCGTGGCCACGGCAGCGGAGGAGACCAAGAACCCGCAGCGCGACATGCCGCGCGGCATCCTCGGCTCCCTGGTGATCTGCACGACGCTGTACGTCCTCGTGTCGATCGTCGTCACCGGTATGCAGCACTACAGCGAGCTGTCGGTCGACGCGCCGCTCGCCGACGCGTTCAAGGCGACCGGGCATCCATGGTTCGCGGGCTTCATCAGCTTCGGGGCCGCGGTCGGTCTGACGACGGTGTGCATGATCCTGCTCCTCGGCCAGACCCGGGTGTTCTTCGCGATGAGCCGTGACGGGCTGCTGCCGCGGTTCTTCTCCCGCGTCCACCCGCGGTTCAAGACCCCGCACCGGCCGACGATCCTGCTCGGCGTGATCATCGCGGTGCTGGCGGGCTTCACGCCGCTGACCGAACTCGCCGCGCTGGTGAACATCGGCACGCTGTTCGCGTTCGTGGTCGTCGCCATCGGTGTGATCATCCTCCGCAGGACGCGCCCCGATCTGCCCCGGGCCTTCCGGACTCCGTGGGTGCCAGTCATCCCGATCCTGTCGGTGGGCGCCTCGCTCTGGCTGATGATCAACCTGCCCGCCGAGACATGGGTCCGGTTCGGGATCTGGATGGCCGCCGGGTTCCTCGTGTACTTCCTCTACGGCCGCACGCACAGCCGCCTGGCGACCGGAGACGAAACGAAGACCTCGGACCAGGCCTAGTCCGCGGTGGGGGTCCCCCGCTCGAGCGAAGCCGAGAGTGGGGGAGGCACCCCGCCACGCCGGGCTGCGGACCCACCCGGCCCCGGCACCGACCCCGCGCACCTCATGGCGCCGAGCCGCGCAACACCCCGGCCCGGCCGAAAACGCCCCGCACCTACGGACGTACCGTCCGCGGCCCCGCCACCTCCGCCCCCAGCTCCCCGACCCGCCGCCGCAGCTCCCGGTCCGCCGTGATCACCAGCACGGACCGGTCGTCGGCCGCCCCCGCGACCACCTCGACGATGTGATCGTCACCGCTGCCCGCCGCCGACTCCACCCGCACCCCCGGCACCGACTCCACCCCCCGGGCAGCCCCCTCCACCACGAGCAGGACCTCCACCGGCTCGGAAACCCCCGGCACCCCGTCCGACGCCAGCCGGTCCCGCAGCCGCTCCGCGGCACCCCGCCGGTCCCGCCACCAGCCGTCCGGTACCGATCCGACGACGTTCGCGGCGTCGACGACGACGAGGACAGGCGCGTTGTCGTTCATGCGGCCAGGGTCGCACGGCGGTTGTCGGCCAGGCAGGGGGCGGGCGGCGCACGGAGCCTTCCCGCCCGCATAAAGTGAACTGGTGAACGGCGACTGGCTCATCCGCGGCCGCGACGGCCGCCTCACCGTCTATCTCCCCTCCGGCGACGCCGTCCTGTGCCGTGCGGAACGCGGGCCCGCGGGCCCCTGGGACGCCGCCCGCACCGTCGGTGGCGGCCAGAAGCTGCACCCGGGCACGGCGATCGGGCAGGGTGCCGACGGCTACGCCCATCTGGCCGCCTGGCGGCCGACCGTGCCCGGCGAGTCGGGGCTCGTGCACTCGACGCACTTCCGGCCCCGGCTCGCGCCCCTGGACTGGGTCTCGATCGGGCATCCGGACAAGAAGGGTGACCGGACGGGCCCGCCGGCCGTGGCCGTGGACTCGGCGGGGCGTGGCTATGTCTTCGTCCGCAACAAGGGCGGCGGGGTGAGCCTGCGCAACCAGAAGGAGAAGGGTGGCTGGGGGCCCTGGCAGAACCTCGAAGGGCACGACGTGGAGGGCGAGCCGGCCGCCGTGACGGGGGAGTCGGGGCTGGTGGAGGTGTACGCCTCCGTGCCCGGCGGGGTGCTGCACTGGCGGCAGGAGGAGCCGGGAAAGACGCCGGTGCGGACGGAGGGCGTCGAGGTGCCCGTCCGGCCGGGGACGCTGCGGGCGCTCGCCACCTCCGCCGAGCACACCACCCTCTTCTTCACGGACACCTCGGGCGACGTGTGCGCCTGGCGGCCGGGCGAGAAGCCGGTGACGCTCATCGCCTCCGCCGGGCCCGGGCCGGTGTCCGCGGTGCGTTGTGACATCGACGGGCACGACTGCACCGTCCTCGCCCAGCGGTCGGCGAGCGGGCGGGTCGCCTTCGCCGCCTATCCGACCGAACAGGAGTCGGCCGGTGCCTGGTGGACCGAGTCAGGCCCTCAGCTGCCCTCCGACGCCGTGGTGGCGGTGGCGCTCGACGAGCGTGACGAGGTCGTAGCGGCTTCCCTCGCACCCTCGACCGGGACGCTGCTGCTCACCCGCCGCAAGGACGAACCCGGGCTCGCGCTGGAGGCCTGGCGGGAGATCTGACACCCGGACAGGACCGTTCCTTTTGTGGCTCCCGTCGCTCCAGACACACCAGATGTGTCAAGGGTTGTACGGATGTGTGCGTGACAAGGCGCACCTCGGGTGAACGTGGTCAAAAAGTGAAGGTCTTGTTAACCTCTTCGCACTTGTTCGATTTTGCGCGGGGGGCCGGTTGCTGTGCGCCTGGCCGGGGCCGTGGCAACGGGGTTGGGGAATGATGTCGTGAGCAGATCCTCCACGGTGGATCTTGTCGTTGTCGGACTCGGTTACGTGGGGCTGCCGTTGGCCAGGTCCGCGGCCGCCGCGGGACTGAAGGTGGTCGGCCTCGACCGCAGTCGCAGGGTGGTCGACGGGCTGAACGCCGGCTGTTCACATGTGGACGACATCAGCGACGCCGAAGTGCGCGCCATGCTGGGGCAGGGCTTCGAGGCCGTCGACCGGGCCGAGGTCATCGCCGAGGCCGCCGCCGTCGTGGTGTGCGTGCCGACGCCGCTCACCGACCACGGCGCTCCCGACCTCGGCGCGGTGCACGCCGCCGTGGACGACATCGCCGCCCATCTGCGGGCCGGCACGCTCGTGGTGCTGGAGTCGACGACGTACCCCGGCACCACCGACGAGGTCGTCCGCCCGCGCCTGGAGGCCGGTGGCCTCAAGGTCGGCGCCGACTTCCACCTCGCCTTCTCCCCGGAGCGCATCGACCCGGGGAATCCTTCCTTCGGACTGGAGAACACGCCCAAGGTCGTCGGCGGCATCACGGCCGACTGCACCAAGGCGGCCCGCGCCCTCTACGAGCGTTTCGTGAACCGGGTCGTCGAGGCCAAGGGCACCCGCGAGGCCGAGATGGCCAAGCTGCTGGAGAACACCTACCGGCACGTCAACATCGCGCTCGTCAACGAGATGTCGATGTTCTGCCGGGAGATCGGCGTCGATCTGTGGGATTCCATTCGGTGCGCGTCCACGAAGCCGTTCGGGTTCGCGCCCTTCTATCCCGGACCCGGTGTCGGTGGGCACTGCATTCCGATCGACCCCAACTACCTTTCGTACAAGGTGCGTTCACTGGGCATCCCGTTCCGGTTCGTGGAGCTTGCGCAGGAGATCAACCAGCGGATGCCCGTGCACGTGGTGAACCGCGCGGCCGATCTGCTCAACGACCAGGGGAAGGCCGTGCGCGGCTCCCGGGTGCTGCTGCTCGGCGTGACCTACAAGCAGGACATCTCCGACCAGCGGGAGAGCCCCGCGCTGGCCGTGGCGGAGAACCTCCTCGCGCGGGGTGCCGAACTCGTCTACTTCGACCCCCGGGTCGAGGACTGGCGCGTCGGCGGGGTGCCCGTCGAACGGGCCGGTGACTATCTCGCCGCCGCCGAGACCGCCGATCTGACCATCCTGCTCCAGCCGCACCGCGAGATCGACCTCGGTGAACTCGCCGACCGTGCCCGGGCGTTGTTCGACACCCGGGGCAAATCCGCCGACCACCCGCGGGTGGTCAAGCTGTGACTTCCGAAGATACGTACATACCCGGGGCCGTCGACTCCGGTGGGCGTCGAGCGCACCGGAAGCGGCGGCACCTGAAGGTCTCGTACTTCGTCTTCCTGGGCCTGGCCGCGCTGATCGCCACCCGGCTCGACGCCGGTTCCCTGCACCTGTACTCCATGGGTGCCATGGGTCTGCTGACCCTGAAGATGTTCGGCGCGCTCTTCTACCGTCCGGCCAAGGCCGGGCGGGAGGAGCTGGAGTACCTGGAGAACGCCTGGGTCACCGCGGTCATCCCGATCTACAACGAGGACCCGGTGATGTTCGAGCAGGGCATGCGCAGCCTCCTCGCGCAGAGCCGCCTGCCGAACGAGATCCACATCATCGACGACGCCAGCGCCAGCGACTCCGGCATCAGGGCCGCGAAGAAGCTGCGCCGCGAGTTCGAGGCCAAGGGCGTCAAGTACACCGTCAGCGTGCAGCCCGAGAACAAGGGCAAGCGCGAGGCGCTGGCGCTGGGCTTCGAGGCCGCGCCGTACTCCGACATCTTCCTCTGCGTCGACTCGGACACCGTGCTGTCCCGGGACACCGTGCGCGAACTGCTGCTGCCGCTGGCCGACGAGAAGATCATGGCCTCCACCGGCATGGTGCTGGCGCTCAACCACGACAGCAACATCTTCACCCGCCTCCAGGACCTGCGCTACGGCAACTCGTTCCTCTTCGAGCGGGCCGCGTATTCGCGTCTGAAGTCGGTGCTGTGCTGCTGCGGCGCGCTGTCCGCGTACCGCGGCACGCTGGTGCGCAAGTACCTGCCGGACTTCCTCAACCAGCAGTTCCTGGGCAAGCCGGCCGTCTTCGGCGACGACCGCCGCATGACCAACTACTGCCTGATGGAGGGCCAGGTCGTCTTCCAGGAGACGGCCGTCGGCTACACCGCCGTCCCCGAGAAGCTGCCGCACTTCCTGCGCCAGCAGGTCCGCTGGAACAAGTCCTTCTTCCGCGAGTCCCTGTGGGCCTTCCGGCACCAGAAGAAGTACCGGCCGGCCTTCTGGCTGACCTGCATGGAACTCGCGCTGTGGCTGGTCTTCGGCTCGGCGATGTTCTACTCGATGGTCATCCTGCCCATCATCAAGCCCCAGCAGTTCGTCCACCACATCGGCGACTACCTGATCTTCATGGTGCTGATGGGCTATCTGCGCAATGTGCGCTACCTCGACTTCCCGCGCCGCGGGATGGGCTTCGTCAAGCGGTTCGGCATGTTCCTGCTCGCGCCGATCTACGGCGTGATCCAGCTGACCCTGCTGACCCCGCTGCGCTTCTACGCCCTGTTCACCCTGCACAAGGGGAGCTGGGGCACCCGCCAGGGCGGCGTCGAGGTGTCGGTGGCCGGTGATCACGAGGACGATGTGACGGAGATCTTCGAGGAAGAGGACCCGTACTCCGACAAGAAGGTCACCGAGACGCTCCAGTTGATGCGTCTGGAGGGCGTGGCCCTGCGCACCCGGCCCCGCCCGACGGGCGGCATTCCGTCCCAGCCGCAGCCGATCCCGGGCTACGACGAGGAGCAGCACGCGGCGGTACCGCAGCAGCGTGTGAGCTGGGGGGCACCGGCCCCGGCCGGGCAGCAGCAGTGGCAGGGCGAGTACGAAGGGCAGCACGGGTACCCCGACCCGTACCAGCAGCAGTATCCGGGGCACGGCCACCCTCCGCAGCAGGGCGCGTACCCGTACCAGGACCCCTCCTGGCAGCAGCAGGGGCAGCAAGGACGGCAGGGGAACGGCCAGGGCGGCTGGTAGGCCCCGGGAGAGAACACGAGTGAGGGGCGGCCGGGGGGCCGCCCCTCACTCGTGTCCGGGCCTCAGGTGTACGAGGCCATGGCCTCCTCGACCGTCAGCACCGGGATGTCCCGGTCGTCGATCGCCTTCATCAGGGTCTCGAGACCGGCCTTGCCGATCTCGGTGCTCGTCGCCGGAGGGCCCTCGGTGACCTTGTGCAGACAGAGGATCAGCCAGTCACCGCTGTTCACGCACCGGTCGAGTCGGCCGCCCGCCGCGGTCAGCTTCGACAGCGCCGTACCGCCGATGCCGTTGCCGTCGTTGATGCCGGTCATTGCCTTGAGGCGGTACGGCATCGCCGGGGCGAACGACTCGATCGTCTCGGAGATGATCGACCGGGCCGTGGTGAAGTGCCGGCTCGCGATCTGGTCGACGGGGACGCCGTCGGAGGTCTTCTGGAACGCGCCGTGCGGGTAGGCGAAGTGCTCGCTGGTGAAGCCGTTGGACACCAGCCACTCGCGCAGCTTCCGGAAGTCGTCGTCGGCCTGCTCGGCGGTGAGCTTGGGATAGCTGGCCGTGTGGACGGCGTTGGCGTAGGAGTGGCCCGCCATCTCCCAGCCGGAGAAGTCCTGCATCGACTTCATCTGGTTCAGCGTCAGGAAGCTGCCCGTGCCGATGGCGTCGGCGATGTTGTAGACCGTGCCGGGGAAGCCGTAGCCGTCCATGACCGGCCGGGCCAGGTCGTGGATCGACTTGTGGGAGTCGTCGAAGGTGATGGAGACGACGCCCTTGGGGAAGACGGAGACCGTGTCCGGTATCAGCTCGACGGCCTGGAGCCGGTAGGTGACCGGGCCGCCCGCGTTGTCGTACACCGCGAACGACATGTCGGTGAAGCCGGTCTTCGTGGACGGCTTGCCGTCGGCGCCGATGGAGTACGTGCCGGCCGCCCCGTTCACGTCCGCCCACTGGAGGTGGACCGTCACCCACTCGCCGGACTGGACGTAGTTGGCCCCCGTCTTGGAGTGGGCGTGGAACGTCCAGGCGAAGTGGTTCGCGAGGGAGCCGCTGCCCAGGTAGAAGACCATCTTGGCCAGGTTCGTCACGTCGTCGACGCGGAAGACGAGCCGGATCATCTTGCCGGTCAGGCTCATCGCCGACAGGCCGGTCTTGCGGACGTAGGACTGCTTGCCGGTGCCGTTGGTGGTGACCCGGACCGACTGGGTGCCGCGCACGAACTGGGACTTGTCGTTCGCCTCGGCCGACGTGGTGCCCGCGCCGCCGGGAGTCCAGCCGTGGGAGGCCTGGAACTGCTGGGACCAGCTGGCCCGGCGGTACTTGGGGCGGCGGCCGGAGGGGGCGTAGAGGGGCGGCGTGGTGAGACCTCCGATGGCGCCTTCGGCGGCCGGTGCGGCGGCGGGCTGGGCCACCACCTGGCCCAGCCACGCGCCGCCGCCGGCCATCGCGACGCCTCCTGTACCGCCCATCAGCAGTGCGGAACGCCGGCTCACCACCGGCTTCTTCTCCGCCTCCGCCGCAGCGTGCCTGTGGGCGTTGGACCGCCTTTTCCTCACCGGGACTCCCGAACCGTGTCGAAGTAGTTCATACCCTTGTCGGTGAAGCCCTCGACCGCGGACTGGACTTCGTTCACCGACAGGGTTTCGTTCGCGTTGTAGTAGAGCCAGTCCACCTTCATGTCCCACGCACGGTCGCCCTTGAACGGCAGATCGATGAACCAGTGGTTGAAGTTCACCGACATGTCGGCGCGCGGGGCGTACTTCCCATTGCTGAGGAAGAGTTTCTCGCCGTCCATCCAGTACGCGACCACGCCGTCCTTCACCCTGATCATCACGGTGTGCCAGGCGTCGAGGCTCTTCTTCGTGGTCTTGTAGACGCGGTCGTTCGTCTTGTGGTCGTACCAGGTCACGGTGTCGAGCTTGGGACCGGGCCGGCCCCAGCCGCCGTTGGGCATGTACTCGTTGTCCAGCTCGCTGTACTTCGAGCCCTTGCCGCCGATGGTGTAGAAGGTCTGGTTGACGTGATCGCCGGCGTCTCCGGAGGACGGCTCGTCGCTGAAGTGGATCCGGGCCGCGTAGGTGCCGTCGCGGAACTTGCCGGCGGCCGTGCCGAGGCTCGCCTGCTTGGT
This sequence comes from Streptomyces sp. NPDC050546, assembly GCF_044457425.1. NCBI lineage: Bacteria > Bacillati > Actinomycetota > Actinomycetes > Kitasatosporales > Streptomycetaceae > Streptomyces > Streptomyces sp. NPDC050546. The sequence continues at coordinate 171,422 of NZ_JBITGX010000008.1, forward strand.
CCCGGACTTGGTGCCGTCCGTGCTCGCCCGCAGGTTGAGCACCTGGCCGTCCGCCAGGGAGCCCTTGGCGGTGGGGAAGGTGACGCCGTCGGCCGACCAGGTGTTCTCGATACCGGGGCCGCCCTTGCTGGTGCGGACCAGCCAGCCGTGCTTGAACAGGGCCGGGTCCTTGGCGCCCTGGTAGGTGAAGTCGTCGAAGAGCACCCCGGCCGGGGGAGCGGGCACCGGGTCGGGCGCGGCGGCCTTCGCCGAGGCCTTCTTCTCGTCGCTCGCCTTGGTGCCGTCCGGCTCCTCGCCCCAGGCGAGGACGCCCCGCTTGTACGCGGTGACGTTCTCCGCCTCCTTGTAGCTCGTCATCTCGGCGTCGAAGGAGCGGTCGTCGGACTGCTTCAGCTTCTTGTGGTCGGTGCGGAAGAGCTGGAGGTCGATGCCCTTGCTGTTGGCGCCGGGCTTCAGGCTGCCCGCGCCCTCTCCGAACCTGACCTCCAGGTAGTGGTCGGCGGTCTCGGTGGCCTTGTCCATCGCCACGATCCGGCCGGCGACGTTCGAGCAGCCGAAGACGGCGTTGACGCAGTTGAAGGCGTACGGCGCGGCGCCCGGGGCGTCGTCGGCGGTGAAGTAGTACCGGAGCGTCACATCGCTCAACGGCAGTGCCTTCTCCGTGTCGTTGAAGACCTCCAGCGACGGCTTGGCCACCGGGGCCGTCGCCTGGGTGTCGGTCCGGTACCGGACCTTCAGCTCGGGCGGATCCGGGTTCGCCGCCTTCCACACCGGATAGAGCGCCGTGCCGCCGGCGGCGACCACCGCCACGAGGAGCAGGAGTCTGATCTTGGGCCAAACCCTGCGTCCGGCTGGGCGGCGGCGGGAGGACGCCACGGAGACTCCTTCTAAGGCATCCGGTGGTCTCTGGTGGAGACCGTCAGAGCCGGGTAAACAATGGTCGGATTGTGTGAGGATCCTATCTGTGTGTGCATACAAAAAGGGGGGCGGGTGCACGGATTGTTACCGTACGCCCCACCCCCCTCAGGGGTTACGCGTTACGCGGGGATGCTCGCCACGCCCTGCGCGAGGAACCTCTTGCCGTTGACCCGCTCGGAGACGCCCTCGCGGTCCAGGTACGGCGTGATGCCGCCCAGGTGGAACGGCCAGCCGGCGCCCGTGATGAGGCACAGGTCGATGTCCTGCGCCTCGGCGACGACGCCCTCGTCCAGCATGATGCCGATCTCCTGCGCCACCGCGTCCAGCACGCGGGTGCGGACCTGCTCCTCCGTCAGGACGCTGTCGCCCTGCTTCAGCAGCGCGGCGACCTCGGGGTCCAGCTCCGGCTTGCCGGAGTCGTAGACGTAGAAGCCGCGCTTGCCCGCCTTGACGACGGCCGCGAGGTTCGGGGAGACCGTGAAGCGGTCGGGGAACGCCCTGTTGAGGGTCTCCGAGACGTGCAGACCGATCGCGGGGCCGACCAGCTCCAGCAGGACCAGCGGCGACATCGGCAGACCGAGCGGCTCGACGGCCTTCTCGGCGACCGCGACCGGGGTGCCCTCGTCGATGACGTTCTGGATCTCGCCCATGAAGCGCGTCAGGATGCGGTTCACGACGAACGCCGGGGCGTCCTTGGTGAGGACCGCGGTCTTCTTCAGCTTCTTGGCGACGGCGAACGCCGTGGCCAGGGAGGCGTCGTCGGTCTTCTCGCCGCGCACGATCTCCAGGAGCGGGAGGACCGCGACCGGGTTGAAGAAGTGGAAGCCCACGACCCGCTCGGGGTTCTTCAGCTTCGACGCCATCTCCGAGACGGAGAGGGAGGAGGTGTTCGTCGCGAAGATGGCGTGCGCCGGGGCGACCGCCTCGACCTCCGCGAACACCTGCTGCTTGACGCCGATCTCCTCGAACACGGCCTCGATGATGAAGTCCGCGTCCGCGAAGCCCTCGGCCTTGTCCAGGACACCGGTCACCAGCGCCTTGAGGCGGTTGGCCTTGTCCTGGTTGATGCGGCCCTTGCCGAGCAGCTTCTCGATCTCGGCGTGGACGTAGCCCACACCCTTGTCGACGCGCTCCTGGTCGATGTCGGTCAGCACGACCGGCACCTCCAGGCGGCGCAGGAAGAGGAGGGCGAGCTGGCTGGCCATCAGGCCCGCGCCGACCACGCCGACCTTGGTGACCGGGCGGGCCAGGCTCTTGTCCGGGGCGCCGGCCGGGCGCTTGCCGCGCTTCTGCACCAGGTTGAAGGCGTAGATGCCGGAGCGCAGTTCACCGCCCATGATCAGGTCGGCGAGCGCCTTGTCCTCGGCGTCGTAGCCCTGCTGGAGGTCGCCGTTCTTGGCGGCGGCGATGATGTCCAGCGCGCGGTAGGCGGCCGGGGCGGCGCCGTGCACCTTGGAGTCCGCGATGAAACGGCCCTTGGCGACGGCCTGGTCCCAGGCCTCGCCGCGGTCGATCACCGGGCGCTCGATCTCGATCTCGCCCTTGAGGACGGCAGCGGTCCAGATCAGCGACTGCTCCAGGAAGTCCGCGCCCTCGAAGATCGCGTCGGCGATCCCGAGCTCGAAGACCTGTTTGCCCTTGAGCTGCTTGTTCTGGTTGAGGCTGTTCTCGATGATCACCGAGACGGCCTTCTCCGGGCCGATCAGGTTCGGCAGCAGGGCGCAGCCGCCCCAGCCCGGGACCAGACCGAGGAAGACCTCGGGCAGCGAGAACGCCGGCAGGGCCGCGGAGACGGTGCGGTAGGTGCAGTGCAGACCGACCTCGACACCGCCGCCCATCGCGGCGCCGTTGTAGTACGCGAAGGTCGGCACGGCCAGCTTGGACAGCCGCTTGAAGACCTCGTGGCCGCCCTTGCCGATGGCGAGGGCGTGCTCGTACTCCTTGAGGATCTCCACGCCCTTGAGGTCGGCGCCGACCGCGAAGATGAACGGCTTGCCGGTGAGGCCGACGCCGACGATCTCGCCGTCCGCCGCCTCCTTCTCGACCTGGTCGATCGCGGCGTTCAGGTTCGCCAGCGAGGCCGGGCCGAAGGTAGTCGGCTTGGTGTGGTCGTGGCCGTTGTCCAGGGTGATCAGGGCGAAGCGCCCGGCACCGAGGGGAAGGTCGAAGTGGCGTACGTGCGCACTCGTGACGACCTCGTCCGGGAACAGCTCGGAAGCCTGCTTGAGAAGCTCGGCGGTGGTGCTCACTTGTCCCCCTCGAAGTGCGGGTTCTCCCAGATGACCGTCGCGCCCATGCCGAAGCCGACGCACATGGTGGTCAGGCCGTAGCGGACGTGCGGCTGCTCCTCGAACTGCCGGGCCAGCTGCGTCATCAGACGGACGCCGGAGGAGGCCAGCGGGTGGCCGAAGGCGATGGCGCCGCCGTACTGGTTGACGCGAGCGTCGTCGTCGGCGATGCCGTAGTGGTCCAGGAAGGCCAGGACCTGGACGGCGAAGGCCTCGTTGATCTCGAACAGGCCGATGTCGGAGATCGACAGGCCGGCCTGGGCCAGCGCCTTCTCCGTGGCCGGGATCGGGCCGTAGCCCATGACCTCCGGCTCGACGCCCACGAAGGAGTAGGAGACCAGGCGCATCTTCACGGGGAGGTCGTTCTCCCGTGCGAACTCCTCGGAGGCGATGACCGAGGCGGTGGCGCCGTCGTTCAGACCGGCCGCGTTACCGGCGGTGACCCGGCCGTGCACACGGAACGGGGTCTTGAGGCCGGAGAGGTTCTCCAGGGTCGTGCCCGGGCGCATCGGCTCGTCGGCGGTGACCAGGCCCCAGCCCGTCTCACCGGCCTCGGGGGAGGTGCGGCGTACCGAGATCGGCACCAGGTCGGCCTGGATCTTGCCGTCGGCGTACGCCTTGGCGGCCTTCTCCTGGGAGCGCACGGCGTACTCGTCGGCGCGCTGCTTGGTGATCTGCGGGTAGCGGTCGTGCAGGTTCTCCGCGGTCATGCCCATGAACAGGGCCGACTCGTCGACCAGCTTCTCGCTCACGAACCGCGGGTTCGGGTCGACGCCCTCGCCCATGGGGTGGCGGCCCATGTGCTCGACACCGCCGGCGATGGCGACGTCGTACGCACCGAAGGCCACCGAACCGGCCACGGCGGTGACGGCGGTCAGGGCGCCCGCGCACATGCGGTCGATGGAGTAGCCCGGGACGGACTGCGGGAGACCGGCCAGGATTCCGGCCGTGCGGCCGATGGTCAGGCCCTGGTCACCGATCTGCGTGGTCGCGGCGATGGCGACCTCGTCGATCTTCTTCGGGTCGAGACCGGGGTTGCGGCGCAGCAGCTCCCGGATCGCCTTCACGACGAGGTCGTCGGCACGGGTCTCGTGGTAGATGCCCTTCGGTCCCGCCTTGCCGAACGGGGTGCGGACGCCGTCGACGAAGACGACGTCCCTGACGGTACGAGGCACGATGGCTCTCCTCCAGGGTCCGGAACTGCCTTGCTGCTGCGAGATGCGCTGAGCGCGCGCTCAGGCCCATGCTACTTACGGGTAACGTACCTGCACAGTCCTGACAGGCGGAGCGGCGAAGGTCACACCCGATGAGGGCAGCGCCCTGCTTTCAGGGGCGCGGGGAACTGCGCGAGCAACCCGGCACGGCCTGCACCCCCGTACGGCGCTCACCGAGGCGGCGCTGTGGATCCCCGAGGCGTCAGCACCGGTGTCGGCACAGGATGGGACCCACCCTCACCCCCGGTGATCACCGAGAACAGTGTCCTCGCCACGTCCGCTCCAAAACCGTGCACGTCATGGCTCATAGCCGAAAGCGTCGGATGCGTCAGCCGGCACAGCTGCGAGTCGTCCCACGCCAGCAGCGACACGTCGTCCGGCACCCGCAGCCCCATCTCCGCCGCCACCGACAGCCCCGCCACCGCCATGATGTCGTTGTCGTACACGATCGCCGTCGGCCGGTCCGGCGGCGCGGCCGTCAGCAGGCACCGGGTCGCCCGTGCCCCCGCGTCCCCCGAGAAGTCCGTCGCGACCTGCCACGCCCCGGCCAGCGCCAGCGCCCCCGCCGCCTCGTCGAACGCCGCCGTCCGGATGGCCGTGTGCCCGAGGGCCGCCGCCCCGCCGACCCGGGCGATCCGCCGGTGCCCGAGCGCCGCCAGATAGCGCACCGCCTCCGTCACGGCCGTGGCGTCGTCCGTCCACACCGAGGTGAGCCCCCCTGTCAGCGAGGGATGCCCGACCGCGACCACCGGCAGCCCGAGCCGCTCCACCAGGCCCACCCGGGGATCGTCGGCGCGGAAGTCGACCAGGATCGACCCGCCGACCTGCCGCCCCCGCCACCACGCCTCCTGGACCCCTACCTCCTCGTCCATGTTCCGTACGAGCCGCAGCAGCAGGGAGCAGGAGTGCTCGGCCAGCACGCTCTCGACACCCGAGACGAACTCCATGTACCAGGGCTCGAGCCCCAGCACCCGCGCCGGCCTGCACACTGCGAGACCCACCACGTCCACCCGCGAACCGGCCAGCGTCCGCGCCGTGAGGTTCGGCGTCCAGCCCAGCTCCCGCGCGGCCCGGAAGATCCGATCCCGGGTCGCCTCCGACAGGCCCGGCTTGTGGTTGAAGGCGAGCGACACGGCACCCTTGGACACACCGGCACGCGCGGCGACGTCCTTGATGGTGACGCGGGGGGCGGGCGTCGCCGTCATCGGGTGGGCTCCACGCAGTACAGGGCCGAACGAGCACTCCGGGCGTCCGGGGTCTGCCAGCCGCGTACCCCGATGGTCACCTCTTCGCCCGGCAGCAGCGTGACCAGCCCCCGGTCGGCCCGGGCCGCCGGATCCAGCCGGTCGGCCTGGAGCAGCAGGTCCCGGACCAGGGTGCGGGCGGTCACGGTGATACCGCCCGGGGCGAGCGCGACCTCGAATCGCGGTGCGGGGTAAGGGACTTCGCGGTCCGGTACCGGGAAGTGCAGCGCCCGCAGGCCGTCCGCGTCCCCGTCCGCGTCCGCGTCCGCCACCAGGAACTCCTTCGGCCCGACGGGCGTCAGCTCGCGCGGGACACCGACCCGGCTCACGGCCCGCCTCCCGGCCGCCAGTTCCACATCCGCCTGCCCCAGCACCTCGCCCTCGACGGACATCCGGCGCAGGGACAGCGTCCCCCTCCACTCCTCCGCCCCCTGGTTCACGGCGGCCAGCACCAGCCCGCCGTCACCTTCCCGGAGCGTCAGCAACCGGTCCGCGTACAGCCGCTTCAGCTCGTGGTACAGCGGCTTCTCACGCCCGTCGCCGTCGATCGCCGCCCACGAGGTCACCGGCCAGCAGTCGTTGAGCTGCCAGACGACCGTGCCCGCGCACACCGGCCAGTGCGAGCGCCAGTGCTCGATCCCGGCGGCGACGGCACGCGCCTGGTTGACCTGCGTCAGATAGTGCCAGCGGTCGAAATTCCCCTCCGGCACGGCGAAATGCCGGGCCAGTCCGCGCTCCAGCTTGCCGTTGCCGTCGTCGGCCTTCTGGTGGTGCAGCATGCCGGGGGAGTCCGGCGCGAGCGCTTCCCCGGGCAGTGCCCGGCGCAGGGTGGCGTACGCGGGCGGCGCCTGCCAGCCGAACTCGGCGACGAACCGCGGCACGCTCAGCCGGTAGTCGGCGTAGTCCTCCCGGTTCCACACCTCCCACGAGTGATGTGTGCCGTGCGCCGGGTCGTTCGGATGGTGCCGCCAGGACCCCGACCAGGGACTGCCCGCCGTGTACGGCCGGGTCGGGTCCAACTCGGCCACCACCCGCGGCAGCACGCCCAGGTAGTAGCCCTCGCCCCAGGAGTCCCCGGCCAGCCTCGGCTCCCACTCCCAGTCCCGGAAGCCCCACAGGTTCTCGTTGTTGCCGTTCCACAGCACCAACGACGGATGCGGCATCAGCCGTACGACGTTCTCCCGCGCCTCGGCCTCCACCTCGCCGCGCAGCGGCTGCTCCTCCGGGTAGGCCGCGCACGCGAACGGGAAGTCCTGCCAGACCAGCAGCCCGAGTTCGTCGCAGGCGTCGTAGAAGTCCTCGCTCTCGTAGAGCCCGCCGCCCCAGATCCTTACGAGGTCCACGCCCGCTCCGGCGGCCTGCTCCAGCCGCTCGCGGTAGCGCTCGCGGGTGACGCGGGACGGGAAGACGTCGTCGGGGATCCAGTTGACGCCGCGTGCGAAGAGCCGCTCCCCGTTGACGACGAGGGTGAACCCGGTGCCGTGCGCGTCGGGCCGCCGGTCGAGTTCGACGGTCCGGAAGCCGATCCTGCGCCGCCACACGTCGAGGGCGCCGCCCTCGCCCAACAACCTCAACTCGACGTCGTACAGCGGCTGTTCGCCATACCCGCGCGGCCACCACAGCTCCGCGTCCGGTACCCGCAGCCGTACCACCCCGTGTGCCCCGTCCAGCTCCGCGCGGGCCCGCACCCCGCCCACCGTCGCCTCCACGGCCAGCGGCACCTCCACCCGGGTCCGCTCGACGTCGACGGCCAGTTCGACGACCCCCACGCCCTCCTCGACGGTGACCAGCGGACGCACCCGGGCGATCCGGGCCGTCGACCAGTGCTCCAGGCGCACCGGCCGCCAGATCCCGGCCGTGACCAGGGTCGGCCCCCAGTCCCAGCCGAAGGAGCAGGCCATCTTGCGGACGTACTGGTAGGGCTCGGCGTACGCGGCGGGCCGTTCGCCCAGACGTCCCCGCACGGCCTCGGCCTCGGCGTAGGCGGAGACGAACCGCACCGACAGCAGCCCGGACAGTCCCGTCACATCGAAGCGGTACGAGCGGTGCATGTTCCGCACGGTGCCCAGCGGCCGACCGTCCAGGGAGATCTCGGCGACGGTGTCGAGCCCGTCGAAGACCAGGTCGGTCTGCTCCTGCGCGAACGACACGGATGGGGCGGACGAGACCCCGAGCTTCCGCTCGTACGTCCAGTCCCGGCGCCCCACCCACGCCACCTCGGACTCGCCCTGGCCCAGGAACGGATCCGGGATCACCCCGGCCGCCATCAGGTCGGTGTGCACGCAGCCCGGCACGGAGGCCGGCAGTGTGTCCGACTCGTGCCGCAGGATCCATCCGTCGCCGAGCGGTGTGGCCTCCAGCATGCGCACTCCCTTAACCGGTCCAGTGAAGAGTCGAGTCCAGGTTTCGCAGCGTTGGCGGGAATGGGACTTTACCGGTTGAGGAAAGCGCTGTCAGAGTGCCGAACCAGCCATACCGCACGTGCTCTTCCGTCCCGAGTTCTCCTCCGCGAACGGAGCTGATGCACATGAACCGCCGTACCGTCCTCGCCCTCGCCGTGGGCGCCGCCCTGCTCGCCTCGGGCTGCACCGGTACCGGAGGCACCTCCCAGGGCGCGGATGCCGAGGCGCCCGACGATCCCGGCAAGGTCAGCGGGAACATCACCGTCCTCACTCACCGGACCGACCTCGTGCAGGACGGGACGATGAAGAAGTACGCCGCCGAGTTCAACAGGACCTATCCCAAGGTGAAGGTCGAGTTCGAGGGCCTCACCGACTACGAGGGTGAGGTCAAGATCCGTATGAACACCGAGAACTACGGCGACGTCCTCATGATCCCGGCCGTGATCGAGAAGAAGGACTACCCGAAGTTCTTCGCCTCGCTGGGCACCCAGGCAGAGCGGAGCAAGAAGTACCGCTTCACCGACTACTCCTCCGTCAAGGGCAAGGTCTACGGGCAGAGCCCGATCGGCGTGGTCCCCGGCTTCGTCTACAACAAGAAGGTCTGGAGCGCGGCCGGCGTCACCGACTGGCCCACCACCCCGGCCCAGTTCCTCGACGGCCTCAAGGCGATCAAGGCCAAGTCCGAGGCGGTCCCGTACTACACCAACTTCAAGGACATGTGGCCGCTGACCCAGTGGACGAACGTCAACGGCTCGGTCGGCTGCGACACCGGGGCCACCACGCGTCTGGCCGAGGGCGACCCGTGGGCCGACGGCGCCGATCTGCGGGTCGGTGACACGCTGCTCCACGACATCGTGAAGTCGGACCTGATCGAGAAGGACCCGACGACCACCAACTGGGAGGCGTCCAAGCCCAAGCTGGCCAAGGGCGAGATCGCCACGATGTGGCTCGGCTCCTGGGCGATCGTGCAGATGCGGGCCGCGGCGAAGCAGGCCGGCACCGACCCGGCGGACATCGGCTTCATGCCCTTCCCCGCACAGAAGGACGGCACGTTCTGCGCGGTGACGTCCCCCGACTACCAGCAGGCCGTCAACGTCAACTCCGACCACAAGGCCGCCGCCCGCGCCTGGATCGACTGGTTCACCGACAAGTCCGGCTACGCGGACGCCAACCTCGCCCTGTCGCCCCTCAAGGACGCTCCGCTGCCCGACGTCCTGAAGCCCTACGAGGAGGCCGGCGTGAAGCTCCTCGACATCGACGACACCAAGGGCGCCGAGGTCAAGTCCATCGACAACCAGTCCGAGGTCGGCATCTACAAGCCCGACTACCGCCAGGACCTCGTCGATCTCGCCCGCGGTGCGCGCAAGGGCGGCCTGGACGACTTCCTCGCCGGACTCGGCGACAAGTGGACCGAGGCACAGCGGAACCTGGGGTCCTGATGGCCCGGTCCACCCGGCGGTGGCGGGGCGTGACGCCCTGGCTGTTCCTCCTCGCCCCGCTCGTCCTGCTGATCACGTTCACCTACGCGCCGATCGTCAACATGGTCGCGTACAGCTTCACCGACTGGGACGGCGTCAGCCCCGAGCTGCGTTACACGGGCGCCGAGAACTACGCCGAACTCTTCACCCGCTCCGAGCTGTTCGAGGTGTTCTTCGTCAGCGGGTACTACCTCGCCGCGTCCGTGGTGCAGATCGCCGCCGCCCTCTACTTCGCGACCGTCCTGAGCTTCAACGTCCGCTTCCGCAACTTCTTCAAGGGCGTGCTCTTCTTCCCGTACCTGATCAACGGCGTCGCCATCGGTTTCGTGTTCCTGTACTTCTTCCAGGACGGCGGCACCCTGGACGCGATCCTGAGCCTCGTCGGCTACGACGGCGACCGCGCCTGGCTCGGCACCCCCACCTCGGCCAACGTCTCCCTCGCCGGCGTCTCGGTCTGGCGGTACATGGGCCTGAACTTCGTCCTGTTCCTCGGGGCGATCCAGTCCATCCCGGGGGAGTTGTACGAGGCGGCCGAGATCGACGGGGCGAACCGCTGGCAGCAGTTCCGCCACATCATCGCGCCCGGCATCCGGCCCGTGCTGAGCCTCTCGGTGATCCTTTCCGTCTCCGGGTCGCTGTCGGTCTTCGAGATCCCGTACATCATGACCGGCGGCGCGACCGGCACCGAGACCTTTGTGATCCAGACCGTGAAGCTGGCCTTCCAGTTCAACAAGACGGGCCTCGCCTCGGCGGCGGCCGTCGTACTGCTGCTGATCATCCTGGCGGTGACCTGGGTGCAGCGGCGCCTCGTCCCGGACGACAAGGTGGACCTCGTATGACGCGCCGTACGGTGGCCCGGGCCCTGGTGTACCTGTCCCTGGTCCTCGCGACACTGGTCGTGTTCCTGCCGCTGGCCGTGGTCTTCCTGACCTCGCTGAAGACCTCCGGGGAGATGGCGGACGACAGCGGCGCGCTCACGCTGCCCGACGACCCGCTCAACTTCTCCAACTACGTGACGGCGTTCCAGGACGGCCGGATGCTCTCGGCGTTCGCCAACACGGCGATCGTCCTGGTCGTCGCCGTCGGGGGCACGATCCTGATCGGCTCGATGACGGCGTACGCCATCGACCGCTTCCGGTTCCGCTTCCGCAAGCTGGTCCTGGCCCTGTTCCTGGTCGCCGCGCTGGTCCCCGGGGTGACCACCCAGGTGGCCACCTTCCAGATCGTCAACAGCTTCGGCATGTTCGACAGCCTCTGGGCGCCGATCGCGCTCTACATGGGCACGGACATCGTCTCGATCTACATCTTCCTGCAGTTCGTACGATCGATCCCGGTCTCGCTCGACGAGTCGGCCCGGCTGGACGGCGCCAACGCCTTCACGATCTACCGGAAGATCATCTTCCCGCTCCTGAAACCGGCGATCGCGACAGTCGTGATCGTGAAGGGGATCAACGTCTACAACGACTTCTACATCCCCTTCCTCTATATGCCCTCCGAAGATCTTGGCGTGATCTCGACGTCCCTGTTCCGCTTCAAGGGCCCGTTCGGCGCCCACTGGGAGACCATCTCGGCAGGCGCGATCCTGGTCATCGCCCCCACCCTGATCGTCTTCCTGCTCCTGCAGAGGTTCATCTACAACGGCTTCACTCGAGGCGCAACGAAGTAGACGCCCTTCTTTCAGGGGCGCGGGGAACTGCGCGAACAACCACAACAGGCCCGCAGCCGCCGTACGACGAAAACCGCTACGGCGGCTAGGCCTCCTTGACGGCCAGCGCCTCCACCAGCACGGGAGTCACCTGCTCGACCTGCCACGGCCGCGCCCCGTACCCGGCGAGGGCCGCCTCCACAGACTCGGCATCCACAACCGTCGGCGGCTCCCAGCAAACCCGCCGCACCGTGTCCGGCGTGATCAGATTCTCCTGCGGCATGTTGACCTGCTCGGCCAGGGCCGAGATCTTGGCCCGGGCCGCCGACAACCGCGCCGCGGCGACGGGATCCTTGTCGGCCCAGGCCCGCGGCGGCGGCGGCCCCGCCACCTGCTGCCCCGGCTGCGGCAACTGCGCCTCGGTCAGCGCCTTCGCCCGGTCCACGGCCGCCTGCCACTGCTCCAGCTGCCGCTTGCCCGTCCGGTGTCCGAAACCGTTCAGCGCGGCGAGCGCGTGCACGTTGGCGGGAAGGGCCAGCGCGGCCTCCACGATGGCCGCGTCCCCGAGCACCTTGCCGGGCGAGACGTCCCGCCGCTGCGCGATCCGGTCCCGGGTCTGCCACAGCTCCCGTACGACGGCCAGCTGCCGCCGCCGGCGCACCTTGTGCATGCCCGACGTACGACGCCACGGGTCCTTGCGCGGCTCCGGCGGCGGGGCCGAGGCGATCGCGTCGAACTCCTGGCGGGCCCACTCCAGCTTGCCCTGCCGGTCCAGCTCCTTCTCCAGCGCGTCACGCAGGTCCACGAGCAGCTCGACGTCCAGCGCCGCGTACCGCAGCCAGGGCTCGGGCAGCGGCCGGGTGGACCAGTCGACCGCGGAGTGTCCCTTCTCCAGGACGAAACCGAGCACGCCCTCGACCATCGCGCCGAGGCCGACCCGGGGGAAGCCGGCGAGCCGCCCGGCCAGCTCGGTGTCGAAGAGCCGCGTCGGCACCATGCCTATCTCGCGCAGACAGGGCAGGTCCTGGGTGGCGGCGTGCAGCACCCACTCGACGCCGGAGAGGGCGTCGCCCAGGGCGGACAGGTCGGGGCAGGCCACGGGGTCGATCAGAGCCGAGCCGGCGCCCTCGCGGCGCAGCTGCACCAGATAGGCGCGCTGGCCGTAGCGGTAGCCGGACGCCCGCTCGGCGTCGACGGCGACCGGGCCGGTGCCCGCCTCGAAGGCGGCGATCACCCGGGCCAGGGCGGTCTCGTCCGCGATCACGGGCGGAATGCCCTCGCGCGGCTCGAGCAAGGGGGTCGGCGCCTCCGTAGCAGAAGATCCGCCGTCGTCCGGAGGGGCGCCTCCGGTGGTTCGCAGTGAGCTGTCTGCTGCGGTGTCGTGGGCGTCGGTCACATGTCAAGGGTATCCATGTATGGACAGCGCCCGCCGACGGAACGTTCCGTCGGCGGGCGCCCGAGGGTCGCAAACCAGTCACGTCGGGGAAGTACGGGGTTCGCGAGCCGCGCATGAGGTGAAGGGGACCGGCGGCCGATCCCGTTCACGTGAGTGAATGATCACAAAGGGTCATGGTGGAGTGGATCAGTGGATGATCCCGGTCCGCAGCGCCACCGCCACCATGCCGGCGCGGTCGCCCGTGCCGAGCTTGCGGGCGATGCGGGCGAGGTGGCTCTTGACGGTCAGTGCGGACAGGCCCATCGAGACGCCGATTGCCTTGTTCGACTGGCCCTCCGCGACCAGTCGCAGCACCTCGACCTCACGGCCGGACAGTTCGCGGTAGCCGCCCGGGTGACTCGGGGCACCCGGGGGGCGGCGGTGCAGCCGCGCGGCGGCGGCGCCGATGGGGGCGGCGCCCGGCCGGGTGGGGAGCCCGACGTTGGTACGGGTGCCGGTGACGACGTAACCCTTCACTCCGCCGGCGAGCGCGTTGCGCACGGCGGCGATGTCGTCGGCGGCGGAGAGGGCGAGGCCGTTGGGCCAGCCCGCCGCGCGGGTCTCCGACAGCAGGGTGAGGCCGGAGCCGTCCGGCAGGTGGACGTCGGCGACGCAGATGTCGCGGGGGTTGCCGATGCGGGGACGAGCCTCCGCGATGGACGAGGCCTCGATGACATCGCGCACACCGAGCGCCCACAGATGGCGGGTGACGGTGGAGCGGACGCGCGGGTCGGCCACGACCACCATGGCGGTCGGCTTGTTCGGGCGGTAGGCGACCAGGCTTGCGGGCTGCTCGAGGAGAACGGACACCAGGCCTCCTGGGGTGCGGGACGGGGCCGGCTCGTGGGGATGAAGCCGGGACGAACCGTGCTTTCAAGGTCACAGTCGTCTTCGGCACCGAACCCGTCCGCCTTTAGAGAATGATCACGATTCGGTGATAACAATCCGTGCAATTCGGACACGCGGTCGATCATTCGAAGGTCGAACGGTTTCGCTCTGCGTCGTTACGCGGTCGAAAGTGGCCGTATCGACAAAGTGATTCGGCCAAGAGGGGGACGCGGGTGTGATCGTCGACCGGACATGGCTGACCGCCCCGCACAAGGTCGATCAGTGCGGGGCGGTCAGGGGTCGTTCAGCGGGCCAGAGGCCACGGGGGGCCTGGAGTCAGCGGGCCCGGGGTCAGCGGGACTGGGGCCCCCGCCGCTGCGGCAGGGTCACCACCGACGCGTCGCCAGGACCGGCCGGCGGCAGTCCCGCGACCTGGGCGAGCAGATCGCACCAGGCCGCCAGGTGCCCGGCCGTGTCCGGAACCCCGCCCATGCCCTCGCGCGGCGTCCACGACGCGCGGATCTCGATCTGCGAGGCGGCCGGGCGCGCGGACAGACCGCCGAAGTAGTGCGAACTCGCGCGCGTGACGGTGCCGCTCGGCTCACCGCACGCCAGCCCGCGCGCCTGGAGCGCGCCGGTCAGCCAGGACCAGCACACCTCCGGCAGCAGCGGGTCCGCCGCCATCTCCGGCTCCAGCTCCGCGCGCACCAGCGTCACCAGCCGGAACGTGCCCCGCCAGGCCTCGTGCCCCGCGGGGTCGTGCAGCAGCACCAGCCGGCCGTCGGCCAGGTCCTGGTCGCCGTCGACGACCGCCGCCTCCAGCGCGTAGGTGTAGGGGGCGAGCCGCTGCGGCGGGCGCGTCGGCTCGATCTCGATCTGGGGCCGCAGCCGCGCCGTCCTGAGCGCGTCGACGGCGGACCGGAAGGGCAGCGGGGCGGTGTCCGCCTCCCTCCGGTCGTTCTCGGTGTCCTTCGCTTCGTCCGTTCCGCCAGCGTCGTCCGACAGTCGTCCCTGAGCCGCAGCCATGCGGGAAGGTTACGGGGACCGGGCCCCGGGTGCCGGGCTAGACACCCCGCACCGCTCCAGGGGCTGAATCGCGCTCCTTGACGGCGTGCGAAACTTGGCCCCGTGAGTGCCAACGACGCCCCCCGGGCCCAGCAGCCGTCCGCCACGTACGACTCAGCCTTCCTCAAGGCCTGCCGGCGCGAGCCCGTGCCGCACACTCCGGTGTGGTTCATGCGGCAGGCCGGGCGCTCACTGCCGGAGTACCGCAAGGTCCGCGAGGGCGTTCCGATGCTCGAGTCCTGCATGCGGCCGGAACTGGTCACCGAGATCACGCTCCAGCCGGTGCGCCGGCACGACGTGGACGCGGCGATCTACTTCAGCGACATCGTCGTCCCGCTCAAGGCCATCGGCGTCGACCTCGACATCAAGCCCGGCGTCGGCCCGGTCGTCGAGCGCCCGATCCGTACCCGGGCGGACCTCGCGCAGCTGCGCGACCTGACCCCCGAGGACGTCTCCTACGTCACCGAGGCCATCGGCCTGCTGACGCGCGAGCTCGGCGCCACGCCCCTCATCGGCTTCGCCGGCGCCCCGTTCACCCTCGCCAGCTACCTCGTCGAGGGCGGTCCGTCCCGCACGTACGAGAACGCCAAGGCGATGATGTACGGCGACCCCGAGCTCTGGGCCGACCTGCTCGACCGCCTCGCGGACATCACGACCGCCTTCCTCAAGGTGCAGATCGAGGCGGGCGCCTCCGCGGTCCAGCTGTTCGACTCCTGGGCCGGCGCCCTGGCCCCCGTCGACTACCGGCGTTCGGTGCTGCCCGCCTCGGCGAAGGTCTTCGAGGCCGTGGCCGGCTACGGCGTCCCGCGCATCCACTTCGGTGTCGGCACCGGCGAGTTGCTGGGCCTCATGGGCGAGGCCGGCGCGGACGTCGTCGGCGTCGACTGGCGCGTCCCGCTGGACGAGGCCGTCCGCCGCGTCGGCCCCGGCAAGGCGCTCCAGGGCAATCTCGACCCGACCGTGCTGTTCGCCCCGACGGAGGCCGTCGAGGCGAAGACCCGGGAGGTCCTGGACGCGGCGGCGGGCCTGGAGGGCCATGTCTTCAACCTCGGCCACGGCGTCATGCCGTCCACCGACCCGGACGCGCTGACGCGGCTCGTGGAGTACGTCCACACGCACACCGGGCGCTGACCCGACCCGGACCTCAGCCACCCGCGCGGGCCGGCCAGAGCCTGGCCTCAGCCACCCGCGCGGGCCGGCCAGACCCGGACCTCACGTACCCGCGCGGGTCGCCCGGATCAGCCACCAGGTGGCCGCCAGGCAGCCCGCGGCGGGCAGGGCCAGCAGCACCGGTACGGCGTCCACACCGGCCAGTTCGATGCCCTTGCCCAGCACCGGCCCGGCCGCGACCCCGCCGATCATCGAGGCGGCGATGACGTAGGCCCCCGCCCGCCGCGCCCGCGGCACCGCCCGGGACAGCCACGGCAGCCCCGTGGGGAAGATCGGCGCGTGGAACAGGCCGACACCGGCGTACGCGTAGGGGGCTGCCGCCGGGATCAGGGCCAGCAGGAGGCAGACCACCATGCCGACGGAACTGACCACCATGATGGTCTGAACCGACCAGCGCAGCGTCAGCGGTGCGACCAGCAGCCGCCCCACGGTCACCATCAGCCAGAAGGCCGAGGTCGCCGTGGCCGCGGTCGCCGCGTCGTGCCCGACGGACTCCAGATGCGTCGGCTCCCAGCCGCCGACCCCGGTCTCCACCGCCACCATCAGGACGTACAGCGCGATGAAGACCGAGACGACCAGGGCAGCCGACGCCCGCAACCCGGGCCCCGGGGCATCGGCGTCCGCGGCGGGCGGCGGGGCGGGCGCCTCCCCGCCCTCGCGGACGCCGCGCTGCGCCAGGACCAGTACGGCGGACAGTGCGGCGAACCCGGCGAAGACCGCCGGGTACTCGCCCGGGCCCAGCAGCCCCAGGAGCGCGGGACCGCCCACGGCACCCAGGCCGTATGCCGCGCCGATGATGTTGAGCATCGCCGGGCTGCGGCGGCCGAACCCCACCGAGAACAGCTGGTTGAGTCCGTAGTCGATGCCGCCGAAGCCCACCCCGGTCAGCAGCGCGCAGGCCAGCGCCCACGGCCAGGCGGAGGCCAGCGCGAAGCCGGCCCCACCGAGCGCCATCAGCGCGTACGAGGCGGACAGCAGCGTTCTGTTGCCCAGCCGCCCGTGCACCCGGTTGAGCAGCAGCACACCGGCCACACCGCCGACGAAGTGAGCGCTCAGGCTCAGCCCGGCGGCGGCCGGCGACAGGCCGAACTCCGTGCGGAACGCGGGGATCGCCGGACCGTACAGCGCCTGCAGGGCCCCGATCAGGGCGAAGCCCACGCACGAGGCGACGACGGCGAACGGGCTGAACAGGGGCCGCGCCACAGCGGTGTCGTGCGGCGCGGCCCGCGTCGAGGTCCCGGTCAAGAGACGTTCCTCTTCCTCGCGATACCCCCGAGCCGGCGGGTGCCCCCGCCCTGTGCGTCGCGCGGTGTCACGAGGGCACCGCGGCGGCCAGCGCGTCCTGCTCGTCGCCGGCTAGCAGGCGCTCCAGCACCCGCTGGCTGCGCAGCCCGTCGCCGAAGCGGGCCAGCGCGCTGCCGGCGCCGCGCGCGCCGGCGGTGTCCTGCGCGGAGACCGCGTCGCGCCATTCCCGCAACTGGTGCCGGAACGTGTCGCTCCATCCGGGCACCTCACCGGGCGGCGAGGTGAGCGTCTCCTCACGGGCGAACGTGCCCTGCTCCCAGGTGACACGGGACTTCAGGAAGTACGTCGTGTCGTCCTTGGAGTGGTAGTACAGCTCCTTGCGATCGCCGATGATCTTCAGCGAGAAGCCGAGTTCCTCCGGCAGCGAGGACTTGGAGGTGACCAGGTTGAAGAAGGTGCCGTTCTCCAGACGGCCGCTGACGAAGGCGTAGTCGTCGACCTGGACGTCCTGGCCCTCCTTCTGCGGCACGTTGACCTGGAGCTTGGTGCGGCAGCTCGTGCTGTCGACCGGGCTGTCGAAGAGCCGGTCCAGCATGTCGACCAGATGCACGCCCAGGTCGCCGAGGGAGCCGCTGGTGGAACGGCCCAGCGCGCTGTCCCGCCAGGTGAAACGGGAGCGGGTCAGGGCGCTGCCGCGCCGGAAGGCGGCCTCCGCGAAGAGGATGGAGCCCAGCTCCCCGCTCCGCACCAGGTTCCTGATCTCGCCGATGGCCTCCAGATAGCGGTAGTTGAAGCCCATGGCGCAGACCAGGCCGCTCTCCTCGGCCAGCGCGGTGATGCGCTCGGCCTCCGCGACCGTCGTCGTCATCGGCTTCTCGCACAGCACGTGCCTGCCGTGCCGGACGGCCTCCTCGGCGTAGTCGGCGTGCGTGTGGTTGGGCGAGGCGATGACGACCGCGCCGACATGCCGGTACAGCTCGGTCGTCGAGGAGAAGACGGGGCAGCCGAAGCGCTCGGCCAGCTCCGTCGCCTTGTCGGGCAGCACGTCGTACACGCCGGCCGGTACGACGCCGGGGACGGTCTCGGCGGCGCGCAGGTGGGCGAGGGCGATGCCGCCGGCGCCGATGATTCCTAACTGCATGTTCTGCCTCTCTCAGGGACGGTCCAGCGGCCCGGACGCAGCGGGCCGGGGAGCGGTTCAGTGGCCGAGGTGGTGACGGAAGGCGGTGAGGAGGGCCTGGGCGTGGGGGTGCGGCGACACCCGCGTGAAGCGGCTCCTGGCCTCGGGTGTGCAGTTGGCGACGAGGTAGCCGTGGCGCACGGCGCCCAGCATCTCCAGGTCGTTGCCGCTGTCGCCGAACGCGAGGGTGCGCTCCGGTGCGACGCCGTAGCGGGCGCACAGATGCCGGACGACGTTGCGCTTGCCGCACACCGGCGGGAGGAAGTCGACGTCGTAGCAGTCGGCCGGGTCCCCGGTGGCCGGGTTGCAGCGGCTGATGTTGAGCCCGAGGCCGTACTCGTGGGCGACGTCGCGCACGAGGTCCAGGCTCCGCTCGTCGCGCCGCGGGTCGCCGAGGGAGCGGAAGTAGTAGTTGACCAGGAACTCGGTGGGGTTCCCGGTGTGCGGGTCGTGCTGCGGGAACAGCTCGGTCCCGTGCCGGGCGAGCCGCTCCACGGCCGTCTCCACCCGGTCCCGGTCGAACCCGCTGTCCCGCAGCAGCTGCCGCCACTCGGGGTCGGGACGGGCGACGCCGTCGGGGAAGAACGTCAGCTCGGTGCCGAGCGCACCGGCCACGAAGTGCGGCAGGACGCGGGCGCCGCAGCGCGCCATCTTCTCCCGCACGGAGGACAGCGAGCTGCCGGTGACCCAGCCGAACAGCAGACCGTGCCCGACTGCCTCGGTCAGCAGGAACTCCTCCAGCGCGGCCAGGTGGGCGCGTTGCGCGGGGGTCGCGGCATGGGCCAGGTACGTCTCGTCGAAGTCGGAGAACGCGGCCCAGCCCACCGGGTCCGGCAGGCGCAGACGGGGCGGCGGACCGAGGTCCGGGCCGCCGTCGGCCTGGAACGGCAGGGTGCCGGTCATGCCGCCGCCCGGCGCGTCGCCGCGTACAGGGCCTCGACCACGCGGTCCTGCTCGCCGAGGGAAAGCCCCGCGTGCAGCGGCAGATGCAGCACCCGGTCGTGCAGCCACTCGGTCCGCGGCAGATGCGCCTGCCCGAAGAACCGTTCGCGCACCGGTGTCTCCTGCCGGTGCGTCAGGACCGGGTAGTAGACGTCCGTCTCCACCCGGCCCGGCCGCGCCAGCCGCTCCAGCAGCGCGTCCCGGGCCGCCGCACCGCCGGGCACGAGGACGGGGAACAGATGCCAGGAGTGGTCGGGAGCGAAGGCGGGCGTCTCGATCACACCCTCCTCGGCCAGCGGCCGCAGCGCCTCGACGTAGCGCCGGGCCAGATACGTACGCCGCAGCCCGCGCAGACCGGTCCAGGGCAGCAGGGCCAGGCCGATCGCGGCCATGGTGTTGTCGATGCGCGAGTTGAGCCCGAACGCCTCGGACTTGACGTTCTTCCGGCCCGGCGCGAAGCCGTGGTAGCCGAGCACCCGGCAGCGCTCGGCGATCTCGGCCGAGCCGGTGACCACGGCACCGGCCTTCCCGCACAGCCCGACGTTCTTGTACGGGTTGAAGCTGAGGGCCGCCGCGTCGGAGTACCGGCCGACGCCGGTCACCCCGATCGCCTGGCAGGCGTCCTCGACGATCCGCAGCCCGTGCCGGTCGGCGACGGCCCGCAGTCCGGCCATGTCGGCGAGCTTGCCGTACAGATGGACCGGGAGCAGCGCCACGGTGCGCGGGGTGATCTGCTCCGCCACCGACCCGGGGTCCAGGTTGCCGTCCGGCGTGGTCACATCGGCGAGTACGGGTACGGCACCGCAGGCGAACACCGCGTTCTCGGTGGCGGCGAAGCTGTTGGCCGGCAGGATCACCTCGTCGCCCGGCTCGACGCCCACGGCGCGCAGGGCGATGGTGAGCGCGTCCGTCCCGCTGCCGGTCGCGACGGCGCAGGACAGCCCGGCATGGCCGGCGACGGCGTCCTCGAAGGCCGTGACGGCGGAACCGCTCGTGAACTCGCAGCTCTCCAGCACCCGTGCGAAGGCGTCGGAGGCGGCGCTCTTCTCACGCGGTGACAGGAGCCGTTCCTTGGGCAGGAAGGGGACGTTCGAAACCGGCCCCGGCTCGGGGAAGAGGGAGGCGACGAACAGGTCGGGATCTCCCGGAGAGGAGTTCCACGACGAAAGGGTCTTCGCCAGTTGCCGGTTGGCGAGGGTGTCCCGTAAAGGCTGGGCCACCCTCATGCCCCGGGCGAGATCCTCGGCCACGCGGTGCAGGCTGCGGCTGTCGCCGAGGAGGAGCGAACCGGTGAGCGTGCCGGGTTCGGCGGTGGAGACGGTCATGCGTACTCCTTGCGTTCGGATAGGCGTTCAGACAGCGCGGCCAGACAGCGAGGAAATCCTGGCGTGAACGCGTGCGCATGGGTGTGGAATGCGAATTGTTTGACGGTCGAATAGCACTCGGATGCATTCCGTGGGGAATGCGTGAGTGCCCTACGTCGGCGATGCTGTCAGCGGTCGACAAGATGCGTCAACCGGCAGCTTTTTGCCGGAAGCTTCGCATGCCACCCCAGCCCTTGTTACGGTGTGTTCCCCCGGCAATACGCAGAGGGAGTGTTTCCGAGCGGTGTCACGTCATGTCCAGTCTGTTTCTTCACTGCCCGATCTGCTGCGCGCCTGGCGCGTCGACGCGGGAAACAAAATGAACAGAGGAAGACCCTTACCTCAAATAGAGGTTGCAGAGCGTATGGGTGTCAGCGAACGCTGGTATCGGAATCTAGAAACCGGGCTGCACGCCCCGCTTTCCGGCGAAATACTCGAGCGCCTTTCCCGCGCCCTGCTGCTCGGCCCCGACGAACGCATGGCTCTGTACGGGCATGCCCTCGGCGGTGCCGGCGGGCAGCCGGCCGGGGGCGAGGACCCGGACGAGGTCCCCGACGCCCTCGCCGAACTCGCCTCGGCGCAGACCGGCTTCCCCACCTACCTCACCGACCAGACGTGGAACCTCCTCGACCACAACGCGGCCATGGCCCGCTGGTTCCCCTGGGTCCGGGAGCCCGGTGCCAATCTGATGCGCTGGGCACTGACCACGGCCGAGGCCCGCGAGCAGATCGTGGACTGGCGCCCGCACGCCGCGCAGTACCTCGCCCTGCTGCGTTTCGCGCTGGTGACCCGTCCCGACGACGCCGACCTCGGCGCGCTGCGCGACGCCGTCCTCGACGACCCTGTGTGCCGCGACCTCTGGGACCAGAGCCCCAAGGTGCTCGCCTACCGGCACGGCCACCGCTACGAACTGCGCCTGCCCCACGTCTGTCCGGAGACCCTCACCGTCACCTCGCAGGTGCTGCTTCCCGCGTACCGGCAGGAACTTCGCTATGTGCTGCTGCTGCCCGTGAACCCGTGAACCCGTGAACCCGAGAACGCGGCAATCGCCGAGCCCGGTGAACGCTGCCCCGGGGGCGTGCGTATGTGTCGGCAACCGCCCGCGGCGCGGGGAAGGCGGGTCGCGGGGCCGACGTGAGGAACAGGCGATGAACGACCGAGTTACTCCCGCGATGCACGCACTGCCCGACGGCGAGGCGGAGCTCACGCTGGTGGTGCGGCTGCCGTGGGAGGACGTGGCGCGTCTCGGCCAGGAGGCCGGGCGGCTGGCGTCCCAGATGCGGCGGCCCGTGACGCTGGAGGAGGCGGTGAGCCATCGGCTGCGTTCGTCGCGGGCCGCAGCGCACGCGAAGCCGGCGGGGGAGCAGCCGCCGGCGGTGACGGCTTCGGCGTCGGTGTCGTCCTTGCCGTCTCGGCCGCCGGCGGAGCAGGCGCGGCAGGCCATTGACCGGATCAACGGGACGGCCGGGACCGCGTAGGGCTTCGCCGTAGGGGTGCGGGTGCGTCGCCGGGTGCGGGCGCGCTGTGGTTGCTCGCGCAGTTCCCCGCGCCCCTAAAAACTTGCGCAGTTCCCCGCGCCCCTGAAAAGACTATGAAGTCTCGCGGACCCTTGCCGCCGCCTTGCGGGCCGCTACCAGGACCGGGTCCCAGACGGGGGAGAAGGGTGGGGCGTAGCCGAGGTCCAGGGTCGTCATCTGTTCTGCCGTCATGCCCGCCGTGAGCGCGACGGCCGCGATGTCGACGCGCTTGCCCGCGCCCTCCCTGCCCACGATCTGGACGCCGAGGAGGCGGCCCGTGCGGTGTTCGGCGAGCATCTTGACCGTCATGGGGGAGGAGTTCGGGTAGTAGCCGGCACGGCTCGTCGACTCGATGGTGACCGTCTCGAAGCGCAGGCCCACGCGCTGGGCGTCCTTCTCGCGCAGTCCCGTGCGCGCGATCTCCAGGTCGCAGACCTTGCTGACCGCCGTGCCGACCACGCCCGGGAACGTGGCGTAGCCGCCGCCGGCGTTGGTGCCGATGACCTGGCCGTGCTTGTTGGCGTGGGTGCCGAGCGGGATGTGCCGTTGCTGGCCGGAGACCAGGTCGAGGACCTCGACGCAGTCGCCGCCGGCCCAGATGTTCTCGTACCCGCGCACCCGCATCGATCGGTCGGTGAGCAGACCGTGGTGCGTGCCGAGCGGGAGGCCGGCCGCCTTCGCGAGCGTCGTCTCGGGGCGTACCCCGATGCCGAGCACGACGACGTCCGCCGGGAAGTCGCGGTCCTTCGTGGCCACCGCGCGTACCCGGCCGTCCTCCCCCGTCAGGATCTCCGTGACCTCGGAGTCGTTCACCATCCTGATGCCCAGGCCCTCCATGGCCTCGTGCACCAGGCGGCCCATGTCGGGGTCCAGGGTCGACATGGGCTCGCTGCCGCGGTTGACGACCGTCACCTCGTAGCCGCGGTTGATGAGCGCCTCGGCCATCTCCACGCCGATGTAGCCGGCCCCCACGACCACCGCCCGGCGGCCACGCGTGCGTGCCAGCGTGTCGAGCAGAGCCTGGCCGTCGTCCAGCGTCTGCACCCCGTGCACCCCGGGCGCGTCGACCCCGGGCAGGTCGGGCCGGATCGGCCGGGCGCCGGTCGCGATCACGAGTTTGTCGTACGACGTCCAGGCCTCGGCGCCGGAGCCGACGTCACGCGCGCGTACCCGCTGTCCGTCGGGGTCGAGTTCGGTGACCTCGGTGCGCAGCCGCAGATCGATGTCCCGCGCGCGGTGTTCCTCGGGGGTGCGGGCGATGAGCCGGTCCCGGTCGGGGACGTCGCCGCCCACCCAGTAGGGGATGCCGCAGGCCGAGTACGACGTGAAGTTGCCGCGCTCGAACGCCACGATCTCCAGCTCGTCGGGCTTGTTCAGACGTCGTGCCTGCGACGCCGCGGACATCCCCGCGGCGTCGCCGCCGATCACGACCAGTCGCTCCCGTGTACCGCGCGTACGGTTCATGCTCATGCGAACACGCTACGGGAGCCGGGCATTTCAGTCCTGCTCGCCGGGCGTGCGCGGCTGCCCGGACTCCGGGGCCGGGCGGGCCGTCGGCAGCGGGCCCAGCGCGCTCATCGCGGGCGACGCGGGCCGCGGGCGGCGCGGGAGGCGGGGGCGCACGACACGCAGCCACAGCAGCGTGATCAGGGCCGCCACCGCGGCGAACGGCAGGACCGCGCCGAGGGCCACCGCGAGCCAGCGCAGCATCGTCACGAACGCGTTCCAGCCGCCCGCGAGCGCGTCCACGAAGCCCGGGTCGTCGTCCTTCGCCTCCTTCTTCTTCGCCGGGGTCTCGGACAGCGAGAGGGTGATGGTGGCCAGGCTCGTGCGGTCCTTCAGGGACGTCTGGCGGGCGAGCAGCGCCTCCAGGTCGGCCTGGCGGGTGCTCAGCTCGCCCTCCAGGGTCACCACGTCACTGAGCTTGGTGGCCTGGTCCATCAGCTCGCGGATCCGGGCCACGCTCGCGCGCTGCGACTTGATCCGGCTCTCCACGTCCACGACCTGGTCGGTGACGTCCTCGGCCTTGGCGCTGCGGTCGAGGAGCTTTCCGGCGCCCTCCAGCTCCGCGAGGACCTCGTCGTACTTCTCGACGGGCACGCGCAGCACGACCCGGGTCCGCTCGTGGCCGTCCTCGTCCCGGGTGGTGGTCTCGTTGCCGACGTAGCCGCCCGCGTTCTCGGTGCCGGTACGGGCCTCGTCCAGGGCCTTGGGGACGTCCTTGACCCGCACGGTCAGCGAGGCGGTGCGGATGATGTGGTTCGCGGTGAGCTTCGGCGGCGCGGTCGCCCGGGCTCCGCTTCCGGCGGCGCCGGGCGCGGCCTCCTGCACGCCGGACGTGTCGCCCGCCTTCTCGTCGGCCTGCGGCGCGGCGACTCCGTGGTCGGCGGAGCTGCCGGCGGAGTCCTCGCCCGCGCCGCTGCATCCGGTGAGCGCGAGGGCCGCGGCCAGCAGGACGGCGGCCAGAGTCGGTGCGGGATGGCGTGCGGGTCGTCGTGTGCGCATGAGGGCTTCCCCCGGGGTTCGATTCCGCTGACGCTCCTTCGACGCCCGGGCGGCGCCGGACGTTTGGTCCTGGCCGGTTCCGATGCGGTCACGGTCGGGACTCGTCCGGGACACCGGGGCCCGGCGGCGCTGTCAGTGGGGTCTGAGAGGCTGGACACATGCGCGAAGGTCAAGCCCGTGCGGGCACGGGACACGTCATCGTCATCGGGGCCGGCATCGCGGGCCTGGCCGCGGCACACCGGCTGCTGGAGCGCGGGGCGCGGGTGACCGTGCTGGAGGCCTCCGACCGGGTCGGCGGCAAGCTGCTGCCCGGGGAGATCGCGGGTGCGCGCGTGGACCTCGGCGCCGAGTCGATGCTGGCCCGCCGCCCCGAGGCGGTGGCGCTCGCGCGTGAGGTGGGCCTCGCCGACCGCCTCCAGCCCCCGGCCACCGCCACGGCCTCGATCTGGACCCGGGGCGCACTGCGCCCGATGCCCAAGGGGCATGTGATGGGCGTCCCCGGCACCGCCGCCGCCCTGTCCGGGCTGCTGTCCGACGAGGGCCTCGCCCGCATCGAGCTCGACGCCGAGCTGCCCCGCACCGAGGTCGGGGACGACGTGGCGGTCGGGGAGTACGTGGCGGAGCGTCTGGGCCGCGAGGTCGTGGACCGCCTGGTGGAGCCCCTGCTGGGCGGCGTGTACGCGGGCGACGCGTACCGCATCTCGATGCGCTCGGCCGTACCCCAGCTCTTCGAGGCCGCCCGCGGCCATGCCTCCCTGACGGAGGGGGTCCGCGAGATCCAGGCGAAGGCGGCCGCGGCCCAGCAGACCGGCCCGGTGTTCATGGGCCTCGAGGGCGGTGTGGGCACCCTGCCCCTCGCGGTGGCGGAGTCGGTCCGGGCCCGCGGGGGCGAGATCCTGACCGGGACGCCGGTGACGGAGCTGCGCCGCACCCCGACGGACGGCGGGTGGCGGGTCGTCTCCGGTGTGCACGTGTGGCACGCGGACGCGGTGGTCGTCGCCGTCCCTGCCCCGGCCGCCGCCGCCCTTCTGCGTACCGACAGCCCCGAGGCCGCCGCCGAGCTCGGAGCCGTCGAGTACGCCTCCATGGCCCTGATCACCCTCGCCTACCGCCGTGCCGAGGCGGACCTGCCCGACGGCAGCGGCTTCCTGGTGCCGCCGGTCGACGGACGCACCATCAAGGCCTCCACCTTCGCCTCACGGAAATGGGGCTGGATCGCCGACGAGAACCCCGACCTGCTCGTCCTGCGCACCTCTGTCGGGCGGTACGGCGAGACGGAGATCCTCGACCGCGACGACACCGACCTCGTGGCCGTCTCCCGGCGCGACCTGAAGGCGGCGACCGGCCTGGACGCCACACCCGTCGCCACCCGCGTCACCCGCTGGGACGACGGTCTGCCCCAGTACCCGGTCGGCCACCACGCGCGCGTGGCCCGCGTCCGCGAGCACCTCGCCGGACTGCCCGGGCTCGCCGTGTGCGGCGCCCCGTACGACGGCGTCGGCATCCCGGCCTGCATCGCGAGCGCCCATGCAGCCGTCGACCAGATCCAGGGTGACCTGCGGGGTGTGGAGGAGCTCACCGCCCACCCGGTGCAGAGCCTGCACGGCGGAGCAGGAGAATGAGGACATGAGCAACGACGACTCCACCCCCGAGACCGGCAGGATCCCGAACAAGGGCAAGCTGGCCAAGGACCTCAACGAGGTCATCCGCTACACGCTCTGGTCCGTCTTCAAGCTGAAGGACGTGCTCCCCGAGGACCGCGCCGGGTACGCCGACGAGGTCCAGGAGCTGTTCGACCAGCTCGCCGCGAAGGACGTGACGATCCGCGGCACGTACGACGTCTCGGGCCTGCGCGCCGACGCCGACGTCATGATCTGGTGGCACGCGGAGACCAGCGACGCGTTGCAGGAGGCGTACAACCTCTTCCGCCGCACAAAGCTGGGCCGGGCGCTCACGCCGGTGTGGTCGAACATGGCGCTGCACCGCCCCGCCGAGTTCAACCGCTCGCACATCCCGGCGTTCCTCGCCGACGAGACGCCCCGGAACTACGTGAGCGTCTACCCCTTCGTGCGCTCCTACGACTGGTACCTGCTGCCCGACGAGGACCGCCGCCGCATGCTCGCCGACCACGGCAAGATGGCCCGCGGCTACCCGGACGTGCGCGCCAACACCGTCGCGTCGTTCTCGCTCGGCGACTACGAGTGGCTCCTGGCCTTCGAGGCCGACGAGCTGTACCGCATCGTCGACCTCATGCGTCACCTGCGTGCCTCGGAGGCCCGTATGCACGTCCGCGAGGAGGTCCCGTTCTTCACGGGCCGCCGCAAGGACGTCGCCGAACTGGTCGCCGGTCTGGCCTGATCAGCGCAGCCGTCGCTCGGCCCCGGGCTGCTCCGGGGCCGTCGATCGCGGCTCGGGCTCGGCGTGCGGTGCGCACTGCGCGCGCCGTCCCGGCAGCCGGCCCTCCAGCAGATACGCCTCCAGGTGGCCGTTGACGCAGGCGTTCGGACCGCCCGCCAGGCCGTGCGCGCCCGCGTCGCGCTCCGTCACCAGGACCGAGCCCGCGAGGCGGCGGCGGAGTTCCAGGGCCCCGTCGTAGGGCGTTGCGGCGTCCCGCTCGGCGGCCAGGATCAGCGTCGGCGGGAGTCCGCCCGGCGCGGTGCCGACGTCGAGCGGCCGTTGCCGCGGTCCCGGCCAGTAGGCGCAGGGCAGGTTCGTCCACACGTTGTCCCAGGTCTCGAACGGCGCCGTCCGGGCGAGCCGGGTGTTGTCGCGGTCCCACACCTTCCAGTCCGTCGGCCAGGGGGCGTCGTTGCACTCGACGGCCAGGTACACCGCGCGGGTGTTCTCCGCCTCGGCGGCCGCCTCCGGGTACCGGCTCGCCTGCTCGACCAGCGGCTTGGGATCGCCCTTGAGGTACGCCGAGAGGGCGTGCGCGAGGAGCGGCCACTGGTCGTCGTAGTACCCGGCTTGAAGGAACGCCTCCTGCAACTGCCCCGGCCCGACCGTCCCGCCGGCCGGCTCGGCGGCCAGCCGCGCGTTCGCCCGCTCGTAGCGGCGCTGTACCTCGCGCGCGGTCCTGCCCAGCCCGTACACGCCGTCGTGCCGGGCGACCCACCTCCGGAAGTCCCGCCAGCGGCCCTCGAACGCCGCCGACTGGGCGAGGTTGTTGCGGTACCAGATCTCCGCCGGGTCGGGGTCGACCACCGAGTCGAACACCATCCGCCGTACGTGCGCGGGGAACAGCGTCGCGTACAGGGCCCCGAGGTAGGTGCCGTACGACGAGCCCAGGAACGTCAGCCGCGGCTCGCCGAGCGCGGCGCGCAGTACGTCCAGGTCGCGTGCGTTGTTCAGCGAGTGGTAGTGCCGCAGCGCGCTGCCGGCCCGCTCGGCGCAGCCGCGCGCGTACGCCTTCGCCTGGGCGACGCGCTCCTTCTTGAACGCCGCCGAGGGGTACGTCTGCGCCTGGGTGGGCGCCTTGAAGAACCGCTCGGGGTCCTGGCAGGACAGCGGCGCGGAAGTGCCGACGCCGCGCGGGGCGTAGCCGACGAGGTCGTAGGCGGCCGCGAGCCGCTTCCACTCGGGGAGCAGCCCGACGACCGGGAAGTACAGGCCGGTGGCGCCGGGCCCGCCGGGGTTGTAGACCAGGGCACCCTGCCGGCGGACCTTGCGCTTGCTGTTGTTCGGGTCCTTCTGCGTGGCCCGGGTCCGGCTGACGGCGAGCCGGATCTGCCGGCCGTTCGGCCGGGCGTAGTCCAGCGGGACGGTCACGGTGCCGCACCGCATGCCGCCCGGCAGGTCCTGCGCGTCGGCGCACGGGCCGAACCGGACACCGGCCGCCTTCGCGCGCGCGGCGGCCACCGCGGTGCCGTACAGCTCGGGCGCGGCGGGCCGGCCCTCGATGTCCGGCGCCCCGGTCAGGGCGCTCAACAGCAAGGATCCCGCTGCCGAGTAGAGGAGGGCGGCGGCTCTCATCGGATATCCCTTCGATGCACGGTGGCGACAAAAGGGATGTTTCGTGCGGAGATTGTGGAAGGCAAGCACCGTCCGCCGGTGTCGGCGTCAATGCTCCCGTGCGCCCCCGGGCCGTCCGCCGTGTGCCTCGCGGTGCGCGAAGGCGGCGCGCAGATCCGGTTCGCCGATCGCGCTGACCCCGCGTACGGCCACGGAGGTGAGGTACGTACGGTCGTCGGCGGAGTCGTCCGCGTTCCGGGCCAGCGCGCCGAGCAGCCGCTGACCCGCCGGGGAGGCCCAGCGCGAGTACGGGTGGATCTCGACGCGCGCGACGGCGAGGCAGCTCAGGGTCAGGGCGAGCGGCAGTGCGAACCACAGGGCGATCAGATGGCGCGGCAGGTCCGGCGGGGCGGGCGCCAGTAGCGCGGCGACACCGAGCCCGAGTACGGCGACCGCCGCCGCGCGCACCTGCCGGACCCCCGCCGCGACCGTCGTCCGGGCGCTGTCGGGCACCGCGAGGCCCGCGCGCACCAGCCCGTCGGCGATCCCGCGCACCGCCTCCGCCGTGGCGGCGGTGGCCCGCACCGGGGCGATCCGGGACTGGCCCTCGGGGCCGATGGCCCCTATCACCGACCGCTCCATCGCGTCCCGGCCGCGCGGATCGACGACGGTCGCCCAGCCGGTGCGGGCCAGCAGCAGGCGCCGCTGACGCGCCATGGCGACGAGGGTCACGTCGGCGACCCGCCGGGGTCCGCCGGAGAGGAACGCGGCCTCGTACAGGGTGAGTTCATGGACCTGGCCGGTGTCCGTGCCGCCGGCCGCTGCGCGCACGGCGGCCAGGCACAGCCGTGTGCACGCCGTGCCCGCCACGGCCCAGGCCGCCAGCAGGAAAAGAACCCAGAGCATATGTTGTTTGTATGTGACACGGTCCCGAGAACACCATGCCTCATACACAATTCGAACGGAGTGTTGTCGGTATGTGACGTTCCGTTTCACTGCCCCGGTGGTGGGCGGAAGGCGGGCGGCGGCAGCGTCTGGGAGGGGGCCGGGGGTGGGGCGGAGGCCGGGGGAGTGCTGCCGGTGGCCAGGTCGCGGGCCACGGCGTCGTAGTCGACGTCGCCCGTCGCTTCCAGGGCCTTGATGTGGTCGAGGACGGTCGTGGTGGCGTCGTCGGCGAGGTCGCGCACCAGTGAGTTGCGGGTGCTCGCGCGGACCTGGGCGGCGACCGGGAACAGCTGACCCTGCGCCAGCCGCAGGACGGTGGCGAACCGCCGGTCGTACTCGGCGCCCCGCGCCTCGTCCAGCGTGGTCAGCCACCGCTTCTGCTGGTCGTCGGGCGTGTCCGGCAGGGTGACGTTCAGCTGGGCGGCGGCGCCGCGGACCCGCTCGTCCAGGAACCGGTGCCCCTCGACGAGGCGCCGGCCGGCCGCCCGCACGGCCGGGGTGGTCCCCTTCGTCCGCGCCTGCCGCCCCGCGGACGGCTCCCACAGCCCGGCCAGCCGGACCTTGACGAGGAACTCCTGGTCGAGGGCGGACAGCGGGCCATAGCTCGTCCGCAACGTCTGCGCGCTCAGTGCCCCCGGCGCTCCCGGCGCCGTCTCCGGCCGGTCGCTGTACGGCCAGAGCGAGAAGACGAGCGCGGCGAGCGTCGCCGCGAGACACATGACGATGAGCCCTGTGCCGCTGACGATGCCTCGGCCCTTGACGGGGGGTCGGGGTCGCATGGTGGTGCCTCCAGGTACGGCACCGCACGCTAGTGCGCCTCGGGTGCGGAATCGCCATGATACGGCGAGGTCTACGCCAACTGCCGTACACGGGCGAATGGTTGCATCGGGGGCAGGACGGGGCGATTGGATGAGCCGCGTCGGGAGGCCTATCAGTACAAATGAGCGCATACCTGCCCTTGGGTCCCGGCGGACACGACCCCGGTGTTAGTCCCGGCACACTCGGGCGCGCAGGCGTGGGGCCGGGCGACTAGCCCACCCGGGTCCTCTGGGCCGCCCGGACGCCGTCGCGGCGGTGTGCCCCGTGGCCGCCGACCTCCCGATGGACCATGTTGCTGACCGTCGAGCCGATCGGCACCGGCCGGATGCGAAGGAGGCCCCGCGGTGGGTGAGCTGTACATCGACGGCGAGTGGACACAGGCCACGGCCGGTGGACGGCGGGAGGTGGTCAACCCCTACGACGCCTCGGTCGTCACCACCGTCGACGAGGCCGACGCCGCGGACGTGGACCGCGCCGTGCGCGCCGCCCGGCGCGCCTTCGCCGAGGAGGACTGGGCGAACGCCCCCTCCCGCCGCCGCGCCGACCTGCTGATGCGCGTCCACGACCTGCTGCTGCGCGACCAGGAGGACATCGCCCGCACCGAGACGCTCGACACCGGGAAGACACTGACCGAGGCTCGTATCGACGTGGAGGACGTGGCGGGCGCCTTCCGCTACTTCGCCGAACTCGCGGGCAAGGACGGCGGCCGGGTCGTGGACGTCGGCCCGGACGTCCTCAGCCGCGTCGTCTACCAGCCGATCGGCGTGTGCGCGCTCATCGCCCCCTGGAACTACCCGCTGCTCCAGGCCTCCTGGAAGGTGGCCCCGGCCCTGGCCGCCGGCAACACCTTCGTCCTCAAGCCCAGCGAGACCACACCGCTCACCACGATCGCCATGGTCCGTCTCATCGAGGAGGCCGGCGCGCCGCCCGGCGTCGCCAACCTGGTGCTGGGCTCCGGGGCGACCGTCGGCGCGGCCCTGACCAGCCACCCCGACGTGGACCTGGTGTCCTTCACCGGCGGCCTCAACACCGGACGGTCCATCATGGCCAGCGCCGCCGAGGGGCCGCGGAACATCGCCCTGGAACTGGGCGGCAAGAACCCCAACATCGTCTTCGCGGACGCCGACTTCGACGCCGCGGTCGACTACGCGCTGGACGCCGCCTTCCTGCACTCCGGGCAGGTCTGCTCGGCCGGTTCGCGCCTGCTCGTCCAGGACTCCCTGCACGACAGGTTCGTCGAGGCCTACGCCGACCGCGCCCGGGCGATCCGGCTCGGCAACGGCCTGGAGGAGGGCACCGAGAGCGGCCCGCTCAGCTCCGCCGAGCACCGCGAGAAGGTCGAGGGCTACATCGCCATCGGCAAGGAGGAGGGCGCCCGGCTCGTCACCGGCGGCACCCGCCCCGACGACCCCGCCCTGAGCCACGGCTTCTTCCTGCTGCCGACGATCTTCGCCGACTGCGACCGGTCCATGCGCATCGTCCAGGAGGAGGTCTTCGGCCCGGTCGTCACCGTCGAGCGCTTCCGCACCGAGGACGAGGCGGTGGAACTCGCCAACGACACCCGCTACGGCCTGGCAGGCGGCGTGTGGACCTCCGACGCGAGCCGCGCCCAGCGCGTCGCGCAGCGGCTGCGGCACGGCACCGTGTGGATCAACGACTTCCACCCCTATGTGCCGCAGGCCGAGTGGGGCGGCTTCGGCCGCTCCGGCGTCGGCCGCGAGCTGGGCCCCACCGGGCTGCGCGAGTACCAGGAGGCCAAGCACATCTACCAGAACCTCGCCCCCGCCCCCTCCGGCTGGTTCAAGGGCTGACCTTCCGGCAGCACGGCGCCCGCCCGTGGCGCGACGACCACCGAAGACCGGCCGCACGCCCGTGGCGGGGCGGCCCAGGAAGAAAGGCACCGCATGGCCCCCACCACCGCGCACGGCGCCGAGTCCGCCTACGACTACGTCATCGTCGGCGGCGGCACCGCCGGCTGCGTGCTCGCCGCCCGGCTGAGCGAGGACCCCGACTGCCGGGTCTGCGTCATCGAGGGCGGCCCCAGCGATGTCGGCGACGAGCGCGTCCTGCGCCTGCGCAACTGGATCAACCTGCTCGACTCCGAGTACGACTACGGCTACAAGACCGTCGAGCAGCCGCGCGGCAACTCCCACATCCTGCACTCACGGGCCCGCGTGCTCGGCGGCTGCTCCTCCCACAACACGCTGATCAGCTTCCTGCCGCTGCCGCAGGACCTCGACGACTGGGTGGCCCGGGGCTGCCCCGGCTGGGACCCGGCGACGATCCTCCCCTACCGGGACCGGCTGCGCACCCAGATCGTCCCGGTGGCCGAGGCCGACCGCAATCCCATCGCCAAGGACTTCGTCACCGCGGCCACCCGCGCCCTCGGCGTCCCCGTCGTCGACGACTTCAACGCCGAACCCTTCGCCGACGGCGCCGGCTTCTTCTCGCTGGCCTACGAGCCGGAGGGCAATCTGCGCTCCTCCGCCTCCGTCGCCTACGTGCACCCGGTCATGGACCGGCCCAACCTCACGCTCCTCCTGGAGACCTGGGCACACCGGCTGCTCCCCGACGAGTCGGGACGGCTGACCCGGGTCGCCGTCCGCGGCGCCGACGGGGAACCCGCCACCGTGCGCGCCGAACGCGAACTCCTGCTGTGCGCCGGAGCCGTCGACACTCCGCGTCTGCTGATGCTCTCCGGCATCGGCCCGGCCGACGACCTGCGCAAGCTGGGCATCGACGTACGGGCCGACCTGCCCGGCGTCGGCGAGAACCTGCTGGACCACCCCGAGTCCGTGATCGTCTGGGAGACCGACGGCCCGCTGCCGCCCAACTCCGCGATGGACTCCGACGCCGGACTGTTCCTGCGCCGCGACAAGAGCGGGCCGCGCCCCGACCTGATGTTCCACTTCTACCAGGTGCCGTTCACCGTCAACACCGAACGCCTGGGCTACCCCGTGCCGCAGCACGGGGTGTGCATGACGCCGAACGTGCCGCGTGCCCGCTCCACCGGCCGCATGTGGCTGCGCAGCGCCGACCCCGCCGAGCATCCCGCCCTGGACTTCCGGTACTTCACCGACCCGGAGGGGCACGACGAGCGCACCATCGTGGACGGTCTGAAGATCGCCCGCGAGGTCGCCGCCACCGCCCCGCTGCGCGACTGGCTCGTCCGCGAGGTCGCGCCCGGCCCGGACGTCGTCTCCGACGCCGACCTGTCGGAGTACGGCCGCCGCGTGGCACACACCGTCTACCACCCCGCGGGCACCTGCCGCATGGGCGCCCCGGACGATCCGCTGGCCGTCTGCGACCCCGAGTTGAGACTGCGCGGCTTCGAGGGCGTGCGGATCGTCGACGCGTCGATCTTCCCGACCATGCCCACGATCAACCCCATGGTGACCGTCCTGCTCACCGCCGAACGCGCCGCAGACCTGATCGGCGGCCGCACGCCGGCCGCGGAACGGAGGGCGGGACAGTGACCGCCGCACAGCCTCCCGCACCGGCCGCCGGCACCCCGGGAGGGGAGCCCGGCTCGGAGTTCCGCAAGGACATGAGCCCCTGGGCCAACTTCGCCCTCGGCTTCACCTACCTCTCCCCGGTGGTGGGCACCTACACCCTCTTCGGTATCGCGATCGCCGACGGCGGACCGCCGATGGTCTGGGCGTTCCTGGTCGCCGGCTGCGGCCAGTTCCTCGTCGCGCTGATCTTCGGGGAGGTCGTCGCCCAGTACCCGATCGCGGGCGGCGTCTACCCCTGGGCCCGGCGGCTGTGGGGCAAGCGCTGGGCGTGGATGACCGGCTGGGTGTACATGTGGGCGCTGCTGGTGACCATCACCTCCGTCGCCTACGGCGCCGGCCCCTACATCGCCATCCTCTTCGGCTTCAGAGCGACCGTGCACACCACCGTGCTGTGCACCGCCGTGCTCATCGTCGTCGCCATCCTCATCAACTACATGGGCACCAAGGCACTGTCGACGGCGGCGCTCATCGGTTTCGCCGGCGAGCTCATCGGCGCCCTCGTCGTCGGCGTCTACCTGCTGTCCACCCACCGCCACCAGAACCTCGGCGTCATCTTCGACACCTACGGCGTCGAGGGAGACGGCTCCTACCTGCCGGCGTTCCTGGCAGCCGGCATCATCGGCCTCTACCAGTACTACGGCTTCGAGGCGTGCGGAGACACCGCCGAGGAGGTCGCCCACCCGGGCCGGGTCATCCCCCGCGCGATGCGCCGCACCATCTACATCGGCGGCGCGGCGGCCACGTTCACCTGTATGTCGCTGCTGCTGTCGGTCTCGGACTTCAACGCGATCATCTCGGGCGAGCAGGCGGACCCGGTGGTGGACGTGCTGTTCGACGCCATGGGCGAGACCGGCGCCAGGATGGTGATGGCCGTGGTGCTGATCTCCTTCCTGTCCTGCACGATCAGCCTCCAGGCCGCGGCCGGGCGGCTCATCTACTCCTACGCCCGTGACGAGATGATCGTCGGGCACCGGCTGCTGCGGCGGTTCGTCCACGCCCGTGCGGTGCCGAGCTGGGCGCTGTTCGTGTCCGCGGCGGTGCCGCTGATCATCGCCTTCGCCTCACTGCTCTCCGAGGACGCCCTCACCAACATCGTCTCGTTCGCGATCCTCGGCATCTACGGCTCGTTCCAGATGGTGGTCCTGGCCGCACTGCGCGCCCGGCTCAAGGGCTGGAGACCGGCGGGGGAGTTCACCCTGGGCCGCTGGGGCCTCACGGTGAACATCGCCGCGCTGGTCTACGGCATCCTCGCCATCATCAACATCTGCTGGGCCCGCAGCCCGGAGAAGTCCTGGTGGGAGAACTGGATCGTCCTGCTGTGCGGCGGCGTGGTGCTGGGGACGGGCCTGCTCTACATGTTCACGACGCACCACTACGGCCGGGGTGAGGCGCCGGCGGGCGACGCGGTACCGCAGAAGCAGCTTTAGGGGTTCCTTTTCGGAGTGGGGCTCCCCTCAACGCCGCAGCAGGACCCTGCGTGTGGCGCGAGCGAGCCGCTGGGCCGGGCGCCGGGAGCGCGGCGCCGGGCCCGACCGCTCCAGCCACCACTCCCGTAGTTCCCGCCGCGCCTGCGTGTCCCCGGGTCGCCCGGCGGACAGCAGGTGCTCGGCGAAGGTGAGGGCGTCGCGGCGGTAGCCGTCGGTCATCGGGTGGGTCTGGGCGTAGCCGAGGAAGGCGGGGCGGTAGTCCTCTCCGAGGATCACCGGCAGCTCGGGCGCGACCTTCCCCACGACATCCGCCCGCTTCGCCGCGAGCGCCCGCGCCTGTACGACGACCCGTACCCGGTCGAACCCCTCGGGCACGGGCGTTCCGGCTACCAGCGCGGACAGCAACGCGGCCTGCGCGAGCCCCACCCGCTCACGCGCACCGGGGTGGGGCAGGTCGAAGGCGCCCCGTGTCGCCCCGACCGCCCCGGTCTCTTCGCCCTGCTCCCCGGCGCCGGCGAGCAGCCGGCCTTGGGCCGCCTGGGCCTCGTGGGCCGGCTGCCCGGCACCGGCTGCCACGAGTGTCCGGCCCCCGGCCTCCGGGGGCTCTTCGCCCCGCTGCCCGGCGCCGGTCCCGACCGCCGCTGCCTCCGCCCGGCGCGTGGCCGCGCTGCCCGCCTCCAGGAGCTGTGTCTTCACGCGTTCGACCGCGCCGGTCTCCAGTGCGTGGCGGATCGCTCCCAGCTCCCGCTCCAGTTCCGCCGGTTCCGGGAAGTTCTCGTCGCGTTCCAGGAGGACGCCCGGGGGACAGACGCGGGAGGCGAGGTCGGTGAGGATGTCGAGGACCGGCCGGGGGACGGGGTGGGCGTGGCTGTCGTGCCAGACGCCGTCGCGTTCGAAGCCGCCCGCGACATGGACGTAGGCGATGGCCTCCAACGGCAGCTCGGCGAGGGCCTTGGCCGGGTCCTCGCCGCGGTTGACATGGTTGGTGTGCAGGTTGGCCACGTCGATGAGGAGACCGACCCCCGTACGGTCGGCCAGCTCGTACAGGAACTGGCCCTCCGTCATCTCCTCGCCCGGCCAGGAGATCAGCGCGGCGATGTTCTCGACGGCCAGCGGCACCGGCAGTGACTCCTGCGCGATGCGGACGTTCTCGCAGAGGACGTCGAGGGCGTCCCGGGTCCGGGGAACGGGCAGCAGATGGCCCGCCTCCAGGCGCGGGGACGCCGTCAGCGCACCGCCCGCCCGTACGAACGCGATGTGCTCGGTGACCAGCGGCGAGCCGAGCGCCTCCACCCGCTCGGCCAGCGCGGCCAGCCGGCCTTCGTCGGGCCGGTCCGCGCCCCCGAGGCCCAGCGAGACGCCGTGCGGCACCACCGTGATGCCGCGCTCGCGCAGCCGCTCCAGCGACTCGGGCAGATGCCCGGGGCAGACGTTCTCGGCCACGGCCTCGACCCAGTCGATCCCCGGCATGCGCTCCACGGCGTCCGCGATCTCCGGTCGCCACCCGATGCCCGTCCCCAGTCGCTCCATTCGTCCCCCTCCTCCGCACGGCCCGATCCTCGAACGTGAGGGGGGTATCGCCCAGCCGCCCGGCCCCGAACCCTGCCACGGACGCCTTCAGAGGAACATTTGAGGTTCACCGACGGAGGCACCGGGCTCGCGCCACCCCCTGATACGTCGTAGACCGGAACTGTGCCCGAAGGCAGCGAGCAGCCGCAGCGCCCCGCGCGTGAACGGGAGCCGGGGTCCGGGGCGGCCGGTGTCCGCCGGCTGCGGATCGGGGCCGGAGCCGTGCTCGTGGCGGGCGGCACGGCCTATTTCCTGTTGCCGCTCGAAGGGCTCGGCGCCGACCGCCCCTGGCTGGGCTGGCCGCTGTTCGTGCTGTGCCTGACGCTCGTGGCCTCGCTGCTGCTGCGTCATGTGCGCGACGTGGTGCTGGAGAAGCCGCAGGCCCGGTCGGGCCTCATGATCTCGCTGCTGATGTGCCTGGCCGTGCTGGTCTTCTCGTCCGGCTACTACGCCCTCGCCCAGCAGCCGGGCCAGTTCGTCGGTCTGCGCACCCGCGTCGACGCGCTCTACTTCACCGTCGTCACGCTCGCGACGGTCGGCTACGGCGACATCACGCCGAGCGGACAGGAGGCCCGCATGGTGACCGTCCTGCAGATCCTGTACACGTTCGTCTTCCTCACCGCGGCGGCCACCGCGCTGACCCGCCGGCTGCACACGGTGGTCGCCGACCGGGACCGGCGTCCGCCGCCGTACTGACCCGGCCGGTGCCTACGCCGTGCTGGAGGCGCGGTAGTTGAACACCGACCACAGCACGAACAGACCGGTCACGATCATGATGATCGACCAGAACGGCTGGTACGGCAGCCAGATGAAGTTCGCGATCAGCGCCAGCCCGACCACGCACGCGCCGGCGACCCGCGCCCAGGTGGCCCCGGTGAACAGGCCGAGCCCGGCCAGCACCACGAGCACCCCGACGACCAGGTGGATCCAGCCCCACGCGGTCAGGTCGAACGCGAAGACGTACTCGCCGAAGCTCGTGTACACCTCGTCGTTCGCGATCGCGGCGATGCCCTGGAGCACCGCGAAGAGGCCGTAGACGACCATCAGCGTGCCGCCGAGGGTGAGACCCCCGGCCGCCCAGGAATCGCCGCTGCTGCCGGGCGTCCGTTCGGGGGCGGGCGGAGTGGGGGGAGGGTGCGCTGCACTGGTCATGGCTGCCTCCTGGGTCGGGTCGACTGGTAACCCCACTGGAGCACCCGGCCGCGACCGGCGCGCCCACGGCTGCGCCGAATGGGTGGACGCGACGCCACGGCTGCGTCAGGGACCCGGGCGGAGGGTCCTGCGGACCGCGTCCCGGAGCCAGCGGTGCGCTGCG
The DNA here is from genome assembly GCF_044457425.1 of Streptomyces sp. NPDC050546. Classification (NCBI taxonomy): domain Bacteria; kingdom Bacillati; phylum Actinomycetota; class Actinomycetes; order Kitasatosporales; family Streptomycetaceae; genus Streptomyces; species Streptomyces sp. NPDC050546. The sequence goes on from NZ_JBITGX010000008.1 coordinate 209,403, forward strand.
TCGGCGGCGTGGCGGGGGTGCCAGGCGATGCCGATGACCAGGGGCGGCAGCGCCACGGGGACATCGAGCAGGCCGAGACCGAGTGCGGTGGCGGCCTCGGTCAGGGGCGACGGCGGGGCGCCGGGCAGCGCGGCGGGGACGAGGCAGACGACGTCGCTGCGGGCGGCGAGGTGCAGTGCGGCCAGGTGGCTGGGGAGGACGGCGGTGACCCGCCGGTGGAGGTTCCGCTCGGCCAGTGCGGTGTCGAGGGGCCCGGTGAACCGGCCGCGGCGGCTGACCGCGACGTGTTCGGCGGCGGCGAACCGGTCCGGGGTCAGGGTCTCCCGGGTGAGGGGATGACCGTTCCGGACCGCCGCCACCATCCGCAGCGTGACCAGTTCCTCGACCTGGGTCTCGGGATCGACGTGGTCGATCGATCCGATCTCCAGGTCGATCCGGCCGTCGCGGAGGGCCGGCCCGGCCTCCAGCTCCTCGGCCCGCAGCCGCAACGAGATGCCCGGTGCCTCTTCCCGGGCCAGGCGCAGCAGCCCGGGGGCCAGTGCCGCGGCGACCAGGTCGGCGGCCTGGAGGGCGAAGGTGCCGTGCAGAGTGGCGGGGTCGGCCTCGGAGCCGGGGCCTAGCAGTGCCCCGAGGCGGTGCACCACCGCGGCGGCCTCGTCGCGCAGCGCCTGGGCACGGGGGGTGGGGACCATGGCCTGCCCCGCCCGGACCAGCAGGGGGTCCTGGAGGAGACGGCGGAGGCGGGCGAGGGTGCGGCTCATGGCCGCGGGGGAGGTGTGCAGGCGTGCGGCGGCGCGGGTGACGCTCTGCTCGGCGAGCAGGGCGTGCAGCGCCACGGCGAGATTCGCGTCGATCACGGGGTCCGGATCCGGGCTGTTCACCAGAGTAATTCCATTTCGGGCAATGATCCCTTGCTGAAGTTCCCATTGTGGCAACGGTGTTGGTCTCCGGAGGATGAGGACCACCGATCCGGCACCCGATCCGTGAGGCTCTCCATGATCGTCATCACTGCTCCGACCGGGAACATAGGCGGCCACCTGCTGCCCCTGCTCCTGGACTCCGCCCCAGCCCTGGGCGAGGAACTGCGCGTGGTCGTGCGCGACCCCGCCCGGCTCCCCGGCACCGTGCGCGACCGCGTCGAGGTGATCACCGGCTCGCACGGCGACGCCGAGGTCGTCGGCCGGGCCTTCGACGGCGCGGACGCCGTCTTCTGGCTCGTGCCCCCGGACTCCTCCCTGCCCCCGCACGACGCCTACTCCGGCTTCACCCTCCCCGCCGCGGAGGCACTCGCCGGCCACCGCGTCGGCCATGTCGTCGGCGTCTCCGCGCTCGGCCGCGGCACCCCGCTCGCCGGCCGCGCCGGACTCGTCACGGCGTCCCTCGCCATGGACGACCTCATCGCGGGCAGCGGCGTCGCCTACCGGGCCCTCGCCTGCCCGTCGTTCTTCGAGAACCTCCTGGAGGAAGCCGGCTCGATCCGCGAGAGGGGCGTCTTCACCGACACCGTCGCCGCCGACCGCAAGGCCCCCCTGGTCGCGGTCGCCGACATCGCCGCCGTCGCCGCCCGTCTGCTGCTGGACCGCTCCTGGACCGGCACCGACAGCGTCCCGGTCCTCGGCCCCGAGGACGTCTCTCCCGACGATCTCGCCCGCATCATGAGCGAGCAGCTCGGCCGTCCCGTCCGCTACGAACGCCAGTCTCTCGACGATCTGCGCGCCACCCTCGCCGGCCACGGTCTCGACGAGGCGTTCGTCCGGGGAGTCACCGACATGAAGCGCGCCAAGGACGACGGCCTCGACGCCGGTGCCGCCCGCACCCCGGACACCGCCACCCCCACCACGTTCGCGCAGTGGTGCGCCGAGACGCTCAAGCCCGTCGTCCAGAACTGACCCCACCCCACCCCGAACCGAAGGAGCCACCATGTCCACCCAGGAGACCGACGTGCCGGTGACGGCGTTCATGCTCGTCAAGACCACACCCGAATGGCTCGCCATGACCCCCGGGGAGCGAGTGAACGCCCTCGCCACCGAGGTCGTCCCCGTGGTCAAGGCCAGGACCACAGGCGTCCGGTCACGCTTCTACGACACGGAGTTCTACTCCGCCCGCGTCACCGACGTCTGGGTCTGGGAGGCGGACGACCATCACGCCTACCAGCTCCTCGTCGACGCCCTGCGGGAAACCCCCTTCTGGGACCGCTGGTTCGAGGTCGTCGACCTCCTCGTCGGCACCGAGAACGGCTACGCGCGCACCTACGGCGTCGACGCCGTCACCACCATCACGACCTGACACGCCGTCCTACGGCCGTTCCCCGCACACGAGGGCACGGATACGGTCGACCCCCTCCACCGCGAAGGTCTCGCCGGGGGCGATCTCCGTGAACCCCGCGTCCCGGACCACCGGCAGCCCGCTGTTCGTCAGTTCCGGCCAGCGGGCCGGGGCGGCCGTCCGTACGGCGAGCGGGAAGCCCGCGTCGCGCCAGGCGGCCCGCTCCTCGCCGGTCAGCTCCCACCAGGCCAGTTGGGCGGCGTGACCGGCCTGGGCCATCGCCTTGCCGGCCGTCATGCCGAGGTTCGGCTTCACCCACAGCACGGGGGCGGCCGGGTCCGGGCCCACCGGCGGCTCCGGGTCGTCCAGCTCGGTACCGGAGACCTGGAGCCGGGCCAGGTCCTTGGGCCAGCCGTCCAGCGGGACCGGCGGGAAGACCCGCACCTGGGCCGAATCGCCGGTGACCGTGATACCCGGCAGCGCCTCGGCCCGCCGCCACTCGGCGCCGCGCGCCCGCCGCACCACCTTGCGGATCCGGGCGTCCTGCCAGTCCCGCATGGCCTGTGCCCACTCGCCGTCACCAGCCGACCGCTCGTCGCCCAGGATCGTCAGCACGGACCGCGCGGCCGTCTCCAGCGCGTCCGTACGCACCGGCGGCTCCGTCCGCTCGATCCGCACGACCAGCGGCAGCACGAACTGCGGCGCCGCGTCGCGCACCGAGGGATCGGACCGGAAGGGACTGTCGCTCACGGGAGTCGGGTTTTCGCTCACGAAGCCCAGTGTGCCAGCCGCAAGATCGTGCAGGATGGGCCCATGCGACCTGACCTGTGCCTGGAGAACGCGGGCCGCCGCTATGGCCTGCGCGGCCCCTGGGTGTTGCGTGGTGTCGACCTGACGGTGCCCCCGGGCCGGCTCGTCCGCGTCGAGGGCGCCAACGGCACCGGCAAGTCCACCCTGCTGCGGCTGCTCGCCGGCATCGACGCCCCGAGCGAAGGCAGGATCACCGGCCGGCCGCGCACGGCGTACGTCCCCGAGCGGTTCCCGCCGGCCCTGCCCTTCACCGCCGTCGGTTACCTCACCCGTCTCGCCGCCGTGCACGGCCTGCCCCGCACGGCCGCCGCCCGTACCGCCGGCGAGTGGCTGGAGCGCCTTGGGGCCGCCGCCTACGCCGATACGCCGATGGCGCGGCTGTCGAAGGGCAGCAGCCAGAAGGTCGCGGTCGCCCAGGCCCTGCTGGCCGAGCCGGAGTTGCTGGTGCTCGACGAGGCGTGGACCGGCCTGGACACCGATGCCCGGGCCGAGTTGGAGCGGGCGGTCGCCGAGCGCATGGGGGCCGGTGGCTCCGTGGTGTTCGTCGACCACGACCCGCGCCGCCTCGCGGGCCTGCCGGACGCGACCTACGCCGTGCGCGACGGGAGCCTTGCCCCGTGCGAGGCTGCGGGACCGTTTCCGTCCGGACCGCAGGTGACGGTCGAGGTGCAGGGCCCGCCGGACGGGCGGCTTTCCGACGACGTGCGGCGGACCGTCACCTCCGCCGAGGAGACAGGGCCGGGCTGCCACCGCCTGACCGTCCCCGCCCCGCAGTCCGACGTCCTGCTCCGCGCCCTGCTCACGGCCCGCCCGCCCTGGCACGTGGTGAGCGTGGCTCCGCCGACGGCCGCCCCCGGGAGCGGCCGATGACCGCCCTCCTGCGCTACCACGCCGCCCTGCTGCTGCGCTCGCAGCGCTGGCTGCCGCCGTTCCTGCTGTACGCCGCGTTCCTCGCCGTCAGCGTCCAGGCCGGCCAGCCGGTGCTCGACTCGCTGGGCTACTCCGCCGCCGCACTGCTGCCCGTCGCGGCCTGGCTGGCGCGGATCTGCGTCACGGGCGAGCCGGAGGCCGCTCGCGGCTGCGTGGCGGCGGCCGTCGGGCCCGGGCGGGCTCATGTGGCCTCCCTGCTGGTGGCGCTGGCCGGCGCGGCGGCGCTCGGCTCGGTCACGACCCTTCTCGTGACGCTGCTCAGCGATCCGGTCGCCTCGGACCACCGCACCCGGGTGCCACTCGCCCCCGCCTGCGGTGCCGGGCTGCTGGCCGCCCTGGCCTGCGCCCTGCTCGGCACGGCCGTCGGCGCGCTCACGAGCCGTCCGCTGCTGCGCTCGCGTGGCCGTGCCGTCCTGGCCCTGCTGCTCGCGGCGCTGCTGTCCCTGGTCGCCACCGGCTCCCCGGCCCAAGCCGCGGTGCAGGGCCTGGTCACCGGCTCCCGGTCGGGCACGGTCCCGCTCCCGCTGCTGCCCCTGGCAGCGGCAGCCCTGGTCACGGCCGCGGCACTGGCCCTGGCCGGTGCGCTCGCCTCCCGCAGATCACCCTGAGCAGGCCGTGCGCTGGGCCTCCTGCCACTCGCAGACCGGGCAGAGGGTGATGCCCTTGTACGACTCCGGGTACTCCGTGGGCTTCCGGCACAGGACGCACTCGGCGTACGGCGGGCCCTCCGCCCGGGGTGGCCTGGCCGGGGCGATCAGGCAGTAGTCGTCCTCGCTCATACGTCCAGCGTAGGGCGGTCAGGGGCGGCTGCCCACGGTCGCGAGCAGGTCGGAGACCTTCACGAACCGGAAGCCCCTGCGGCGCAGCTCCGGCACGATCGTCCGCACGGCCCGTTCGGTCGCCGGGGCGGCGCTGCGGGTGCAGTGCAGGACGACCACCGAGCCGGGCCGCACCCCGTCCAGCACCTGCCGGGCGACCACGTCCGGGTCCGTTTCGAACGCGTCACCGCCGACCACGTCCCACTGCACGGCGGTCACCCCGGTCGGGGCCAGGGCCTTCAGGGCCCGGCGGTCGTAACAGCCGCCGGGGAAGCGGAAGTACGGCAGCGGATCCCGTACGCCGGCCTTCCGGAGCGCGGCGTACGCCCGCTCCACGTCCGACCGTCTCCGCTCCTCGGGCACGGTCGGCAGGCCGTAGCAGTCCGGTGTGTAGGCGTAGTGGCTGTAGGAGTGGTTGGCGACCTCGAAGAGCGGGTCCCGGCCGATGGAGCGGGCCTGGTCCGGGTACTCCAGGGCCCACCGCCCGGTCATGAACACGGTGGCCCGCACCTTCAGCGCGCGCAGCGTCGAGATCAGCCGCGGATGGTCGAACCGCTCGCCCGCCGCCGCCCGCGCCCCCTGCCCGGCGGTCATGTCGGCGTCGAAGGTCAGCGCGACGGTCCGCCCGCGGGTGCGGGGACCGTGCTCGAAGACGGGGGTGAGACCGGCCGGACCGGGGGCGAGGGTCGGGGGCCTCGGCGGTGGTGCGGGCACCGGTGGTGGGTCCGCCTGCGGGGGGTGGGTGGTGCCGCAGGCGGTGAGGGCTGCGCTCAGGGCGCATGCGGCGGTGACACGGCGGAGAAGGGTGATCACCGTATGAAGATATGAGCGGAATCGTTCCCTTATGCGTGACAGTCAGGGGTGTCACCCGGCCGTCAGATGTCCCGCTGCTCCAGCGGCTTGGTCGCCGGGCCCTGGATCACCTTGCCGTCGGTGTCGAAGCGGGAGCCGTGGCAGGGGCACTCCCAGGCACGCTCGGCGCCGTTGAAGGCGACCAGACAGCCCAGGTGGGTGCAGCGGGCGGAGACGGCGTGCAGGCTGCCGTCGTCGTCCCGGTAGACCGCGAGGCGGTGGCCGTCGGCGCGGACCACGGCGCCCTCGCCGGGCGGCAGTGCCTCCACGGGCGGCACGGGCCGCAGCCGGTCCCCCACGAAGTGCCCGGCGACCTTGGCCTGCGTCTTGAGGAACGACGGCGCCTCACGCACGGCGGGCCTCAGTCGGCGTGGGTCGTACAGCCCGGCCCACTCGCACTCCTCGCCCGTGATCCGCGCGGTGAGGAGGCGGCCCGCCATCATGCCGCCGCTCATGCCCCAGCCGCCGAAGCCGGTGGCCACGTACGCGTGCCGGGCGCCCGGGTGCAGCGGGCCGACCATCGGCACGGTGTCGGTGGGGTCGATGTCCTGAGTGGCCCAGCGGTGGGTGACGTCCAGGTCCGGGAAGTGGTCCCTGGCCCAGGCGGTGAGGTGTTCGAAGCGGGCCCGCGGGTCGCCGGTGCCCGGTGTGAAGTGCTCGCCGGTGACCACGAGCAGCCGCCCACCGCCCTCGTGCGGTGCCGTGCGCACCGAGCGGATGCCCTCGTCGGGAGTGATGAACATGCCGTCCGGGTCCCGGTCCGCGGGGATCGTCCCGGCCACGACCAGCTCGCGGCGCGGCGACAGCCGGGCGAACAGCAGCGCCCGGTCGAAGATCGGGTAGTGCGTCGCGACGACGACGTCCCGGGCCCTGACCGTCGCCCCGGTCGTGGTCGACAGCCGGCACGGCTCGCCCTCGTCCAGGCCGAGGACGGCGGTGTCCTCGTAGAGGTGCCCGCCGCGTTCGGCCAGGTCGGAGGCGAGGGCCAGCAGGTACTTGCGGGGGTGGAACTGGGCCTGCCCGGTGACCCGGACCGCGCCCGCCACCGGGAAGGGCAGCCCGGTCTCCGTCACGAACGAGGCGGGCAGCCCGGCCTCGGCGGCCGCCCGTGCCTCGGCGCGCAGTTCGTCCACCCGGCCCGCGTCGCACGCGTAGGTGTAGGCGCTCCGGCTCTCCCACTCGCAGTCGATGCCGAGTTCCTCCACGATCCCGGCCGCGCGCTCGATCGCCTCGGACTGGGAGCGGGCGTACAGCCGCGCGCCTTCGGGGCCGCGGGTGCGCCGTAGTTTGTCGTAGACCAGCGTGTGCAGGGCGGTGACCTTGGCGGTGGTGTGCCCGGTGACGCCGGCCGCGACCCGCCCGGCCTCCAGCACCGCCACGCTCCTTCCGGCCCGCGTCAGCTCCCATGCCGTGCACAGCCCGGCGATCCCGGCGCCGATCACCGCCACGTCGACGTCCACGTCCTCGGCCAGGGCCGGGTGGCGTCCGTCCGGGGCCGTCTGAAGCCAGTACGAGCCGCTGACCTGCTCCTTCTCGCTCATGGGTCGCCGAGTACCCCCGAGGGCCCGCTTCAGCGGGCGGGCGTGTCGCTTTACAGGAGGGGCCGGCGGAGCTAACGTACAACCAAATGGTTGTAGATGAGTTGGGCGACGAGACGGTGGACCGGCTGTTCCACGCCCTGGCCGACACCACGCGCCGGGACATACTGCGCCGCTGCCTGCGCGGCGAGCTGTCGGTGTCGCGGCTGGCCGAGTCCTACCCGATGAGCTTCGCGGCCGTGCAGAAGCACGTCGCCGTGCTGGAGCGCGCGGGTCTCGTCACCAAGCAGCGCAGCGGACGGGAGCAGCTCGTGTGCACGGACCCCGAAGCGGTGGGCCGCGCACGGCAGGCCCTCGACGAGCTCGAGTCGGCATGGCGCGGGCGCGTGGACCGGATGGCCCGGCTGCTCGCCGAGGACCCCGGAACCGAAGAGAACGACGCTACGGAAGGACCCGAGAGATGAGTGTCACCAGTGTCGACAAGGACCTCGACCAGCTCACCCTCACCCTGGTCGCCGACTTCGCCGCCCCCGTCGAGCGGGTGTGGCGGCTGTGGGCCGACCCCCGGCAGCTGGAGCGCTGGTGGGGGCCGCCGACCTACCCGGCGACCGTCGAGCAGCACGATCTGACCCCCGGCGGGGAGGTCACGTACTTCATGACCGGCCCGGAGGGCGACCGGCACCGCGGCTGGTGGCGGATCACGTCCGTCACCGCGCCGACGGCCCTGGAGTTCACCGACGGCTTCGCCGACGACGACGGAAAGCCCAAGGACGACATGCCGACCATCTCCGTGCGGGTCACCCTCGCCGAGCGCGGCGGCGGCACCCGGATGGAGATGCGCTCCCTCTTCGACTCCCGTGAGCAGATGGAGCAGCTGGTCACCATGGGCATGGAGGAAGGACTGAAGGAGGCCGTCGGCCAGATCGACGTCCTGCTGGCCGCCTGACACGCTGCCGGATCAGGACCGCCGCAGCAGCTTCCGGAGCTCCGCCACGTCGAAGTCCGCCTCCGGATACCGCGGATCCAGCTCCTCCAGATGTTCCAGGAGCAGGGTGCTGACCGCCCAGTTGCGGTACCACTTGCGGTCGGCCGGTACCAGGTACCAGGGCGCGTACGAGGTACCGCAGCGCTCCATGGCGATCTCGTAGGCATCCTGGTACGCGGGCCACAGGGCGCGGTCGTGGATGTCGGAGGCGGCGAACTTCCAGCGCTTCTCCGGCTCGTCGAGACGCTTGAGCAGCCGGCGGCGCTGCTCCTCGTAGGAGAGGTGCAGGAAGCACTTGATCAGAGTCGTGCCGGTGTCGGCGAGGGACTTCTCGAAGCGGTTGATCTGCTCGTAGCGCCGGTTGATCTCGGGGGCGGACGCCAGGTCCCGGACGCGGGCGATCAGGACGTCCTCGTAGTGACTGCGGTCGAAGATGCCCAGTTCGCCGGGGAGCGGGAGAGCCTTCTCCACGCGCCACAGGAAGGGGTGGGAGCGCTCCTCGGCCGTGGGTGCCTTGAACGGCGTGATGCGGCAGCCGGACGGGTTGAGCAGCCCGATCACATGCTTGACCGTGCCGCCCTTGCCGCTGGTGTCCATGCCCTGGAGGACCAGCAGGACGCGGCGCCGGTCGCCCGCGGTGCTCGCCGCCCACAGCCGCTCCTGGAGGACGGTGAGGCGCTCACCGATCCGGGCCGTGGCGGCCTTGCCCGCCGCCTTGCCGTCCGGGCCGCCGGGGGTGGCGGCGGCGTCGTGACGGGACAGGTCGAGCGGCTCGCCGCCGGGGACGCGCAGCCGCTCCCGCAGCGAGGCTCCGCTGCCCGGCTTCTCGCCCTTCCTCGCCCTGTCCATCTGCCAGTCCTTCTCCCTGTCCTTTTTCGCCACCGGGCCCCCTTCGGCTTTCGGTCCTGTGTCCCGATCGTCCGCCCGGGCGCCGGGTTCCGCACCCGGCGCCCGGGTCGGCAGCGCGGCCGCGGCTACCGGCGCCAGGGGCCCGTCACCGCGAACGTGGTGCCGGGGGTGTAGCAGTTGACGTACATCGTGTCGCCGTCGGGGGAGAAGGTCACGCCGGCGAACTCACCCCACTCGGGCTCCTCGGGGGTTCCGATGTTCTGCCTGCCGCGGGCCATCGCGTACACCTCGCCGCGCCGGGTCACGCCGTAGACGTGCTGGGCGCCGTTGCCGTCCTCGCAGACCATGAGGCCGCCGCTGGGGGCCAGGCAGATGTTGTCCGGCGACTCTCCCGGCAGCTGGATGTCGGTGTCCGGGCCGAAGACGATCACCAGGGTCAGCCGGCGGCGCTCGGGGTCGTAGCGCCAGATCTGCCCGTAGTGGTCGGCCGTCGAACCGTCCGAGCGGCGGGCGAAGGACGACACGAAGTACACCGAACGGCCGCCCCAGTAGCAGCCCTCCAGCTTCTGCGCGTGCGTGATGCCCCCGCGGCCGAAGTCCTGGAACCGGATCGCGGTCTGCCCGGCCAGCGGGTCCGGTACGTCCACCCACTCGATGCCGTCGAACTCGGCGCCGATGTCCTGGATCGTGGACAGGTCGGGCACGCCGGGCACCCGCATGGCCTGGAGCCGGCCGCCCGCGCGCAGCGAACCCCGGCCGCCCAGCGGCTTCTCCGGCAGAAAGCGGTAGAAGAGGCCGAAGGGCTTCTCGAAGGCGTCCTCGGTCTCGTAGACCACACCCCGCCGGGGGTCGACGGCGATCGCCTCGTGCTGGAAGCGGCCCATCGCGGTCAGCGGTACGGCTCCGGTGCGGCGCGGGTCGACCGGGTCGACCTCGAAGATGAAGCCGTGGTCCTTGGTGTAGCCGTTGGTACCGGCCTTGTCCTCGGTCTCCTCGCAGGTCAGCCAGGTGCCCCAGGGGGTGGGGCCGCCCGCGCAGTTCACGGCGGTGCCGGCGATCGCGACGCGCTCCGACAGGACGTGGTTGCGGGAGTCCAGCGTCAGGGCCGTACAGCCGCCCTTGCCCGCCGGGTCGTAGGTGAGGCCCTGGACCGTGGGGACCGGGAGCTTGCCGTCGGCGCGGTTCTCGTGATTGCGGACCAGATGGACCCGGCCGCCCTTGCCGGCGAAGGCCGACATGCCGTCGTGGTTGGAGGGGACCTTGCCCTCACCCGAACGGAGCCGGTCTCCCTCGCGGGAGAGGACCCGGTAGCGGAAGCCTTCCGGGAGGTCGAGCAGGCCTTTCGGATCGGGGACGAGCGGGCCGTAGCCGTGATGGCCGAGGCCCTGTGCGGCGGCGGTGCCGGTGAAGAGTTCGGACAGGGCACCGGAGAATCCGATCCCGATGCCCAGGGCACCCGTTCCGGCGAGCACCTGACGACGCGTGGTGGTGAAACGACCGGTATTGGTCATGGCGGAACCTTCCTGCTGGCGGACAGGAACTGTGATCCCGCTGTGTCTATCACCTGGTGCGGACGGCGTGAACCACGCGCGTAGCGCGGGTCACTGCTCCACCGCCCGTCGCAGCTCTTCCATGGCCTGTTCTGTCTTGTCGAGAGGGTGTTCCGCCGCGTCGAGGGAGGCCTGTGTCTGGTCGAGGGAAGCTTGTGTCTGTTCGGGTGCCTCTGCCTCTGCCTCTGCCGTTGCCTCCGCCTGGGGCTGGGTCTGCCGGCCCTCTTCGTGGCCTCGTTCCAGGAACCGCAGCAGTTCCACCGGGATGGGAAGCACCAGCGTGGAGTTCTTCTCCGCCGCCACGGCCATCACGGTCTGGAGCAGCCGGAGCTGGAGCGCGGACGGCGTGTCGGCCATCTGGTGCGCGGCCTGGGCCAGCTTCTTCGAGGCCTGGTACTCGGCGTCCGCGTTGATCAGACGGGCCCGCCGCTCCCGGTCGGCCTCGGCCTGGCGGGCCATGGAGCGCTTCATCGTGTCCGGCAGGGACACGTCCTTGATCTCCACCCGGTCGATGGTCACGCCCCACTCCACGGCCGGGCTGTCGATCATCAGCTCCAGACCCTGGTTGAGCTTCTCCCGGTTGGACAGCAGGTCGTCCAGCTCGCTCTTGCCGATGATCGAGCGCAGGGAGGTCTGTGCCATCTGGGAGACGGCGAAGCGGTAGTCCTCGACGTTGACGATCGCGGCCGCCGGGTCCACGACCTTGAAGTACACCACCGCGTCGACCCGCACGGTGACGTTGTCCCGGGAGATGCCCTCCTGGGCGGGGATGGGCATCGTCACGATCTGCAGATTGACCTTCCGCATCCGGTCCACCGCGGGAATGATCATGGTGAACCCGGGCCGCCGCACGTCCCCGTGCACGCGCCCGAGCCGGAAGACGAGCCCGCGCTCGTACTGCTTGACGATCCGCGCCGCCGCGGCCAGATACACGAGGCCACCGGCGCAGACCGCCGCCACCGCCCCCATCAGCTCTTCGACCATGCCGACCTCCCCGTCCAGAGGTCCGATTTCGTATGCTTCTGTAACGATATGCCGGGACCGGGGTTCGGGGCCATGCCCACTGGCCCACGACGGACATACGAAGGCCCGGGACGCGCGTGGGGGCGCGTCCCGGGCCGGGGGATTCGGTGTCGCGGTGGGCCGCTAGGCCACCGTCACCTTCTCTCCCTCTTTCGACTGCTCGGACTCCAGCTCGGGTTCCGTGACCTTCACCGGCTCCGTGCCCGTCGCGCTGTGGCGCTCGGCCCAGTTCTCCAGGGCAGTGCGGCAGGCGTGGTCGAGGTGGTGCAGACCCGAGAGGTCCAGCTCGACCGGGCGGTCCTGCGGCAGGCTCTCCAGGTTGTCCAGGATCTTCGGCAGCCGCAGGAACGTCGCGTTGCCCGACAGGTACGCCTGGATGGGACCCGCGCCCTTGTCGATGACCTCGAGCTTGATGTGCGAGGCCTCCCAGGCGGTCTTGACGACCGACAGGGCCAGACCGATCAGGACACCCTCGAACATGTTCACGGCGACGATCGACACGGCGGTGACGGCCAGGATGACCGCCTCACCCCGGTGCTCACGCCACAGCGGCACGATCTTGCGGAACGGGATGAGCTTGAAGCCCGCGTGGACCAGGATGCCGGCGAGCGCGGGCAGCGGGATCAGGGCCAGCGTGGCCGGCAGGAGCGCCGCGAAGAGGAGCAGCCACACGCCGTGCATCACCCGGGAGGCCTTGGTCTTGGCGCCCGCGCTGACGTTGGCCGAGCTGCGGACGATGACCGCGGTCATCGGCAGCGCGCCGAGCACGCCGCAGAGCGTGTTGCCCGCGCCCTGCGCCATGAGCTCCTTGTCGTACTGGGTGCGCGGTCCGTCGTGCAGCCGGTCCACCGCGGCGGCGCTGAAGAGGCTCTCGGCGGAGGCGATCAGGGTGAAGGCGATGATCGTGCCGATGATGCCGACTCCCACGCTGCCGAAGGCGTCGAGGCCGGGCGGCTGGATGGAGTCCAGCAGCCCCTTCACCTCGACGGTGGCGACCGGCAGGTTGAACGCGGCGGTGGCCACGATCGCCAGGATCACCGCGGCGAGCGCGCCCGGAACGGCCTGCGCCTGCTTCGGGAGCTTCTTCCACAGCACCATCACCGCGATGGTGGCCGCGCCGAGTGCGAGGGAGGTGAGCGCCTTGGTGCTGCCGAGCGCGTCGGCCGCGGCACCGGGCAGGCCCAGGATCTTGTCGATGCCGGAGGCGGGCGCCTTCAGTCCGGCCGTCGCATACAACTGGCCGGCGATGAGCACCAGACCGATTCCGGCCAGCATGCCCTCGACGACCGAGACGGATATCGCGCGGAACCAGCGGCCGAGCTTCAGCGCGCCCATGATGAGCTGGAGCAGACCGGCGGCCAGCACGATCACACCGAGCGCGGGCAGCCCGTAGGTGTCGACCGCCTCGTAGACCAGCACGGTCAGACCGGCGGCCGGTCCGGACACCTGGAGGCTGCTGCCCGGCAGGAATCCGGTGACGAGGCCGCCCACGATGCCGGTGATCAGGCCGAGTTCGGCCGGGACGCCGGAGGCGACGGCCACGCCCACGCACAGCGGGAGCGCGACCAGGAACACGACGAGCGAGGCGGTGAAGTCCTGCCTCAGGTAAGGGAACTTGGTCATGGAGTCCCTCACAGCTTCTCGAAGGAGTCGGTGTCCGCGCGGTGGTCCCGCACGGTCCCGGTGTGCACTTCGTAGAACCAGGCGTGCAGCCGGAGCCGGCCGTCCGTCAGACGGCTCTCCACGCACGGGTAGGAGCGCAGCCGCTCCACCTGGGTCAGGACGTGGTTCTGCACGGCTTCGGTGACCGTCTTGTCGGTCGGGTCCGCGCACTTGGGCTCGTCGCAGGCGTGCGCGAGCCAGTCCCGCACGGCGGGAACGCCGGTGAGGTCGTCGCCCCGCACCACCGCGCCGACGGCGCCGCAGTGCGAGTGGCCGCAGACCACGATCTCCTTGACGCCCAGGACTTCCACGGCGTACTCGATCGTGGCCGCCTCCGAGGTGGGGTGCTCGAAGGTGTAGGGGGGAACTACGTTGCCCGCGGTGCGCAGCTCGAAGAGCTCGCCGGGCCGGGCGCCGGTGATCAGGGCCGGTACGACCCTGGAGTCGGAGCAGGTGATGAACAGGACGTCGGGGGACTGGCCCTCGGCGAGGCGGGCGAACTCCTCAGGGCGCTGTCCGTGCGTGCGGGCGTTGTCGATGAGGGGTTGCATGAGCGTGGTGACTCCTCCTGGCGCGCAATGGGGACGCGTCGGACGGGCATGACAGAGGTGGGGGGCGGAACGACTCTGTTCCTCAGCAGCGGAAGACCTGAAGCGCTGCCGGTGTGTGCGACGTCGAGGATCTCGACGCGCGATGATGTGCGGCGCCGGCTCTGACCTGGTCCGGTGCTGTCGGCTGGATGTGCCGCAGCAGGGGCCGCTCCGGCGCGCAGGGCGCGGAGTCGGCGTGGTGGAACCGGTCGCGGGTCCGCAGGGGACCGGTCGGGTCCCCGTGGTGTCCGGCGCGGCAGGTGGCGATCTCGTCGCGCAGTGCCTTCCCGGAGAACTTGATTCCGGGGCGCGAGGCATGGCCGGAGGGTTGAGTTCCGGGCTGAGCCTTGGCCTCTGCTTTACGGGGTGTGTGCGCGGATGCGAAGGACGCCGTCGGTGCGAAGAACTGAAGGGCGAGCAGGACGGCGGCGAGGATCGAAACCACGGTCCGTGCCGTCGTACCTCGGTACATGCGCCCCCCTTCAGGTGATTCACACGTCTAGCGCTGACCAACACTTGGTCAATGGCTGGTCAAGAAACACGTTAACCCTGCAAAGTCATTTGCAGGGTTAACTTAACGTTTCAAGCTGAAGAGAGCCTGAAAACCGTGGGTGGGTTGGCTTGAACAACCCCTTGGCCTCACGGCAGTTGGTGCGGTATTGGGGTTGTGGTTACCGGGAGTTCGCCAGCTTGCCCGCGTCGCGGGCCAGGGCGGTGAGCCGGGAGATGGCCCGGAAGTACTTCTTGCGGTAGCCGCCGTTCAGCATCTCCTCGCTGAAGAGCTGGTCGAAGGGCAGACCCGAGGCCATCACGGGCACCTCGCGGTCGTACAGCCGGTCCGCCAGGACGACGAGCCTGAGGGCCGTCGACTGGTCGGGAACCGGCCGCACACCGGTGAGGCACACGGCCCCGATTCCGTCGGTCAGAGCGCCGTACCGGCTGGGATGGACCCGGGCGAGGTGCTCCAGGAGGGGCGAGAACGCGTCGAGGGAGGCGCCCTCGGTGGCGTGCGCCGTCCGGGTCACCTCTTCGTCGGAGTACGGCGGCGGCGCCTCGGGCAGACCGCGGTGGCGGTAGTCCTCGCCGTCGATGCGCAGGGCGCGGAAGTGGGCCGACAGGCCCTGGATCTCCCGCAGGAAGTCGGCCGAGGCGAACCGGCCCTCACCGAGCTTGCCGGGCAGCGTGTTGGAGGTGGCGGCGAGCGCCACGCCCGCGTCGACGAGCTTGCCGAGCAGGGTGGAGACCAGCACGGTGTCACCCGGGTCGTCCAGCTCGAACTCGTCGATGCACAGCAGGCGGTGGCCGGACAGGGTCTGGACGGTCTTCTGGAACCCGAGGGCGCCGACCAGGTTGGTCAGCTCCACGAAGGTGCCGAACGCCTTGAGCTCGGGCTCGGCCGGGGTGGCGTGCCACAGGGAGGCCAGCAGGTGGGTCTTGCCCACGCCGTAGCCACCGTCGAGGTAGACACCGCGCGGGCCGGCCGGGGCCTTCTTCGGCGCCTTGCCGAAACCGAACAGCCGCCGCTTGCCGGAACCGCCCGCTTCCTGTCCGAGGCCTGCCGCGAAGCCCTCCAGGACCTGGACGGCCTCGGTCTGGCTTGGCTGGTTCGGGTCAGGGATGTACGTGCTGAAGCGCACCGAGTCGAACCGCGGCGGCGGCACCATCTCGGCGACCAGCCGATCCGCGGGGACATGCGGCTCACGGGCGCACAGGGACAGCGGAGCCGCGTCGGCTATCGGGCCGGTACCGGAGGGAGCGGGGGAGGAGGACACGGTTCACCATGCTACGGCGCGTGGAACACTGCACGGCATGCGACGTCTGTTCCCTGTGACCGATGAAACAGCAGCTCCGGCCCCCGGTGGCGGGTCCGGTGAGGAGGGGGCCGGGCGGGAGTGGGGCCTGGCCGAGCTGGCGGCCGCCTACGCCTATCCCGAGCCGGGAGCCGGAGGGCCGCTGCCCTGGCTGCGCGCCAACATGGTGTCCACGCTGGACGGCGCCGCCCAGCACGACGGCCGTTCGCAGCCCATCTCCAGCGCGACCGACATGCGGATCTTCGGCACGCTGCGGGCGCTGGCGGACGTGGTCGTGGTGGGTGCGGAAACGGTGCGCCAGGAGGGCTACCGGCCGGCCCGCGCGCGTGCCGAGTTCGCGGCGGCGCGGGAGGCGGCCGGGCAGGCCCCAGCCCCCGCGATCGCGGTGGTCACCGCCAGCCTCGACCTGGACTTCTCGCTCCCGCTGTTCACCTCGCCCCTGGTGCCCACTCTGGTCCTCACGGGAGCCGCGGCCGCCCCGGACCGCGTCGCCACCGCCGAGAAGGCGGGCGCGCGGGTGGTGACCGCCGGGGACGGCATCGGCGTGGACCCCGCCCGTGCCGTCCAGGCCCTCGCCGGTCTCGGCCACACCCGGTTGCTGACCGAGGGCGGCCCGCGGCTGCTGGGGCAGCTGGTGGCGGCCGGTGTGCTCGACGAGCTCTGTCTGACCGTCTCCCCGATGCTCACGTCCGGCGACGCGCAGCGCATCGCCGGCGGGCCCGCCGTCACGGTCCCGCGGCGCTTCTCGCTGCTGTCGATGCTGGAGGAGGACGGCTTCCTGTTCACGAGGTACGGGCGGTCCTGACGTACTGAACCGCCCGGCACGGGGTAGCGGCACGGGGTACAGACGCCGGCGATCAGGGAGCCGGACCGGTCGGTACGTTCGGAATATGCCGTTCTGTTTGGATTCCGGAGGGCACACTGGATGCGGCGGTTCCCGTGCGAACACGGGGCAGGATGGTTTCCGCAAGGTTCAGAAGGGGCGCCTGGTGTTCACAAGCGTATTGATGATCGAGAAGGCCCTGACGTCCGCTGACGTGGAGTTCGTCACGACCTTGCACGGGGAGGAGGGCGTCTCCTTCCAGGTGCTGCTCCAGCCGCGCGGCGAGCAGGCGGACCGGCTGCTGCGGGCCATCGACGACGTCGCACTCGGCGAACTCGACGACGCCGTCCGCGAGGGCGAGACGCCGGAGGGCGCGGAGGCGCTGAGCGTCGGGCAGCGGGCGCTGGAGGTGTCCCTCGCGGCGCTGCGGACGTCCGGGAGCGAGGCGGAGGGGCGGCTGATCGAGGATCATCCGCTGGACGCGCTGAAGTCCCTGGTGGAGGAGGTCGGCGCGGACGAGGTCATCGTGCTGACCGATCCCCACTATGTGGAGGAGTTCTTCCACCGGGACTGGGCGTCGCGGGCGCGGCACAAGGTGGGGGTGCCGGTGCTGAAGCTGTTCTCGCACAGTGATGCGTAGGGCGGCTTTCTGACGCCTGTCGGGTGCGGGTGGTGTGGGGTTGCTCGCGCAGTTCCCCGCGCCCCTGATGGGCGTGGCAGCCCTGGGCACGCAATAGGCTGGGGCCGCTAGCCCTCGTCACTCGAACTTGGAGACACGCATGGCACCCGGCCTTCCCACCGCCATGGACCGACCGCACTTCATCGGGATCGGTGGGGCCGGGATGTCGGGTATCGCGAAGATCCTCGCCCAGCGCGGGGCCGTCGTGGCGGGCAGTGACGCGAAGGAGTCGGCGACGGCCGAGGCGCTGCGGGCGCTGGGTGTCACGGTGCACATCGGGCATGCCGCGGAGCACCTGGCCGACGACGCGAGCTGTGTGGTCGTGTCGTCGGCGATCCGGCAGGACAACCCGGAGCTGGCCCGCGCGGCCGCGCTCGGCATTCCCGTCGTGCACCGCTCCGACGCGCTCGCCGCCCTGATGGAGGGCCTGCGGCCGATCGCGGTCGCCGGTACGCACGGCAAGACGACCACGACCTCGATGCTCGCGGTGTCGCTGAGCGAGCTGGGCCTGACGCCGTCGTACGCGATCGGCGGGGACCTGGACGCGCCCGGCTCCAACGCGCTGCACGGCGACGGCGAGATCTTCGTCGCCGAGGCGGACGAGTCGGACCGCAGCTTCCACAAGTACGCGCCCGAGGTCGCGATCGTCCTCAACGTCGAGCTGGACCACCACGCCAACTACGCCTCGATGGACGAGATCTACGCGTCGTTCGAGACGTTCGTGGACCGGATCACCGAGGGCGGCACGCTGGTGGTCGCGGCCGACCAGGAGGGCTCCCGGGAGCTGACCCGGCGGGTCGCGGGGCGTGGCGTGCGGGTGGTGACGTACGGCGAGTCCGAGGACGCCGGAGTGCGCATCCTGTCGGTCGTGCCGCAGGGCCTCAAGAGCGAGGTCACCGTGGTGCTTCAGGGGCAGGAGCTGACCTTCACGGTCTCCGTCCCCGGCCGGCACTACGCGCACAACGCGGTGGCCGCGCTGGCGGCGGGCGTGGCGCTCGGCGTCCCCGCCGAGGAGCTGGCCCGGGCGCTGGGCGCGTACACGGGCGTGAAGCGGCGGCTCCAGCTCAAGGGCGAGGCCGCGGGCGTGCAGGTCATCGACTCCTACGCGCACCACCCCACCGAGATGACCGCCGACCTGGAGGCCATGCGCGCGGCGGCGGGCGACTCCCGGATCCTGGTCGTCTTCCAGCCGCACCTCTTCTCGCGCACGCAG
This sequence comes from Streptomyces sp. NPDC050546, assembly GCF_044457425.1. Taxonomy (NCBI): domain Bacteria; kingdom Bacillati; phylum Actinomycetota; class Actinomycetes; order Kitasatosporales; family Streptomycetaceae; genus Streptomyces; species Streptomyces sp. NPDC050546. Next base: position 227,801 of record NZ_JBITGX010000008.1, read on the forward strand.
GAGCTGGGCAAGGAGATGGGCCAGTCCCTGGCCCTCGCGGACGCCTCGGTCGTGCTGGACATCTACCCGGCCCGCGAGGACCCGATCCCCGGCGTGACCAGCGAGCTGATCATCGAGGCGGCCCGGGCGGCGGGCGCGGACGTGACGCCGGTGCACGACAAGGCGGACGTCCCCTCGGTGGTCGCGGGAATGGCGAAGCCGGGTGATCTCGTTCTCACCATGGGAGCGGGCGACGTCACCGACCTCGGCCCGCGCATCCTGGACCGTCTGTCGAACTGAGGGGCTGGAGGCTCATGCCGTACGACGTCGAGAAGCCGGACGAGCAGTGGCGCGCGGAGCTGAGCCCTGGCGAGTACGCGGTACTGCGCCAGGCGGCCACGGAGCCCGCCTTCACCGGTGAGTACACCGACACCAAGACCCAGGGGGTCTACTCCTGCCGTGCCTGCGGTGCGGAGCTGTTCACCTCGGACACGAAGTTCGAGTCCCACTGCGGCTGGCCGTCCTTCTTCGACCCGAGGGACACCGACGCGGTGGAACTGATCGAGGACCGGACGCACGGCATGGTGCGTACCGAGGTGCGCTGTGCGCGCTGCGGCTCACACCTCGGGCACGTGTTCGAGGGTGAGGGGTACCCCACGCCCACGGACCAGCGGTACTGCATCAACAGCATCGCGCTGCGCCTGACCGCCGCCGAGGACTGAGACAGCCCTCAGCGGATCCGGCACTCCTTCTGGGTGAGCCGCTTCGTGATCCCCGCGGTGCGGCTGCACACCACCCGTGTCTCGGAGGTGCCGTCACCGGCGCGGCGGACCTCCTTGAGGACGATGCTGTGGCCGGTGCGGTCGCCGTACAGCGGGGCACCGGTGAAGTCGATGGTGCCGGTGGCCATTCCCTCGATCTTGACGTTGCGCAGGTTCACCCAGGTCGAGGCGCGGCTCTGGGGCCGGTCGTCCCGGGTGGCCGCCCAGTACAGGGCGCGGGTCGCGTCGTGTGCCAGGGCGGTCTGGCCGCTGGCCAGGGCGGGGCTGTCGTAGCGCAGGTTCCCGCCCCGCAGTCCCGGCAGGTGTGCGGCCGCGTCCAGGTAGAAGGTGGTCGTGGTGGCGGCCGTCCGCAGTTCGGCCAGGGCCGAGTGGTAGAGCGTGACCTTCGGCGCGACGGACTGTCCGCCGGCGGTGAAGTCGGCCTTGGACAGGTCGTCGCCGGTGAGGATGGCCAGCGGTGTCCCGGCGCAGCCGGGCTCGGTGCCGAGCTGGGTCATCAGGGGGTCGATGTCCTCCACCCGGCCGGCGAAGTAGATCACCGAGGGGACCCGGCCGCCCCGGCAGATCTCCTGGGCGTGCGAGCGGAGTTCCGGCTTGCCGCCGCTGAGCGTGTAGCGGCGCTGGTCGAGCGGCGTGAAGCCCTGCCGGCCCAGCATGTCCTGGCCGTAGCGGGCCTGTTCGTCGGTGTACAGGTCGTCGGTCTTCGCCGTGTCGCGGGCGAGGACGAGGGAGTACTGCCGCCGCTCCGGTGTGCGCAACTGGGCCGCGATCAGCCCGAGTTGCTCGGTCTGCCACTGGTCCGTGGCGGCCAGGCTGAACCAGTTGGCGAACTCGCGGGGCAGATAGGTGGCGGAGTTCGTGCCGGAGACGACCGGCAGCCCGGCCTCCATCAGCGTGCGGGTCGTCGCCCTGCTCGACTTCAGGTCGCGGCCGGTGCCGACGACCCCCACCACGGTCGGGTCCTGGGCGGCGTACGCGGCGATCTCCTCGGCCATCTCCTCCTGGTGACCCAGGTCCACGCCGCCGTTGGCGAGCAGGACCCGCAGCTTCACACTGGAGTTCTTGTTGGTGACGGCCTGTGCCAGATACACGCCCGCCAGTTCCTCGGCGCCCTTCACGAGCGAGGAGCCGTCCGAGGAATCGGCGCTCAGCGGCCCGGCGTAGACGACGGTGACGTATTTGCCGGAGTGGTGGGCGAGGACGTTCGCGTTCTGGCCGGCGATGCGGTCCTCCAGTTCGCCCACCGTCCAGGGCGTCGCGTCGCCTGCCGTCAGGGCCTTGGGCTCGTCGCCGGCGACGGGTGCGGGCAGCCAGTCGGCGAAGCGGACGCCGTCCGTCGCTATGCCGATGCATTCCGTGCCGCCGCCGGGTGTCTCCTCGCGCCGGGTGTCCCGGTTGGCGGTCAGCACGGACGCCGAGCAGTACCGGTCGTGCAGGGCGTCGGCCCGCATGACGGTCCCGGCGGTCAGCAGGGCGACCACCAGGACCAGGGTGTGCAGGGACCACACCAGCCGGGCGGGCGTGGCACGGGTCGAGGCCCGCAGATGGCGGGTGCGTTCCTCGACGGGACCGAGCTGGTCGTGCGGCAGCGGGACCTTCATCACCCAGGGCAGGACGGACCGCTCCCGGCTGGGCGACTGCTCGGCGCGCAGGTTGTGCGCCCACTCCCGGTGCCAGGTGCGCAGCCGCTCACCGAACCTGGGCGGTACGGCGGCCGGGGCGGGCGCCGCCGGAACCGTGCCGCGCTCCAGGCGTGGCACGTCCTGCGTGCGCACCGCGGCGACCACCACCAAGGGGTCGAGCTCACTGCGGCGGCTTCGGACGTCGCTGATGGCCCGGATCAGTTCGATGCCGCCGTTGCTGGCGTCCGCGTGGGGCAGGAACAGCATCGGCGGGCGCGGCCGTTTGAAGCCGCGCAGGTCCCAGCTCCAGCGGCGGTGGTTGTCGCGCAGGTCCTCCCGCAGAGCCAGCACGCAGAGCTGGAGGTGGAAGTCGCCGCCGGCGGTGAGTGCCTCCGCCACGTCGTACGCACGGGCCGCGATCGCCTTCCAGGACCGCACCGGCCGCAGCAGTGAGACCTCGGTGGGATCCTCGTGGTCCGCCGCCCTGAGGAAGGTCGTGGTCATGAACCAGCGGCTCTCCCGGCGCAGCCACAGGAAGATCGGCGCCCGCCCCGGCAGGGCGTAGTTGAGGACGGTCAGCAGCAGCAGGAAGACGAGACCGGCGCCCACCGCCACGTACCACTCGCTGCGGGCCATGAGCGCGGCGAGCACGGTCACGAGGCTCGCCGGGAGGATGTGCGCCATGTCGAACTGCGGCAGCCCCGAGCGCCAGCGCGCGGTGTTCCTCGGCCGCCAGCGCTGCTGGGCCAGTTGGTTCAGCAGTCGTTGCCGCTGGTCCTGACCGGCCTCGGGGCTGCCCGGCTCGGGCGCCGGCCAGGTGTCGCCGAGGGCCGCGACCGCGTCGTCGATGGCGTGCACCAGCCGCAGCCGCGGGAAGGCGTAGCGCCGGTAGACCGCCTTCGGGCCGCCCCACTTCCTCGGATTGCTCAGTGCCCGCACCATGGCCGCGGCCTTGCGCACCTCCGTGGGGCCCTCGTAGGTGTCCTGCGCCACCGCGCAGCGCGTGCCGTGTGCCTCCTGGCCCGTGTAGAGCTGCCGGACCAGCCCGGTCACCGCGTCGTCGTCCGCGCTCTCCTGGGCGTGCACGACGAACACCGGCATCGGTGGCTCGGCGCTCGTGCGGAAGTCCTGGATGAGGATCTCGAGCTGATCCTGGAGGTGGAGCCCGGCGCCACGCTCCGGCATACCGTCATGTCCCCCGGGGCAGTCCGGCGGCGTGCGATCAGCGTTCACCATGGGCAATCCCCCGTTCGCCTTCGGTGACTTACGAGGCTAGCCGGTGTGGGTGGGGTGCGAGTGGGTGACGGAAGAACTTCAGGAACGTTTCGGCTGGTCTGTGTCCGACGCGATGAATGGGCGATCCATCACACTGTTGACATTTGGTTGAACGAGCCAGAGGATTCCCGGGGTGACCCACTCCGCGCACCTGCCCCCCGGCCTCGACGAGGCCGCCCACCGCTGCCTGGTCGCCGGCTTCGCCGGCACCACGACCGTGCCCGACACCCTCAAGCGGCTCGTCGACCGGGGGCTCGGCGGGGTCATCCTGTTCACCCGGAACGTGCGGGACGCGGAACAGGTGCGGCGGCTCACCGCGGAACTGCGGGCCCTGCGGCCGGACCTGCTCGTGGGGATCGACAACGAGGGCGGCGGGATCGGTCACCTGGTGGGCGCGGGCGCCCCCGAGGTGCCCGGGTCGTACGCGCTCGGAGTGGCCGACGACCCCGGGCTGACCGGCCGTTGCGCCGACGCCCTGGCCGGGCACCTGGCCTCACTCGGCATCACGGTCTCCTACGCCCCGGTCGCCGACCTCCAGCACCATCCGCGCAACCCGATCGTGCGCACCCGGTCCTTCGGCGCCGAACCCGCCTTGGCCGCCCGGCATCTGCGGGCCTGGATCACCGCCACCGAGCGGCGGGGCGTCGCCTCCTGCGCCAAGCACTTCCCCGGGCACGGCGGCACCGAGACCGACAGCCATCACGGGACGGCCGTCGACCCCCGGTCGTACGACGAACTGCGGGCCGACCTCGAGCCGTTCCGCGCCGCCGTCGACGCGGGCGTGCCGATGATCATGAGCGCCCATGTCGTCTACCCGGCGCTGGACCCCGAGCGGCCCGCCACCCTGAGCCGCCGCATCCTGGGCGATCTGCTCCGCCACGAGCTGGACTTCGACGGGGTCCTGGTCAGTGACGCCCTGGAGATGAAGGCCATCGCCGACCGCTACGGCGAGGCCGCCGGGGCGCGGATCGCCCTCGCGGCGGGCGCGGACCAGGTCATCGTGGCCGTGCCGGACCTCGAGGTCACCCTGGCCTGCCGGGACGCGGTGCTCGAAGCGCTGCGCTCGGGCGCGCTGCCCGAGGAGCGGGTGCGGGAGGCCGCCGGGCGGGTGCGGCGCCTCGCCGTGCGGTACGCCGCTCCGCCCGCCGGCGCCGCCGACGGCTGGGACGCGGGGGCCGGTCTCGAGGCCGCCCGCCGGGCTGTCCGCAGCCGGCCGCTGCCGTCGGGCGTGCGGGGCGCCCATGTCGTCGACCTGTTCCCGCCGCCGCATCCCGCGCTCAACTGGGGCGGCGAGGACCTGCTGACGGAGGTGCGGGCCGTCGACCCCACGGCCACGGGCACCGCGGTCAGCGGAGAGCCGGCGGATCCGGCCCCGTTCGTGGAGGAGATCCTGCGCGCCTCCGGTGACACGCCGCTGGTCGTCGCCACCTGTGACGCCGGGCTCCACCCCTGGCAGGAACGGCTGCGCGCAGCCCTGCTGTCCCGGCGGCCCGGCGCCGTACGGATCGACACCGGGCTGCCGGAGGGCGGCACCCTCTGCTCCTACGGGCGGGGGCGGGTGAATCTGCGGGCCGTCGCCGAGGCGCTGGCGGGCGGCCGGGACACCCCGGCCGTCTGAGGGCTCACGGCACGCGTACGACCTCCTTGATGCCGCGCGCCGCGAGGTACGCGGCGTCGTCCGCCCGCCCCGCCAGGACCACCGCCGGGTGGACGCCCCGCGCGCGCAGGGCCATCCACGCGTCGAAGTACGCGCCTCCCGGTCCGGAGACGGAGCGGGTGGACGGCGTGCAGTCCAGGACCAGGGCCGTGTCGCGGGGCCGGACCGGGTGGTGCCCCGCGCGCACCGCGGCGACCGTCTCGGCCAGGGCCGTGGCGATCGGCTTGGCCTCGCCCCGCGCGTCGAACAGGCCCAGGGTGTACTCCAGTTCCGGGTAGTCGGCCAGGGACCGGTCCACGTCGTGGGAGCACCACCAGGTCACGCCCCACAGCCCCGCGCACCCGGCCGCGTTCCGCACGGTCGCCCGAGCGAAGTCCGGGGCGTCGGCCGCCGGGATGTGGGGTTCAGGGGCGCCCGTCTCCTGGACCCAGACCGGCCGGGCCGGATCCTCGGCGTAGGCCTTGGCGAGTTCCGTGCCGTACTCGGCGAGGTGCAGCACCTGGGGCGAGCGGGGGCCGTAGCGGCGGGCGCAGTCGCCGGAGAACACCCAGGGGTGGACGGTGGTGACATCGCCCTTGCGGGCCGAGGCCTGAGGGGTGAAGGGGTGGTCGTCGCCGTACCAGGCCGCGTCGTAGGCGGAGTGCGTCGCGAGCCGGCCCGGGGGCAGGTGCTCACGGGTGGCGGACAGCAGGGTGTCGAGGTAGTGGTCCACCTCGTCCGCGGTCACCGGGTTGTGCTCGACCAGGTTGTTCAGCTCGTTGCCCAGCTGGAGGCCGATGAGGTTCGGGCGGCCGGCGAGGGCGCGGCCGAGGGTGCGCATCAGCTCGGCCTGGGCGGCGACGGCCTCCGGGTCGGTGAAGACGTTGCGGTGGTGCCAGCTTCGCGTCCACTCCGGGTAGAAGTCGAAGCTGGACAGATGGCCCTGCACCCCGTCCACCAGGACGTCGAGGCCGGCCTCGGCCGCGATGTCGACGAGGTGGCCCAGCTGGTCCACGGCCGCCGGGCGGATGAACGTGCGGTTGGGCTGGAGGAGCGGCCACAGGTGGAAGACCCGCACGTGGTCGAGGCCGAGGGCGGCGATCTGGTCCAGGTCCTCGCGGGCGTGCGCCGGGTCGAAATCGTGCCAGGCGTGGAACCAGCCGCGGCGGGGCGTGTAGTTGACGCCGAAGCGGAGCGTGGGGATGGGATCCTCCTCGGGTCGAGCACCCAGATCCCTTGCTCTGGGTGAATGCATCAATCACCATAGTCGGCGATGGGTAATGAATTGAACCAGGAGCGTCAGGGCGGCTCGTCCTTGGTGGTCGGTCTCGACGCGGGCGGCACGCGGACCCGGGCGGTCCTGGCGACCGCCCTGGACGGGCGTCCGCTGGGTGAGGGTTCCGCCGGGCCCGGCAACGCCCTGACCGTCCCGGTGCCGCAGCTCACGGAGCATCTCGCCGAGGCCGTCGGGCAGGCCGTGCCCGAGTCCCTCCGGGCCCGGGTCGTGGCCGTGGCCGGCGGTTTCGCCGGCGCGACGGACGCCGCCGCCGACGAACCGGGGCGGCGCAACGCCCTGGCCGCCCTCACCGCCGCCCTGCGCCGACTGGGCATCGACGCCGGGGCACCCGTCATCGGCAGCGACATCGAGGCGGCCTTCGCCTCCGCCCCGGGCGCCCCGGCCGACGGCCTCGCCCTGGTGGCCGGCACGGGCGCGGTCGCCATGCGCATCACCGGCCGCCGCGGCACCGCCACCGTGGACGGCGACGGCTGGCTCCTCGGCGACGACGGCAGCGGCTTCTGGATCGGCCGCGCGGCGGTCCGGGCGGCGCTGCGGATGGCGGACGGGAGGGGCGCGCCGACCGTGCTGGCGGAGACGGTGGGGCGGGAACTCGGGGTGCCGGGCGACGTGCTGCCCGGCGGAGCGGCCGGGGGTGTCGCCGGTGGTGTGGTCCGGAACCTGTCCCCCGATGTGGTGCAGGGCGTCGCGGAGGGGGCGCCGGATGACGCGCGGCACGAGGCGCCCCCGCCCGCGGGCGGGCCGACCGGAGCGGCCGGGGCCGGTTCCCCCGCCGACCGGCGCCCCCTCCCTCCCGACGACACCCCCTGGTCCCGCCTCCACCGCGAGGCCTATCGCAGACACGTGCTCCCCGCTGTCATGGCCGAGCCCCCCATCCGCCTCGCGCGACTCGCGCCGCTGGTCGCCGAGGCGGCCGAGGACTCCGTCGCCCTGGCCATCCTGGACGAGGCGGCTGACCAACTCACCAACGCGATAAGGGCGTTGGACCCACATCCGGGAGAGCGGCTCGTGGCCACCGGAGGCCTGATCGGCCCCGACGGGCCGCTCACCTCACGTCTGGAGGCCCGCCTCGACACCCTCGGCCTGACCCTCGACTGGGTGCCTGACGGCCGCCTGGGCGCCGTGGCCCTGGCCCGTCTCGCCCGCGAGGGCCGTACATGACCGTCGCCCCGGTTCTCTACCGCGATCCCGCCGCCCCGGTCGACGACCGCGTCCGCGACCTGCTCGCGCGTATGACCCCGCGCGAGAAGGCCGGACAGCTCAACCAGCGGATGTACGGCTGGGACGCCTACCGCCGCACCCCCGACGGCGGCTTCGAACTCACCGACGCCCTGTACACCGAGACCGAGCGCTTCGCCGGACTCGGGGCCCTGTACGGGCTGCTGCGCGCCGACGCCTGGTCGGGCGTCGACCACACCACGGGGTCCGGCGCCGAGGACGGTGCCGAACTGGCCCACCTCGTCCAGCGGCATGTCGTCGAGCACAGCAGGCTCGGCATCCCGGCCCTGTTCGTCGAGGAGGTGCCGCACGGGCACATGGCCCTCGACGGCACGGTCCTGCCCGTCAACCTCGCCGTCGGCGCCGCCTGGGACCCCGGGCTCTACGAGCGGGCCGCCGCCCACGCCGCCGCCGAACTGCGCGCCCGTGGCGGGCATGTCGCCCTGGTCTCGGCCCTGGACATCGCCCGGGATCCGCGCTGGGGCCGGACCGAGGAGTGCTTCGGCGAGGACCCGTATCTGGCCGCCCGGCTCACCGTGGCGCTCGTGCGCGGCATGCAGGGGGAGCGGGGACCGGACGGGGCCTTCGCCCCGGACAAGGCACCCGTCGTCCTCAAGCACTTCGCAGGGCAGGGCGCCACCGTCGGCGGCCGCAACTCCGCCGAGTCCGAACTCGGCCTCCGCGAGCTGCACGAGATCCACCTCCCCGCCGCCCACGCCGGTGTCCGGGCCGGAGCAGCCGCCGTCATGGCCGCCTACAACGAGGTCGACGGGATGCCCTGCTGCGGCAACCGCGCCCTGCTCACCGGACTGCTGCGGCACCGCTGGGGCTTCGACGGACTCGTCATGGCGGACGGACTGGCCGTGGACCGGCTGGCCCGTGTCACCGGCGACAAGGTGTCGGCCGGGGCTCTCGCGCTCGACGCGGGGATCGACCTGAGCCTGTGGGACGAGGGCTTCACGCATCTGGAGGAGGCGGTCGAGCGGGGGCTCGTGAGCGAGGAGTCCCTGGACACGGCCGTCGCGCGGGTGCTGCGGCTCAAGTTCCGGCTAGGGCTGTTCGAACAGCCCTACAGCGCCGGCCCGTTCCCGGACCCGGCCGTCGGACGTGAGCTGAGCACCGCCCTCGCCCGGGCCGCCGTCACCCTCCTCCGCAACGACCGAGGCGTCCTGCCCCTGTCGACCGGCTCCCGTATCGCTCTCCTGGGGCCGCACGCCGGCACCGTCGCCCACCAACTCGGCGACTACACCGCCCCGCAGCGCCCCGGCACCGGCACCAGCGTCCTCGACGCGCTCCGGCGAACCGGCGTCGACGTGCGCCACGCCGAGGGCTGTGCCCTCACCGGCGACGACCTCTCCGGCGTCCCCGGGGCGATCGCCGAGGCCGCCGCGTCCGATGTGGCCGTGCTCGTGCTGGGCGGGAGCAGCGCCCGTACGCCCGGCACGGAGTTCGACGCCAACGGCGCCGCGCGCACCGTCGTGTCCGAGATGACCTGCGGAGAGGGTGTCGACCTGGCCGGGCTCCGGCTCGGCGCGGCCCAGCACGCCCTGCTCGACGCCGTCACGGCGACCGGCACACCCACCGTCGTCGTCCTCGTCCAGGGCCGCCCGCACGCCGTCCCCGAGGCCGCCGAACGGGCCGCCGCGCTGCTCACCGCCTGGTACCCGGGCCCCTGGGGCGGCGAGGCGATCGCGGACGTGCTGCTCGGCCGGGCCGAGCCCGTGGGCCGGCTGCCCGTCTCCGTGCCGCGCTCGGCAGGCCAACTGCCCGTCCACTACAACCACAAGGACACCGAGTACGGCGGCTACGCCGACGCCGACGCCGAGCCGCTCCTCGGTTTCGGGCACGGGCTGTCGTACACGAGCTTCGCCTATGGAACGCCACGGCTGTCGGGGCGGACCGTCGAGGTCGACGTCACCAACACCGGGGAACGGCACGGGCGTACCGTCGCGCAGCTGTACCTGCGCAGGCTCGTCACGCCCGTCTGGCCGCGCGCACTGGAACTCCGGGGCTTCCGGGCCGTCGACCTGGAACCGGGGGAGTGCCGTACGGTGGCGTTCGATCTCGGTCCTGACCAACTCGCGCAGGTGGACGCCGACTTGCGGACGGTGGTCCTGCCCGGCACGGTCGAGCTCCGCGTCGCGGAGTCGGCGCGCCGGGCCCTGACCGCCGTACCGGTCGAGCTCCGGGTCGATCAGAGCTTCACGGCACCGGACGAGACGCCCCGGTAGAACCACCGCTGGGTGATGACGAACAGCACCAGCACCGGGATCACGGAGATCACCGAACCGGCCATCACCATCCGCTGGTCGTAGCCGAACGACGAGCTCTGGAGCCGGGCGAGACCGAGCGTCAGAGTGAAGTGCTCCTCCGAGCGCAGCACGATCAGGGGCCACAGGAAGTCGTCCCAGGCGCTGATGAAGGTGTTGATGGTGACGACGAGGATCGCGCCGTAGGCGGAGGGCAGATACAGATGGCGGAAGCGTTTCCACTCGCCCGCCCCGTCCAGCATCGCCGCGTCCTCGATCTCGCGTGGCACGGCGAGGAACGCGGCCCGCATGATGAGGACGTTGATCGCGGCGACGAAGCCGGGCAGCCAGACACCCGCCAGATGGTCGACCAGGCCCATGTCCCGGATGCTGAGGAACAGCGACACCATGATCGACTCGAAGGGGAACATCATGGACGCCATCAGCACCACCCAGACCAGCTTGCGGCCCTTCCAGCCCGGCTTGGACAGCATGTAGCCGGCCAGGGTGGAGAAGACGAGCTGGCTCGTGACGGACAGCGCGACGATCACCATGCTGTTCCCGATGTACGTCCACACCGGGACCTGGGCGAAGATCTCGCGGTAGGCCCGCAGGGTCGGGTGGTGGGGGATCAGCGAGGCACCGGCGCCGAAGACGTCCTCGCCCGCGCCCTTGAGGGACGACAGCAGCTGCCACAGCAGCGGGCCGACGGTGATGAAGAGGACGAACACCAGCAGCAGATAGCGGACGACCAGTTCGCGCGGTCGGCCGTAGTCCCGCCAGCGGGGCATCAGACGTCGGCGCTTGTCGACGGCGGTCGTCATGCCTCGTCCTCCTTCGTCAGGCGCTGGGCGAGCAGCGTGAGGCCCAGGGTCAGGGCGAACAGGGCGACGCTGACGGCGGCGCCGTAGCCGGCGTTGCCGGTGAGCGGGTCGAGGCCGACGTCGCGGATGTAGAAGGGCAGCGTGCGGTCCGCGCCGCCGGGGCCGCCGGTGGAACCGCCCAGCATGTAGATCTCCGTGAAGACCCTGAGGGAGCCGATACCGGTCAGGGTGCCGACCAGCATCATCGAGGTGCGGACGCCGGGCACGGTGACGTGCCAGAAGCGGCGCACGACACCCGCGCCGTCCACGGCCGCCGCCTCGTGCAGCTCCTTGGGGACGTTCCCCAGGGCGGCCAGGTAGAAGATCATGTACCAGCCGAGGCCCTTCCAGAGCGTCAGCCCCATCGCCGACAGCAGGATCAGCCACGAGTCCGACAGGAACGGGATGGCGTCCCGGATGATGTGGGCCTGCTGCAGCCAGGTGTTGACCAGCCCCTGGTCGCTCAGCAGCCATTGCCAGCTCAGGCCCACGACCACGCTGGAGGCGAGCACCGGCGTGTAGAAGGCGGAGCGGAAGAAGCCGATGCCCGGCAGGTTCTTCTCCACCAGGATCGCGAGCAGCAGCGGCAGCAGCACCATCAGCGGGACGACGATCAGCGCGTACAGCAGGCTGTTGCGGGTGGCCAGCCAGAAGTCCGGATCGCCCAGCATCCGGCGGTAGTTGTCCAGGCCGACGAGGTTGTACGCCCCGCCGAGCGGCTTGGCGTCGGTGAAGGAGACGACGACCGTGTTGAGGAACGGGAAGACCCCGAACACGGTCGCGCCGATGATCGCCGGGGCCATCCACAGCCAGGGCAGCCACCAGCGGCGGTGGAGCGCCGCGCCCCCCGCGTCGGCGCTCGGGCCGGGCGTCACGAAGCGGAGGGCGCGGCGCAGGGGCCCCGGCGGCCGGGAGGGGGAGGCGCCGCCGGGGCGTCGGGCGCCCGCACCCGGGGGAGCGGGGACGGGCGCCTGGTGGACGGTCGGTTGCGTCATCCTCAGCTGCCCTGCTCGATGAGCTGGTCGGCCTTGGACTGGGCGTCCTTCAGAGCGTCCTCGGCGCTCTTCTTGCCCTGCATGGCGAGCTGGATCTGGGCCGAGATCGCGTTCAGCTCACCGGGCGTCAGGGCGATCTCGTCGGCCGTGGCGGTCTTGCGGTCACTGGCGACGATCTTGCGGGCCTCGGCGAAGGGGTCGTCGCCCTTGACCGACTGGAAGAACGGGTCGTTCAGGGAGGCCGTGGTGGAGGGGAAGATGACGACGTTCGGGTCCTTGGCCCAGGCGAGCTGGTTCTCGGCGTTCGTCAGGAACCGTGCGAAGGCCAGCGCGGTCGAGGCGTTCTTGCTGGTGGACGCGGTGCCGACGTACTGCGGGGCGCCGACGGTGTGGCCGAGCGCGTCGAGCATGAACGGGGCGACGCCGGTCTTCTTGTAGACGCTCGGGTTGTTCTGCTGGATGAACCGCAGGAAGTTGGGGTTGGTGGGGCCGTAGACGAGCTTGCCCTGGCCGTAGACGTTGGCCGGGTCCTGCGTGGAGGACAGCGAGTCCCTGGGCATGCCGCCGGCCTTGTAGAGCTTGGTCATGGCCTCGACCCACTGGGCGGTCTTCGGGTCGTCGGCGAAGGTGAACTTCTTGCCGTCGGCCGAGAGGATCTCGATGCCCATCTGCTGCCAGTCGGCCGGGATGCGCAACTGCGGGTTGGCGAGGAACGCGTAGTACTTGCCGCCGGAGGCCTTGGCCACCTTCTCCGCGTCGTCGAACAGGCCGAGCACGGTCGTCGGAGGTTTGGCCGGGTCCAGGCCGGCCTTCTTCATCAGGTCGGTGTTGAAGGTCTGCACGATGCCGCCGGAGTACCAGGGCAGCACGCTGTGCACCTTCTTGCCGTCCGCGTCGGCGTACATGCTGGACTTCCACAGCGCGGGGGCGAACGGCTTGCCCGCGTCCGGCGCCTTGTCGTCCAGGTTCAGCAGATAGCCGTTCTTCGTCAGTGCCACCGCCGTGTTGACGTTGATGTTCACGACGTCGGGCAGTGTGCAGCCCTGCGCGTCGGCGACCAGGCGCTGGGTGAAGGTGGCGTCGCCCGGGTCGTCGATCCAGTTGACCTCGGTGCCGGGGTGGGCCTGCTCGAAGGCGTCGATGACGCCGTTGAAGTACTTCCCGAAGTCCTTCTTCAGGTTGGTGGTCTGGAACGTGATCTTTCCCTTGACCTCGCCGGAGAGCTTGCCGGAACCGACGTTGCCCTTGTCGACCTTGCAGCCGCCGGCCGTGGCGTCACCACCGTCGGAACCGCCGCCGGACAGGCCGCAGCCGGCGGCCGTCAGGGTCAGGACGACCAGACAGGTCAGGGATCCGGTGAGTCTTCTTGCGCGCATTGCTGCCCTCCTGGGACCAGTCGTCGCTGGATCGAGTCGCTGGATCAAATCACCAAGTCGGACTTCGATTGATGAAAATGTGGACCAGAATTCATCGGAGGTCAATGGTTTTGCTCAGTGGTGGTGTTCGTGATCCTGGTGCGTGGGATCGCCGGGGTGTTCGTAGCCCTCGGCGTACTCGACCTCCGCGCGGGCCTCGTCGAGCCAGGTGAAGAAGGCGCGGTGGGCTGCGGCTTGGCGCAGTTCGCTCTCGATGCCGTGGCGTACGTGCCTGTACGGATGGATGTCCGTGGGAGCTGGTTCGTCGTAGGGGTCGATGCCGCGGCGCAGGGCGTCGGGGGTGAGGTAGCGGTCCCGGTTGCGGTCGTAGTAGTCCCGTACGGCCGATTCGGGGATGTCCTGCTCGCGTTCCAGGTCGGTGAGCAGGGCTCGGGCGGCGGGGGAGTGGGTGAGGGCTGCCGCGATGATGCTGCCGAGGGTGGCGACGTCGGGTTCGGGGACGGTGAGCTGCCGCATCGGCAGGACAACGTCCGGCGGGGCGAGGCTTCGTTGCGCGCAGGCTTGGCGGGCGAGTTCGTCCGTGATGACTACCTGCGTCGCCCAGCGTTGGCGTTGGCGGTCTGCACGTGCGGCGCCGTTGGGGCTGGTCGCGCAGTTCCCCGCGCCCCTTGAGGGCGATGCCGAGCCGCCGCTCAGGAAGGCGGCTACCCGTTCCCTCGGGATCGCCTCGCCCCGGACGCGTGCCGCGTGATCAGACGTCATGGCGTCACCACCAGCTCCACCGCCTTCGTGTACGCCACGCAGCCGTGCCAGGCGATCTTCGCCAGCAGCCAGTACGACCCGGGCGGCACCGCGTCGCCGTTCACCTCGATCGCTGACTCGCCCCGCTCCCCGCCGGGCACCGTGAAGCCCTGGCAGGACGGGGTGACCCCCGGCCAGGTGCCCCAGGAGGACACGGCCCAGATCGTGCCGTTGACGGGGCCCTGGGTGGGGTTTCGCAGGGTCACGGGGACGCGGGCCCGCTCTCCCCGGCGGACGGTCACCCGCTCGACTCCCAGATCCGTCAGCAGAGTCGGGCCCGTGTGGCCGTCCGGGACGTCCAGGGCCACCACGTCCTCGTACGTCTGGCCGCCGTACGACAGCCGGGCGGCGAGCCAGTGGCGGCCGGGGGCGGGTTCCGGGGGCGGGGTCACCGTGATGTCCGTGAGGGTGAAGCCGCCGGGGGCGAGGGCGTAGGGGAGTTCGGCGGGTTCGGTGGTCCAGCCGGGTGGGGTCGCGAAGGTCACCGTGCCCGACACCGGGGCGTCGGTGAGTTCCGAGGAGACCCGGACGGTCGCGGTGACCGGGCCGTCGGCGGTGAGGGTGGTGGGGGAGAGGTAGACCGCTACCGGCATGTTGCCGCGTGGGGCGGGGCCGGAGTTGTGCAGCCAGTAGCGGGTGGCGATCGGCTGGGCGGGCTCGTGGGCGTCGGTGCCCGGCCCGGAGGCGAGGTCCGGGGCGTGGGCCGGGGTGGCCAGGATCGTGGCGACCTCGAAGCCGGTCAGGCCGGCCTCGAGAACGCCGTCCGCGTCCGGGGCGAGGGGCTCCCCGGGCGTCTCCAGGACGTCGGCGCGGGCGCCCGCCGACCAGGGGACCGGTCCGGCCGGCCGGACCCGCACCGGGCGCCCGTCGACCTCGTGCACGCGGATGACGACGCCCTGCCCCGGATCCACGGGTGCCGCGCTGCCCCGGGCCAGCGGGGAGCCGGCCGGTTTGAGCGCGTCGAGCAGTACCTCGCCGTCGGACTCCAGGCGAAGCAGGGCGACGTCCCTCGGGAGGGCACCCGAGGAGCGCCGGAGCCGTGCCGTCAGCGGACGGTTGTACGCGTGCCCGGCCTGGGGCAGGCGCAGTTCGCGCCAGTCGCCCGGGCCCGCGACGACGGCGTACTCGAAGGTGTGCGACCAGCGCTGGAGCTGGAAGCCGGAGCCGTCGGGGGCGGTCCGGCGAGGCGGGTCGATCCAGATGCCGGACGGC
Organism: Streptomyces sp. NPDC050546; assembly: GCF_044457425.1. Taxonomy (NCBI): domain Bacteria; kingdom Bacillati; phylum Actinomycetota; class Actinomycetes; order Kitasatosporales; family Streptomycetaceae; genus Streptomyces; species Streptomyces sp. NPDC050546. The sequence goes on from NZ_JBITGX010000008.1 coordinate 243,106, forward strand.
CAGCCGGTGCAGGAGCGCATCAGGGACAGGTACAGGTCGCCCGAGGAGGTCACCACGCAGCCGGGCGTGCCACGGTTGAGGACGGCGAAGCCGCGCCCGTCCCAGGCGTCACCGGGCGGCAGGGCCTCACCGCCACCGGCGGCCGTGGCCGTCACCGTGAAGTCGTCCAGGTCGGCGACGAGCGCGTCGACCGCCTTGGCGTCGTCCTCCGGACGTGCGCCCGCCACCACGAGCAGCGGCAGGCGTTCCAGGTCGCGCAGGTCGGCCCCGGGGATCCACTCCTCGCGCAGAGAGGCGCGCGGCGCGACCCAGACGGCGGCCACGCCCCGGTCGGCGAGCTGACGCCTGAGTTCCCGCCCGGCCGCCGGGTCCCAGCCGAGCGCCTCGGCGGCCACGGGGTTGCGGTCGGGGCCGCCGACGGCGATCCGGATGTCGGGGAGGTTGGAGTCGACCTCCAGGTCGCCGTAGCGGGGTCCGCCCGCGATGGTCGAGGTCGCCGTGACCCCGGCCCTGACCAGGGCCGCCGCGAGCGGGGCCCCGAGGTCGCCCGCCATGTCCCAGTCGGCGTAGACGAGTTCGGCGACGCCGATCGAGCGGTGCCCGAGGAGCGTGCCGGAGTCGTCGTGCACCGCGACCCGCGCGGTGGAGCCGAGCCCGAACCAGGTGTTCGCCGGATTGTCCAGCGTCCACGGGAACCGCTCGCTGTCCACCTCCACGAACCCGAACCCGCGCCCGATCACCGCGTCCGCGACCTCGTGCACCGGCTGTCCGCCCCGCACGTCCGACGGCCAGCGCACCCGGATCAGCCGGTCGGCGCCGTCGTACCCGTCGAGGGTCGTGGTGACGTCGAGCCGGTCGACGCCCTGCCACAGCGTCAGGCGCTGGGTGTAGCGGAAGAGGCCGAGGTCGGCGGTGACGGTGATCCGGGAACCGGCGGCGGAGTGCTCGGCGCGCACCTCGGCGGTCACGTCCCGGCCGCGGGCGGCGGTCGTGCCGGTCGGGGTGAGGTGCCAGGGGCCCTCGCCGAAGCGCGGATGCCTCGGGTACTCCTCCTGGACGACGATCTCGTTGCCGATGTCCCCGGGCCGCAGCAGCTCCCGGCCGCCCTCGGTCATCGCGCGCAGACTGCTGACGCCACCGCCGCGTGCCGGGTCGACCGTCACCTCGTAGAACTCGTTGCGGATGGTGAGGCCTTCGGCGGGTTCCCATCCGGGGACGGTCCCCTCGGTGAGCGGGAGCGCCTTGAGGCCCATGCCGGGTACCTCCGGGACGACGACGTGCAGGCGGCCGTCCTCGCGGACCGCGGGGAGTCCCCGGGGGACGAGGCCCGGGTCGTCGACCGTCAGCACGTCCCGCCGCGCCCAGGTCGCGGAGTTGAAGACGACCAGGTCGGGGCCGTCGCCGGGTGCGACCTGGTCGGCCAGGGCCTGGGTCGCGTCGGCGTGCACCCTCACCGCCAGGTCGTGCAGCTCCCGCCAGCCGGTCATCAGGTCGATGTACACCTGGTCCGACTCCGAGCCGGTGATGGCGTCGTGGTGGGCACCGTAGACGAGCTGCCGCCAGGCCTTGTCCAGGGCCGCGTCCGGATAGGGGTGCCCGGTGACGAGGGAGGCGAGCGTCGCCCAGGCCTCGGCCTCGGCGAGCAGCGACTCGCCGTGGCGCTGGGCCTGCTTGGTGTCGATGTAGGAGACGTCCTTGCCGGTGTAGACCGGGTTCATGTCGCGGGTCTGGGGCGATGCCTTGCGGCCCTCCGCCTCCAGCTCCGCGCGGACGGCGGCGAAGAAGTCCCGGGGGACCGCGCTGACGAACCGCGGCCACACGTACCGGGCGTTCCAGTCGCGGTGGATGTCCATGACCCAGCGGCACGGGGGCGCGTAGTCCCCGCCCACCGGCAGCAGCACGTTGCGGGTGAGCGCGACCTGCTTGAGCCGCTGGAACAGCTTGTACGCGGCGGCGTTCGCCTCCGGCAGGGTGGGCGCGTTGTCGATCGCCCAGCCGGCGCCGTAGTGGTTGACCATGTACGCGGTCAGCAGGCCGCGCCCCGACGGGGCGATCCAGCCGAACTCGGCCGGGAACTGCATCCGGCCCGGGTCCCTCGGCTCCTCGCCGAACACCGACAGCGTCGGCCCCCACTGGTGGAAGGGCCCGCGCGCCCACGAACTTGAGCTGACCCCGGCGTCCGCCATCAGCCCCGGGAACTGCGGGTCGTGCCCGAAGGCGTCCAGCTGCCAGGCCGTCTCGGGCGCGGCCCCGATGATCCCGCGCTGGAAGCCGTCGCCGTACAGGGCGTTGCGCACGGTCGCCTCGGCGCCGGTGAGGTTGGTGTTGGGCTCGTTGTAGGTGCCGCCCATGATCTCGACGCGGCCGGTGCGGATCAGCTGCCGCAGGAAGGCGCGCTCCTCAGGGAAGGAGTCCCAGTAGGGCTTGAGGTAGTCGACCTCGGCGAGCACGAAGGTGTACGCGGGGTCGCGGCGGGCCAGGTCGCAGTGGGCCCGGACCAGGCTCATCCCGGACTGGCCGCGCGAGTCGAAGGTGCGGGCCGGCAGTCCGCTGCTCGCCGGGTCGTCGGCGACGTCCCAGGTCTCGGTGTAGGCGCCCTGGGTGTTCCACCAGACGGGGTCGTAGTGGAAGTGGCTGACCATGAACATGGTCCAGCCGGGTTCGGCCGCCGTGAACACGCCGGTGCGGGTGGTGACTTCGCCCCCGTCCATGGCGGTCACGGTGATCTCGCGGCGGTCGCCGGGTACCAGGTCCTCGCCGATCACGGATATCTCGGCGCGCACGGTGCCGTCCTCGCCGACGGTGGTCTCCGTGGTGCCGCTGAGGCCCGGGCCCTCGACGCTGAGCCGGACGGTACGGCCCGGGGTGTGGCTCAGCTCGACGGCCACCACTTGGCGCGGCTGCTCGGTGGTCCCGGTGAAGAGCTCGGTGGACTCGACAGAGGTGACGCGCATGGGGCTCCTACGAGTGCTCTGGGGGGAGCCCCATCCTGCACGGCAGGAATGATTCAAACAACCATCTTCACATCAACTTGGTGGTTCATCCATGCACCCTCGGCCATGCCCGCCGACGCCTCGCGCCCCCGTGGCCATGCTCACCTGGCCCGCCGGGACTTCACCGCGTGCTGCCCGGCGATGTGGTCGGTCAGCGCCAGCGAGGCGCTCGCACGCTGGTAGGAGAGCTGGGCGACCCGGACGTACAGGCAGTCGATGAGCACCAGCGCGCTGTGCCGGGCGCCGATGCTGCCGGTGCGGAAACTGGTCTCCGAGGACGAGGAGACGAGCCGGACGTCGGCGGCCCGGGCGAGCGGCGAGCGGGTGTCGGCCGTGATCGCGATGGTGGTGGCCCCGCGCTCCTTGGCCAGTTCGAACGGCTCGATGGTCTCGCGCGTCGCACCGGAGTGGGAGATGCCGATCGCCACGTCGGCGGGTGTGAGCAGGGCGGCGGAAGTGGTCGCGGCGTGCACCTCGGTCCAGCCGCGCACCGCGCAGCCGATCCGGAACAGCCGGGTCTCGGTCTCCTGGGCCACGGCCCCGCTGCCGCCGACGCCGTAGACATCGATACGCCGGGCCCGGGCGGTGGCCTGTGCCGCGCGTTCGACGGCGTCGAGGTCGATCCGCTCGATGGTCTGCTGCACCGCCCGCAGATCCGCGCTGCCGACGACCTGTACGACCCGCTCCAGGCTGTCGTCCGGCGAGATGTCCGGGCCGATCTCGGCGGTCCCCCAGTCGGAGACCTCGCCCCGGCCGCGCTCCTGGGCCAGTTCGATCAGCAGGTGCTGGTAGGAGTCGAGGCCGATGGCCCGGCAGAAGCGGGTCACCGTCGCCTGGGAGGTGCCGGTGCGGCGGCCCAGCTCGGCGGCCGAGCAGTGGGTGACGGCGGCCGGATCCTCCAGGATCAGCTCGCCGACCTTCCGCAGGGAGCCCGCCAGCCGGGGCAGCTCGGTGCGGATCAGAGTCGTGACGTCCGTGGGAGGCATGGGGAGAAGGTACCAGCCACCCTCCAAGGCATGACTTGAATACCAGGACCCGACGCCGGGCCCGATTGAACACCGGGGAGCTGTGTGATTTATTGAGGGATGGTTTATTGATTCATCGACGGAGAAGTATAGGGTGGTTCAATCCATCAGTGGGGAGTGTGATCGCGTGTCCGTCGAGTCTGTGAGCGCCCAGGGGTTCGCGCGGGAGAGCCTCGCCGTCCTCCAGCAGGTCATCGAGTCCGCCCGCGATGATGTGGCCGCCGCCGCCGGCCTGGTCGCCGAGTGCGTGCGCGCCGACGGGGTCGTCCACGCCTTCGGCACGGGCCACTCGCAGGCCCTCGTCCTCGAACTCGCCGGCCGCGCCGGCGGACTGGTCCCCACCAACCGGCTGAGCATCGCCGACCTCGTCCTCTACGGCGGCGAGAACCCGGCCGTGCTCGACGACCCGCTCCTCGAACGGCAGCCCGGGGTGGCGCGGCGGATCTACGACCTCGCCGCCCCGAACCCCCAGGACCTGTTCGTCGTCATCTCCAACTCCGGCGTCAACAACGTCATCGTGGAGATGGCCCTGCACGCCAAGGAGCACGGCCACCGCGTCCTGGCCCTCACCTCCCTCTCCCACACCCGGGCCGTCCCCGCCGCCCATCCCAGCGGGCGGAAGCTGGCCGACATCGCCGACGTCGTCCTCGACAACGCGGCCCCGCGCGGCGACTCCCTGCTCGAACTGCCCGGCGGCGGCTCGGTCTGCGCCCTGTCCACGCTCACCGGAGTGATGCTCGTCCAGATGACCGTCGCCGAGGCCGCCGGCCGCCTCCTCGCCGCCGGCGAGCGCCCCCCGGTCTATGTCTCGGCCAATGTGCCCGGCGGCTTCGAGGGCAACCTGGAGCTGGAGAAGAGGTACGCGGGCCGGATCCGCCGCACCGCGAGCTGAACCGGACCGTACGAAACGGCCGGGGCCCCCGCTGAGGGGCCCCGGCCGTTCCCATCTCACTTCACCGGTACGGGCGTCAGCGCGACGGCCAGCGGATACGCACCAGTCGTCAGCGGCGCCCCGACGGCACCGGACACCGTGTCGACGGGGACCAGGGCGCCCGCGTCGGCGGTGGTGACGTACGCCGTGCCGCCGTTCCAGTCCAGGGCGACGTCGAAGGCGGACCTGCCGACCGTCACCGTCTTGCCGGGAGCGCCGGTGACCGTGTCGACGGGCGTGACGGTGTCGCCGGTGCTGGGGCTGACCCACAGGGTCCGGCCGTCGGGCGACAGGGCGAGACCGTAGGCCTGGCCGGAGACCAGGAGGGTCGGCTCGGTGTCGTTCGTGGCCGTGTCGATCGGAGTGACCGTCGAGCCACCTGAGTTGGACACGTACACCGTCTTCCCGTCCGGCGCGGCCACGATGTTGAACGGGCTCGGACCGACGGGGACGGCGGCGGCGGCCTTACGGGTGGTCAGGTCGACCGGCGTGACCGTGTTGTCCTTGATGTTGGGCACGTAGAGCGTCCGGCCGTCGGGCGTGATCGCCAGGTTCTCGGGCCCGTTGCCGACCTGGACAGGCGCTCCCGGGGTGAGGGAGGCCGTGTCGACGGGCTGGACCGTGCCGTCCGAGTAGTTGGCGACCCAGAGGGTGCGGCCGTCCGGGGTGAGCACGAGCCCGGCGGGGACCCTGCCGACGGGGACCGTGGCGGTGACCTTCCCCTGCGCCACGTCGATCACGCTGACCGTGTTCGAGCCCTGGTCGGCCGCGTAGGCGGTACGTCCGTCCGTACTCGTCACCACCTCACCCGGGTTGGCGCCCACGGCGATGTTCGTGGTCTTCTTCGAGGACAGATCGACGGAACTGACCGACGCCCCACTGAAGTTGGCCGTCAGCGCTCTCGGCGAGCCCGTGCCGTCGGTGACCTGGACCGGGAGCGCACGGTCGAGGACGCCGTCGCCCGCCACCCCGACGGACCGCACCCCGGCACTCGCGTTCTCCCCGGCCGTGACGGTGACCGTCGCCGATGCGCTGCCCCCGGCCGGGACGGTCGCGGTGCCCTCGGCGGGCGAGACGGTGACGCCGTCAGGGGCGGTCAGCTTCCACGCCACCGTCCGGGCGGCGGTGGCGGCCGCGTCGGAGAAGGAGAGCGTGATCTTCGCGGACTCGCCCGGCTTCAGGCTGAGGGAACCAGGCGCGAAGGCCGCGTCCACACCAGGATCGGGCGCGTTCTCGATCATCGCCGTGTAGAGGAACTGGTCCATCACGCCCGGGGACACCTGCTGGGGGATCGCGTCCAGCTCCTTGCGCTGGGACCTCAGCCGGTTCCAGTACGTGGCGACCGCGTCGGAGTCACCGCGCTTGCCGGCCAGCAGCAGGTCCACGGCCGTGCGCCCCGCGCTGCCGTAGCGGCCGAGCTTGTCCAGCCAGGCCGAGGTCTCCCGGAGGAACCCGGGGTTGTCGAGACGGGACCGGAGTTCACGGGGCGTGGCCGCCATGTCGGCGAAGTACGAGCGGAGCGCCGCGGCGGCACGGTCGAGGCCCGAGTCCTCCTCGTACGCCTTGCGGAACCTGGCGATCAGGGCGCTCAGCGTCGGAGACTCGGTCGGGTCCAGCTGGGACGAGTAGTTGTTCTCGGCGAAGATCCGCAGCCACTTGGCGGCATCCGGCCCGGCGAGGTCGCGGACGGAGGCGAGGAACGCGGCCCGCGGATCGTAGGTGTCCGGATTCCACAGATAGGCGGCGGAGGTGAACAGGGCGAGCCGGCTCGCCTGGCCCTGGACCATCGGGTTGGCGGTCACCCCGGTCGCCGCCTTCGCCACGCCGGGCTCGCGGCCGGTGTAGGGGCCGAGCAGCAGGCGGCTGGTGACGTAGTCGTTGACCGGGTAGTTGTCCCAGACCAGGATCGGATGGCCGTAGACCTCACGGGCCTTCGCGACCTGGTCGGCGGTGATGGTGGGGGCGATCACGCCGACACCGGTCCACTCCACGACCACCGACGGGTCCAGCTGCTCCCGGAGTGCCTTCTTGTAGGGGGAGTCGGCGAGGTCGGAGTACTCGGTGGGGACCATCTCCAGGGGGTGCAGGCCGGGGTGGCCGGCCGAGAAGTCCTTCCAGACCTCGTTGAGCAGATGCGCCTGCGCCGCTCCCGCCGCACCGCCGCCCGTACCGAACCGCTTCTCGTCGGCTTCGCAGTTCCACTTCGTGTAGCTGATGTCGTCCAGCGGGATCGCGAAGGAGCGCACGCCGATGGCGTACAGGGATTCAAACTTGCGGGTGAGGGCCTTGATGTCGGCGGCCGAGGAGTAGCAGACCGACAGTCCGGGGGAGAGGGCGTACGTGAAGCGGACGTGGTTGGCGTCGGCCCGGTCGACCAGTTCCTTCAACTGCCGCAGTTCGGCTGCCGGGTACTCGTCGCGCCACTGCGCGCGCAGATACGGGTCGTCCTTGGGGGAGTAGACGTAGACGTTCTGCTTGGTGCGGCCGTAGAAGTCGAGCTGGTCCAGCCGCTCGGTGTGCGACCAGGGGGTGCCGTAGAAGCCCTCGATCACTCCGCGCAGCGCGGCCGTGGGCCAGTCCCGGACGGTCACCACGGGCACGGTCCTGGTGACCAGCCGGCGCAGGGTCTGGGCGGCGTAGAAGGTGCCGGTGCGGTCGGTGCCGGACAGGGCGAGGAGGGTGCGGCCGTCCGCGCGGCCGGAGGCGAGGACGTAGCCGCCGGAGGGCAGCCCGGCGGGGGAGGGGGCCTTGAGGCGCTTCAGGGCCGAGGCCGTCGCGGTGTTCTCCTTCGGGCCGCCGAGGAAGACGGTGAACCCGGCCTTCGCGGGCGGCTTGTCGACCGTCACGATCCGCTTGGCTCCGGCGTCGCGCAGGACGGCCTCGACGACCCGCCGGGCCGAGGGGTCGGTCCCGCGCCCGACGACCGCCACGACCCGTTCGGGGACCGTGAGCCGGCCGGGCCCGGCGTGCAGGCTCTTCGGCCGCGGCCACACCTGGGGCAGGGCGGCGGCCTTCGACGGTTCGTCCGGTGCGGCGGCCGCGGGCGGCACCTGCGCGAGCGTGAGGCCCAGTGCCAGCAGCAGCGCGGCAGTGGGAAGTCTGAGACGAGTGGCTGGGAACACGGATTCTCCTTCCCGGGGAGGGATGAAGGGAGAGGTGAATGGAGCCACCGGGTGATGCTAGAGATGTTGAATCAAGCAATCAATGGGGCGTCGGAGATCGTCTGCGTGTGGGGCATTGACGCCGCCCGCCTCGACTCCCACACTGGCCTGACTACGTAGTCAAGCAAGCTCTTTCCATCCGGATGCTGCGCATGACTACGTAGTCCATGCCCGTGCCACCTCCTGGGAGCCCTCATGACGACGACCGGAGACGAAGGCGGCCGTCGCCGTCGTGGTCCCGGCATGACCGAGGTCGCACGGGCCGCCGGGGTGTCGCAGAAGACCGTCTCCCGGGTCGTCAACGGCGAGCCGCATGTCAGCCCGGAGGTGCGCGACCGCGTCCTGAGGGTCATCCGCGAACTGGACTACCGTCCCAACACCGCGGCCCGGGCCCTGCTCCTCGGCCGCTACCGGCGGATCGGCGTCGTCTCGCTGGGCAGTTCGCTCTACGGCCCCTCGACCCTGCTCATAGCCCTGGAACGGGCCATGCAGCGCGCCGGGTACTCCGTCGCCCTGGCCAGCACCCTGGAGGGGCAGAAGGTCTCGGTCGCCGTGGACGCGCTGCTGGAGCAGGGCGTGGACGGGATCGTGCTGTCCGAGCCCATCGACGACGGCACGCCCCTCAGACTCAGCGCCGATGTGCCGGTGGTCAGCGTCGGCGAGGGCGTGGAACTCGCCCAGGGCACCTGTGCCGTGGTCGGCGGTGACGGCATCGCGGCCGCCCGGCTCGCCACCGAGCATCTGCTGTCCCTGGGCCACCGCACCGTCTGGCACCTGCCCGGCCCGCAGGACTGGTGGGCCGCCCGGGACCGGCTGCGCGGCTGGCGCGAGGCCCTCGCCGCCGCCGGCGCCCCCGAACCGCCCCTGCCGTCACCCGGAGACTGGAGCCCGGCCTCCGGCTACGCCGCCGGGCGGCAGCTCGCCGGACTCTCCGATGTGACGGCCGTGTTCGCCGCCAACGACGACATGGCCATCGGCGCCCTGCGCGCGTTCGCCGACGCGGGCCGCGCCGTCCCCGGTGACGTGAGTGTCGTCGGCTACGACGACATCCCCGCCGCCGCCTATCTCTCCCCGCCGCTGACCACCGTCCGGCAGAACTTCGCCGCCGTCGCCGACCGCGCCGTCGACGTACTGATCGCCCTGATCGAGGGCCGCCCCGCACCGGCCGAACCCGCCGACCAGGCGGTCGAGTTGACGATACGGGCCTCCACCGGCCCGATACGCGACCCGGGCCCCGCGCTTCCCCACCCGTAGCCGCACCACGTGAGGAGTCACGTGTGTACACCCCACCGTCCCCTGCCCCTCCGACCCGCCGCGCCCTGCTGCGCGGAGCACTCGGCCTCGGTACGGCCGTCGCACTCTCCGCCTGCGGAGCGGGCGATACGACGCCCCGCACCTCCGGCGACGTCACCCTCTCCCTGTGGACCCACGACCCGGGCTACGAGGCGTTCTTCGTGAAGGGCGTCCCGGAGGCGGACCGGGCCACCGACTTCCGCTACCACCTGAAGGTCACCCGCTCCGGGCCGCCGGACATCGTCACCAAGCTGCTCGCCCAGGCCGTCGCGGGACGCGGCACCCCCGACATGGTGGGCTTCGAGATCGGCAGCTTCCCGCGCATGCTGCGCGGCGACATCGCCGAGCGGCTGCTGCACGACTTCACACCCGACATCGAGGCCGTGCCCGGCCTGAAGGACGACCTGCTGCCCGCCCGCACCGCCCCCTTCAGCAGGGACGGCCATGTCTACGCCTTCGACTCGGACACCCCGATGGTCGTGTACTTCCACCGCGCGGACCTCTTCGAGAAGTACGGGCTCCTGCGAGGCGACCAGACCTGGGAGGAGTTCGCCGAGGCCGGAGCCCGGGTGTACCGGGATCACCAGGCGTCCATGTGCGTCGTCTCCACGGTGGGCAGCGACCCGGGTCAGGTCGTGCAGTCCTTCCAGATGCTGCTCTACCAGCGCGGCGGCGAGTTCTTCGACGCCGACGGGAAGCTGCGGCTCGACTCGCCGGAGGCCGAGGAGGTGCTGCGGTTCCTCTGCGAGGGGCTGCGCAGCGGGTTCGTGATCGACGTCGCCGACTACTACGGGGCCGCCATGCAGACGGCGCTGAAGAGCGGCCGGGTCATCGGTCTGCCCATGGCCATCTGGTACAAGAACTACGGCCTGTTGCCCAACGTGCCCGAGCAGAAGGGCAAGTGGCGCGTGCGTGCCCTGCCCCGGTTCGGCGGAGGCGGCGGGGTGACCGCCGCGCTCGGCGGCACCGGGTTCGGTGTCGTCAAGGACAAGGCCAACACCCGTGCGGCCACGGAGTTCCTCTTCAAGACGTGGCTCACCCATGACGGGCAGGTGCGGCGGTTCACCGAGACCGGGTATCTGCCGACGCGGCGGTCCGTGTACGAGGATCCGCGCCTGGGGGCGTACGAGGACGAGTTCTGCGGTGGGCAGCGGCTGTTCGGGCTGTATCGGTCGCTGCTGCCGGATGTGCCGCCGTTTCATCAGAGTCCGGACCAGTCGATTCTCTATGACGTGCTCGGGGGGAATCTGCTGCGGGCGTATCACGGGGATCTGTCGCCACGGCAGGCGTTGCAGCAGACCGCTGCGGATTTTCGTGACCAGGCCGGGCGGTAGTCCGGGTGCGGCGCCGTCGGGGCTTGTCGCGCAGTTCCCCGCGCCCCTTTCGGGGCGCTGTTCAGGAGGTCCCTCATCATGACCACCGCCCTGGCCGGGCCGAGTCGATCCGCCCGTGAGCGCGTCGGCGAGACGAACGCGGGGCGCCGCCCGAAGCGGTCCTGGGCGCCCTACCTCTTCATCTCGCCCTTCTATCTCCTCTATGCCCTGTTCATGCTGGTCCCGGTCGGGGTATCGGTGTGGCTGAGTCTGACCGAGTGGGTCGGGCTCGGGGCCCCGGACTGGGTGGGGCTGCGCAACTACCGGCTGCTGGCCACGGACATAAGTTTTCACCGGGCCCTCGGCAACACCGCCGTCTTCGTGCTGGTCGCGGTCTGCGTCGTCGTGCCGCTCGCGCTGCTGATCGCCCAGGCGCTCAACGCCAAGGGGCTCAGGGCACGTGACCTGTGGCGGACCGCCTACTTCGTGCCGGTCGTCGTCTCCCCGATCCTCGTCGCCCTCGTCTTCGGCTTGATCTTCGACCGGCAGTTCGGGCTCGCCAACTCGGTGCTGCGGGCCCTGTTCGGCACCGGCGGTGTCGACTGGCTCGGCGATCCGGACCTGGCCAAGGTGAGTATCTCCCTGGTCATGCTGTGGCGCTGGACCGGCTATCTCACCGTCTTCTTCCTCGCCGGGCTCCAGAACGTGCCCCGGGAGCTGTACGAGGCCGCCGCGATCGACGGGGCCGGGCGGCTGCGTACCTTCACCACCGTCACCCTGCCGGCGCTGAAGCCGGTGACGGCGTTCGTCGTCGTCACGTCCTTCATCGGCGCGGCCCAGATCTTCGAGGAGCCGTATCTGCTCACCGGCGGCGGACCGGCCGAGTCGACCCTCTCGGTGACCATGTTCATCTACCGGGCCGCCTTCCAGCGCCAGCAGTTCGGCTACGCGGCGGCCGCCGCCGTCGTCCTCTTCGTCCTCGTCTTCGGCCTCAGCCAACTCGTCAACCGTCTCCTCGGCATCGGGAGGGCCACCTCATGACACGCGCCCGCCTGCCCCTCTACGGCGTACTGGTCCTGCTGTTCCTCGGCTTCCTCGCCCCGCTGCTGTGGGCGCTGAGCGGTTCGTTCAAGCCGCGCGGCGAGATCTTCGGCTACCCGCCGAAGCTCGTCCCCGACCCCTTCACCCTGGACAACTACCGCACCCTCCTCACGGAACAGCCCTTCGGCCGCTGGTTCCTGATGAGCACGGTGGTCGCCGTCGTCGCCACCACCGTGTCCGTCTTCGTCTGCGCGCTGGCCGGCTACGGCTTCGCCAAGTTCCGCTTCGCCGGGAAGCGGCTGCTGTTCAACGTCATGTTCAGCTCGCTGTCCATCCCGTTCGCGGTGATCCTCGTGCCGCTGTTCGTGATCCTCGTGAAGACCGGGCTCGGCAGCCCCTGGTTCGCGCTGATCGTGCCGTGGGTGGCGCCCGCGTTCGGGATCTTCATGATGCAGCAGTACATCGTGCAGTCGATTCCGGACTCGGTGCTGGAGGCCGCCCGGATCGACGGGGCGAGCGAGTTCGGCATCTTCCGGACCATCGTGCTGCCACTGCTGCGGCCCTCGCTCGGCGCCCTGGCCGTCTGGCAGTTCCTGCAGAGCTACAACAGCTTCCTGTGGCCGCTGGTGCTGGTCTCCGACAGCTCCCAGTACACCCTGCCGCTGGGGCTGCAGACCCTGTTCGTGTCGGAGCAACGGCAGTACGACCTCGTGCTCGCCGGAGCCGTCCTCGCCGTCCTGCCCGCCGTCGCCCTCTTCGTGCTGCTGCGCAAGCAGCTTCTCGAAGGCCTGTCCACGGGCGCGGTCAAGGGCTGACCGTCCAGCAACTCATCTGAAGGAGAAGCATGTTCGAGCTGCCCCGACGCGTCCTGTTCGGTGCCGCCTACTACCACGAGTACCAGCCGTACGAGCGCCTCAAGGACGACCTCGACCTGATGGCCGAGGCCCGCTTCACGGTGATCCGCGTCGGCGAGTCGGTGTGGTCCACCTGGGAGCCCGAGAACGGCCGCTTCGACCTCGACTGGCTCCAGCCGGTCCTGGACGGCGCGCACGAGCGGGGCATCTCGGTCATCCTCGGGACGCCGACGTACGCGGTGCCGCCGTGGCTGGCCCGGCAGTACCCGGAGATCGCGGGCGAGTCCCGCACGGGCGAGCGCCACGGCTGGGGCGCCCGGCAGGAGGTCGACTTCACCCACCCAGCGTTCCGCTTCCACGCCGAGCGGATCATCCGCAAGGTCGTCGGCCGCTACGCCGACCACCCGGCGGTCATCGGCTTCCAGGTGGACAACGAACCGGGCCTGCACCTCTTCCACAACCACGGCGTCTTCCAGCGCTTCACCGACGAACTGCGCGAGCGGTACGGCGATGTGGAGACCCTCAACCGCGAGTGGGGCCTCGTCTACTGGTCGCACCGGCTGTCCACCTGGGCCGACCTGTGGACCCCGGACGGCAACGCCCAGCCGCAGTACGACCTGGCCTGGCGGCGCTTCCAGGCCCGGCTCACCACCGAGTTCATCGCCTGGCAGGCCGAGATCGTGCGCGAGTACACCCGCCCCGGCCAGTTCGTCACGACCTGCATCTCCTACGACCGCCAGGGCGTCGAGGACGACCGCCTCACCGAGGCCCTCGACGTCACCGCGGGCAACCCGTACTACACGATGCAGGACGCCCTCGCCCTGCCCGACGCGGGCGGCGACGGGCAGCACTGGACGACCAACGGCACCTGGGCGCTGTACCGCAGCGCCGACCGCATGTACTCCTCCCGGCAGGAGCCCTACCTGGTCACCGAGACCAACGCGCAGGCCATCAGCGGGCCGTGGGACAACCGCCCCGCCTACGACGGCCAGTGGCGCCAGGCCGCCTGGGCGCTGATCTCCCGCGGCGCCTCGATGATCGAGTACTGGCACTGGCACACCCTGCACTTCGGCACCGAGACCTACTGGGGCGGCATCCTCCCGCACAACGGCCGGCCCGGCCGTGTCTATCGCGAACTGGCAGCCCTGGGAGGCGAGTTGGAGAAGGCGGGGGACCTGGTCGCCTCCCTCACCCCGGACGCCGACGTCGCCTTCCTGTACGACGGGCCCAGCAAGTGGGCGCTCAAGGGCCAGCCGCCGCTCGCCGACGCCGACGGAAACCCGGACGGGAGGTCGTACGAGAGGATCTTCGACGCCTTCTACCGCGGCGCCTTCGACGCGGGACTCCAGGCACGCGTCCTGCATCCCGGGCAGCTCGCGGACGCCGATCTGCCGCCCGTGCTGGTCGTCCCCGGCTACTACGCCGCCGACGACTCCGTCCTCGACCGGCTCCGCGCCTACGCCGAGGCCGGCGGCCATCTCGTCCTCGGCCCCCGCACCGGCTACGGCGACACCGAGGCCAGGGCCCGCACCGACCTCCAGCCGGGCCGGCTGGCCGAGGCGGCCGGGGTGACGTACGACGAGTTCAGCAACCTGCGCGACCCGCTGCCTGTCACCGGCACGGACTCCCTCCCCCTCCCGGCCGACGCGCACGCCCTGCACTGGGCTGACGGACTGCGGACGCAGGGCGCCGAGACACTGGCGGCGTACACGCATCCGCACTTCGGCCGCTGGCCCGCGGTCACCACCCACCGCCACGGCACCGGCCGCATCACCTACGTCGGCACCGTGCCCGACCCCGTCCTCGCCCGGGCCCTGTTCGACCGGTACGCCCCGGACGGCGCCTGGCGCCCCGCCCACCCGAGCGTCACGGCCACCTCGGCGACCGCCCGGGACGGCCGCCGCGTGCGCTTCCTGCACAACTGGTCGTGGGACGAGGTGTCCGTGCCGGTGCCCGCGGCGGTGCGGGACGTGCTGTCGGACACCGTGTACGGCGACACGGTGCCGCTCGGGCCCTGGGACGTGAAGGTGCTTCAGGACGAGGCCGGGTAGCAACCGTCCTTTCCGGCCGGGGAGTTCCGGCCGCCCGTTCGCTGGGCATCGTGTCAGGGGCGTGGGCCGCGCCGCCCCGGAGGGGGAGCGGGCGGGCCCTGTCGGCCGGCGAAGGGATGGGAAGCCATGACGTCACCGCTGCCCCCGGGAGAGACGCTGCCACAGCCGTTGCTGAACCCGCCGGCGTCGGTCGCGGTGTTCCTGGTCGCCACGATCGAACCCGGCGGGGAGGCCGCCGTACGGGAGGCGCTGGGCTCCCTCGCGGGCCTGGTGCGGTCCGTCGGGTTCCCCAGCCCCGACGGCGGTCTCGGCTGTGTCGCCGGGGTCGGGTCCCGGGTCTGGGGACGGCTGTTCGGCGGCCCCAGACCCGCCGAACTGCACCCGTTCCGCGAGCTGGCCGGGCCCCGGCACCACGCCCCGGCCACCCCGGGCGACCTGTTCTTCCACATCAAGGCCGCCCGCACCGACCTGTGCTTCGCCCTCGCCGCCGAGCTGGTGCGGCGGCTGCGCGGCGCGGTCACCGTGCGCGACGAGACGCAGGCCTTCGCCTACTTCGACTCGCGCAACCTCCTCGGCTTCGTCGACGGCACCGAGAACCCCGTCGGCCAGCCCGCGGCCGACGCGGCACTGGTCGGCGAGGAGGATCCCGGCTTCCGCGGCGGCAGTTACGCGATCGTGCAGAAGTACCTGCACGACGTGGACGCGTGGGACGCCCTCGCCGTGGAGGCCCAGGAGAAGGTGATAGGCCGCACCAAGCTCACCAACCTCGAACTCGACGCGCCGGGCTCCCACAAGGACGTCAACACCGTCCTCGGCCCGGACGGCTCGGAGCAGAAGATCCTGCGCTCCGCGATGCCGTTCGGCAGGCCGGGACACGGGGAGTTCGGCACGTACTTCGTGGCCTACGCGCGCACGCCCGCGATACCCGAGACGATGCTGCGCAAGATGTTCCTCGGCGAGCCGGGCTCGGGGCCCGACCCGCTGCTGGACTACTCAAGGGCCGTCACCGGCAGCCTGTTCTTCATACCGCCGGCGGACTTCCTGGAGGCCTTGCCCGAGGGCTGACAGGCCCGTCACCAGAGCTCGTCTAGACGCGTTCCAGCGGCCGGTGCGGTTCGGCGGGGAGCCGCACCTCGACGGCGTCGCCGGGACGCACCACACCGCCCTCGCGCACCACGCTCATGATGCCCGCCTTGTGCACGATCCGGCCCGCCTCGTCACGGCCGACGACCTGCTTCAGCAGCCCGTCCTGGAACGCGTCGATCTGGACGCAGGGATTGCGCAGGCCCGTCACCTCCACCACCGCGGTTTCGCCGATGTGCAGCAGGGTGCCGGCCGGCAGGCCGAGCAGGTCGACGCCGCGCGTGGTGATGTTCTCCCCGAGTGCGCCGGGTGCCACCTCGAACCCGGCGTCCGCGACCTCGGCGAAGAGCTCCTCGTGGATGAGGTGCACCTGGCGCAGGTTCGGCTGGGTGGGGTCCTGGGCGATCCGAGAACGGTGCTTGACCGTCACCCCCGCGTGGATGTCGCCCTCCACCCCCAGCCCCGCGAGCAGGGTGATGCTGTCCCGGTTCGGCTTGGTGAACGAGTACTCGCCGTTGCTGCTGACCGCCGTCACCGTCGCGCTCATGCCTTCGGCCCCCTTCCGTTCGGCAGTGATCCTTCAGGAGCCTAACCGTTCGGCTCCGGAGCCGACTGTTCCGCGGGGAACCCCGGCGACCGCAGGACCCGGCGCTCGGCGTCCACCGCGAACACCTCGCAGTTCTCCCGGGCCGCCGCCCACTCGACGCCCTCGGTGCCCAGTGCGAAGGCCGCCGTCGCGACGGTGTCGGCCTCGGTGAGGGTGGGGGCGACTACCGTGAGGCTGAGCAGCCCGGTCGCCGGGCGGCCGGTGCGCCCGTCGACGATGTGGTCGCCGCGCTCGTAGCGGGCGGATGTCGCGACGGCCCGGTCCGTGAGGTCCAGGACCGTGCACAGCCGGTCGGCGTGCTCGGGATGCCGTACGCCCACGCGCCAGGGGCCGCCGGCGGCGACCACGTCACCGCCCGCGTTGAGGCAGAAGCGCCGCGCCCCGGCCGCCGCCAGCAGCTCCGCGCCCTTCTGCACCGACCAGCCCTTCACCACGGCGCAGGGGTCGAGGCCGCGACCCGGCAGGCGGACGTCGAAGGCGCCCCCGGTCGCGACCCGGTACTCCTCGCACAGGTCCAGGACCTCGCGCAGCGCCGGGCTCGGCTCGGAGACCTCCCCGCGGTCCAGCCGCGACACCTCGCTGTCCGGCCGGAACGGGCTGAACCGCGCGTCGACCTCGTGCAGCCAGGCGAAGAGGCCGTCCACCGCGGCCTCGGGGAAGCCCTTGTCGTCGATCCGGACCGACACCGGGAACCCCATCACGTGCTCGACGCGCCGCATGCCGTCAGCCCTTCGCGTCGATGGCGGCCTGGAGCGACTCCTTGTAGCCGTCGCTGGTGATCGTGGCGCCGGACACCGTGTCGATGTCCGCGCTCTGCGCCTGGAGCGTCTCCTCGATCAGCTTGGGCACGGCGGCCGTGGTCTGGGGGTGGTTCGGCTGCTGGAGCATCCGCACCGAGGCGATCTTGTCGCCGTCGAAGGTGACCTCGACCTGCACCGGGCCCTTCTCGGTGTCGAGGGTCGAGCCCTTCACGACCGTGGTCGTGGAACCACCCGACGAGGAGGCCGAGGGTGTGGAGGCCGGAGCGGCGGCCTCGGTGGCGGTCGACGACGATCCGGTGTCCTGCGAGGGCGCGTAGCGCCAGACCGGGATCAGGCCCGCGATGCTCAGGACGAGGACGGGTATGGCTCGCTTCACGACAGTCTCCTCGTCATCCGGCCAGGCTGAAGCGTTCGAAGTGGATCTGCGGCTTGGGCACGCCCAGCTCGCGCAGGCTGCCGAGCACCGCGTTCATCATCGGCGGCGGGCCACAGAGATAGACGTCCCGCCCGGCGATGTCCGGCACGAGACGGGCCAGCTCCCCGGGCGCCAGCCGGTCCGGCACGGCCGGTCCCGTCACCAGGTGCAGCTCCGCGCCCTTGGCGTGCGCGAGGTCGCGCAGTTCGTCGTAGAGGACGGCGTCCTGGTCCGTGGCGACCCGGTAGATCACGACCGCGTGGCCGTGCAGTTCCTCCAGCAGGGCCCGGATCGGTGTGACCCCGACGCCGCCGGCGATGAGCAGGGCGTCCGGGCGGGTGCGGTGCAGGGTGGTGAAGGCGCCGTAGGGGCCCTCGGCGAAGACGCGCGTGCCGACCTTCAGGTGGCGCAGGGCCGCGCTGCCGTCGCCCGCGCGCTTGGCGGTCAGCCGGAGCGTACGGCCGTCCGGGGCGGCGGACAGCGAGAACGGGTTGGCCTGCCACCAGCGGTCCTTGGTCAGGAACCGCCACAGGAAGAACTGTCCGGCCCGGGCGGGCAGCCGGTCCAGGTCGCGGCCCGTGATGTAGATGGAGACGACGTGGTCGTTCTCGGGGACGACGGCCGTCACGCGCAGCTGGTGGCGGAGATTGCGCCACAGCGGCAGCACCAGGCGGCCCGTGAACACGGCGGCGAGGGCCGCGCCCCACACGGCGTACCAGTACGTCTTCGCCGCGGACGACGAGGCGAACGTGGTGCCCGCCGCGACCTGGTGCGTGAACGCAAGCACCACCGCGACGTAGGTGTACAGGTGGATGAAGTGCCAGGTCTCGTAGGCCAGCCGGCGCCGGGCGGAGCGGGCCGAGACCACGCCGACCACGATGATGATCGCCAGGGCGGTGATCGCGCGCAGCACGCCCTCGACGGTCTCCGCGAGGTCGACCAGCTGGTTCACCGGGTCCAGCGACGAGGACTGGGCGTAGCCGAAGACGATGAACACCGCGTGCGCGAGCAGCAGCCACAGCACCGAGAAGCCGGTCCAGCGGTGCCAGGACGTCAGCCGGTCCATGCCGATCCGCCGGTCGAACCAGGGCAGCCGGGCCACCAGCAGCAGCTGGAACGCCATGAGCAGCGAACCGTACAGGCCGGTCAGCCGGCCCAGCACGATCAGCGTGTTGGAGGCGAAGCCGGCCTGGACGAAGAACACGGCCACCACGACCGCGTTGGCGAGCAGCACCGCGTACAGGCCGGTGCGCCCCACCACTCTGGGGCGCACGCCCGCGCGGGTCGCCGCGGGAGGTTGTTGGAGGGTCGTCACGGTCGGCAGCTCCTTGATCGGATCCTGGGATACCGAGCTTGTCGCCAAGGAGCTGTCGAAATACTGTCGCTCAACTTTCAAGTGATTATCGATCCCGCAGCGAAGCCACGAGCGGCTATGGAGGCGCAGGACACGTGAAGCACTATGAGCGGGTGGAAAAAGTACGCCTCCTCGTCGTCGACGACGACCCGCCCATCGCCGACCTCGTCGCGACCGTCGCCCGCTACGAGGGCTGGGACGCGGTGACGGCGTACACCGGCGAGGACGCGCTGAAGCGGGCCGCCGAGTTCCACCCCGACATCGTGGTGCTCGACCTGATGCTGCCCGGCGTGGACGGCTTCGGCGTCCTGGACCGGCTGCGCGCCTCCGGGACGATGGTGCCGGTGGTGTTCCTCACCGCGCGCGACGGCGTCGCCGACCGGGTCGCGGGCCTGACGCGGGGCGGCGACGACTACCTGGTCAAGCCGTTCGCCGTGGAGGAGCTGATGGCCCGGCTGCGGACCGTGCTGCGGCGCAGCGCCGGCCCCGCCTTCCAGCGGTCCGTGCTCCAGGTCGGCGACCTGACCATGGACGAGGACACCCGCGAGGTACGGCGCGGCGAGAGGCTGCTGTCGCTCACCCCCACCGAGTACGAGGTGCTGCGCTACCTCATGCGCAAGTCGCCCACCGTGCTCACCAAGGCGCAGATCCTCGACCACGTCTGGGAGTACGGCTTCGGCGGCCGCTCCAACGTCGTCGAGCTGGTCGTCAGCCGGCTGCGCCGCAAGCTCGACGAGACGGACGACGGCGGCGCGCCCCTGATCCACACCGTGCGGGGATTCGGGTACGTGCTGCGGCAGGCCTCCGAGTGATCGCCAGGCTGCGGCGGACCTACCGCAGGATGCGCCTGGGCACCCGGCTGGCGCTGGGCCTCGGCGCCCTGGCGCTGGTCGTCTTCGCCGTCGTCGGCACGGCCCTGACCACGTACATGCGGGACTACCTCTCGGCCCAGCTCGACACCCAGCTGGCACAGGCCCAGATCGCCCAGTCCAAGAGCATCGCGGACTACGGCACGCTCTCGGGCAAGAAGTACTACAGCTGGTTCTACGCCGTGTACGACGTGTCGGACGGCACGCCCGAGCTCCGCAGGCCCGAGGACCCCGCCGACCTGCCGAAGGACGTCGACGACTTCACCGACCTGGCCCGGGCGCAGACCGCCGCGCACGGCGAGCTGCTGCGCACCGAGCATCTCAAGGGCGCGGGCTCCTACCGGCTGCGCGCCTGCCAGGTCGAGCCCGGGGTCGTCCTGGTCAGCGCCGCGCCCATGGAGGACATCGAGGACACGGTCGGGCAGCTGATCACCATCCAGGTCGTCACCTTCGGGGCCGCGCTGCTCGCGCTGGTCGTCTTCGGCCGCAGGACCCTGCGCCGCGGACTGAAACCGCTCAGCGACATGGCGTCCACCGCGCACGGCATCGCCTCGCACGACCTGACCGAGTCGGCGGCCCGGCTGCCGCTGCGCGCCGACGGCCGGGACGGCGGGCCCGAGGTGGACGAGCTGCGGACCGCCTTCAACACGATGCTGGAGCACATCGACGACTCCCTCGCCGTGCGCGCGGAGGCCGAGCAGCGGCTGCGCCGGTTCGTCGCCGACGCCTCGCACGAGCTGCGCACCCCGCTGATGTCGGTACGCGGCTATGCCGACCTCTTCCAGTACGCCGCCGCCAACGCCCCCGAGGAACGCGACCGGCACCTGGCCCGGCTGCGCGCCGAGGCCGCCCGGATGGGCGTCCTCCTGGACGACCTGCTGCTGCTCGCCCGGCTGGACGCGGCGGAGGTGGAGGAGCCGCTGCGGCTGGAGGACGCCGACCTGGTGGAGTTGGTGTGCCAGGCCGCCGACGCCTTCCGCGCGGGCCGCCCCGACCATCCGCTGACCGTGCTCGCGGGACCGCGGCCGGTGCGGCTGCGGATGGACCCGCTGCGCATCCGGCAGGTCGTCGACAACCTCCTCACCAACGCCGCCGTGCACACCCCCGCCGGGACGAAGGTGTCCGTGGAGGTGTGCCTCGCGCCCGGCTCGGCCGAGGTGCGGGTCGCCGACACCGGTCCGGGTATCCCGCCCGACGACCGGGCCCGGGTCTTCGACCGCTTCTACCGCGTCGACAAGGCCCGCACCCGCGACCGCGGCGGCAGCGGCCTCGGCCTCGCGGTCGCCCAGTCCCTGGTCCGGGCGCACGGCGGCCGCATCGAGCTGGACAGCGAGCCGGGGGCGACGGTGTTCACCGTGCGCCTGCCGAGGCAGGGGGAGGGGGTCCCGGCCGCCCGGGGCCCGGAAACCACCGCCGTCTAGACTCGTCCGGCAACAGCCCGTACGACCATGGCCAGAAGTCTCCGCCAACCCGAAGGGGCCCCGGCGCCTTGATACGGATCGAATCAGTCACCAAGCGGTACCCGGACGGCACGGTGGCGGTCGACCGGCTCTCCATGGAGATACCCGACCGCTCGATCACCGTCCTCGTCGGACCGTCGGGCTGTGGCAAGACGACCACCCTGCGGATGATCAACAGGATGGTCGAACCGAGCGAGGGAACGATCCTTCTCGACGGCGAGGACATCCAGCGGCAGCCCGTCACCACCCTGCGCCGTTCCATGGGCTACGTCATCCAGAACGCCGGCCTCTTCCAGCACCGCACGATCGTCGACAACATCGCGACCGTGCCGCGCATGCTCGGCTGGGGCAAGCAGAAGGCCCGGGCCCGGGCGGCCGAACTGATGGAGCGCGTGGGCCTGGACGCCGCGCTCGCCAAGCGGTACCCGTACCAGCTCTCCGGCGGCCAGCAGCAGCGCGTCGGCGTGGCCCGGGCGCTCGCCGCCGACCCGCCGGTGCTGCTCATGGACGAGCCGTTCTCGGCGGTCGACCCCGTGGTGCGCAAGGTCCTCCAGGACGAACTGCTGCGCATCCAGGAAGAGCTGGGCAAGACCATCGTCTTCGTCACGCACGACATCGACGAGGCGATCAAGCTCGGCACGATGGTCGCCGTACTGCGGGAAGGCGGCCATCTCGCCCAGTACGCGCCGCCCGCCGAGCTGCTCTCGAACCCCGCCGACGCCTTCGTCGAGGACTTCCTCGGTGCCGACCGCGGCATCCGGGGCCTGTCGTTCTTCCCGTCCGCGGGGCTCACGCTGACGACCGGCCCGGTCATCCGGGTCGACGCCACCGCCGAGCAGATCGCCGCCCCCGACGCCCCCTGGCTGCTGGTGACCGACGCGGACGGCAAGCCGCTCGGCTGGGGCACGCCGGACGATCTGACGGCCGGTGACATCAGGCCCGACCGGCTCCTGTCCCACGGGCGGCCGTTCGTGCCCGGCACCGACTCGCTGCGGGCCGCCCTCGACTGCGCCGTGCTCTCCCCGACCGGCTGGGCCGTCGCCGTGGACGCCGGGGGACGGGTGACCGGCGTGGTCGAGCAGCACACCATCGGCGAGGCGATCCGCGGCGCCCACGCGGCACGGCGCGACGACGCGGACGAGCGCGACGACGAGGACGAGAAGGTCGCCGGATGAGCGACTACCTCCACAACTTCTTCGACATCCCGAGCGACCTCCAGCACAGCTGGTTCGGGCTGATCGGGCTGCACCTGAGGGAGGCCCTGCTGCCGGTGGCGGCCGGACTGCTCCTGGCGCTGCCGATCGCCCAGCTGTGCGTGCGCTTCCGCTGGCTGTACCCGCCCGTCCTCGGCCTGACGACCGTTCTGTACGCCATCCCGTCCCTGGCGTTCTTCGTCGTGCTCATCGACTACACCGGCCAGACCGAACTCACCGTGATGATCCCGCTGGCCGTGTACAGCCTGGTGGTGCTCGTCCCAGCGATCGTCGACGGGGTGCGCTCGGTGCCCCCGGAGACCCTGGCCGCCGCCACCGCCATGGGCTTCGGGCCGGTACGGCGGTACTTCCAGGTGCAGTTGCCGATCGCGGTACCGGCGATCATCGCGGGCCTCAGGGTGGCGACCGTGTCGAGCATCTCCCTCGTCAGCGTCGGCATGCTCATCGGCAACCAGGGCGCGCTCGGCAACCTGCTCCACGACGCGCAGATCTACAACCGGCCCGAACTCACCTGGAACTCCGTGATCACCACGGCGCTCCTGGCGATCCTCGTCGACGCCCTGCTGGTCCTCGTCCGGGTGCTGCTGACGCCCTGGATGCCGAGCGGGAGGGCCCGTCGCAAGCCGGCGCCCGCCCTTGAGGAAGCCGCCCGGTGAACGTACTCAACTTCGTCAACGCGTTCTTCAGCGACAGCGCCCACTGGCAGGGCTACGACGGCATCCCGGCCCGGCTCGGGGAGCATGTCCAGTACACCCTGGAAGCGCTGCTCCTCGCCGCCGCGATCGGACTGCCGATCGGCCTGGTCACCGGGCACTACGGGCGCGGCGGCAACGCCCTGTCGCTGGTCGCCACCGCCGGGCGGGCCCTGCCCAGCTTCGGTCTGCTGGTGCTGATGACCACCCTGCTCGGGTTCGGGATGCTGCCCGTGATGATCCCGCTGGTCATCCTCGCCGTCCCGCCGATCCTCGTCACCACCTACGAGGCGATGCGCTCCGTCGACCCCTCGCCGGTGGACGCCGCCCGCGGCATGGGCATGCACGAGTCCCGGATCCTCTTCCAGGTGGAACTGCCGGTCGCCCTGCCGCTGATCCTCAGCGGCCTGCGCTCGGCGGCCATCCAGATCGTGTCGACGGCGACCATCGCCGCGTACGTCAGCCTGGGCGGTCTCGGCCGGTACATCGTCGACGGCCTTTACCAGCGCAACTACGAGAAGGTGGTGGGCGGCGCGACGCTCGTGGCCGTTCTCGCGCTGGTCACGCTCGCGCTGTTCTGGGCGGCGGCCCGGGTCGCGGTATCTCCGGGTGTGCGCAGGAGATGACGCCAATTGGTGACCAAGCTGCTCTTGACTGACCGAATATCCGCTGGCTTGGATCAGTGGGTGATTACTACACGGAAGAGCAGCACCCGGTCCATCACGAGGCACCCCGGCGCGGCAGCGGTCGCGCTGGCCGCGGCGGCAGCTCTTCTCGGGGGCTGTTCCTCCGGCGGCACCTCCGACGACCCGCTCAAGGGCGGCGGGGCGGAGGGCGGCGCCGTCGTCGTCGGCTCCAACAACTTCGCCGAGTCCATCCTGCTCGCCGACATCTACGGCGAGGCGCTCAAGGCCAAGGGCATCAAGGTCACCTACAAGCCCAACATAGGCAGCCGGGAGACCACCTACGGTCTGATGAAGAACGGCAGCGTCACCGTGCTGCCGGAGTACAACGGTTCCCTGCTGGCCTACCTCGACGCCAAGGCCAAGCCGAAGACGGTCGAGGAGACCACGACGGCCATCGACGGCAAGCTCGACTCCAAACTGGAGCTGCTGAAGCCGTCGGCCGCGCAGAACAAGGACTCCGTGACGGTCAACGCGGAGACCGCGAAGAAGTACAAGCTGACCGCGGACTCGTCCATCGCGGACCTCAAGGACGTCGCCAAGGACCTGGACTTCGGCGGTTCGCCGGAGTTCCAGACCCGGCACCAGGGGCTGGTGGGCCTCAAGTCGGTGTACGGCCTTGAGTTCAAGTCCTTCAAGTCCCTCGACGCGGGCGGTCCGCTGACCCAGACGGCGCTGAAGAAGAACACCGTGCAGGCCGCGGACCTCTTCACCACCGACCCGACCATCGCCCGGGACAAGTTCGTCGTCCTGAAGGACCCGGAGAACCTCTTCGGCTTCCAGAACGTGCAGCCGCTGGTCCGCAAGGGCGAGCTGTCCAAGGAGGGCGCCGCGGCACTCGACGCGGTCTCGGCCAAGCTCGACACGGCCGCGCTGCTCGAGCTGGACGCGCAGGTCCAGCTCGAGAAGAAGGACCCGCTGGACGTGGCCAAGGCGTGGCTGAAGTCGGCGGGCCTGACCTGACGCTCCGGTCCCGGGGGGGGGGGGGGGGGGCCCCCCCCGGGGGGGGGGGGCGGGCCCGGGGGGGGGGGGGGGGCGCCGGGGGGGGGGGGCGGGGGGGGGGGGGGGCGGCCCGCGGGGCACCCCCCGGCCCCCCTCCGCCTATCCCCCCGGGCGGGGGGGGCCCCGGGGGTGGCCCGGGGGGGGGGCCCCCCCCCCCCCCCCGGCCGCGGGGGGGGGGGGGGGGCCCCCCCCCCGGCCCCCGCGACGGCTCCCTAGGCCTGTACGGCCGACGCGATCAACTGGTCGATCAGCGCGATCAGTACGCCCTTGCACGACTCCCGGTCCCGCGCGTCGCACAGCAGTACCTGCACATGGTCCGGCACCGCGAGCGCGTCCCGGATGTCCTCGGGCGGATAAGGGTGCTTGCCGTGGAAGCCGTTGACCCCGACGACGAACGGGATCTCCCGGCGTTCGAAGAAGTCGATCGCGGCGAAGCTGGACTCCGGTCTGCGGACGTCGACCAGGACCACGGCGCCCAGTGCGCCGAGCGCCAGGTCGTTCCACATGAACCAGAACCGCTGCTGCCCCGGCGTGCCGAACAGGTACAGCACCAGTTCCCGGCTGATGGTGATTCTGCCGAAGTCCAGGGCCACGGTGGTGGCCCGCTTCTCCTCGATGCCGTCGAGATCGTCGATGCCCAGACCGGCCATGGTCAGGGGTTCCTCGGTGCGCAGCGGGGCGATCTCGCTGACCGACCCGACCATGGTGGTCTTGCCCACGCCGAAGCCCCCGGCGATGAGGATCTTGACCGTGTCGGGTGCCGAGGACGCGTCTGTGACGGGGTCAGAGCCGGCCAAGGCCGTCCCTCACTTTCTGCAGCAGGTCCAGGTCCGGAGTGGTACGGGAAACGAGGCGCGGCGGGCGGACGGTGATCCGGCCCGCCTCCAGCAGGTCGCAGAGCAGGATGACGACCACGCTCACCGGCAGGTCGAGCCGGGCGGCCAGCTCCGCCACGGCGACCGGCTCCGCACAGAGCCGGAGGATCCGGGTGTGCTCGGGCTGGCACCGGACCGCGGTGGCCGGTGGCGGATTGACCGCGGTCACCGTCGCGATGAGCGTGAAGTCGGCACGGCTGGGCCGGGTCCGGCCACCGGTCAGGGCGAACGGTCTTACGAGCCGGCCCGCCGAGTCGCCTTCGCCCACCTCACACGCCTGGGTCGACGACGGGTCCGGCCATGCCCCGCGGTGCCGCGCTGAGGTGCTCGCCGATCTTCTTCACCAGCATGTTCATCTGGTACGCGACCACACCGACGTCCGCGCCCGGGCCGGTCAGCACGACCAGATGGGCGCCGGGACCGGCGGAGGTCAGGATCAGATAGCTGTTGGCCATCTCGATGAGCGCCTGGCGCACCGGACCGCCCCGGAAGTCCATGCTGACGCCCTTGCTCAGGCTCATCAGACCGGAAGCGGTCGCCGCGAGCCGCTCGGCGTCGTCCCGGAGGAACCCGGTGGACTTGCTGACCACCAGGCCGTCCTCGGAGAGCACCACGGCCTGGTTCACGTCGGCGACCCGCTCCACGAGTCCGGTCAGCAGCTGGTCGAGCTGGGTGTGCGTGGCGGGGATGGGGCGTGTCATTGCGGTGTCCTTCGTCAGCGGTCGGCGGGCGGAGTCGAGGGGACGGGTTCGGCGGCGGCCTGCCGGGGTGGTGCGGCCGGGTCCTCGTCACGGGCCCGGAGCGTGCCGCGCTGGAAGCCGGCCAGGGAGGAGGCGGCGGCTTCCGCGGTGAAGTCGTCGAGGGAGCCGTCGTCGCCGTCGGGCGTGGACTCTTCGCGCAGTTCCTCGACCAGGCTGGTCTGCGGCACACGACGGGGGAGCGGGGCGAGGCCGTCTCCGCGGGGGGCGCGGGCGGCGGGTGCGGTCCGGGCCGCGACGAGGGGCCGCGGCTCACGCCCGGAACGGCCGTCGCCGGCACCGCCGGTGGCGCTCTCGGACCCGGCTTCGCCGCCACCGCCGCTGGTGCCGGAGACACTCTCGGCCCCCGCGGTCCGCTCGGCGCTCACCGAGTTCCGCCCGCCGCCCGAGCGCTGTCCGGCTTCCGGGCTTCGGCTGTCCGCCGTGTCCTGCCCGTGGTGCGGGCCTCGGCCGTCCGTCGGACCCTGCCCGGCGCCCGCGCCGCGTTCGTCGCCCAAGGCTTCTTCGGCCACCGCGCTCCGCCCGTCCTCCGGGTCTGCGACGTCCTTCGGCCTGCCGGCGGCCGGGAGACCCGTGCCCCGAGGGCCGCCGAGGGCCGTCAGGCTGTGCGTGCCGTTCAGGGTCCTGGCGTCGCGGGTGCCGGGTGTGCCGGTGGCGGGGATCTCCCGGACCACGATGTCGTGCGGTATCAGCACGATCGCCGTGGTCCCGCCGAACGGCGACAGGCGCAGGGTGACGGCGATGCCGTGCCGGTGGGCCAGCTGGGCTATCACGAACATGCCGAGGCGCAGGTCGTCGGCGAGCGCGACCACGTCGAACTGCGGGGGCACCGCGAGCTGTTCGTTGAAGGACGCGTAGTCCTCCTCCGACATGCCGAGGCCGCGGTCCTCGACCTCGACGGCCAGGCCCTTGGCCACCATCCCGGCCCGCACCGTGACGGGGCTCGGGGCAGGGGAGTACGCCGTCGCGTTGTCGATGAGCTCGGCCAGCAGATGGATGACGTCGGCGACCGCGGGCGGGGCGACGTACACCTCCTCCTCGGTGTGCACCTCCACCCGCTGGTACTCGGCGACCTCGCCGACCGCGCTGCGCAGGATGTCCATCAGCGCGACCGGCTCGGTCCAGCTGCGGCCCGGCCGTTCGCCGCTGACGATGACGAGGTTCTCCTCGTAGCGGCGCAACTGGCTGGCCGTGGAGTCCAGTTCGTACAGGCCCTTGAGGATGTCGGGATCGCTGTGCTCGCGCTCCAGCGCGTCCAGCTTGCTCAGCTGGAGGTTGACCAGGTTCTGGCTCTGCCGGGCGATGCCCAGGATGACCTTCTGGAAACCGCGCCGGGTGTCGGCGAGTTCGACCGCGGTGTGCACGGCCGTGCGCTGGGCGGTGTTGAACGCCCGGGCCACCTGGCCGAGTTCGTCCTGCCCGTAGTCCAGCGGGGTCGTCGCCGACTCCGGGTCGACCGTCTCGCCCCGCTCCAGCCGCGCCACCACGTCGGGCAGCCGCTCCTGCGCCAGGCTGACGGCGGCCCGGCGCAGGCCGCGCAGCCGCCGGGACAGCGAGCGGGTGATCCGCCAGGACATGCCGACGCACAGCAGCAGCGCGAGCAGCCCGCCGGCGCTCAGCGACGCCGCCTTGATCAGGGTCTCGTCCGCCTTGTCGGCGCTGCGTTCCAGCAGCCCCGTCGTCTGCCGCTCGATGAGGCTCGCGTAGTGCGCGGACAGCTTGTCCATGGCGGCGTTCCACCGCTTCTGCGTGTCCGGCAGGGCGATCCGGTCCGCGTCGGCACTGGAGTTCCGGGCCGCCAGCACCTGGTCCTCGATCGACTCCAGCGTCCGCCACTCCGGGCTCGCCAGGATCCGCTCGGTCTGTGCCTTGGCCTCGCCGGTCAGCTGGGGCACGACCTGGTCCTGGACCAGCCAGCGCCGGGTGTTCACGAGTTCCGCGTACTGCACCCACGCCCTGTCGTCCAGATGCCCCGACGGCCAGGCCAGGGTCAGCTGCGCGTCCTCCCGGGAGACCAGCTCCGCCGCGTGCTCCAGCGCGACCAGCGGACCGGCCTGCGAGGTGAGATCGCCGTCGTCGACCTGGGAGAGCTCCTGGAAGGCGTGGATCTGGTCGTCGATGATCGAGGAGTACTGGTCCAGCGCCTGCTGGGGAGTGATGTCGGTGGGGTCGTCCACCTGGTCCCGGTAGTACTCGAGGCTTCCGACCGAGCCCAGCACCGAGTACAGCCGGTCGGAGACGCGGGAGGGCGCCTTCTCGATCGCGTCCGCCTGCCCGACCAGCTTCCCGACCGCCTTGTCGGTGTCCTCGCGCTGCGCGTCGAGGGCGGCCCGGGAGCCGTGCGGCGAGGCCAGCCAGGCGGCCGACAGGCTGCGCTCCCGCTGCAGCGCGAGCGTCGCGTCGGTGCCCATGGCGCCGGTCGACCGGCTCAGCTCGGTCTGGTCACGCAGCCGCAGGCCTTCCGAGAACATCTGGATCGTCGTCACGCCCCACATGGCGGCGAGGGTGACGCTGGGCACCAGGGCCAGCAGCCACAGGGAGAGGCGTATGGAACCGAGACGGCGCCGGGCACCTGTCCGTCGAGACATCGTCGTCCTAGGGCGATCAGCGGGGAGCGAGGAACGGGGAAGCGGAACGGTCGGGGAGGGTGGGGGACGGGCGCGGGGGTGGGGGCGTGCCGGGCGCGGCACATGGGATGCGCAGGATGTTATCCGTACAAGTGGGCGTGCGAACCGGGCCTGACCGAATCTTTGGCGACACCGTCACAGGAAGTGTCCGGTCACCGGGTCCCGGCGGCGGCGAACCGTGCCACAGCGGACACGTTCGACCTGGTCACGAACGCGGGACCGGTCAGCACCGGAGCCGTCCCGCCGCCGCTGATATTGCCGTTGGTGCGGTACAGCCACAAGGCGTCCACCGCGAGGTAGCCCTGCAGATACGGCTGCTGGTCCACGGCGAACTGCACATCGCCGCCCTGGACCGCCTTGACCAGGTCCTTGTTGAGGTCGAAGGTGGCCACCTCGGCTCTGCTGCCGGCCTGCTCGACGGCCTTGACCGCGCTCAGCGCGAACTGGGCGCCGTTGGTGACGACCTCGTCGATGCTGGTGTCCTGCCGCAGCCGGGACGCGATCGTGGCGGTCACCGCGTTCAGGTCGGTGCCGTCCACGTACAGGTTGTCGGTGTCGCCGCCGAACGTCTTCCGCACGCCGGCGCAGCGGGCCTCCAGCGCGACATTGCCCCGCTCGTGCACCACGCACAGGGCGTGCTTGGCCCTGACCTCGTCCAGCTTGTCGCCGACGGCCCGGCCGGCGACGGACTCGTCCTGGCCGAAGTACTCGAGGAGTCCCGCGGGCCGCCAGGCGTCGATGCCGGAGTTGAGCCCGACGACGGGGATGCCGGCCGCCTTGGCCTGGGCGACCGGGCCGCGCATCGCCGCCGGTTTGGCCAGCGTCACGGCGATGCCGTCGACCCCCTCGCGGACGGCGTCCTTCACCAGCGCGGCCTGCGCTGCCGGGTCGGAGTCCCCGGCGTACGTCAGGTCGATGCCGTCCTTGGCGGCCGCCGCCTCGGCGCCTCGGCGCACCAGGTCCCAGAAGGCGTCGCCCTCGCCGCCGTGGGTGACGAGGGCGACCTTCATCCCGCCGCCGGACCGCTCTGCCGTGTCCGGCCCGTCGTCGGCGGCGCCGAGGACGGAGCAGCCGGACACCAGCAGACACGCGGCGGAGGCCAGGGCCACGGTTCGGAAGAGTCTCGGGGTGGTGGGCTGCGGGGGAGGAGCGTTCATGGGGGGTGGACCTCGCTGTGCGGCCGAGCAAGAGCAGGGTGAGAGCACAGCGGGGCCGTGAACGTGCACGACCCGATGACTCTCTCTGGCCCGGAGCCAACCGTGTGTGACCACCGGTCGTCAAGTGAGCGGCCACAAGCCGTGAGTTGCTGCTGCCGCATCGTGATGATCCGTCCGACGGGCCGAACGGCGAGGTCAGGGTCCCTTTCCCCGGCTACGGCTTGCGCGCCACCGCCCCGTACATCGCGATGTCCTCGTCCCGGATCGTGACACCGTTCCCGGCATCGCCGTTCTCCGTACCGTCCGTGCGGTTCGGGCGCCACTTGTGGACCTGCGCGATGCCGGGCTCCACCAGGTCGAGACCCTCGAAGAACTCCGCCGCCTCGGGGAGGGTGCGCAACCGCATCGGCATGCCGCGCGCGGCGTACTCCCGGGCCACCCGGCCGACCTCGTCGGGGGCGAAGTCGGCGGTGCCGACGGACATCGCGAGGCAGCTGCCGGGCGGCAGCGGGTCGAGGAGCCGGCGCACGATGCCGACGGCGTCGTGCTCGTCCAGCATGAAGTGCACGATCGCGATGACGGTCAGCGCGACCGGCTCCGACAGGTCGAGGGTCTCCCGGAAGCCGGGGGCGGCGAGGATGGCCGCCGGATCGCGCATGTCCGCCTCGACATACGCCGTCCTGCCCTCGGGTGTGCCGGACAGCAGGCCCTGGGAGAGGGAGAGGACGAGCGGATCGTTGTCGACGTAGACGACCCGCGCCGCCGGGGCCGCGGCCTGGGCGATCTCGTGCAGGTTGGGCGGGGTCGGTATGCCGGTGCCGATGTCGAGGAACTGGCGTATCCCCGCCTCGGCGGCGAGGTACCGCACGGCGCGGTGCATGAAGTCGCGGTTGGCCCGCATGTGCACCGGCAGGGCGGGCCACTCGCGGCACATGGCGTCGCCCGCCTCCCGGTCGGCGGGGTAGTTGTCGTCCCCGCCGAGGATGTAGTCGTAGATCCGCGCGGAGTGCGCGCTCTCGGTGTCGATACGGTGCTCCGGCATCCGGGCCTCCCAGTACACAACTCACCTGTCAGCGGCCACAGTTGGACCGATGGGCGCGATTCCATCACTCCTGGCGCCGGGAGGGAAGAAACAGCTTTCCCAGGTGGGCGCCGCGGGCCGCCTAAACTGGTGCGGCTCGCGGCTCGCGGCTCGCGGCTCGCGGCTCCCGGGACGACGGGCGCGACGGACACGACGGACACGACGGACACGGCGTTCACGACGGAAGGGGCGGCGACGGTGGCGGCAGCCGGCAGTGGCTTCGAGGACCCGTCCGCCGACGTGCTCGCCGAGGCGGCCGCGGCCTTCGGGTTGCTGGCCTCGCCCGCCCGGCTGCACATCGTCTGGGCGCTGGCCCAGGGCGAGAGCGACGTGACCGGGCTCGCGGAGCGGGTCGGCGGCGCGCTGCCCGCGGTCAGCCAGCACCTCACCAAGCTGAAGCTGGCCGGCCTCGTCCGCTCCCGCCGCGAGGGCCGCCGGCAGGTGTACTACGTCGACGACCCGGACATCGTCGACGTCGTACGGCTCCTGGTGGGCCGGCTCACCGACCGCGCCGCACCGGCGCGCCGCCGGCTCCGTGGCCTCTGAGACCGCCGAGGGCACCACCCTGGAGGTGCTGCGGCGGCTGGAGTCGGGGCCCCGAGGGCTGACCGAGGCCGAGGCCGCGGCGCGGCTGACCACCTCCGGCGAGAACACCCTGCCGGAGGCGCGCACACCGTCCTGGCCCCTCCGCTGCGCGCACGCCCTGCGCGACCCCTTCACCGCCGTACTGCTCTGCCTCGGCCTGGTGTCCGTCGCCATGGCGTCCTGGGGCACCGGGGTGGTCATCCTCGCCCTGGTCGTGGTGAGCTGCGTGCTGCGCGCGACCGGGGAGCACCGGGCCGACCGGTCCATGTCCGCCCTGCGCGACCTGGTCGCCGGCACGGCTTCGGCGCTCCGCCGCACCGACGGCGGGGAGCAGCCGGAGTCCCGGGAGGTCCCGGTCGCCGAACTGGTCCCCGGCGACGTGATCCGCCTCGGCCCGGGCGACCTGGTCCCGGCGGACGTACGACTGCTGCGGGCGCGGGGGCTCACGGTGCACCAGGGCGTCGTGACCGGTGAGTCGGCGCCGCTGGACAAGGGAACGGCGGACGGGACGGGCGAGTCCCTCCTGTGCTTCCAGGGCAGCACCGTCGCCTCGGGCACCGCCACCGCCGTCGTGGTCGCCACCGGCACCGGGACCCGGTTCGCCGCGGCGCACCGGCAGCCCGCCGCGCGCCGGGAGGGCGGGGCCTTCGACCGGTCCGTGCACGGGATCTCCTGGGTGCTGATCCGGTTCATGCTGCTGACCCCGCCCCTGGTGCTGATGGCCAACGCGGCGCTGCGCGGACGCGGCCTGGAGACCCTGCCCTTCGCCGTCGCGGTCGCCGTCGGTCTGACGCCCGAGATGCTGCCGGTGATCGTCACCACCTGCCTGGCCCGGGGCGCCGCCCTCCTGGCCCGCACGCACGGCGTCATCGTGAAACGGCTGCCCGCGCTGCACGACCTGGGCGCCGTCGACGTGCTGTGCGTCGACAAGACCGGCACGCTCACCCAGGACCGGCCGGTCGTCGCACGGTCCCTCGACCCGGCCGGCCGGGACGACCCGGAGGTGCTGCACTGGGCCGCCGTCGGCGCCTGGTGGACCCTCCAGCTCGCCGAACTGCCCGCGCCCGACGCCCTCGACGAGGCCCTGCTGGAGGCGGCCGGGCCGGTGGGCGAGGAGTACGACGGGGTGGACGCCGTGCCGTTCGACCCGGCGCGGCGGATCTCGACGGCGGTGGTACGCGGCTCCCTCGGACGGCACACCGTCGTCGTCACCGGTGCGGTCGAGGCCGTACTGGAACGCTGTGCGACCGGGCCCGGCGAGCACGACCGGCTGCTCGCCCTCGCCGCCCGGGAAGCCGCCACCGGGCTGCGGGTGCTGGCCCTCGCCACGGCCGACCGCCCCTCCGGCGCGAAACCGTCGGCCGATCCCCGGGGCCTGGCCTTCCGGGGCCTGGTGACCTTCCGGGACGCCCTCGCCCCGACCGCCATCGAGGCCCTGCGCGGCCTGGCCGACCGCGGCGTCACCGTCAAGGTCCTCACCGGCGACCACCCGGCCACGGCGGCCCGGGCCTGCCGGGAACTCGGCCTGGATCCGGGGCGGGTACGGACCGCCGCGCACCTGGCGGACGCCGAAGCCGCCGGGGCGACCGTGGTCGCCCGCTGCACCCCTCAGGACAAGGCCCGCCTCGTCGCCGCCCTGCGCGCCGCCGGGCACACCGTCGGGTTCCTCGGCGACGGCGTGAACGACGTGGCCGCGCTGCGCGCCGCCGACGTCTCTCTCGCGCCCCGCTCCGCGGTCGGTGTGGCCCGGGAGAGCGCCGACGTCGTCCTCGCCGAGAAGGACCTCACGGCGATCGGCCACGCGATCACGGCCGGCCGGCACGCGAGCGGCAACATCGCCTCGTACCTGCGGGTCACGCTCTCCTCCAATCTGGGCAACGTCGTCGCCATGCTCGCCGCGGGTCTGCTCCTGCCCTTCCTGCCGATGCTCCCGGCCCAGGTGCTCGCGCAGAACCTGTGCTTCGACGCGGCCCAGCTCGCCTTCGCCCACGACCGTCCCGGCGCGGCGGCGTTGCGCGGCCCTGCCGTGCTGCGGCCGCGCTCCTTCCTGAGGTTCGTCACCGGCTTCGGCCTGCTCAACGCGCTCGCCGACCTCGCCACCTTCGCCGTCCTCGCCCTCGCGCTGAACGGCCCCGACGCCGTGGACGACGAGGCCGTGTTCCACTCCGCCTGGTTCACCGAGAACCTGCTCACCCAGGCCCTGGTGATGCTGCTCCTGCGCGGCGGCCGGCGCGTCGGGCGGAGCCGGATGCCGGGCCCGGTCGGCCTTGCGGCGGCCGGTCTCGCCGCCGTCGGCCTGCTGCTGCCGCCGAGCGCCCTCGGCGCGGCCCTCGGTATGACGGCCCTGCCCGCCGCGTACTACCTGCTGCCCGCCGTGGTGCTCGGCCTGTACGCCCTGGCCCTGACGGCGGCCAGGGCCCGGCAGCGGCGGCGTCAGCCGTAGGTGAGGTCCGAGCAGGGGTTGTCGTCCGCGGAACGGGCCCCGTCGGCGACCTCGGACGGTACGGCGGTCGGAGCAGGGGACGCGGACGCGGTCGCCGCCGGGCTGTCGGCGTACGACTGTCCCAGTACGACCTTGATCCCGCTGCCGGTCACCGACCGGAGCCTGGCGCCGGGGAGGGCCGCCGCGACGGTCCGGGCCCGGTCCTCGAGACCCGGGCCGTACTCGACCACCGTGGTCGCGTGGTCCTGGGCGGACGCCGTCGCCGTACCCGTGACGGTGAACCCGTCCGCGGTGAGGGCCTCGGCGGCGCGTGCGGCCAGTCCGGGGACCGCGGTGCCGTTGTAGACGGCGACGTCGATGCCGTCACCGGAGACCGGCGCGGGGGACGCGGGGTCGGGGGACGCGGGGCTGGAACCAGATTCTCCGGTTTTCTTTCCGCCGGCGTCCTGGCCGTCGATCGTGCGGTCGGCCCTGAGCGCGGCCCACAGCGCGTCGGCGTCCGGCTGCACGATCGCCACCCGGGAACCCTCGTAGCGCCAGGGCAGGGTGACGAACTTGGTGTTGTGCAGGTCGATGTCCTTCAGGGACATCGCGAAGGAGATCAGTTTGTCGGCGGAGCCGAGGCCGGGGTCGACGGTCAGTGACTGGGTGGCGGCCTCGGCCAGCGGCAACAGCCGCGTCGGGGTGAGCCCCTTGCTCTTCACCTCCTTGAGCAGACTGGCCACGAACGCCTGCTGCCGCTTGATCCGGCCGATGTCGCTGCCGTCGCCGATGCCGTGCCGGATCCGGACGTAGTCCAGCGCCCGCTGCCCCGCCACGGTCTGCTCGCCCTTGTGGAACAGCAGTTTGCCGGGGGCGGTGAGGTGTGGGTCGAGGTCGTTCTCGTGCACGTCCTGCGGCAGGCACACCCGCACCCCGCCCACCACCTCCGTCAGCCGTGCGAAGCCCTTGAAGTCGACGACGACGGTGTGGTCGACGCGCAGCCCGGTGAGCTGTTCGACCGTGTTCTGGGTGCAGGCGGGGTTGCCCTCGGCGGTCCGGCCGAGCGAGTACGCGGCGTTGAACATCGTGTCCGGCTGGGCCTTCGTCCAGCTGCCGTCGGGCAGTTTGCAGGACGGGACGGTGACCAGGGTGTCGCGGGGTATGGAGACGGCGAGGGCGTGCCGGTGGTCGGCGTAGACGTGCAGCAGGAACGCGGTGTCGGAGCGGCCCACGTCGTCCTTGTCGCCGCCGCCGAGCGCGCTGTTGCCGCCGGTGCGGGTGTCGGAGCCGATGACCAGGATGTTCTCGCCCTTCGACGAGCCGGCCGCCGGGCGGTTGTCGGAGAGACCGCCGGAGTCGAAGGTGCTGATGTCGCCGTCCAGCTTCAGATACAGCCAGCCGGCACCGCCCGCGGCGAGTACGAGCAGGGCCAGGCAGACCAGGAGGGCGACGCGTGGGCCGCGGCGGCGGCCGCGCCGCCTCCTCTGGTCCCGGGGCGCGGCCCGGTGCCGCGGTGGCTCTGTCCTCCGAATGCTGCTGACCGTCATCGGCGTCCGCTTGCCTCTCGTCCGAGGGTTGTACAGTTGCGCAATGTAGCAACTGTTGAAGAGAGGGAGGGCATGACGTGCTGCGCAACGGACTGGAGCCCTGGCATCTGCTGATCGTGGCGATCGTCGTGATCGTCCTGTTCGGCTCGAAGAAACTGCCGGACACGGCGCGTTCACTCGGCCGCTCGATGCGGATCCTCAAGAGCGAGGCGAAGGCACTGAAGCAGGAGGACGCCGGGGAACCGGCCTCGGGAGAGCCGGGTCTTCCGGACCCGGCGCCCTCCGCGGCGCCCGTCAGCCCGTCAGGACCGGCAGCGTCCGATGGCCGTGCGAGATGAACGAGTCCACCGGCAGCAGCTCCTCGGCCGGTACGGCCAGGGTGAGGCCGGGGAACCGTTCGAACAAGGCCGGCAGGGCCACGCGCGCCTCCAGCCTGCCGAGCGGGGCACCCAGGCAGTGGTGGACGCCGTACCCGAAGGCCAGATGGTCCTTCGCGGCGCGGGTGACGTCGAAGACGGCGGCGTCCGGGCCGTGCTGCTCCGGGTCGCGCCCTGCGGCGGCGTACGCGGCGAGGATCGCCTCGCCCTTGCGGATCACCGCACCGTCCGGGCCGCCCAGTTCGCCGAGGGGCAGATCCTCGACGGCGTACCGCAGCGGCAGGCTGGCCACCGGTGCCTCGGCCCGCAGGGTCTCCTCGATCACATCGTCCCAGGTGGCGCGTCCGTCGCGGACGTGCGCGAGCTGGCCGGGGCGGGTGAGCAGCGCGTGGACGGCGTTGTCGAGGAGGTTGACCGTCGTCTCGTGACCGGCGCTGATCATCAGCATCAGCGTGTCGAGCAGTTCCTGCTCGCTGAGCCGCGTGCCGCTCTCCTCCTCGTGGGCGGCGATCAGCGCGGAGGTGAGGTCGTCGCCGGGCGCCGCCCGTTTCACGGCGACGAGTTCACCGAGGACGGCGTAGAACCGGGCGTAGATGTCGGCGACCTCGGCGGCGTCGGCCGAGGTGTGGAAGACACCGTCCACCACGACCCGCAGCTCGTCCCCCAACTCCTCGGGCAGTCCGAGGAGTTCGCCGATGACCTGGATGGGCAGCGGGTAGCAGAACTCCTCCCGCAGATCGACGGCCCGGCCGTCCGCGCCGCCGCCGGCTCCCGCCTTGGCGACCCGGTCGAGCAGTGCCGCGGTGATCTCCTCGATCCGTGGCCGCAACGCGTTGGTGCGACGGGCGGTGAACGCCTTGGAGACGAGGGTGCGCAGCCGTTTGTGGTCGGTGCCGTAGGCCGTGAACATGTTCTGCACCGCCACCCAGGTGAACAGCGGCCAGTCCGGTGAGACCTCGCCGTCGATCCAGCGCTGCCAGTGCCGGCGCGGGTCCTTCGACACCCGTGGGTCGGTGAGCAGCCGTTTCAGAAGCGAGGTGTTGCTGACCGCCCAGGCCGGGACACCGTGGGGGAGTTCGACGGGGGTGACCGGGCCGCGCTCGCGGATCCGGGTCGCCTCGCCGTGGATGTCGCGGCCGGTCGGGTCGATCACAATCGGGTGCGTCTGATCCATCGGACTCTCCCTGGGCTGACGGCTGTTGTACGCCGCGCGCCCGCCTCGTGGGCAGGGTGCGTGGCCCGTCCAGCCAAGTCGCCGTGGCCGGGCGACGCCAGGGAGTGCGGGATCACTGGCCTGAAGAGGATCACGAGGCCTGATTCAGACGGCCTGTCCTGCCTCCCGCTCCAGGGGCGGCGCCTGTGCCCGCGCGGCCTTGGCGGCCTTCCTGCGCTGCCGCCGGCTGACGCGCGGCTCCTGGTCCGGGAGCCAGCCGAAGGTGAGGCAGCTGCCGACGACGCCCAGGAGCATGCCCACGAAGAAGCCGCCCAGGTTCGAGGTCATCCAGGTGGCCAGGGAGACCAGCACTCCGATGACCGAGTAGAACAGGCGCTGGGAGGGGTTGAAGAGGATCAGTACGCCGCACAGCAGCATCACGGCCGGGAACAGATAGCCGGCCAGACCCTGCATGCCGACGTGCAGGATGACGTCCAGCGACGCCTTCAGGGTGAGCAGGACCTCCGCCCCTCCCAGGGTGAGCAGCAGCCCGCCCCAGAAGGGACGGCCCGCCCGCCACCGGCGGAAGGCGGGCCGGACGTTCCCGCGTGCGCCGCCGGGCATCAGCAGCCCGACTCGCTGAAGCCCAGCTTCAGCCCCGGAAGCTTGAACACACCAGCTGTCGTGGCGTAGTTGGTCTGCCGCAGGTTGGCGATGTGCACCGTGTCGGACTGCTGGCTGAACACGCCGATCGGCCCGCGGCCCAGGTCTCCGGCCTTGTTGAGCTTGCTGGCGTCGTTGCCGATCTCGATGTTGGTGAAGGCCGCGTCGCCCGAGAGCTGGGTGGAGTCGGTCGTCAGGTCGGTGGCCCGGACCTTCTTCGTCCCCTCACCCGCCCTGATGATCAGGTTCGTGCCGCCCAGGTCCACGCTCTGGCACAGCTTGGTGAGCGTCGCGTCCTTGATCACGGAGGTGACGACCAGGACCTGGCCGCCGGTCTCGCCCGCGTTGGGGCTGCCCTCGGCCATCTCGTCCAGACCGCCGAACTGTGCGAAGCCGTTGCCCCTCAGCTCGGTCGCGGTGACCGTGAAGGGCATACCGGAGATGGCGAACTGCACGCCCAGCGCCCCCTCGGCGGTGAGGACCGCGAGGCTCGCGGCGACCAGGGTGGCCGGCACCGCCATCACCGCGGCCCGGCGTGCCCGGACCCGCCCGCGGCGCGCGGGGACGTCGGCGACGTCCGCGGCGGCCGGGCCGTCCGGTCTTTCGGGGGTGTGCTCGGCGGAGGAGGTCATGTCTGCTCCAGGTGCGTGTCGGTGCGGATCGGACTTCGGTGGCACGTTGCCCTGGCGCGGACACCGACCGCGTGCGTAAGCGCTACGACGCGGTAGCCGAGTCGGAAGTTACCGGGGGTTACATGAAGGGTCAAGGGAAGTGTGAACAAAGAGTGTTGAATGTGCGCCGTATGTGAGTCAACGGCGTTCGGAAACTCTCAGCCGACGCACAACTCCCTTGCAATGCCTTGACGTTGACTGACCGGTAGGTCTACAACTCTCCTCGTCTCACACCGGATCCGTGGCGCCGGATCCGTCACGCGGCACCGTCCGCGCGCCCCAGCACCGCCCGTACTGAACGGGTGTCTCGCCGTGCCACCAGCCACCCCCCGCCCGGCCCGGCCGGAGTCGCGTCCCCGTGCGTGCCTCCGGCCGGCGACCGGACCGCCGGTGGGGGGGCCGGGCCGGAAGGGGAAGCGGGGACGGCCCGCGCCCGCGGCGCCCCCAGCCGGCCCCCCCCCCCCCCCCCGACCGAACGCGGGGCCCCCC